>CAYXSU010000003.1:0-6835 GCA_964467805.1 uncultured Microbacteriaceae bacterium
ACCCCTGACCCCCTGCATGCCATGCAGGTGCGCTACCAGCTGCGCCACAGGCCCGTTTTGCAAGCGAGAGCCAGCTTACTACAGCGCGGTGGGTGCCTTCGCGCCAGCATCATCCCCGTGTGCACTGGGTATGGGCACAACAGGGCAATCCCGCCACAGGCGCTCCAGCTGGTAGTAAAGACGCTCTTCCTCATGGAAGATGTGGACGATGAGGTCGCCAAAATCGAGAAGAATCCACCGACCATCGCTGCGACCTTCCTGACGCAGCTTCCGGACGCCCTTCTCGCCCAGCGATTCCTCTATCTCGTCGGCAATCGACATTGCCATGCGCTCGTTTCGAGCACTACAGATAAGAAAAACATCCGCCAGAGGCATCTGTTCGGAGACATCCAGCGCAACAAGATCGGTCGCAAGTTTGTCGAGCGCTGCGTGTGCTGCTACCTCAACGGCTGACAGCGCGCTGGTGCTTGCCGTCATCTCTGGCACGTCATTGCCATTTAGCCCAGCACATCCGTCATGACGGCCAAAATCAACAACGCTACGGCCGCTAAGCCCAAGACCGCGGCCCCCAGGGATGTCACCACGGCCGCGGTGCCCCACCGCGCGCGACGCACCATGACAATGTCCGAATCATCGCCTTTGCCAGATACCGCCTGCGAGGCACGCATCGGCTTGGCGCTCATGGCGATTGCTCCGGTGACGTAGGCGTCCATCACCTCATCGTCATCGCGGTCTTCGACTAGCGCGGGGAGCGATCCAATCTCCGAGAGGCTCTGAGGCAAACGAATCTGGCCCGTGACTACCACCTCACCGGTGTCACCCAGGGGTCCCGCAATGTCGATGGTTGGCGTTTCCGGGATGATGAGCGAACTCGTGGTGGTAGCAATCTGCCCCACGGTCCGCGAGGGCGTAATCACCGGAACCGCGTCACTAAAGGGCGTGACGGTTGTAGTTCCCGTCGCCGGCGGTGAGCTGACTGGCGTTGCGAATACAGGGGGCAACGGCGCCGCCGGTGGCGCGGGGGCCAGGTTGGTGATGAGTGCTTCGGTGGGAGCCGCAACCGAGGGTTCGAGCCCGCGGTTCTGGTCAACGGGAGCGCCGCCTTGTTGGAGCAACCGGAGTTCACGTCTCGAGGGAAGCGGAGGTGCTGGTACAGGTGCCTCGGAAGACGCCACCGGAGCAGCCGGGTTTGCCGAGGCAGGGATTGGTTCGGGGCTCGCCGGATGGATGCCTTGTTCTTCTAGTGCACGGCGCTCACGCCTGGTCATCGGTTGCCCGATTGGCTGGTTGGTCACTTGTCACCCCGGTATAGACGATGCTTGGCAATGTACTGGACTACTCCATCTGGCACCAAGTACCACACGGGGTGTCCAGCCTTCACGCGCGTCCTGCAATCAGTCGAAGAAATGGCCAGGGCTGGAACTTCCATCACGGTCACCCCGCCGTCTGGGAGGCCGGCCGTGGAAAGCTCATGGCCAGGCCTCGACACCCCCACGAAGTGAGCCTTGGTGGTGAGGTTCTCCGCATCCTTCCAGGACAAAAAGGTCTGAAGTGCGTCCGCGCCGGTGATGAAGAAGAGGTCGGCGTCTGGGAACTCGCGGCGCATGTCATCGAGAGTGTCGGCCGTGTAGGTAATGCCGGGCCGGTCAATATCTACACGGCTCACACGAAAGCGAGGATTCGATGCCGTGGCGATTACGGTCATCAGATAGCGGTGCTCACCAGGAGAGACTGCTGGCTTATCAGCGGGTTGACCGGTCGGAACAAAGATCACCTCATCGAGCTCGAGCGCAACCTGGGCCTCACTCGCCGCCACCAAGTGACCGTGGTGAATGGGGTCGAACGTGCCACCCATGATCCCGATACGGGGGGGACGTGGGGAACTCATCGTGTCTTAGTGGTGACCAGCGTGAGAGTGATCGGTTCCGCCTGACTTGTGACGGTGGCGATTAGCGACATTCCGGTAGGAATACGTCACTGCACCGAGGAAGAAGAAGCCCACCAAAAAGGCCACCCCATACGCCCAGGAGGGGAACGGGAGCTCGTTTACAACCTCACCTGCGGCAACAACAACATCGTGAACAATCACAGTGAGAATCCTTTCGGGTGGTAACTGAGGCCTAATCTACCGGCTCTGGGCTCTCAGTGCCCACCTACGCGCGGACTTGACCCGAACCCCGCACCAGCCACTTGGTGCTGGTGAGCTCAGGAAGCCCCATCGGGCCTCTGGCGTGCAGTTTCTGTGTGGATATGCCAACCTCAGCACCAAAACCAAACTCGCCGCCGTCGGTGAACCGGGTGGAGGCGTTCACCATCACCACAGCCGCATCGACCTGAGCAAGGAACCGATCGGCGTTGCCCACATCATTCGTCAGAATCGATTCGGTGTGGTGGGTTGAGTAGGTGGCAATGTGCTCAAGCGCTTCGTCGAGGGAGTCGACAACCTTGATTGCAAGCTCGAGGGCCAGGTACTCCGCAGACCAGTCAGCCTCCGTGGCCTCACTGGCCTCGGTTATCAGGGCTCTGGTCGTTTCACAGCCATGGAGCACGACCGAGTGCTTCCCGAGGGCCGTGGCCACTTCCGGAAGGAAACGATCCGCGACACTGCGGTGAACGAGCAGAGTTTCCAGCGAGTTACAGACGCTAGGGCGTTGAACCTTCGCGTTCACGACAATGTCGAGGGCGTTATCGAGATCCGCACTCTCATCAACAAAAATGTGAACAACACCCGATCCCGTTTCAATGACCGGAACCTGTGACTGCGTCACGACCGCCTCGATGAGTGCTGCGGAACCCCTAGGAATCAGAACATCGATGAGTCCCCGAGCTCTCATCATCGCTTCCGCTCCTTCGCGACCCGCATCGTCAACACTTGCGATTGCGGCACCCGGAAGACCGACACTCTCGAGGGCCTGATTCATCATGGCAACGACCACGGTGTTGGTGGATTCGGCTGCCGATCCGCCGCGCAACACGACGGCGTTCCCGCTCTTGAGTGCCAACGCCGTGATATCGACCGTCACGTTGGGCCTGGCTTCATAAATGGCTCCGACGACACCGAAGGGCACGCGGACCTGAGTCACCTGCAGGCCGTTCGGCAGCGTCATCCCCCGCACCACATCCCCGATGGGGTCTGGCAAGGCGCGAATAGCCTCAACCGCATCGACAAGACCCTGAATTCTCTCCGGGGTTAGTCGCAGGCGATCCTGGAGACCCTGGCTCATGCCCTCCGCCGCTCCGCGGCGCAGGTCTTCGGCGTTGGCCGCAAGAATGTCATCGGTCTTGGCAACAAGGCCCACCTGGATGGCGGCTAGAGCCTTGTCTCTCGTCTCAGCCGACGCGCTCTGGAGCACTCGAGCCGCGGCTTTTGTGGCACGCAAGCGAGCCTCGATTACACGAGACGTTTCGGTGGATTCAGACACGGCTCTAGTGTAGGTCGGCTGCCTCGAACCAAGTACCGGTAACCTCGCCGGCGACAACGCGGGCAAGGGCATCGGTGCTAGCAAGAATTGTTGGAATACCGGCGGCGGTCGCCATTTTTGCCGCACTGACCTTGGTCACAGCACCACCTGTTCCCACGCTGTTGACAAGCGCCGCTCCCAGTTCAATCTGTTCCAGATCCATTCCAAAGGCCACCACCTCAATTTTGGTGGCCCCTGGCTCACTCGGAGGTTTCGTGTAGAGACCATCGACGTCACTCAAGAGCACGAGTAGATCCGCCGACACAAGCTCAGCGACCATCGCCGCCAACCGGTCGTTGTCGCCAAAACGAATCTCTTGGGTCGCAACCGTGTCGTTCTCGTTCACAATCGGGATGATGCCAAGGCCCAACAGACGTTCCATGGTGCGCAGAGCATTGGTGCGGTGAGTGTCGTTTTCCATATCGCCAACGGTCAATAGCACTTGGCCAGTAATCATCGAATACTTCTCAAAGAGTCCCTGGTATCGGGCCATCAGAAGCGCCTGGCCCACCGCGGCAGCTGCCTGCTGTGTTGCCAGGTCTTGAGGACGATCGCTGAGTTGAAGAAAGGGCGCACCAATGGCGATGGCGCCAGAGGACACCAAGACAACCTCGCGGCCCGCGGATCGCCATACCGCCAGCGCGTCAACGAGTCCGGTGATCTGGTGCTCGCGCTCACCGCTAATCGACGATGAGCCCACCTTCACCACGATGCGCTTCGCCTCAGCCAG
This sequence comes from uncultured Microbacteriaceae bacterium, assembly GCA_964467805.1. Lineage (GTDB taxonomy): Bacteria > Actinomycetota > Actinomycetes > Actinomycetales > Microbacteriaceae > Pontimonas. The sequence goes on from CAYXSU010000003.1 coordinate 4,192, forward strand.
TGTTTTACTCATCGTCATCAGAGAACATTCCTGCCTGTCGTTCATCGTCAAGTTCTGCTCGAGCTCTCGCTTTAGCGTCCATCCGCTCGTGATAAGTCGCCTTGCGCTTTGCCCGGGTAGGTCGGCCCTCCTCGAGGAGGCGGGGGTCCGTCCCACGTGGAGCCGCCATCAATTCTGCAGCACTGGAGAGGGTTGGCTCCCAATCAAAGACTTGACCTTGGCCTGCCCCAATGATGACGGGCGCTCCGGGGGTAGCGCCGGCCTTGAAGAGCGCCTCATCGATTCCAATTTTCATCAGGCGGTCAGCTAAGAACCCGACCGCTTCGTCGTTGGTGAAGTCGGTCTGCTCTACCCAGCGCTCTGGCTTCTCGCCGATGATGCGATACAGGTTCCCCTCGCTCGTGCCCTCCATCACCACGACAAAGGGTGCTTCGTTGACGGCCTTTGGCCGCACAACGATGCGGGCTGGTGTTTCTGCTTCTTTAGCCAAACGCGCGCGATGCTCTTTCACGAGGTCGCCGAGCGCATAAAGGAAAGGTTCAAGACCAACCCTGCTTACGGTGCTGATCGGAAAAACTCGGAGCCCACGGGCCTCAAAGTCTCGGGTAACCATCGCCGCGAGATCCTGGGCGTCGGGGACATCCACCTTGTTCAACACCACCAACGCTGGGCGATCCTGAAGAGGAACCTTGTCGGCTTCTAGAGGGTAGTTCGAGAGCTCAACGAGTATCTGGTCCAGGTCCCCGAGAGGATCGCGGTCTGGCTCGAGGGTGGCGCAGTCAATCACGTGAACGAGGACGGAGCAGCGCTCCACGTGACGCAGAAACTCAAGGCCCAGGCCCTTACCGATGCTGGCGCCTGGAATCAAACCCGGCACATCCGCCATAGTGAAGCGGACGCCACCGGCGTCCACCACACCAAGGTTCGGGTGCAAAGTGGTGAAGGGGTAATCCGCAATCTTGGGGGTCGCAGCAGAGACCGCCGCAATCAAGCTCGACTTGCCAGCACTGGGAAAGCCAACAAGCGCCACATCGGCGACGATTTTGAGCTCTAACTGAATATCACCCTCAAAGCCACGAGTCCCTAGCAGAGCAAAACCTGGAGCTTTGCGTGCGGTGGAGGCGAGAGCCTCGTTCCCTAATCCCCCGCGGCCGCCTGGTGCAACGCAGATTGTCATCCCAGGGCGATCAAGGTCGACAAGAAAATTGCCCTGCGCGTCCTTCACTACAGTCCCCACGGGAACAGGAAGCGTCACGTCCTCACCACTTTTGCCGTGACGTGAATCGCCCATTCCCGGCGACCCATTAGTACTCGTGCGGTGTGGACGGTGGTGATAATCCAACAGAGTGGTGACCTGAGGGTCAGCAACGAGGATGATGTCACCGCCGTGGCCACCATTACCCCCATCTGGACCGCCAAGTGGCTTGAACTTCTCCCGGCGCACAGACACGCAACCGTGGCCGCCGTGGCCGGCGCGAAGGTGAACAACAACATCGTCGACGAAGCTCGTCATGGTTGTCCTCCTTCGTCAATGGGATTGGGATAGTTGCCACAAAGCGGAAAGGGCGAGCCGCAGCTCGCCCCAGTCCTGCCTAAAACGTGGATTCTAGGAAGTGGCCTCGACTACCGCGATAACCTTGCGGCCACCTTTGGTGCCGAACTTCACTTCGCCGGCTGCCAGAGCAAACAGCGTGTCATCGTTGCCGCGACCGACGTTGTCTCCGGGGTGGAAGTGGGTCCCACGCTGGCGAATCAAGATTTCGCCGGCCTTGACAATCTGGCCGCCGAAGCGCTTGACGCCTAGGTACTGGGGGTTGGAGTCGCGACCGTTCCTGGTCGACGATGCGCCCTTTTTGTGTGCCATGTGCTCGTCCCTTACTTCTTGGTAATTCCGGTGATCTTGAGCTTGGTGAGTTCAGAACGGAAGCCCTGGCGCTTCTTGTAGCCAGTCTTGTTCTTGTACTTCTGGATGACAATCTTCGGCCCACGAAGGTCCTGGAGAACCTCGGCGGTGACGGTGATCTTGTCGAGTTCCTTCTTATCGTGGGTCACGCTCGAGCCGTCCACATAAAGGACAGGTGCGAGGGTCACGGAGTTCTTGGCGTCAGCAGACACGCGGTCGACCGTGATGATCGAACCGACCTCTACCTTTTCTTGACGCCCGCCAGCGCGCACAACTGCATAGACCACGATGAAACCTGCCTTGTTACTGATATCGATGATGGTGCGGAAGGAAACCCTGAAAAAAGTGCACCAGCGGTCCAGAATAGACCATTGGCCCTTCCCCGGCAACTAGGCCCTGTTACCAGGTGAAGGTGTAACCAGGAATCTCGGCGAAGATTGCCTGAGCGCGGGTGTCATAAATCACCAACGACGTATCGCGACGAATAACGTCGGGGCTAAGGCCCGCGAATCCGGTGAGGCTCGGGGCGGGGTTCACTTCAGCGACCAGATATTGGCCATTAGGTGAGAGGCCAATCACCCCGATGCTCTGGGGTGCTTGCAGACTGCCGATCAGTCTCGTGTGAATGGTGTCCGAGGTCTCCTCAGTCACCACGGTGTAGGGCGGACCATCGCCAACCCCAGGGACCACTACACGCTGGAACGCGGCACCATTTGGACCAAGGGCCGTGAACTCGTGAAA
>CAYXSU010000003.1:6935-101194 GCA_964467805.1 uncultured Microbacteriaceae bacterium
GGGTTGCCATCAGCTCCCTCAACCAGTTCGGGGGTCCGTGCGCCCAACGTGTCAAGAAGCGCTAGAGAGCGGAAAGTTCCCGCGCGTCCTCGAAGTTCGGCATCCACAGTAAGGACCAACGTCGTCCCCCATGCGGAGCGAGCCATCCCGGCCAGCTTTATCCCTGGGGTGTCTGGAATGCGATCGACAGCGCCCGAGCTTGGCTCCACCAGCTCCAGAAACGTCTCACCCTCAACACTGCGCAACACCGCGTAAACGACCCCCACGCGGGCGAAACTCTGAATCCCCGGCGCCTGATAGACCACCTCGGGCGAAGAGCCATCAAGTACTAGGCGAACCAGTTCGTCCTGCTCGCCTGCAGCGCGCAGAAACAGCAGTTCTTCGGCAGGCGTCTGGAAACTGGTGTCCCAGGTTCCACTGGCGCCAAAACCTCGTGGTACCACCGAGCTGACGCTGACGCGATAGGTGGTCGCGGCGAGGAGGGGCTGGTCAAAGACCACCCGAACATCGAGATCCGTGGTTTCCACGCTAAATGGAGTCTCCGGGGTGATGGTGACTTGCGCCTCGGACACTTCTGTCACAGCACGATCACTGCGCAAAGCCAAGACCACTCCTGACGCCTGGATGGCGGTTGCCTCATCGATTGTGGCACTGCGAAGACGCGGACCTTCAGTGAGAGTTCCCGCCACAGCGGCAATGGCAATCAAGGACGTCGCGAGGACGACAGCAAGAAGACCGGTGCGGTACTGCTTCCTCGACGAGGGCGCCCCTGGATCAGAAAAGGTAAGGCTCATTGGGCACCTCCTCATCCGTGACTGAAAGGGGAACGATCACTACGGGAGACCCGCTAACGCCAGCGGGAGAGGGTTGGAACCCGCCCTCAATGCGAACCCAGCTATCAACCGCTACCTCGTCCTGCCATCCCGGCATATAGACCGGAATACTGACCGGCTGAGCGTCGACCGCGCAGCACGTCACCACAAAGCGGGTGAGCAAAAAGACATCCGGCGAGCCCTCACTCGCCGTCACAATCCCCACGGTGTTGACGGGCTTGCCCCGGTAGTAGGAGGGGTTCTGGTTCTGCGAGAGCAAACTGGCCCAGTCACGAACGGTGAGGGTCTCATAGATTTCAAGACCCCCCTCGCCATCGAGCCCCTCGGGTGTACCCAGAGCATCAACGGCGTTGGAAGATCGATTATCGGCCGTCGCGCTGCTGAGCGTTGCCGGAGGCAAGACCAAAACCGCTGCAACGACAGCCACAACGAAGCTCAGTGACACAGTCTCGCCACGGGCAAGGCGCCGCTGACGCGGACCGCGCCGGCCCTCGGGGTGGCTGTGGTCATGATCGTGGTGGACAGAGCGCTTCGTCGCTACCGCAATGACCAAGAGCACAATCGCAATGGCTGCCATCGCAATCGTGAAGAGGTTGTAGCGGGGGTGGATATAGAAACCCAGCCGACCCTCAGCGCCCAACCACAGCGAGACAACAGCCAGCACAGCGATCGCGATTACCCCGCGCCACTCCAGGAACCTACGCCACACTGTTCATCACCGTCCCCAGAGCGAGCGCCGAAAGCGCCACAACGCCAGCAATTGTCGCAATGGTCCTCGTTGTGTACGTGGTGCGCAGCAGTGCGACCATCTTGATGTCAATCAGCGGGCCGAACACCAAGAAGGCGACGATCGACCCGGGCAAGAACGTCTGCGCGAAGGGCAAAATGAAGAAGGCGTCCACGTTGGCACAGACTGAGATGACAAACGCCAAGGCCAGCATCGCCACGACGCTGATAATCGGGTCTGTGCCAAGCGCCACAAGCACATCTCGGGAAACCCCCACCTGCAGGGAACCGGCGATAAACGCACCCACCATCAGCGCTGGCATCAAAGTGGTGGACTCAGAAACAAACAGCGAACCAACCCGCGACAGGCGCGTCTGGGTCGCAGACGTGGAGGGCGCCCTGCATTCCTTCGCGAATCGAGTCGTCAACAGTGTTTCCGGAGCTGGGTGGAGAGAGAGCAACCACCCCACCATGTTTGCGATGGCGAAACCTGCCGCGAGCCGTGCCACCAAGATCCCATCGTCAAACCCAAAGGCCTGGTGGGTCGTGATGATCGTGATGGGGTTGACAATCGGGGCAGCCAACAAGAACGTGACGGAGTCCCCGACGCTATAGCCCCGGCCCATCAGGCCTCTGGCAAGAGGGACGTTCCCGCATTCACACACCGGCAAAAACATGCCAAAGAGCGACACAATCGCCCGCCTGGCAAAGGGGTTCTTCGGCAGCCAACTCACGAGCCATGAGGTGGGGACAAAGACCTGAACAAGGATTGACAGCCCGATGCCAAGAACAATGAACGGCAACGATTCAATCAGCAGGCTGATGCTGAGGGTAAAGACGTCTTGAAGTTGACCGCCGAGGGGCTGCAAATTCTCGTTAGTCCAGACGCGAAAAGCAATGACAGCGACTAGCGTCGCCAGCACCGCCAGTGGCGCCCACAGTCTCATGACTAGAGGCTACCCACGCTCACCAGAGTAAGAGCTTCAAACATCCTGACTGGTTGCCCGACGTCGGCGTTTCGACTTCCCGGGAGCGGGGGGCTCCGGTAGCGCGGCCAGCACGGTGTCGAGAATTTTGGGGACCTCGGCTGTGTCTACCGAGCCTGCGCGTGAGCGCCGTGGCTTTTTCACTGCCGGCGCGTCACCTTCAGCTGGCTTGGCACCCACTCCTACCGTGCTCTTGGCAATCTGTGCAATCGCCTGACGGGCGTCATCCGTGATCTGGTGAGTGACTCCTGCCGGGGTCGATGGACCAGAAGGCTTTTTCTTGCGTGAGGCTGGCGCCTCGCTCGAACGTGAGCGAGAGACAGGCTCGTGATGAACAATCAGTCCACGGCCTTGGCAAACATCGCAGGCTTCGCTGAACGTTTCCAGCAGCCCAAGACCGAGCTTCTTCCGGGTCATCTGGACAAGCCCGAGGCTTGTCACCTCAGCGACCTGGTGCTTGGTGCGGTCGCGGCTGAGGCATTCCATGAGGCGTTGCAGAACCATGTCCCGATTGGACTCCAGAACCATGTCGATGAAGTCGACGACGATGATTCCACCGATGTCCCTCAGTCGAAGCTGGCGAACGATTTCTTCGGCAGCTTCGAGATTGTTCTTGGTGACGGTCTCTTCAAGGTTTCCGCCAGAGCCGACGAACTTGCCGGTGTTCACGTCAACAACGGTCATGGCTTCGGTGCGGTCAATCACGAGAGATCCACCGCTTGGCAACCAGACCTTGCGATCCAAAGCCTTGGCAATTCCCTCGTTCACTCTGTACTCGACAAACGGATCCCCATCGCTCGGGTATTCCTCGATTCGAGCAATCAAATCAGGGGCAACCTGTTCGAGATACTTTTCAATTGTGGCCTTGGCATTGCCGCCGGCAATGATGAGTTTTTGGAAGTCCTCGTTAAAGACATCCCGCACGATCTTGACTAGAAGGTCGGGCTCAGAATGCAGGAGCTCGGGGGCTTGAGCGCCCTCAACCTGCTTGCTGAGTGCCTCCCACTGAGCTTGGAGTCTCTGCACATCGGTGGTGAGCTGCTCTTCGGTGGCTCCCTCAGCGGCGGTGCGAACGATGACGCCAGCGCTCTCAGGAAGAATCTTCTTGAGGATGGTCTTCAACCGGGTGCGCTCGGTGTCAGGAAGCTTCCGAGAAATTCCGTTCATCGCACCACCTGGCACATAAACCAGGTATCGACCGGGCAGGCTGACCTGGCTCGTTAGCCTGGCACCTTTGTGACCAATGGGGTCTTTTGTTACCTGAACGAGAACGCTGTCACCAGTCTTGAGAGCAAGCTCAATGCGACGCGGGCCAGATACTCCACCCTCCGATGCTGCTTCCCAGTCAACCTCACCGGAGTAGAGCACCGCGTTGCGACCGCGGCCGATATCGACGAAGGCCGCCTCCATGCTCGGCAGCACGTTCTGCACACGGCCGAGATAGACATTGCCGATCAAGCTCGACTCTTCTGAGCGAGCCACGTAGTGCTCAACAACAACACCGTCTTCGACCACAGCAATCTGTGTGCGATCGGTGGTTTCGCGGACAACCATGACCCGGTCAACGCTCTCGCGCCGGGCTTGAAACTCTGACTCAGTGACGCTCTGACGTCGGCGACCACCGTCGCGGCCATCACGGCGACGCTGGCGCTTCGCCTCGAGCCTCGTGGAGCCGCGCACCCGTTGGGGAGACGAACTCTCCCTGGTGGTGGCCTTGGCCTCTTTGACTTCGGGTTCAACGCTCACGCGGCCCTGACGGGAACGACGACGAATGACTTTTTCGCCTTCGACAGCTTCACCGGTTCCTGGGGTCCAGGTCGGGAACAAGGCGGGGTCTGGTGCCTTGAAGATCAAGTCTTTGGTGGACACTGGCGCCAGAGGGGCCACCGCGGGCGCTTCTTTGGCTGCCTTGGGCGCAACGGCCTTCTTGGCTGCCGGCGATGCCTTACGAGTGGTTTTCGGCTTGTCGGTAGCCGGCGCTTCCGCTTTCACCGCGGGCGCTGCTTTGGCCTTCGTTGGCTTTTTTGCGGTCTCGGCTGGGGGTGTTTCTTTTTTCTGCACCATTTCTGGTGTACTCCTCACAGTCCCACTCCGTAATCGGAAAGGGAACTCATTACGCTTTAGCCGCACACCACACGGTGTGCATTCAAAACTTCGGTGTTGGGCGTATGCCCTCATCGGGTCGGTGACCCAAGAAATCTTTGTCGTGGCGTGCTCTCCCGTGGGAGTGCGCTGCCGTGACCCCAGTATCGCACATCGTCAGCTTTTCCTCTCGGTGTGCTGTCATAATCAGCTCGTGAACTACCCCACAAAGCGACAGACGGGCATGGCCCTCTATCTGCTGTTCACAGGTCTCGCATCGTGGTTGGCCGCGTTCACCCTGGCCCGCGAGGGATACCAGTTAGCGCTGACCGGAACGCCCCCCAGTTGCGACATCAACCCGTTCTTCTCCTGCGGAAACGTCATGCAGAGCTGGCAGGCGACTCTCTTCTTCGACGCCCCCAACCAGCTCTACGGGGTAGCGGGGTTCATGATTGTTGCCACTGTGGGTGCGGCGCTTCTCGCCGGGGCGACGATGCGTCGCTGGTTCTGGGTGTTCTTCACGCTGGGAATTTTTGCCGCGTACGTCTGGCTGATGTGGATGTTCTACCAGGCAGTCTTCGTCATCGGCTTCCTCTGTCTGTACTGCATGGTCGTGTGGGCCTTCCACATCCCGCTCTGGTGGATCTTCCTGCCCTGGGCACTGGGCCAGGGAATGCTCGGCTCATCGGCCAAGCTCCGAAGTTTCGGAAAGGCTTGGCTTCCCTACAGTTGGATTCTGGTGGTCATCAACTACGCCGTGATCGGGTTGTCGATTTTGATTCAGTTCCCGCTGTTGTTCTCAGTCTGATTTAGCGAGAACCAAACCACAGGCCAAGCTCGCGGGCTGCAGTCTCCGGCGAATCACTCGCGTGTATGAGGTTCTGTTGCACCGGTAAGCCCCAGTCACGTCCCAGGTCACCCCGAATGGTGCCAGGCGCTGCTGTGGTGGGATCGGTTTGGCCGCAGAGGGATCGGATGCCCTCGATGACGCGATGACCGGAGATTCTCACTGCAACCACAGGACCAGATTCCATGAACGCCACAAGCGGTTCGTAAAACGGCTTGCCCTGGTGCTCGGCGTAGTGCGCGCTCAACAGGTCGCGGTTTGGCTCCACCATGCGGATATCAACAAGCTGATAACCCTTGGCCTCAATGCGGGCAAGGATCTCTCCGGTGAGGTTGCGGGCAACGCCATCTGGCTTAATCAGAACGAGCGTTTCTTCCAGCGTTGACATATTTTCTCCCTCGGGCAGTTCCTCGAGTTTAGTCCGAAGCCAGCCGATCCAATTGAGGGCCACGGATGGCGCCGAAGATCCAGAACCCCACCATCACCACTGCAGAGATTCCCATGACGACATCCCAGAAAAAAGAGCCAAGAAGAGCAACCTGCACGACGTGGCCAAACACCCGGCCTGCCGGGTGGGCGACAGCCCGATAGAGGATGAGGAGAACAGCGGTTGCCACGAGGGACCCGATCAACACAACAACGCCCGGGTATAGCCGCAGGCCATTGAGTGCCAGGGCGCCGAAGAACACCAGGGCGATCTCAAGCCCCACCGCAATTTGCAACAGCGACTCGGTCGCTGACTTATCTCTCCGAGGCTTGGCCATCTACGCGCTCCTCTCGACAACCTCTGCAACGAGGGTGATAGAGCCCGTCACAACGACCCCGCCTTCAGTACCGGCAAGATCGAGAGCCCTGGCTAAAGCCTCATCAGAGGTAGGTCTGGCGTCAACACGGTCGGGCCCAGCAATGTTGGCAACAATGTCGGCCAGATTCGCCACCGAGAGCGCCCGATCAGACTGCGATTGCGTCACCACAAAATGATCAACCACAGGATCTAGGGCCTCGACAATGCCGGCAACGTCTTTCTCCTGAAGAATTCCCAGAACACACACCACTCGATCGAAACTAAACGACGTCATCAACCCCCGAGTCAGTGACTCTGCTCCATGCGGGTTGTGGGCCGCATCAACAAGAATCGTCGGATGTGAACCGATGACCTGCATCCGACCCGGGCTACTGGCCAGTGCAATGCCCTCTTCGACAACCTCAGCACCCATCGGAACCGTGCCGCTGCCGAGGAACGATTCCACAGCGGCAATAGCCAGCGCGGCATTCGAGGCCTGGTGTTCACCAAGGAGCGGCAAAAACAAGTCGCGGTACTGGCCAGCGAGGCCCGAGACCGAGAGCAGTTGGCCGCCGACCGCAGACTCGACGCTCGTAAGGTAGAAGTCCCGATCCAGGACTGCTAGGGGTGCTTCAAATCGGGTGCAAGCGGTGACAATCTCGTCCCACGCTTCATCCGCCTGAAGAGCAGAAACCACCCGACTCGCGGGCTTGATAATGCCGGACTTTGTCCTCGCAATATCGCGCAACGTGGGGCCGAGGTGTTCAACGTGATCCATCGCAATCGGTGTGAGGACCGCAACGTCGCCGTCTGCGACGTTGGTCGAATCCCATTCCCCACCCATTCCAGCCTCGACAACGGCAACATCGACTGGGGCGTCAGCAAAACAAGCAAAGGTCAAGACGGTGAGGGCCTCGAAGTACGACAGCGGTGGCTCACCGTTTGCGATGAGTTCGGCATCCACCATCGCGATGAAAGGCTCAACATCAGCCCAGTTATCGGCAAGCATGCGGTCGGAGATTTGCTCGCCATCAATCACGATGCGTTCGTTCACGCGGTGCAGATGCGGTGAAGTCATGAGCCCCGTGCGTAGCCCGTGAGCGCGCAGGAGGCTCTCAGTGATTCTCGCTGTGGAGGTTTTGCCATTCGTGCCGGCGATATGGATCACTCCATACATCCGCTGCGGATCGCCGAGTAGTTCAAGAGCGCGCCTGGTAGCAGCGAGGCGCCGAACCGGGCGCGACTCTCCCTGCCGTCCAACGAGAGCACTGAAGACCGCATCGGCGTCCCGCCGATCGGCGCTCGAGTTCTCAGCTGTCACGTCGCGAGACTTTCACGGTTATCTGGGAATCGTCTCCCACAGCGAGGCCAGATACCCCCGGCTCGAGCGGAACAATATCGAGACTCAGCGCAAGGGTCTCTGCGGCGATGACGTCGCGGTGTTCCTCGAGAGCCGCCAGTGCAGCCTGATCGGCGGCGATGACCAAGTTGATTCGGTCAGAGACCTCGAGGCCTGCGTTCTTTCGCTCTTGTTGAATCCAGCGGATGGAATCCCTTGCGACACCCTCGCGGGCAAGCTCCGGCGTCACCGCGGTCTCGAGCAACACAAACCCGCCGGAGCTAAGGAAGGAGGCGGCGATGTCATCGCTCGGTGCGCTCAACTCGAGTTCGTATTCGCCAGGGAGCAATTCCTGCTCCCCCACCATCACCACGCCGTCAACCTCACGCCAGTTCCCGGCTTTGGCTTCGCGGATGATCTCCTGAACCTGACCACCAACACGAGGCCCGAGCGCCCTGGCGTTCGGGGAAAGCTTGCGACCAATACCGAATCGCTCGGCCTGGTCCTTATCGAAGGCCACCATCTCTACGCTCTTCACATTGAGTTCGCTGGAGATGATGTCGACAAAGTCCCCGAGCGCCCCCACGCCCGTGGTGACCACGGTCAAACTTGGGAGGGGGAGGCGCACTCGACGACCGTGGGCTTTGCGCAGAGCAAGCCCTGCGGAGGCAACCTCGCGAACCGCGTCCATTGCAGAGACCAGCTCTGAGTCCTGGGGGAACGCCTGTGACTCCGGCCAGTCGGTCAAGTGAACACTCTCGCCGCCGGTGATGCCGCGCCAGACCTCTTCTGTGACCAGCGGTGCTAGCGGTGCTGCCAAACGGGAGAGCGTCTCCAGGACCGTGTAGAGGGTGTCGAGCGCATCGTGATCGGAGCCGTCCCAGAAGCGCTCACGAGAGCGCCGAACATACCAGTTGGTCAAAATGTCGGTGAAGTCACGAATCGCCTGCGCGGCCATCGGGCTGTCTAGCGCCTCGAAGTCATTCGTCGTCTCTTCAATGACGTCTCGCAGTTTCGCAAGGATGTAGCGATCGAGGACGTTAGTCGAATCCGTTCGCCACTGTGGCTCGTAGTCGCCGATGTAGAGGCTCAAGAAGTAGTAGGTACTCCACAGGGGCAGCAGGAACTGCCTAACCCCCTCGCGGATGCCCTCTTCGGTGACAACTAGGTTGCCACCGCGAATCACCGAGCTCGACATCAGGAACCATCGCATGGCATCCGCGCCATCTCTCTCAAACACTTCGGAGACGTCGGGATAGTTGCGCAAACTCTTCGACATCTTCTGCCCATCCGAGCCCAAAACGATTCCGTGAGAAATCACTTGAGAGAAAGCGGGTCGGTCGAAGAGGGCGGTTGCCAAAACGTGCATCGTGTAAAACCAACCTCGGGTTTGCCCGATGTATTCGACGATGAAATCAGCAGGGTTGTGGGAATCAAACCAGCCCTGATTCTCAAACGGGTAGTGCACCTGCGCAAAGGGCATCGAGCCGGAGTCAAACCACACGTCCAGCACATCGGGAATGCGACGCATCATCGACTTCCCGGTGGGGTCATCAGGGTTTGGGCGGACGAGTTCATCAATAGCTGGGCGGTGGAGATCGGTCGGCCTCACCCCGAAGTCTCGCTCAAGCTCATCGAGAGAGCCATAGACATCCAGTCGTGGGTAAGCGGGGTCATCGCTCTTCCAGACGGGAATGGGCGAGCCCCAGTAGCGATTTCTGGAAATTGACCAGTCCCTGGCGTTGGAGAGCCACTTGCCAAACTGGCCGTCTTTCACGTTGCCGGGCACCCACGTGATGTCCTGGTTGAGCTCGACCATGCGGTCACGAACTTCAGTCACGCGAACGAACCAGCTGGAGACCGCTTTATAGATCAGCGGTGTGCGGCAGCGCCAACAGTGCGGGTAGGAGTGGTTGTAGGAACGCTCGGCAAAAAGCCGGCCAGAATCCCGCAGCAGCTTGGTCAAGGGCTTGTTGGCATCGAACACCTGCAAGCCCGCAACATCGCTAACTTGCGGAAGAAACTTCCCGGCATCGTCCACAGAGATAATCACGGGAATGCCAGCTGCCTGGCAGGTCAGCTGGTCGTCCTCACCGTAAGCGGGAGCTTGGTGAACGATTCCGGTGCCCTCGCCGGTGGCTACATAGTCAGCCACGAGAATGCGCCACGCATTGGCCATGTCCCAGGCGTCTACGTCGGCGTAGTAATCAAAGACCCGCTCGTAGTGAACCCCACCGAGCTCCGAGCCCTTCAGGGTCCGAGTTACAGCAGCAATCGCGCTAGCAACGTCGTCGTAGCCGAGCTCCCTGATGTACGCACCGAGCGTGTCACCGGCCATCAGGTAGCTGGCACCTGGCCGGTCGGACTGGGGGCCAGAGGGCACGACAACGTAATCGATGTCCGGTCCGACCGCTAGGGCAGCGTTAGTGGGCAGGGTCCAGGGCGTAGTTGTCCAGGCAAGGGCCAACACACCGGCAAGCCCAAGCTCCGTGGCCCGCGCGCCCCGGAGAGGGAACGTGACCGTGACCGATTGATCTTGCCTCGGCTTATAGACGTCATCGTCCATACGCAGTTCGTGGTTGCTAAGCGGAGTCTGATCTCTCCAGCAATACGGCAAAACGCGGTAACCCTCATAGGCCAGGCCTTTGTCATGGAGTTGTTTGAATGCCCAGACCACGCTTTCCATGAAGGTTATGTCGAGGGTCTTGTAGTCGTTCTCAAAGTCCACCCAGCGGGCCTGGCGCGTGACGTATTCTTCCCACTCCTTCGTGTAGCGAAGGACCGAATCTTTGGCAGCCTGATTGAACGCAGCGATGCCCATCGCTTCGATCTGGCTCTTGTCGGTGATGCCGAGTTGGCGCTCGGCCTCAAGCTCCGCCGGAAGGCCGTGGGTGTCCCAGCCAAATCGGCGGTGAACCTGCTTGCCACGCATCGTGTGGAACCTCGGGAAGATGTCCTTGGCGTAGCCGGTGAGCAGGTGACCGTAGTGGGGCAAGCCATTGGCGAAGGGCGGCCCGTCGTAGAAGACCCACTCTTCGCAACCCGCGCGATTGTCGATAGAGCGTTGGAAGGTATCGTGAGCGGCCCAGTAGGCGAGCACTTCGTGCTCGAGAGCTGGGAACGACGGACTTGGCTCAACGCCCGAAGCGTCGCGGTGGCGAGGAAAAGCCATGGGTTACTTCCTGACAATGGTGGTGGGTGGACTTTGTGCGAGGACGCCATCTGGCGCGGTACCACCCCGCTTGCTCACATCGAAACGCGAGCCACTCATTATCAGGCTGTGACGGGCCTACCCGACTGGCTCTACTGGGAACACAGCGTGTTCTTTTCTTCCAGTGGCTCACCGGTGATGGCCGGTTCAACGCCTCTGGAATGAGTCTAGAGCAGGAGTGATGCGCCTACCGAGTCGCACTAGAGGAGCGTGTGGGCTCGGAGGTAGTGCTGAAGCTCTCCCCGTGCCACGCCAGCGTGCGCCCACTCGAGACAGGCTTGAACAATCGCCCCGGTGGTTGGCCACACCAAATCTGGCGAGATGTCCGAAGCTGCAACCAACCGCGAGAGGGCGATGATTCTCTTACCGGCTTCGGCGAGCACATCCTCCCCAGTGTTCATGGCCTCTGCCTGGCTGGCGATGAGGGGAACAGATTCTTTCCCTAGACCACCAGTGACTCGCCCCAGGCTCTCGGAGAGGGAGGCGCCGTCCGCAAGCGCTCGCTCCAGCGCATCCAGCGCTCTATCCACCTCCACCCACAGCACAGCAGATTTGGTCGGGAAGTAGTTGAAGAAGGTCGCACGGCTCACCCCCGCCCGCGCAGCGATGTCATCGACAGTCGTTGCTTGGTAGCCGTGTTCGAGGAAAAGTTCGGTGGCAGCTTCTTCGAGTGATTCCCTGGACGAACTCCGGGGACGTCCGCGTTGGTCTGGCGCCATGATTCCCCTATAGTTGAAGTCTAGTTTTTTATACTCCGTCTAAATAATACCCCTACTCAGGAAGGTGCCCGTGTCCACCACGACCCATACCCCCATCACGCCCCAGCAGTCTCGCAAGGTCGCCATTGCCTCCTTTGTGGGAACAGCTCTCGAGTCCTATGACCAGTACGTCTACGCTTGGCTGGCAGCGCTCTTCGCAGCCGCCCTCTTTTTCGAACCGCTCGGCCCCGTAGGCGGAATCCTCGCATCCTTTGCGACCTACGCCGTCACGTTTTTTGTTCGCCCCCTCGGCGCAGTTATCTTCGGCCACATCGGTGACCGCATTGGGCGCCGGGGAACCCTGATTGCCACCATCGTGTTGATGGGTGTCGCGACAGGGCTCATCGGAGCGCTGCCGACCTACGAGCAGATGGGCTGGTTCGGTGCGATCGCACTGATCGTGTTGCGCCTCGCTCAAGGTCTCTCCCTCGGTGGCGAATGGGGTGGGGCCGTTGCTCTGACGACCGAGCACGCGACTGCCAAGACCCGCCACTTCTATGCCTCGCTGGTCCAGCTTGGCTCACCAGTGGGCTCAATCCTCAGCAACGCAATCTGGCTCGTGCTGTTCTTGACGCTCCCTTACGAGGAAATCCTCGCCTGGGCTTGGAGAATTCCGCTGCTGAGCGCGTTCCCACTTCTCCTCATCGCGCTTTACCTCCGCTGGTCAATCGATGAGACCCCTGTGTTCAAGGACCTTGTAGCTAACAACCAGCGAGTCAAGTCGCCGTTCCTACAAGTAATGAGGCACGCACCGCTCGCGATGCTGATAGCGGTCGGTGGCGCTCTGCTCGGCCACGGTTCCTACACGCTCATGAACACGTATACGACTAACTATGGTGTGGAAATTCTCGGGTACCAGCCGATGGAGTTCACGATGGCGTTGACGATTGGAAGTTTGCTCCAGCTCATCACGATTCCGGCCTTTGGCGCTCTCGCCAACCGCTTTGGTTCGGCGCGGGTAGTCGGGTGGGGTGCCCTTGGCACCTTGCTGGTGTCCTTCCCGCTCTACTGGATCATTCTCGATGCGACCTTCATCGTCTTGGTCATCATCATGGTTGTTGGTGGCATCTTGCCGACAGCCTCGTGGGCCGCACTGGGTGGCATGATGAGCGACCTGTTCGATGAGAAGGCCCGCTACACAGCGCTCGCCCTCTCGTACAACATTGGTGCCGCGATTGCGGCAACTCTGCCGTTCTTCCTCACCCTCATGCGGGTGGCCACCGACAACGCCTGGTGGCACCCGGGTGTTGTGTTGGCGGGACTCTCGGCGATCACACTCTTGGCCGCGCTGGTGGCGCCCAGGATGAGCGTGACCAGCTACGAACCGCAGTACCAGCGCACCAGCTCCTAGAGCAACTGACAAACTCCGCAGGAGTTCCCGCCTCTGGGGGATCCCTGCGGAGTTTGTTTTGTAGCATGGTGCTAACACTCACACTGAGGCACCTTGGACACGGTGCCGCCTATAGCGAAGAAGGTGGTCCCCATGAGCGCAGGGATTCCCGATAAGCCAGCCCTCGAAGGCCTGGAGGCACAGTGGGGAAAGTTGTGGGAAGCGCAGGGCACCTATCGCTTTAATCGTGAGCGGGCTCTCGACCGCGGCAAGAGCCACGTTTTCGCTATCGACACTCCACCACCAACGGCTTCTGGCAGTCTGCACATTGGCCACGTCTTTAGCTACACCCACATGGATTTGCAGGCCCGCTACCAGCGCATGCGGGGCAAAGAGATTTTCTATCCCATGGGTTGGGACGACAACGGCCTGCCCACGGAGCGTCGCGTCCAGAACTACTACGGGGTTCGGTGTGACCCATCCCTCCCCTACGACGCTCAGCTCATTCCGCCGCTTGAAGCTGGTGCGACCAAAGACGGGTCAAAACCCGGAGAGCAGATACCGGTCAGTCGACGCAACTTCATCGAACTGTGCGAGAAACTTACTGTCGAGGACGAGCAGCAGTTCGAAGACCTCTGGAGAACACTCGGCCTGAGCGTTGACTGGAGCCTCACGTATCGAACCATCGATGACCACTCGCAGCGTGTTGCGCAAAGGGCGTTCCTGCGTAATTTGGAACGCGGCGAAGCCTACCGAGCTGATGCTCCCACCCTCTGGGACATCACCTTTCGGACTGCAGTCGCCCAGGCTGAACTGGAAGACCGCGAGCAACCCTCTGCGTATCACAAGGTGCGATTCCACGGCGGTGGGTCTGACGTAGTCATTGTGACGACAAGGCCAGAACTTATCCCAGCCTGCGTCGCTCTTGTGGCACACCCCGATGACGAGCGTTACAAGCCTCTTTTTGGTTCCACCGTCCGCTCGCCGCTGTTCGATGTCGAGGTCCCCATCGTTGCCCACCACCTGGCGCAACAAGACAAAGGAACCGGTATTGCGATGGTCTGCACTTTTGGTGACGTGACCGATGTGATCTGGTGGCGCGAACTATCCCTCGAAACCAGACCCATCATCGGCAAGGACGGCCGAATCCTGGCTGAGAGCCCCGCATGGCTCAGCTCAGAAACAGCGAAGGCCCACTACCAGGACCTGGTGGGCAAGACAGTCTTCAGCGCCAAGTCCACCATCGTCGAGAAACTCGCCGCCTCAGGTGACTTACTCGAGGATCCGACACCGATTACACACCCGGTGAAGTTCTTTGAGAAGGGCGACAAGCCTCTCGAGATTGTGACAACCCGCCAGTGGTACATCACAAATGGTTCGAAAGACAAAGATCTCCAAGACCGCCTTCTCACGCGCGGCGCCGAGGTCGCTTTCCATCCCGACTTCATGCGCGTTCGTTACGAAAACTGGGTCGGGGGCCTATCGGGCGACTGGCTCATCTCGAGGCAGCGGTTCTTCGGTGTGCCGATTCCGATCTGGTACCCACTCGATGAGTCTGGCGAGCCAATTGCCGGAGAATTCATCACCCCCGCCGAGGCGGACCTGCCCGTTGACCCCTCCACAGACACACCACCTGGCTACACCCCAGACCAGCGCGGTGTACCCGGTGGCTTCATCGGTGAGCTCGACATCATGGACACCTGGGCCACCAGCAGCCTGACGCCCCAGCTAGCGGGCGGTTGGGGAAGCGACCCCGAACTATTCGACCTGGTTTTCCCCTACGACCTGCGCAGCCAAGGCCAAGACATCATCAGGACGTGGTTGTTCTCCACCGTGCTTCGCGCGGAGCTCGAGCACGGCAGTATCCCCTGGAAGAACGCGGGAATCTCCGGCTTCATCGTTGATCCGGACCGCAAGAAGATGTCGAAATCCAAGGGCAACGTGGTGACACCGGGTGCAATGCTCGATGCTCACGGTTCGGATGCCGTGCGCTACTGGGCAGCATCTTCGAGGCTAGGCACCGACGCAGCGTTCGATCCGGAGAACCCCAAGCAAATCAAGATTGGTCGCAGGCTTGCCATCAAGGTCTTGAACGCTGCCAAGTTTGTCTATGGGTTCGAAGGCGAGGCCGGAGCCATTACCGAAGCCCTGGATCTCGACATGGTGCGCGAGCTCGCCAAGGTGGTCGAGACTGCGACTACTGCCTATGAGGCTTTCGACCACGCCCGCGCGCTGGAAGTGACCGAGACGTTCTTCTGGACTTTCACCGATGACTACCTCGAACTGGTCAAAGAACGTGCCTACACAGGCGAGGGTCCTGGGCGCACCAGCGCCATCAGCGCGCTGCGGCTCGCCATCGAAACGGTAGCGCGCCTCTTGGCACCGGTCATTCCGTTTGCAACGGAAGAAGTCTGGTCGTGGACTCACGACGGCAGTATTCACCAGGCCCCGTGGCCATCTCCCGAAGAACTCCCCGATACCGGGGCATTGGCGGAGACGGCCGGACTCCTGGCTCTAGCGAGCGAAGCGCTGATCACGATCCGTCGCGCAAAAACAGACAGTCAAGTAGCCCAAAAGACCGGCATCGTCACTGCTACGCTCGCGGGCCCCGCGCTCCTCTCCCACGCTGAGGACGACCTGAGAGCCGTCGGCAAGATCGCAAACCTCTCGCTCGAGGAGGGCGAGACCGTTGAGCTGCGCTCCTTCGAATTGGAGCCTGGCGATGACTGATCCCACGCCGTTTCAGATAAGAAAGGTTCAACCCGCGGACCGGGAACAGTGGGAAGCGCTTTTCCTCGCCTATGGCGTGTTCTATGAGACGGCCTTCACCCAACAGATTGTTGAGGGCGTCTGGGAGTGGCTGATGGACCCATCTCACAGCGTCTCTGGTTTCGTTGCGGAGTCAGAGGGCACTCTGCTCGGCTTTGCTCATCTGCGAGAGCAAGCCGACACTTTCCGCGCTGGGCCATCGTGGTTTCTCGACGACCTGTTCACCTTGCCAACTGCGCGGGGGCGCGGAGTCGGGCGCGCACTGATTGAGGCTCTGAAAGAGCACGGCGCCACTCATGGCGGAGGGGATTTGCGCTGGATCACTGCTGCAGACAACACCACAGCCCAACACCTCTATGAATCTGTGGCCTCCAGGACCTCCTGGGTCATGTATGAGCTAGACACGGAGCGATAGGCGAAGGCCATGCAGCTCGGTGGACGGTTCTCAGTAGGCCAGGCTCCGGCGTCTCTACCCCAACGGCTGCGGGACGAGATTGCCGCCGTGGAGGCGACACTCAGCCCCGAGGAGGAGACAACACTGCGTTGGACACTCACATGGCTGGAGGGTCGACCCGTGGTCGAGCTCGATGACGGCCGAATGCTCCGCGGCTAAGCGGACTTTTCGCGCCTAGGCGCTGCCTTCGGGACAATCGTCGGGGCAGCGTTCTTGAGGACTGCAGCCTTCGTGATGATGACACGCTCAACCTGGTCGCTCGAGGGAATCTCGAACATCACGGGGCCAAGAACCTCTTCCAAGATCGCTCGGAGCCCACGCGCGCCGGTCTGTCGGACGGCAGCCAAAGTGGCTATCTCCTCGAGCGCTTCTGGCTCAAACTCCAGTTGAACACCATCCAGAACAAACATCCGCTGATACTGCTTGACCAGTGCGTTCTTGGGTGTGGTCAAGATGTCAATCAGCGCGGTCTGATCGAGAGGAGCAACCGTAGTGACGACGGGCAAACGGCCGATGAACTCAGGAATCAAGCCAAACTTGTGAAGGTCCTCAGGCAATACCTGGGCGAACATGTTCTCGCTGGCGTCCTTCGAGTGGAGGGGGGCACCGAAACCAATTCCGTGGCGGCCCACCCGCTGCGAAATGATGTCTTCCAGGCCGGCAAAAGCTCCGGCAACAATGAAGAGCACGTTGGTGGTGTCAATCTGGATGAACTCCTGCTGAGGATGTTTACGCCCACCCTGTGGGGGAACTGCTGCAACGGTTCCTTCAAGGATCTTCAGGAGCGCCTGCTGCACACCCTCACCCGAAACATCACGGGTAATGGAAGGGTTCTCGGCCTTCCGAGCAATCTTGTCGACCTCGTCGATGTAGATAATGCCCGTCTCGGCTCGCTTGACGTCGTAGTCGGCAGCCTGGATGAGCTTGAGAAGAATGTTCTCGACATCCTCACCCACATAACCGGCTTCGGTCAGCGCGGTCGCGTCAGCGACGGCAAAGGGCACGTTGAGGCGCTTTGCGAGGGTTTGCGCCAGATAGGTCTTGCCACAACCGGTCGGACCAATCAAAAGAATGTTGCTCTTCTGGATGTCGATGTCGTCGGAGCCCTCCACCGCATGCGGAGATGCGGCGGCGCGAACACGCTTGTAGTGGTTATAGACGGCGACTGAGAGCGAGCGCTTGGCTTCTTCCTGGCCAATGACGTATTCCTCTAGGAACTCGTAAATCTCTTTGGGCTTTGGCAACTCGAAGTCAGCGACAGCTTGACCGCTGTGCTCAGATTGGCGTTCATCGATGATCTCGTTGCACAGCTCGACACACTCGTCACAGATGTAGACGCCCGGTCCTGCAATAAGTTGCTGAACCTGCTTTTGGCTTTTGCCACAGAAGGAACACTTGAGGAGCTCGCCAGAATCTCCTGTGCGTGCCATGAGAAAGCCTTCCTCCATGCAATCCGGGACCCTTCGGAGTTTACCTCTCAGGGCCCATGCACTTCGGACATTCCACAGGTAGGGCGCGGTGTGGCGCCAGCTAGCATGGAAGAACTATGGGGTCCCGCAGCAGAGCATTACGCGCCACTGGCTGGATGGTGGCCGTCGTGGTGGCGGTGCTGGCTCTCGGATCCGCCACCCCTGCACTCGCTCACAACGTTGTCGAAGACCGTGACCCCGCCGCCGATTCTGTTGTGACGATAAGTCCCCTCACCGTGTCGATTTCTACGAACGACGTCTTCTTGGACACGGGCGATGCCACGCGTGGTTTTGCGATTGTCGCGCAGGATGGGGCAGGCCTCTACTACGGTGATGGCTGCGTGATCATCAACGAACGGACGATGACCGCGACCATTGATCTGGGCGGGCCAGGAACATACGCGGTGCTCTACCAGTTCGTCTCAGCTGATGGACACACGCTGCAAGACAGTTACACGTTTGTCTTCGAACCCGGAGCCAACCACAGCCCAGCCGTTGGCCTCGATGCGCCCCCTGTGTGCGCGGCGACAACCGAGGAACGCCCTGTCGAAGAGACCGCGCCCGAGATGATTTCTCCCGTAGACGAGATACCGGTCACAACCGATGGCCCCAGCTCGTTGATTCCGAGCATTGCTGGAATCGCTGTGCTGATCGTGCTGCTCATCGGGCTCGGAGTTTCGGGGCTGCGGAAACGCCAAGCGAAGAGCTAGCTACGCGACGACAGCCTCTGGCCCCTTGAGAGCTGCGCCAACACCGGCAGACTTCCTCGAGGAGAGAACCTGGTCAATCAGTCCGTAGTCGAGGGCTTCGGCAGCGGTCAGGATCTTGTCACGATCAATATCGCGGTTGACCTCTTCCGGAGACTTCTTCGAGTGCTTCGAGAGCGTCTCTTCCAGCCATTCGCGAAGTCGGGCGATCTCTTTGGCCTGAATTTCAATGTCAGATGCCTGACCTCGACCCGCTTCGCCCATCATCGGCTGGTGGATAAGGATTCGAGCGTTTGGCAGAGCGAGGCGCTTGCCTGGCTCTCCACCGGCAAGGATCACAGCTGCAGCGGAAGCGGCCTGCCCGAGAACTACAGTCTGAATCTGCGGGCGAACGTACTGCATCGTGTCGTAGATGGCTGTCATCGCGGTAAAGGAGCCGCCGGGAGAATTGATGTACATCACGATGTCGCGGTCAGGGTCTTGGCTTTCCAAGACCAGCAACTGCGCCATCACGTCATCTGCCGAGGCGTCATCCACCTGAACGCCCAAGAAGACGATCCGGTCCTCAAACAGCTTGGCGTAGGGGTCTTGGCGCTTGAAGCCGTAGCTGGTGCGCTCTTCGAAGCTTGGCAGAATGTACCGGGACTCAGGCATAGCCAGTGGTGCTTTGTGCTCTGGGAGTGTGTTCATTGGATAGTCCCCGTCTACTTCTTCTTGCTTTGCTCGGTTCCACCGCCACCGACAACGTCGGTTGCAGAGGCGCGAATGTGGTCGACAAAGCCATAGGCCAGCGCCTCATCGGCGGTGAACCAGCGGTCGCGGTCCCCATCGGCCATGATCTGGTCGACGGTTTTGCCGGTAGCGTCGGCGGTGATCTGAGCCAGGCGCTTCTTCATGTCGTTGATCAGGTGGGCCTGGGTCTGGATGTCGCTCGCGGTTCCACCAAAACCACCGTGGGGCTGGTGCAACAACACGCGAGCGTTCGGAGTGATGTAGCGCTTGCCCTTTGTGCCTGCAGTTAACAGCAGTTGGCCCATCGAGGCAGCCATACCGATGCCCACGGTCACGATGTCGTTGGGAACAAACTGCATAGTGTCGTAAATGGCCATACCCGCGGTGATAGAGCCACCGGGTGAGTTGATGTAGAGGTAGATGTCGCGCTCGGGATCTTCAGCGGCGAGAAGCAACAGCTTGGCCGCGATTTCGTTGGCGTTCTCGTCGCGAACTTCGGAACCCAGCCAAATAATGCGGTCTTTGAGCAACCGGTCAAAGACGTTCGGTTGCATCATCGTTTCTGCCATGGACACAGTTTTGTTCTCCTCACGAACACCCCCAAGCGGGCTATCACCGACCCTATCGGGCGCTAAGCCGTGGAACCGGCAGTGTTCGCCCTCGGCAGAGTGTCGCTTTAGTGCTTGTGGTCGTGGTCGTGGTCGTGGTCGTCGTGATTATCGGCGACTGCCTGGGCCACGGCCTGCTCCACGGGATCAGTAGCCTGACGGGTGAAGTCGCTCAGGTCAACCTTCTTGCCCTTGGTGTCGACGACCTTGACGCCGGCAAGCGCCACCGAGAGCGACTTGGACCTAGCGACCTCGCCCACCATGGAAGGAATCTGGTTGTTGCTATCGAGGGTCTGGATGAACTCGGTGGGGTCCATTCCATACTGCGCTGCAGACTGGATGAGGTACTGGGTCAGTTCGTCCTGAGAGACCTGAACCTCGAGCTTCTCTACGAGCGCATCCAAGAGAATCTGGGTCTTCAGCGACTTCTCCGTGGACTCGATGACCTCGGCACGATGCTTGTCGTCATCGAGCTTGCCTTCTTGCTCGAGGTGACGGTGAACCTCATCGTCAATCACGCCCTGGGGCAGCGGAATGGTGACATCTTCCAGGAGCTTCTCGACGAGCTTGTTCCTCGCCTGTTGGGCCTGCCCGAAGACTCCCTTGCGTTGGACCTGAGCCTTCATGTCCTCACGAAGCTCGGCAATGGTGTCGAACTGGCTGGAGATTTGAGCAAACTCGTCATCAGCTTCAGGCAGTTCGCGCTCCTTAACACTGAGCACGGTGATCTCGATCAGTGCGGTCTCACCCACTCGGTCTCCGCCAAGCAACGTGGATTCAAACGTGGTGGTCTCGCCCGCGGTGAGAGTGTCCAAAGCCTCATCGATACCGTCGATGAGCTGGCCCGAGCCAACCTCGTAGCTAATCGAGTTGGCGGTGTCGATCGTGGTGTCACCAATTTTTGCGACCAGGTCAACCTGAACGAAGTCACCAGTCTTGATGGGGCGGTCAACACTCACCAGCGTGCCAAAGCGAGCACGAAGGGCATCAAGCTCAGCCTCGACCTCCTCCTTGCTGACGGCAACTGGGTCAACCTCAATCGAGTATTTGCTGTGGTCGGGAATCGTGAATTCTGGACGGGTGTCAACCTCGACGACAACCACAAGGTCACCGGAGAAGTCCTTGTCGCTTGGCCACTGAGTCACATCCGCTTCGGGGCGACCCAGGGTGCGAATCTTCTGCTCGGCCACAGCGAGCTGGAAGAAGCGGTCAAGGCCTTCGCCGACGGCGTGGTTGAGGACCTCGCCTTTGCCGACCCGCTGATCGATCAGCGTGGGAGGCACTTTGCCCTTCCGGAAGCCTGGGATGTTGACCTGCTCAGCGATGTGCTGGTACGCGTGGTCAAGGCTTGGCTTGAGCTCCTCGGGGCTGACGGTAATCGTCAGGCGAACACGGGTCGGGCCAAGGGCTTCTTTGGTCGTTGTGGGCACGGCATTTTCTCCAACTAGTTTTTCTTCTGTTTCTTTCCGTCGGGGCGACAGGATTCGAACCTGCGACTTCCCGCTCCCAAAGCGGGCGCTCTACCAAACTGAGCTACGCCCCGAAAAGATAAGAGTTGATCACCATCCGGGCGCAGTACACGGCCAAGCCCAGGCGAACAGCCTCTGGAAGTCTAGTCGGTGTCGTCGCACTGGAAGTACGAATCCGAGTGCATGCAGTACCATCGTTGACGGTGGCACCCCCCCGGGGATGTAGCTCAATGGTAGAGCCTCAGTCTTCCAAACTGATGGTGCGGGTTCGATTCCCGTCATCCCCTCCAGTTACGAACTCGATCTGTGAGTGACAACGCCCTGCGAAATTGTCATCCATACCGGCATCTGCCGCACCGCGTCGCTCGCGGCTGCCGCGTTGGACCCGCACGCTTCAACAAGCCAGCGGGGATCAGCGTCAAGAATCACGAGATCGGCCGGTTGGCCAACCCCAACCGTAGTTCGGGTGGAGAAACGAATTGCCTCATCCAGGGTCAGCGCTTGCTCAGGGTGCCAAGGCTCCCGGCCATCTCTGGTTCGAGTAATGGCGGCGGCGATAGAGACCCACGGGTCGAGAGGAGCGACTGGTGCATCAGACCCAAGAATTAATTGGGCACCGCTGTCGACCAAGCGGCGAAGAGCAAAAGCCCGATCCGCCCTATCAGCCCAGTAGACATCTGTCACGTCGCGGTCGTCAACCGCATGCTCGGGCTGAACGCTTGCGATCACACCGAGCTTCGCAAAGCGAGAGAAGTCAGCGTCGCGCACCAGTTGAGCGTGTTCAATACGTCCGCCAAGCCCGTTGGCTTCCATCACGTCGAGGATGAGTCGGTTTGCTTCATCACCAATAGCGTGAACGGCGAGAGAGAAACCTGACTCGTGGGCTCTGACGAGCAGGCGCTCAATTTCACCCACATCAAAGTTCATGCCACCGCGAACGTCCCCCTCAACTCCGAGGTAGGGCTCGACACAGTGTGCAGTTCTCGTGTTCAACGACCCATCGGTGATGATCTTGAAAGGTCCCATAGAAATACCCGGCGCTAGTTCGTAGCCGGAATGCAGTCCGTCAGCTATAGCCCGCTCGAGGTGTTCGGGGTACACGCCAGCCTCGACGCGCAGAGGGTACGGGCCCTTCACACCAGAGGCTCGCCTGCTCCACACCACTGAGTTGTAGGCCATGTCCAAATCGACGATGCCGACTACGCCCCTCGCCGCTGCCGCGCGAGCGGCTTCCAACACCCACGAGTCGAGCGTGGCGTCGTCCACTGACCCCACCGCAACGGTCAGATCAAAGCACTCCTGCTCGCTCAACGAACCATCCCGATCGTGACCTTTCACGTCAAAGGCCACCAGCGTTGCCGAGTTAACCCAGCACGAGTGCACATCTACGGAGAGCAGAAGGACAGGGACAGTGCCGGTGTGAGAATCGAGTAGCGCCGTTGATTTCTCATCAGTCCACAAACCATCCCGATAGCCCGCCCCGACGAGCACCGCTCCACCGAGAGTGTCACCGCGTTCACGGACCGCTTGACCCATAATCGCTGCGGCCTCGGCAGCCGAGGTGGCCGTCGAGAGGTCGACCCAGCGACGGCGCTGCGCCCAGAGGCCAAAGTGGACGTGTTCATCCCAGAGGCCTGGAAGGACCACGCGGGAATCTGCATCTACGACCTCATGGCCTGCAGCGTCAAGCGATCCGGCGGGCCCCAGGGCAACAATGACGTCACCATCCAGGGCAATATCCACAAGAGTGCGCTCAGATTCGCCATAGATTTTTGCGTGGGTGATGATCATGATTCCTCGTTCACGGTCGGTTTAGGATGCCTGGCAGGACGGGCAGAAATAGAGCTTTCTCGCAGCCATGAAGTCCATAGCAATAACACTTCCACACACCCGGCAGGCTTCTCCTGAACGTTTGTAGACCCAGTGGCGATCCTGTGGGGAGCGCAGCGCTTTCTTCCGCTCGCTCGGGCTCAGATCATCCCTGGTGAGCATGACGCCGGTCGCTATCCCATCGCGCAAGAGGGCGCCCCAGTCCTTCCAGAGCGCGGAGGCGACCTCGGGAGTGTAGGAGGATGCTGGCCGGTAAGGGTCGAGCCGATGGCGAAAAAGAATTTCTGCACGGTAGACATTGCCAATTCCGGCAACAACCGACTGGTCCATCAACACCAAGCCAATCGGGCGCTTGGTGGCGAGCAGTCGCTGCGTGAAAACCTTGTGGCCCTGTGTTCCTGTGGTGACGAGTGGGTCTGGCCCCAGGCGATCTCTCACGGCCTCTGCCTCTTCCCGCGTGATGACCTCGCACGCGGTTGGCCCACGAAGATCCGCGACCACTTCGTCAGTCACCAACCTCAAGCGAACCTGGCCAACAGGGAGTGGAGGAAACAGATCAGGCGCATCGCGGTCGCCCTCTGCTTCGCCAAAGCGCCTAGCTCTGGACCTGGGTGCGCCCAGAGAGGTGAGCACACGGGCAACCTCTGAATTATCCGGATGTGTTGCCACATCCCACGCGCCATAGATTCCAAGGTGCACTCGGACAACCAGATCGCCGTCGAGGTCCATGAACAGCTGTTTGCCGACCGCCTGAACCCGAGTGATGGTGCGCCCAGAGATGCTCGCCGCACCCTGAGTAAACCGACCCTGCGGTGACGACGCCTGAATGGGGTGCCCCACAAAAAGGGCATCAAAAAGCCTGGCGACCCTGTGGACGGTGTGGCCTTCGGGCATAGCTCGTTACGAGCCGATGCTAAAGCCGCTAATTGCCCCGGTCTTCTCGTATTCGGCAATCTGGGCGATGCGGCGGACATGCCGTTCGTCCCCGCTAAAGGGGGTGCGAATGAACGTGTCAATGAAGAGCAGCGCTTCATCGAGGCTGTGCTGGCGGGCGCCAATCGCTGCGATGTTGGCATTGTTGTGCTCTCGCGCCAAAACAGCGGTGTTCACGCTCCACACCAGAGCAGCCCTCGCTCCTGGAACCTTGTTCGCGGCAATTTGTTCGCCGTTGCCTGAGCCACCGAACACGACCCCAAGCGCCTCGACGCCGGCAGCCTGGTCAGCCACCACGGCGCGGGCGGCAGCAATACAAAAGCTTGGATAGTCATCTACCGGGTCGTAGTCGAGCGGTCCGTGATCGACCACCTCATGGCCTTCGTGACCCAGGTGATCGGCCAAATCACGGCTAAACTCGAGCCCGGCATGATCGGTCGCAATGTGAATTCGCATGCCCTGAGTCTAAATCCCACGCCTGGGACCACTAATCGACAACGATTTAGTTTCCGGGCAAACGAAAAACAGGTTTTTGCCCTATCCTTATGGGGTTCTATGCCGAGGAGCCTAGTGTGAGCATTCCAGATTTCCGTCGGGCCGTTCGCGGTTACGATACCGACGATGTTGCGCGCTATGTGCGCGAGCTCACCGACCGCCTTGAGCGCCTTGAAAATGAGCGCGCCGAGAATGCTCGCACCATTCAGCGCCTGTCCCGCGAAGTCGCAGACGCCAACGATCGTGCCTCGCGGGCGAAGCCAAGTTTTTCCGAGTTGGGTACTGCCTTCGAAGAGACCTTGCGTCTCGCCGAAGAGCAGTCCAAGAAGATCACCCAGGAGGCGGCAGCCGAGGCTGCGGAGGTGCTGGGCAATGCGCGCAGCGAAGCCACGCGTGTTCGCGAGTCGGCCGCCAAAGAATCTCGCAAGATTCTTTCCGAAGCGCAGCGCGCCTCCGAAGAGTTGCGCCTGGAGACAGAGCGCGAAGCAGCCCAGCTGCGTCAGCAAGCCGCCGACGAGATTGCGAAGGCCACCAACACCCGCACCCGCGCCGAGCGCGCGGCTGCAACGATGATTAGCCAGGCCGAAAAGCAGGTCTCTGAAATCAAGGCCGAGGCTTCACGCCAGGTTGAACAGGTTAAGCGAGAAGCCTCCGAACTTTTGCACGCGGCCCAAGAGCGCGCTGTTGCGACCGACACCAGCATCCGCCAGCAAATCGACGAGGCGGAGCGCGCACGCGCTGCCATCCACGAAGAAGCTGACAACTACGCTCAGAAGGCCTACCAGCAGGCTGACGAGCACGTCCAGAACGCCGCCAAGCGCGCTGCGGACCTCGGCCAAGAAGCAGACACTGTCCTGGAAACCGCGCAGCGTCGCGCTGACGAACTCACCAAGGAAGCTCGCTCGTACGCCGAGCGTCTCATCTCCGAGACTGTGCAGCGCTCTCGCGCTATTGCTAGGGACACCGAAGAGTTGGTGGGCACCATGCTCTCAGACACCGAAAGCCAGCTCAGCGATGTTCGCCGCCAGCAGGGCTACCTGAATGACTACCTCCAGCGCATGCGCCAGGCCGCAACAGAGGTCGACATGGAAATCACGAACATCCAGCCTCCCAAACTCACCGCAGAAACCAAGCCCATTACCAAGGGCGGCGGAGCAGCAGAAGAGCTGCCCGAAGAGGTCGCTGTCACTATCGACGCCGACACCAACCGCGCCTAGTACTCCGCCTTAGCGCCCCCTACGACGCCCTAGGCTAGAAGGCCAGTGTGTTGTGCTGTCCGCGGGGCTCTAGTCCCCACGCGTTTCCAAGGAGTTCCTGGTGCCCGGTGAAAATCTGACTCGTGACGAGGCGACCACGAGATCGACCATCCTCCATGTAGAGAGCTATCTGATTGATATCGACCTACGCGAGGTGGCGACGTCTCCGACGTTCCGGACCACCACCGAGGTAACTTTTCAGGCACGCACCGGCGCCGAAACCTTCATCGACATCATCGCCGAAGCCGTTCACCAGGTCAGCCTCAACGGAACTGCCCTGGACCCGGGAAAAGTCTTTGCTGAGTCTCGAATCTCGCTGGCGAATCTGGACGAGTGGAACACTCTCGTCATAGTCTCGGATCACAGGTACACCAACAGCGGCGAGGGGCTCCACCGATTCGTTGACCCTGTCGATGGCGAGGTGTACCTCTACACTCAGTTCGAAGTTCCCGACTCAAGGCGAGTCTTTCCGGTTTTTGAGCAACCAGACCTCAAAGCCACATTCCAGTTCACCATTCACGCACCAGCGACCTGGCAGGTTGTCTCGAACCAACCGAGCCCCACGCCAGACGTTGAGGGATCCTCTGCCACCTGGGTTTTCTCCCCCACACCACGGATCTCCTCGTACATCACAGCCCTTGTCGCAGGCCCCTACAGCGTGGTCCGCGACGAACTGACCAGCTCGAGCGGCGCGAGGATTCCTTTGGGCCTCTATGCCAGGGCATCACTCTTTGAATTCCTCGATGCCGACTACATCTTCGACATCACGAAAAAAGGCTTCGCGTACTTCGAAGAGAAGTTCGGTGTTCCCTACCCGTTTGAGAAGTACGACCAACTTTTTGTACCGGAATTCAACGCAGGGGCAATGGAGAATGCGGGAGCAGTGACATTCACTGAGACCTACGTGTTCCGTTCCCAGGTTTCTGACGCCGTTCGCGAGCGTCGCGTGGTGACCATCTTGCACGAGCTCGCCCACATGTGGTTTGGCGACCTGGTCACCATGCGCTGGTGGAATGATCTCTGGCTAAACGAATCTTTCGCGGAGTGGGCTTCCACCATCGCTACCGCCGAGGCAACCGAGTGGACTCACGCATGGACCACGTTCCACGCGATGGAAAAGAGCTGGGCATACCGTCAAGACCAGCTTCCCTCCACTCACCCCATCGTCGCCAACATTCGAGACATCGAGGATGTTCAAGTCAACTTCGACGGAATCACCTACGCCAAGGGGGGCTCCGTTCTCAAGCAGCTGGTCGCCTGGGTCGGCGAAGAAGCCTTCTTCACCGGGGTGCACAACTACTTCGTCAAGCACCAATGGGGCAATGCTGTTCTCGCGGACTTATTGACCGAACTCGAAGCCACCAGCGGACGGGAGCTCGGAGCCTGGAGCCAGGTGTGGCTAGAAACGGCTGGCGTGAACACCATGATTCCCGCAATCGAGGTTGACGAAAAGGGTGTGATCACCCGAGCAGAGCTTCGGCAAAGCGCACCAGCGGAATGGCCCACGCTTCGACCACATCGACTAGCAATCGGCCTTTATGGCGCCGACCCAGATGGCGTCACAAGACGTCACCACCGCATCGAGCTCGATGCGGATGGGGAAACCACAAGCATCTCCGAGCTCGTTGGAATGGCCCGGCCTGACCTCATCCTCATCAACGATGACGACCTGGCCTACACAAAGATTCGCCTAGACCCAGAATCCCAAGCATTCGCGATCAGAAACCTTTCCGCCATCGAAAACCCGCTCGCTCGCGCGCTGGTCTGGGGCAGCATGTGGGATGCGACCCGGGATGCGGAGATTCCACCTCAAGACTTCATCGACTTGGTGCTCGGAAACATAGGCCGTGAAACTGAAAGCACCACGGTGCGCACAGCACTCGGGCAGCTAACCCTCGTGGTGCGCAACTATGTGGCCCCGGTCAGGCGTTCAAGCGCGCTCGCCGATGCCGGTAGCGCCATATGGTCACTAGCCGAAAGTGCCGAAGCGGGCAGCGACAGTCAGTTCCAATTGGTCAAAGCGTTCTGCGGACTTGCAAGCACGTCAGAACACCGGGAGTTGTTGGCAGCGCTAAGGGCAGGAAAAAAGACACTTCCAGGACTTTCCATCGATACCGACCTGGAATGGGAGTTGCTTGCGGGACTCGCTTTGTGTGGCGGAGCGAGCTCCGCCGACATCGAAGCTGCACTTGCCAAGGACAACACCTCCAATGGCCAGCAAGCGGCCGCGCGAGCTCAATCACTTCTTCCAGGAGCCGCCTCTAAGCGTGCGGTTTTTGACCGCCTCACTCAGGATGCTGATATCCCCAACGCCATCGTGCGCTCACTCACGCTCGGTTATGACCTGGTCAACGACCAGCAAGACCTCGAAGGATTGATCGAACCGTACTTCGCGATGCTGGAGGGTATTTGGGCTGAGCGTACCTACAAGATTGCCGAATACATCGTGGAGGGCCTTTACCCCAGCTCTCTCGTGAGCGATGCTCTCGTAGAGGCGAGCGAACGATGGCTTGCAACGCACCCAAACATTCCGGCGCTTCGACGCATCGTCGAAGAGAACCTTGCCGGGGTGAAGCGCGCACTGCGGGTTCAGGCTCGCGATTCTGGCGCAACACCGGCGTAGCATGGAGGCATGGATCTAGAAGAGTTGTGGTTGTGGCTGGTTGAGGCAGTTGCCACCTACGCGACCTTCTTCCGGATCATCGGCGTAATTGCCGCTGGCTTCATCGCTCGAATCGTCATCCGCATTGCCATCAAGCGGGTGGTCAATCAGGTTGTCACCGGAGTCAAGAAAGCCCACAACGTCGATGACACCAGGGAACTCACCTCAAGCCCGGTTGAGGCTCTTCGGGCTGTCCAGAGGACAAGGACGCTGGGTTCTGTCTTCAACAACACTGCGACGTGGGTCATTGTCTCTGTGGTCATCATTTTGGTTCTGAGCGAGCTTGGCTTCTCGGTCACCGCGCTCGTCGCCAGTGCTGGCATTATCGGGGCGGCACTCGGTTTCGGCGCCCAGAGCATTGTCAAAGACGTCCTGAACGGTTTGTTTATGGTCTTCGAAGACCAGCTCGGCGTGGGAGACGTCGTTGACTTGGGCGTTGCCTCGGGAGTAGTCGAGCGGGTCGGCATCCGAGTTACTGAGATTCGAGATGTTTCAGGAACCCTTTGGTACGTGAGAAACGGCGAGATTCTTCGAGTTGGCAACCAGACGCAGGACTGGTCCCGCGTGATCATGGACCTCCCTGTTCCCTACCAGTCCAACATCGATGAGATTCAACACCTGCTGCTGGAGACAGCAAAAACTTTTGCCCACTCACCTGCGTGGCGACGCAAAGTCATCGAGGAGCCGGAAGTCTGGGGTGTCCAGTCCCTTTCCGCAGAGGCCATTACGCTGCGCCTGGTCGTGAAGGTGCGGGCCGGTGAACAGTGGGATGCGCAGCGTGCTCTGTATCGCGTCTTGAAAGACGCCCTCGATAAGCGGGAAGTAGATATCCCCGCACTGAATCGCATGGTCGTCGACAACATGGACGCCAATCGTTACGGGCAAAGGCGCGTCAGTGATGAGGCGAGGCCCAAGACCAACGACGCCAAGGATTCCGCCCTCTAGGCCATGCCCGACCTCGCCAGCACTTCGTCCTTGTTTGCCCGGATTGGCGGCTCCGCCACTTTCGACGCACTGGTGAGGAAGTTTTACGAGGGCATCCGAGAGGACGAACGGCTGCGCCCCATGTATCCAGAGGGTGACCTCGAAGGCGCCATCTGGAGACTCTCGGCCTTTCTCCAGCAGTACTTTGGCGGGCCCACCGATTACAGCGACAAGCGTGGACATCCGCGCCTGCGGATGCGCCACGCGGCGTTTCACGTCAATCCAGACGCCAAAGAGCGGTGGTTAACCCACATGCGCAGGGCCGTTGATTCGCTGGGCCTTTCCCCGATGGACGAGGGCGAGCTATGGGACTACCTGGAGCGCGCAGCACTCTCCATGGTCAACACGTTCGAGGATTATCCCTCGTCGTCGTCACCAAAAGTCTGACCGCCGGGGAATTTCACCAAGACGTATCCAGCTTTCGAGCTCAATCGCACCCAGTTCTCGAGCGTGTGGACCTGGAGGGAATTTTCGGCGAGGAAACCGAGAGCGTCGGCAGCGAACGCAGCACCCGCAGGAATTCGCTTGTGGTCGGGAATCATGCTCCCCCACACCTCAGCCCGCACCTTCTGCAGCACGGACTCGCCAATGGTTTCGGGCACCGTTTCTGCAACCTTGGCAACGCCACTGGCCGCCGCAGCGCGAAGAGCATCAGAGCTAACCCCTAATCGACGGCGCCAACCATCCTGGGGCGGTGTAATTGCCGCCCACTGCAGCGAGGCCACCTCGGCCGGAACACGATTGGCTGATTCACCCTGCTCGGCAGCAACACTCAAACGATGCACGAGAGATTCGATGGGCACCACCGCGTCAAACTCGCTCGATTCCCCAAGACGGAACACGCGAAGCCCCAAGACGGTAGGCGTGCGATCCAGGAGCCCCCTGGGAAATAGGACCCCAACATAGACCTGGAGATAAGTGCCATCGGCAATCAACCGAGCTGATCCGTCGTTGACTCTTGCCGCGCGCTGCAAAAACTGAATCGCGTCAAGGCGGGCCGGGTCGGACTCGAGGGAAAAAGTATGGGACATGTCGACCTCTAAACTACAACCCATGGACCCCTCTCGTGACGCCAGCGCAATTCCCCCCGACCCGATGGAAAGCATGCTCGGTGCACTGACCCTCTCGAGCAGTACGGCTCGAACCCGAGAGGACATCTTCACGGGGCCCAGTCAGTGGCAGCCCCACGGTCGTGTCTTCGGCGGCCAGGTGATGGCACAAGCGGCGCTCGCCGCCATGCACACAATCCCCGAAGAGCGCATAATCCACTCACTTCACGGGTACTTCCTTCGGCCGGGCGATATTGCCGACGACATCACTTTTGCTGTTGACCGAATTCACGATGGTCGATCGTTTTCCACACGGAGAGTCCAGGCCTACCAAAAAGGCCAGCCGATTTTCTCGATGATTTCCTCGTTCCAAGATGAGGATGCGGGACTCGAACATGAAGCCAGGATGCCAGAGGGCATCCCGGAACCAGAGAGCCTGCCCAGTGCTCAAGAGGTTCTCACATCCATCAACCATCCCATTGCCGATGTGTGGGCGAAGACTCGGGCATTTGATCTTCGCCACTTCCCCTCGTCCCTTTACGTGAGCGTGGATGGTGACCGCGTTCCGCATCAGGCTGTCTGGCTCAAGTCCATCGGTCCGATCCCGGATGACCCCAACTTGCACCGGGCGGCGCTCGCCTACGCCAGTGATTTCAGCATTCTGGAGCCAGTAATGCGCGCCCACGGCATCAGTTGGGCCACGCCAGGCCTCAAGTTCGCAAGCCTTGATCACGCCATGTGGTGGCACCGCTTTGCCCGGGCTGACGAGTGGTTCCTTTATGTCCAGGAATCGCCCTCAGCGCGGGGTGGCCGCGGATTAGCGCTTGGCAAAATCTTCTCCCGCGACGGACATCTCATCGCTTCAGTCGCTCAAGAAGGAATGGTTCGCGTACCTAATCCCGAGTGAGTTTGCGATAGGTAGAGCGGTGAGGCGCAGCAGCCTCGGGTCCTAGACGCTCAATCTTGTTCTGCTCGTAGGACTCGAAGTTTCCTTCAAACCAGTGCCAGTAGCCAGGCTCCTTTTCGGTGCCCTCATACGCCAGAATGTGGGTGGCAACGCGGTCGAGGAACCACCGATCGTGAGTGATGACCACAGCGCAACCCGGGAACTCCAAAAGAGCATTCTCAAGGCTCGAGAGCGTTTCCACGTCGAGGTCGTTCGTGGGCTCATCGAGCAAGAGCAGGTTTCCGCCCTGTTTGAGCGTCAGTGCAAGGTTCAAGCGGTTGCGCTCACCACCGGAGAGCACACCAGCTTTCTTTTGCTGGTCGGGTCCCTTGAAGCCGAAGCTCGAGACATACGCGCGAGAGGGGATTTCAACATTCCCGACCTGGATAACGTCAAGGCCGTCGGAAACGACTTCCCACAGTGTCTTCGACGAGTCGATTCCCGAGCGGTCTTGGTCAACATAGGAGAGCTTCACTGACTCACCCACCACCAACTCGCCACTATCGAGAGGCTCCAGGCCCACAATCGTCTTGAACAGCGTGGACTTACCCACACCGTTTGGACCAATGATGCCGACGATTCCGTTGCGAGGCAGGGTGAAGCTCAGGTTCTCGATCAGAACCCGGTCGCCAAAGCCCTTCTTGAGAGATTTGGCTTCCAGGACTTGCTGACCCAGACGGGGGCCCGGCGGAATCTGAATCTCTTCGAAATCAAGCTTCTTGGTGCGCTCGGCCTCCGTTGCCATCTCCTCGTATCGAGCAAGACGGGCTTTGGACTTAGCTTGGCGACCCTTGGCGTTGGAGCGAACCCACTCAAGCTCATCTGCCAAGCGCTTTGCTAGCTTCTGGTCTTTCTTCCCCTGAACCTCGAGGCGCTCGGCCTTCTTCTCCAGGTAGGTGGAGTAGTTGCCCTCGTAGGGATAGAGGCGACCGCGGTCGACCTCGGCAATCCACTGGGCGACGTGGTCGAGGAAGTACCGATCGTGTGTGATGGCAATAACGGCGCCTGGGTACTTCGAGAGGTGCTGCTCGAGCCATAGAACGCTTTCGGCGTCCAGATGGTTTGTGGGCTCATCCAGAAGCAAGAGGTCAGGCTTTTCCAGAAGCAACTTACACAGGGCAACGCGGCGTTTCTCTCCGCCGGAGAGGTGAGAGATGGCCGCATCCGATGGTGGGCACCGCAAGGCATCCATTGCCTGCTCCAGCTGGGAGTCCAGATCCCAGGCATCAGCGGCATCAATCGCTTCTTGCAGAGTTCCCATCTCAGCAAGCAGGGAATCAAAGTCAGCATCGGGGTCTGACATGGCTGCCGAAATCTCGTTGAAGCGCACAATCTTCTCGTGGATTTCGCGAACCCCGTCGCGGACGTTCTCGAGAACCGTCTTCGATGCATCAAGTTCCGGCTCCTGGAGCAGGATTCCGACGCTGTAGCCGGGGCTCAGCGTCGCGTCACCATTGCTGGGGGTGTCGAGGCCCGCCATGATTTTGAGAATTGTCGACTTACCGGCGCCGTTGGGACCGACCATGCCGATCTTGGCGCCGGGGAAAAACGACATTGTGACATCGTCGAGAATTAGCTTTTCGCCGATCGCTTTGCGGGCGCGCACCATCGTGTAAATGAACTCAGCCATAGCTTCCTAGTCTAGAGATACGGTCTCGCCGAGAAGACACGTGTCGCTGGCAAGAACCGGTTCAACAGCAGAGGCATACCAATCGCTCCCCCACTGAGTAATCAGACACTCTTCTCCAAAACGAACGGCAAGCGCGGTGGAATCCGCGGGCAACTCGATGAGCGAAGCGTCGGGAGTGAGTTCCATTTCTTCCTGGGAATACCCCGCCTCCACCAGAACCTTTACCAGGTCGAGGCCCGCAACATCCGGGCGGGTGGACTCGATTGCCTGAGTCAGGACGTAGTCGATGTGGGGTTGGTTTTCCCGTGCGGAACCACCGGGAACTCGCTCAGGAATAAATGCCGGGTCCGGCGTCTGCTCAGTACCGGGATCACTGGCGGGACTTGGTGACGGGTCGTCAGCTACCGGCTGACAGCCCGTCACCGCAAAGCCTGCAACGAGCGCGAGGGCAGCCCAATAGCGAAAGTGTGACACGCGAGCCTCCCTCAGCGCACGATAAGTGCGAACTCCAAGTTTAGGCGCGGAGCTCGTCCTCCTCTTCGCCCTCAGGCTCGGTGGTTTCTTCCGTGTCGGGCCTCGCCACCCGTTGGTACTCGCTGACACCCCAGTGCAGATCATGACCCAGAGAGTCTGCCTCCACCTCAATCGATGTGCCCGATCGATCATCGTTTGACCAATCGCGGACTTTCAAACGACCGACCGCAACGACGCGGTCGCCTTTGTTGAGCGACACTGAAGCGTTCAGCGCGAGGTTCCTAAACGCAGTGACGGTGTACCAATTGGTGTCAGCATCCGCCCACCCGCCGCTGCTTTTGTCGAACCGCCGCTGCTGGGAAGCCAGGCGAAAGCTCGTGATGGCAAGGCCCTCGGAGGTGACGATGTGTCGTGGCGTGGTGGCAACAAGGCCGGTCAGAGTGAGTTGGTCAGTCATGGTGGTGCTCCTTGGCGCGGCAGGTTTCACGGCGTTCTGGCGCCACCACCCGCCAATCAAGTGACACCAGCCGCTACTGTGCTCGCTTCCTGCCACCGGACACGGTCAATCAGGCAAGTGGGGCTGGATTCCCATCCGTGTCAAGGCTGTGGACAGCTAGGGGGTTCGCAGATAGGAGGCGAAGCTGGCGCGAACTTTGGACACTTTCGGGACCGCTACGGCCAAGCAATAACCCTGGGTAGGGTTCTTGGCAAAGAAATCTTGGTGATAGTCCTCCGCGTCGAAGTAGGTGCCAAGGGGCACAATCTCCGTTACTACGCCACCTCCCCACATCGCCTCTGCGCGATCTCGCGCGGCTTCGAAGAGAGCCTTCTCCTCGGGGGAGGCGTAGAACATGGCAGAGCGGTACTGCGTTCCAACATCATTGCCTTGTCGATTGAGCTGGCGCGGGTCGTGCATTGTGAAGAACGCATCGAGAATCACATCGGAGGGGATGACATCGGGGTCAAAAGTGACCGCCACTGCCTCCGCGTGACCCGTGCTCCCCGTGCAGACTTGCTCATACGAGGGGTTTTCCACGTGACCTCCGGTGTATCCGGAGACCACAGAGTGCACGCCCCGAAGCACACGGTAGGCGGCATCAAGACACCAGAAGCAACCACCTGCGAGCACATAGGTTTTCATGCCCCCAGGCTAACCGTGGTGCCCTGAAAAAGAACCGACATTTCGCTCCTGGCAATGACGCGGGCACGCTCGTCGAGCCTCTACGCTTAGGTCGTTGGGCTCCACTACGACAAGAAAGCCGGCGGTCTTCGATAACTCATGGGTTACATTTACGCGCTGTTGGCAGCCTTTCTCTTCGGGGCTAACGGCTCCGTCAGCAAAGTCATCATCCAGGCCGGCTTCTCAGCAATGCAACTCACTCAAATGCGCGTGCTGGGCGCAGCCCTCATCTCCGGACTTGTCCTTCTGGTCATCGATCGCAAGTCTTTTCGCCTGCCGCCGGGACAATGGCCGGTCGTGGTGGTCCTTGGTGTTGTGGGCGTCGCGATGCTCCAGGTGACCTACGCGCTGGCCATTGAGTTACTACCCGTGGGTATTGCTTTGCTGCTGGAATACCTCGCTGTTTTGCTGGTCGCGCTCGTCGCGTTTTTCGTGTTCAAGGAAAAAGTGCGCCTTCGCCTGTGGGTTGCGATTGCCTTCGTTATGGCCGGGCTAGTGGTGGTGGCGGAGATATGGGCCAGCACACTGAATCCCATTGGTGTGATGTGGGGGTTACTGGCAGCCATCACTCTGGCCACCTATTTCTTGGTTGGTGAGAAACAGTTGAAGACGGTCTCACCGTTGGCCCTCGCCTTCTGGACAATGACCATTGCCGCAGTGTTCTGGCTACCTTTCTCCAGGTGGTGGGAACTCGACGCTGCTAGCTTCACAACTCTCGCCCCGCTCGGTTCAGAGCCAGAGAGCGCGGTTGTGCCACTCTGGGCCCTGCTTGCCTGGAACGTTGTGCTCGGGTCATTCGCCCCGTTCTTGCTCTCGCTCAGTGCACTCAAGCGCCTCTCGGCAACGGCAGCGGGAATTGTGGCGACTAGTGAGATTGCTTTTGCCTTTGTCACCGCGTGGCTGTGGCTCCAAGAATCGCTCAGCCTATTGCAGGTTGTGGGCGCCTCGATAGTCTTGGGTGGAATCGTCATTGCCCAAACAGCCAGATCCAGCGATGTTGTTGTTCAAGCAGATTTAGCACTAGAAACCGGACCCATAACAGTTCCCGACCAGAGCCAACTCACTAAGGAGCAATCATGAAGAACGTCTTTCGCCCCCTCGTCGTCGCCTCGCTCATCGCGGCCGTTATCAACCAGGCCCTCTACTTCCTCGCCACCGAGTTCTTCCAGGTGGAATTCATCCTGACCAGCCCCGCGGGGACCGCCATCCCGTTCTTCGCACCCGCGCTCTTTAGCGTCTTCCAAGGAATCGTTGGCGGCGTCATCGTTGCCTGGATTGCCTCGCGCACCAAGTCCCCAAAGAACGTGTGGCTCTCGGTGAGCCTGATTGCTTTGGCTCTGAGCTTCGTGATGCCCTTCGGCGGAATCTCCACCATCGAGGGCGCGCTGTGGCTCAACCTCATGCACGTTGTTGCTGGTGCGCTTGTCATTCCTATGGTGCGCAGCGCACTGCCCAGCGCGGCAGCAGAGTAACCGCAGCGCTGAACCTCGGGGCTTAGGCTTCGATAACCACGGGGATAATCATCGGGCGCCTGCGAAGCTGGGTGCTGACCCAGTGACCCACCGTGCGCCTGACAACCTGCTGGAAAGAATGAGTGTCCCTCGTGCCATTGGCGGAGGCCTCCTCCAGGGCCTTCACAATGGCAGGTCGGACATCATCGAAGACGGAATCATCCGGTGCGAAACCGCGGGCGTGAATCTCAGGCCCCACGATGATGGTTCCCGTCTGAGCATCCATCGCGATGAAGATGGAGATAAATCCTTCTTCCGCGAGAATCCGTCGGTCCTTCAAGTCGGCTTCGGTGATTTCACCGACGGTCGAACCATCCACGTACACGAAACCAATGTCTAGTTGCCCGACGCGAGTGACTTGGCCATCGCGCATGTCAATAACCGTGCCGTTCTCCCCAATAAACGTGTTCTCAGCGCTAACGCCTGAATCGATGGCGATGGTCGCGTTAGCCCTCAAGTGACGGGCCTCACCGTGAACCGGCATGACAGCGCGCGGCTTCACGATGTTGTAGCAGTAGAGCAATTCGCCAGCGGCCGCGTGCCCAGACACGTGGACTTTTGCGTTGCCCTTGTGGACGACATTGGCGCCCAAATCAATCAGACCGTTAATCACCCGATACACGGCGTTCTCATTGCCAGGAATCAAACTCGAGGCGAGGATGACTGTGTCGCCAGGCCCAATCTCGATCGTGGGATGCTCACGATTCGCCATCCTGGAGAGGCCAGCCATGGGTTCGCCTTGTGAACCAGTGGTCATATAGAGGACGCGATCATCGGGCATATCGACGGCTTTTTTCGCGTCAACCAGAACACCATCCGGAACGCTCAAGTACCCAAGCTCCTGGGCGATACCCATGTTGCGAACCATCGAACGGCCCACCAGTGCCACTCGACGGTTGTTCGCGACCGCTGCGTCAACAACCTGTTGCACCCGGTGGACGTGCGAAGCAAAACTCGCCACGATCACACGTCGTGGAGCACGGTGAACAATCTGATCGAGCACCGGGCCAATGTCTGCTTCGGTGGGGGTGAAACCGGGGACATCGGCGTTCGTCGAGTCGACCAAGAAAAGATCAACGCCCTCCTCACCCAGGCGGGCAAATGCGCGCAAATCTGTGAGGCGTCCATCCAATGGAAGTTGGTCCATTTTGAAGTCACCCGTGTGCAGAAGCGTCCCCGCCGCGGTGCGCATCATCACAGCGAGGGCGTCGGGAATCGAGTGATTGACTGCAACAAACTCAAGATCGAACGGCCCAAGCTTCTCCCGCCCGCCCTCGGCAACGGCGAGGGTAAGCGGGGCAATGTGGTGTTCCTTGAGTTTGGCCTCAATCAGAGCAAGTGTGAGCGTCGAGCCAATGAGAGGAATGTCGTCCCGGAGCTTTAGGAGATAGGGAACGGCACCGATATGGTCTTCGTGCCCATGGGTAAGAACAACGGCCACAACGTCATCAAGACGGTGACGAATTGGTTCAAAGTCAGGCAAAATCAGGTCGACCCCGGGCTGGGTTTCCTCGGGGAACAGCACACCGCAGTCGATGATAAGCAACTTGCCATCGAGTTCGAAAACGGTCATGTTGCGACCAATTTCGCCAATTCCCCCGAGCGGAATGATGCGCAGTGTTCCAGGTTCGAGAGCGGGCGGTTCCAGCAAAGACTGGGGCATAGCGTCCTTAAGTTAGCGGGTAGTCCCCGCGACCTTCGGCAATGCGCCACCGGCGGCAGCGTTACGGTCGGGTCGGAAGTTAGAAAAGTCAACGCCTGGCACGTCGTGGACCAGGGAGATGTCGTTCTCGATTTCGGCGGCCTCCGATTCTTCCGGGCCAACCAACGGAAGGCGAACGCGAGGAGAGGCAATACGACCAAGGCCGTGAAGAATGTATTTGGTGGCCACGGTTCCAGGAACGTGTGTCATCGTTGCGCGAACCAGTGGTTCAAGCAGTTTGTGCTGGGCGGTGGCGGTGGTGAGGTCACCAGCGTTTACCGCGTTGATCATGATGCGATAGGGCTCAGGCGCAATGTTGGCGGTCACACCAATCAGCCCGGTGCCACCAATTGCCAGAGTCGGCAGCGCGTTAGCGTCATCGCCGGCAAAATACATCAGGTCCGTCTGGTTCATCACCCGCGACACTTCACTGAGATCGCCCTTTGCGTCTTTAACAGCGACGATGTTGGGGTGCTTCGCCGCCCGAAGAATCGTGTCGTAGGTGATCTGGATTCCCGAGCGGCCAGGGATGTCATACATGATCATCGGCAAATCGGTGGCATCGGCAATCATGCGGAAGTGCGTCAGCACGCCAGCCTGAGTGGGCTTGTTGTAATAGGGAGTGACGACCATAACGCCGTCTGCTCCCGCCTTTTCGCTCGCTTTGTAGAGCTCGATGGCGTGGGCCGTTTCGTTGGATCCGCCACCCGTGATGATGCGGGCACGACCTGCGGCAACAGCTTTTCCTGTTGTCACGAGCTGAATCTTCTCGGCGTCCGTGAGAGTGCTGGTCTCACCGGTTGTGCCAGTCACAACGAGTCCGTCAGCCCCGTGGCTGATGAGGTGGTCCATCAGGGACTCGACAGCAGGCCAATCTACTTCGCCATCTTTGGTCATCGGTGTGACCATGGCGACCAGTACCTGGCCAAAAGGGTTTGAAGCTAGCACCCGTCAAGGCTAGCGCCCTGGGCCCCTCCCCGCACCCCGAACTACGGGGCGACGCGACCGTTCGCGCTGAACGTCGCAGCCGTCATCGGCATCAGCGGCTCCCACAGGGCCTCCATCTTCTCAGCGACCATTTCAATCTCGCGCTGAGGGAAGGACGGAAAATGAGTGCCCTCGCGCTTCGTGCGCAGGCTCAAGAAGTTCATCAGGCTTCTGGCGTTCATCGTCACATACATGCTCGAATACAGCGTCACAGGCAAAACGGCTCTGGCGACCTCGCGGGCCACCCCAGCCTCGAGCATTCGCTGATAGCTGGCGTAGGCCTCCGTGCAGAGGGCGCGTACTTCCTTGTCAACTAAAGCGGTTTGCTCAGGGGTTCCCTGCTCAAAATCGTAGGCTCCGGGCTTGCCGACCTGAACGAGCTTGCGGTCCGGGCCTGGCACATAGAAAACGGGGCGCAGTTCGCGATACCGACCGCTTTCCTCGTTGTAGGAGGCAATACGGTGGCGCATGAACTCGCGGAAGACGAAAATTGGGGCCTGCACATAGAACGTCATGGAATTGTGTTCAAAAGGCGAGCCATGGCGATCACGCATGAGGTAGTTGATGAGGCCCCGGTCGCGCTCGCTCGCTTCGTGACCGGACGCAGCAGAATCCAAAGTCTGTTCACCCTGTGTGCTGACCCGCGCGGCAAACAGAACATCAGCGTCACTGGCACTGTGCCGGATGAGCTCAACTGTCACATCGGAGCGAAATTCAATGTCTTCGACTGCCACCCTCATACCCTTCCACGTTTCGCCCCAAGCCTAGCTAGGCGGAGGCGTAACGCTTCGTCATCTCCCAGCGCGCCGTTGCCCAAACCGCTTACATTGGGGTCCTGATGGATCCATTGCAGATTGTTGTCATTCTGGCCGCGTTGCTGCTTGTCGCAACGCTGCTGGGTTTTGCCTGGCAGAACGCTCAGGGGCGTGTGGTGCGGCACAGAACCTCATCCCTTCCACCAGATGTTCCGGTGGAGTTTGTCGACCAAGGCACGCGGTTCACACTGTTGCAATTCTCTGGACCTTTTTGTTCTTACTGTGATGCAATGCGCGGCGTACTGCAGCGAGCGGCTGCCACCCACGCCGGTGTTGTCTCCCACCGCGAGATTGACATCACCGATCACCCAGAGCTGACCAGCGCGCTCAGGGTAAGCCAAACCCCCACGACCTTCATCGTCACGAGCACCGGACACCTCGTGTCCCGAATTTCGGGAGCCGCCAAGCCTCCCGTTGTTGAAGCAGAAATACACAACGCCCTCACCGCCAGAAAGGCAGCATCCGATGAATACCTCATCTAAAGCAACACCCCAGATTGACCCTCGCGGCCCGCGCTTTGGCGCCGGGATCACGACCATCTTGCTGTTAATCACTATCGCGTTTGGCTTACAGGCCCCGGCCAGCTCGGACCTGGCAGCACGCGCCACTGAGCCGGCATTCCTGTTGTTGGCTGTTCTCACGCTGATTTTTGCGTGGGGCGCCTTCGCGGGCATTGCTCGCCACCCCTATGGCCTGATCTTCAAGGCTCTGGTTCGTCCACGCCTTGGAGCACCGGAGTTCATGGAGGACCCAGCGCCTCCCACGTTTGCGCAGTTGATTGGATTTTTGGTCTCCGCCACCGGAATTGTTCTTCACCTTGTTGGGATTCCCTGGGGGTTGGTGGTTGCAGCGTCGGTTGCCTTCGTCGCGGCGTTCTTGAACGCCGTGTTTGGGTTGTGCCTTGGATGTGAGATGTACGCTCTGCTCGTGAGGGCAAAGCTGATTAGGCCGTCGGTCTAGTCGCCTGAAAATTTTCTTTTGGCCCTGCCATCGCGCGGGGAAGTGTGGTTCTATGACTTACACAGACCCCGACCAAGGAGCACACCATGGCAGTAACCAGTGAAGCAAAGACGCAGTGGGCCGGAAGCCTCGTCGAAGGGTCAGGCACCACGTCACTCGTGTCCTCCGGCGCCGCATCATTCGATGTGACATGGGCGGCTCGTAGTGAGGGGCAGACCGGAATCACCAACCCCGAAGAACTCCTCGGTGCCGCGCATTCCGCCTGCTATTCGATGGCGCTCTCTCACGCACTGACCGGCGCAGGAATGCCCCCGGAAAAGCTAGAAGTAACCGCAGCCGTCACCTTTGTGCCTGGCGAAGGTGTAACCGGATCGCACCTGTTGCTCTTGGCGAGAATCCCAGGAATCGACGAGGCAACCTTCCAGCGCTTCGCTGAGGAGGCCAAGGGAAACTGTCCGATCTCCAAGGCATTGGCCGGGGTCCCCATCACTCTTGAGGCGTCCCTCGCGTAATGGTCGCGGACCTTCCCAGCGACGCCAGGCCGCGTCGAATTCTTCTCGCGGGTGCCAGCGGAATGATTGGCACGCCGCTTCGTCGCTCATTGGTCGAAGCGGGGCATATTGTCCACACCCTCGTCAGACGATCCCCTCAAGGACCCAGCGAGCACCAGTGGAACCCAGACGCCGGGACAATTGACTCAGGAATCATCGATCACATCGATGTCGTGATCAATCTCTCCGGGGCCTCCATCGGAAAAATCCCCTGGACGAAGCACCACAAGAGCCTCATCATGAGCTCGCGGGTTAATGCGACCCGCACACTCGCCACCGCGATAACCCAAGCGAAGAACACCCCCTCTCTCCTGATTCAAGGCAGCGCCGTCGGTTTCTATGGCGACAGGGGCA
This sequence comes from uncultured Microbacteriaceae bacterium, assembly GCA_964467805.1. Classification (GTDB taxonomy): domain Bacteria; phylum Actinomycetota; class Actinomycetes; order Actinomycetales; family Microbacteriaceae; genus Pontimonas. The sequence continues at coordinate 48,359 of CAYXSU010000003.1, forward strand.
ACGAAGAGCTCACCGAGTTCAGCCCGCGGGGTGACGGGTTCTTGGCAGACGTTGTGGAGGCCTGGGAAGCCGAGGCGCAGGTCGCCTCCAGCAAGAAGACCAGAGTCTGTTTTGCCAGAACCGGTCTGGTGGTGGGTCGTGGTGGAGCTCTCGCTCCCCTTACACTCCAAGCGCGACTTGGTGTTGGGGGCAAGATCGGGCCTGGAACCCAGTGGTGGCCGTGGATTAGCCTTCACGACGAGGTGCGAGCCCTTGGTTACCTGGTTGCCCACGACACCGACCAGACCGTCTTCAACCTGGTGGGTCCCACGCCGGCAACCGCCACGGACTTGACCAAAGAGCTCGCGCGGGCGCTGCGTCGTCCCCACCTTGTGGGACTGCCCACCGTGGCTATCAAGGCGCTAATGGGTGAAGCGGGAGAAGAGCTACTCCTGAGTTCCCAGCGCGTCATCAATCAACGGCTCGACATCATTGGCTTTCAGTTCGATGACGTCACCATCGCCGATGCGATTGCACGAATGCTGGGGCGCCGCTAGCCCTCCGTAGCTAACGCAATTGCCCTACGAACAGCCCACCGGGCTCGCCGCCGGTCACCACAGGCGTCATAGGCAAGACCCAGTCGGAGCCAGGCCTGCCATGAACCGGGGTTCGCTTGGAGCGCTGCTGAGAAATCGGGAAACACTGCGTCTGCGGCCGAGCGATCTGGCCTCCCACTTGGCAAGCGCGGCAACTCTTTTTCGGGGAGCAAACCTTCCGCTTCGAGTCGCTTCATTAGTGCCTGTGAGCGGAAGGCGAAACGCATCTCCGCCACAAGTCCCCACGCCCCAAGGGCTGGCAAGACGAACAGGGCGTAGCCCATGGCGTTGGCCAGAGGGGACGCATCGGAGATCAGAATCCAGGCGTAGTTCACGCTGAAGCCCAAATGGATGACCAAAAGGACCGCCATGAAGATGGCGCCCACCATCGGTCGGTTCACGGGGCGGAAACCCCTAAAGCATGCTCAAGCCCCACGGCAACGCCGGTGTGATTCCGCATGAATGCGAGTGCGGCACTAATTCCTGCCTGATAGGCATCTCGGGAGTGCGTCTCGTGGGAAATCGTGAGGGTTTCGCCCACTCCCCCAAAAACAATGTCCTGCTTGGCGAGTACTCCGCTCAAGCGCAACGAGTGGATGGGGACACCAGCCACAAGTTCGCCCCGAGCACTCTGATTTGAATGTGGTGCAATTACACCACCAAGGTCTTTTCTCACCTCTGCGATCTGCTCGGCAGCTCGCACTGCCGTGCCGGAGGGCGAATCAACCTTGCCCGCGTGGTGGGCTTCGATGATCTCGATGGACTCAAAGTGTGCAGCGACTAAGCGCGCAGCAATGCTCTGCACGGTTGCACCGAGAGAAAAATTTGGAACCACAAACACACCGGTTCCAGGATTCGCATCAATCAGTGCCGATAGCGCGGAGATCTTGTCGTGATTCCAGCCACTGGTTCCCACAAGGACCTTCAGGCCCTGCGCCACAGCGAACTCAACGACCTTTGCAGAAACACCGGGGAGGGTGGCATCGACCACAATGTCGGAGCCAATCATCTCCTGCAGGTCGCTGCGCGAATCGAGGCGGGCCACGAGCTCGAAGTCCGGGAGTGCCTCAACCACTTCACACACGTGGGTTCCGAGGCGACCAGTCGCCCCCACCACTGCAATCCGGGTTGGCATGGCCCCAGCCTACAATCCCCGGGCCATGGTCCGAGGCCTAGGAAAGGCTGAGGAAGAGCTTCTCCAAGTCCTCAACTGCCAAGGCGCCCTCTTTCTGGGGCTTGCCCTCCTCAGCGACGCATTCCTTCATGGCGGTTGCGATTATGGCAAAGCCCGCCTTGTCGAGTGCACTGGAGACTGCTGAGAGCTGGGTGACCACTGAGCGACAATCTTTGCCCTGCTCAACCATGGTGATTACGGCGGCAAGTTGCCCGTGAGCCCGACGTAGACGGTTAATCACCGGCTTCATATCGGTGGTGCTGACTTCACTCATGATGATGCCCTTCTCTCGCTGGTTCCTAGTGTGCCGTGACAAGTTCGGGAGTGCTAGCAGCAACGCCCATCTGCCAGGTCAGGTAACCGCCATCAAGATTTGCAACCTCGATACCCTCATGGCGGAGAATGCTCGCCGCAGTGTGGCCACGCTGGCCCACGCGACAGGTAACAATGACTTTCTGCCCGCGGAGCTCCTCAACGTGCTCGCGAAGCTGATCGAGGGTAATCAAACGTGACCCTGGAATAGCTCCTCTGGTGTGTTCGGCCTCGGTTCGCACATCGACAAGCTGCCATCCCTGCGCGAGCAGAGCTTCAACCTCATGCCATTGCACGCTGGCCTCACCCGTCGCACGGTTGTCATTGACATACCCGAGCATGTTCACTGGATCTTTCGCAGAAGCGAACTGCGGCGCATAGGACAACTCGAGATCCATCAAGTCGCTCGCGGTCAAGCCCGCTGCCATCGCTGTCGCGATGACGTCAATGCGCTTGTCGACCCCTTCTTCTCCAACCACCTGGGCACCGAGGATAAGGTCGGTCTTCGGGTCGACGATCAGCTTCATCGCCATTTGGCTGGCGTCTGGGTAGTAACCAGCGTGGTTAATGGGATGGGTGTGAATGATGCGCATTGCGCGACCCTTCCCTTTCAACACTCTCTCGGTATACCCGGTCGACGCCGCGGCAATTCCAAAGAACCCAACGATCGACGTACCAAAGGCGGTGACCGCTTGTGCGGGGCGACCCATGATCGAATCCGCTGCTAGTCGCCCGTGGCGATTAGCAAGGCCAGCGAGAGGAACCAAGCTGTGACCATCCGAGCGAGTTTTTTCGGCGACGTCGCCGACAGCCCAGATGTGAGGGTCTGAGGTGCGCTGCTGCTCATCAACGCGCACTCCGCCAGCATCACCCATCTGGAGACCGGCCGCGATAGCAAGTTCTGTGTTGGGCCTGGCGCCGACGGCGACCACAGTGAAGTCTGCGGCAAGGTGCTCACCGCTTGCCAAAGTGACGCCCTCGGCAGTGATGTCCGTCACCTGCGCTTGGAGCTTTACATCAAGACCCTTGAATCGTGCACGCTCGACCAGAGGCCATGCCATTTCCACATCCAACGTCGGCATCAGCTGAGGCAGTGCCTCTACAAGGGTCGTTCGGATTCCGCGGTGAACGAGGTTCTCTGCAAGCTCCAGCCCGATGAAGCCACCTCCGACGACGATTGCGCTGGTGGCGGTCTCGGCTGCTGTGATGAGCCGATCCATGTCATCGAGATTCCACAGCACGTGCGCGGTCTCAACACCGGGAATGGGGGGCCTGAAGGGCGTGGAGCCTGGGCTGAGAACCAAGGCGTCATAGCCGATCTCCCGTGTGGCGCCAGATTCCAGATCCTTGACACTGACCGTCTTGGCAGCCGCGTTGATGGCAGTTGCCTCGGTCCTCAAGTGAACGTCAATGTTGAAGCGCTTCTTCAGCTGGGCGGGTTGCTGCAGAACCAGAGCACTGCGGTTGGGAATGACCCCGCCCACGTGGTACGGAAGACCACAATTGGCGAAGGACACAGCGCCGCCGCGCTCCAGGACAATGATTTGGGCGTCTTCATTGATGCGGCGAAGCCTGGTGGCCGCCGACATTCCACCGGCAACCCCTCCAATGATGACGACGGTTTTGGGGGCAGAGATTTCCACGTTCATGCCTCCACTATATACCCCCTAGGGTATTGTCTGTTCTATCAGCACCGCTCTGCCAAGGTGGTGTCGTGCCATCATTTCGCCAGCAGTATCGGGCCCAACTCTTGACCATGCTCTCGGGTGACCCAAACGGAGAACCAGACTGGGTCAGCAAAATCGCTGAAGGCGATGACGCTGGCTACTTCGGTCCCGGGTCGGCCGTGTGGCACGTGAACGGGGGAATCCCGGTGATAGTTGCCGGCGTGCGGGCGCTATTGATGCAGACATTGCACCCGGGTGCAATGGCCGGCGTTCATGACCATTCCCGCTATGCCGATGACCCACTGGGACGTTTGGCCGGAACCGTGCGCTGGGTCGTCACCACAACCTTTGGGTCAACGCAGACCGTGGGAGCGGAGACCACCAGGGTCTCGCGGCTGCACGATCGCGTGAAGGGCACATACCCGGCAACCAACCAGGAGCACCAGGTCACCAACTATTCGGCCAAAGACCAGGACCTGGTCGCCTGGGTCCACGTGGTATTCACCGATGCTTTTCTCGCAGCCCACCGCCAATGGGGCGACACGATTCCAGTCACTGCGCCGGGAGAGTGTGGCGAGGACAGTTACGTGCGCGAATGGGCGGCAGCCGGCGAACTTATGGGGCTTCAGGATCCCCCACGGTCACGCGCTGAGTTACAGAGCGCTCTCGAGGCGTTCCACCCCGTGCTTCGCGCCGACAATCGCGTCAAGAAGGCACTGCGATTCCTTACGAGACCGCCTCTTCCCGGGCCGGCTCGAATTCCTTACGCCATCATGGTCGGCGGCGCTGTGGCAACAATGGAGCCCCGCTATCGCCAGATGTTGGGGCTAAAGAGGCCATGGTGGCCGGCCATCACGCTTACTCGGCTTGTCCTGTGGCTCACGGGTGTGGTCCTGGGAACCGAATCCACGAGCCGTCGCCGAGCGAGGGAAAGACTCAATCGCCTCGGCGTGCCCTCTGATTAGGCGTTACTGCACTCCAAGAATGTCAACGACGAAGACAATGGTGTCTTCAGCGCCAATAGCTCCGTCACCGGTTCCTCCGGAGGGCCCGTAACCCAGGTCTGGCGGGATCACGATGATGACTCGAGACCCCACAGTTTGGCCGATCAAGCCGTCGCGGAATCCTGGAATCACTCCCCCGGTGGGGAACGTGGCCGGTTCGTTTCTGGACCAGCTGGAATCAAAAACCTCGCCCGTGTTCCAGTTCACACCGTGGTACTGGACCACGACGATGTCTCCGGCGCCAACTTCAGCACCGGTTCCGGTGATAACGGTGGAGAGGGCGAACTCGGTGGGAACGTCACCCTCTGGGATGACGACGGTGGGCTCGCCGGACTCGGCATATTCAACGGACGGGAAGCCCTCGCCCGGGTCGCTAGCTTCACCGTCAATGCGATCCAGCGGTGGAGCGGCCGGTGGTTTGATGGAAATCACATCGACAACAAAAACCAGACCGTGCCCTGCCTCAAGACCAAACTCAGGGGCGCCGTCAGGGCCGAAAGCCTCAGCGGCCGGAATCACCCCAACAACTCGCGACCCGACACTCGAACACGCGGCTGTCAGTGACACTCCGAGGAAGACCGGTGCGGCAACATCCACGCGCAAGACGGTGGGGCTGAACTCGTCGTAACCAGAATCTTCAATATTGGCTCCGGTGGTTGCGTTGAACAACGCGTAGTCGACAACCACGTCATCACCGTTCTCCACCAGCTCGCCATCCCCTTCGATGACAACGGCACGCTGCGTTGCCGTGACCTCGAGTGGCGCGTTGAAGGTAACCTCAGGCCGGGCGCCGAAGTCGCCGGCCACGGTAATCGACTCAACAACCTCGCCACTGGGCGTACAGCCTTCGGCAAGCTCGGCGACAGCGGCTACCTCTTCGGTGGCCTCGTTAGAGCAACCAGATGCGACCAAGAGAACGCTCGCACACAGTGCGATGCTTGCGAATTTATTCACGATTGCCTTCCACGACGTCGCGCCGTGCGACCCCGCTATCTTGACAGTTTGGCGCCCGCTTATCAAAGCGAGCCGGCTACCCGAACGCTCGGGTGATGGGAGACCGGGAAGTTGACCGAGTTGGCGATAAAGCACAACTCGCTCGCCCTGTGGTGAAGAGCGTCCATCGACTCGGGCAGTTCACCGACAATCTCGACCTCTGGGGCCAGACGGACCTCTGTCATGCGGCCACCGCCCATTGAGTTGAGCTCGAGAGTTCCTGAGGCGTGATCTGTGTAGCCAACGACAACTACACCCGCATCCGCGGCCACGTGGAGAAAGCTCAACATGTGACATTGAGAAAGCGCCGCAATCAACAACTCTTCGGGATTCCACCGGTCAACATCCCCAAAGAAGGTTTTGTCGGCGGAACCCTCGATTGGGTGCTTTCCTGGCGCTCTGACGACGTGATCGCGACCGTAATCTTTGTAACCGCTCGTGCCGCTCCCGCGGTTTCCACTCCAGGTAAGAGATACCTCATAGTGGTGGCCTGACATGACTTCTCCATCCCGACGACAGTCAATGATTCTCCGAGGTTACCGGTCTACACTGTGGGTTTATGACTGACACTCTTTCCCCCCGGGTTGCCTCATCGTCGTCCAGGCGCATCGTGACGGAGATTCCCGGTCCCGAGTCCCAAAAACTCCACGCCAGGCGAGTTGCAGCGGTATCAGCTGGCGTTTCCGCCACCTTCCCGATTTATGTTGATCACGCCCACGACGCTCTCGTGGTCGATGTTGATGGCAACCAGTTCATCGACTTCACCGGAGGCATCGGTGTGATGACTATTGGTCACACCAACGAGGCGCTTGCCCACGCCGTGACCGATCAGGTGTCAAAAGTAACCCACACACTCTTCGCCGTTGCCGGCTATGAGCCTTACATCGCCGTGTGTGAGCTTCTTGCCAAGCACACACCGGGTAACTTCGCCAAGAAGTCTGTGCTGGTCAACTCGGGTGCAGAAGCCGTGGAAAACGCCGTCAAGATTGCCCGCAAACACACCGGCCGAACCGAGATTGCGGTGCTTCATCACGGTTACCACGGTCGCACGAACCTCACGGCCTCTATGAACTACAACATGCACCCCTACGGCACGGGCTTTGGCCCATTGGCTGGGTCTGTGCACCACGCGCCAAACTCCTCGCCCTTCCACGATGGCCTTAGTGGTGCCGAGGCTGCTGAGCGCACCATCACCCACCTAGAGAAGCGTGTGGGGGCGAGCCAAATTGCCTGCCTCGTTGTCGAGCCGATCCAGGGAGAAGGTGGGTTCATTGTCCCCGCCGAGGGTTACCTAAAGGCGCTTGTCGACTGGTGTAACTCCAATGGCATCGTCTACGTCTCCGACGAAGTCCAAAGCGGCATGGCACGCACCGGCGCGTATTTTGCAAGCGAACACTTTGGTATTGAGCCTGACCTGGTGACCAGCGCGAAGGGCATCGGTGGCGGTATGCCAATTGCCGCTGTCACCGGTCGGGCAGAAATCATGGACGCCTCTCACCCCGGCGGTCTCGGGGGAACGTTCGGGGGCAACCCGGTTTCCTCTGCAGCGGTTGTTGCCGTTTTCGCCGAGGTAGAAAAGCGCAATCTTTTGGGTGAGGCGAAGAGAGTTGAGGCAACTCTCAAGCCACTGCTGCTCGAGCTACAGAAGAAGCACCCCGTCATCGGCGATGTGCGAGGAATCGGCGCGATGCTCGCACTCGAGTTTGTTGACCCTGCCACGGGAAAACCCGCAGCCGACGTCACGAAAGCGGTGCAGACCCACGCTCTGAATCAAGGTGTGTTGATTCTGACTGCTGGCACCTTTGGCAACGTCATGCGATTCCTGCCCCCCGTGGTCATCACCGATGACCAGCTCCGCGAAGCGGTCGCCGTGATGGACGACGCACTCAGCTCTCTCTAGGGCTGATGTCCTCCTTGGATGGCGCGTCGGGCGCTGTAGTCGCAGAGTTGGTGCGCGATGGCCACGTCGAGTCCGTGCACCACGGCATTGTGGCGGTGGTCGATAGCGCTGGAGACCTGCTCCTTGAGAGGGGCGACTCAAGCATCGCTGTCTATCCGCGGTCGACACTCAAGCCACTTCAAACGCTTGCGCTTCTAGGAACCGGTGTTGACTTTACGCCCCTCGAGATTGCGCTAAGCACCGCCAGCCACTGTGGGTCTTCCGCCCACCGCGACGCCATCGACGCTTTTCTGCAACGACATGGCCTTGGCCCAGAAAACCTCCAGTGCCCAGTGGATTGGCCACTGGGCACCCCCGAGCGAGTCGAGATGCTCGCCACAGAGGGGGCGCCGTCTCGCTTGGCGATGAACTGCTCAGGCAAGCACGCAGGTTTCTTGGCAGCAAGCAGGCACTCAGGCTGGGACGAGGCCACCTACCTCGATGGCAACCACCCGCTCCAGAGGGCAATACTCGACACCATTGAGGCGTGGAGCGGCGAGTCAGTGGCCTTTAGCTCGACCGACGGATGTGGGGCACCGTTGCATGCGCTCAGCACCCGTGGCCTTGCTCGCGCAACTGCCGCAGTCGCTTCGGGTACGACCCCGCACGCTCGGGCGCTGGTGGATGCGCTTGCGGAGAACGCATGGGCTCTGGATGGGCCGGGGCGAGCAAACACCATCACGATCGAAACCATCGGTGGCATTGCCAAAATTGGCGCCGAAGGCCTCGTCGTCATCGGAACACCAGCTGGAGTCGCGGTTGCCGTGAAAGTTCTCGACGGTTCCATGCGCGCGACGACGCCCGTTGCCCTAGCGGCGCTTGTTCAGGTGGGTGCCATTCAGAGCACACAGCAGGAGCGCATTTTGGCCCAGATGACGGATCCAGTAATGGGTGGAGAGCGGATTATCGGGGGCCTCCGAGTCCAGATATAGACTCGTTGGTGGGTGCTCCCTGGGCATTCGTGTGTCCCACAAGCATCGTCGCGAGCGGACACATCCAACAACAATGAGGTGAAAGTAATGAAGATTTCCGTCCCTCGTGAAATCAAAAACAATGAGTTTCGTGTCGCGATGACTCCCGCCGGAGTCCGTGACCTCGTCCAAGCGGGACACCAGGTTATGGTCGAAACTGGCGCCGGTGTGGGCTCTGGAATCTCAGACGCAGACTATTCCGAGCAGGGCGCCACCATTGTTGCCGACGCAGCAACCGCTTGGAACTCAGCTGACATGGTTGTCAAGGTCAAAGAACCCATCGAGTCCGAGTACGGGTACTTCCGTGATGACCTCCTACTTTTTGCCTACCTTCACCTCGCAGCTGAACCCCACCTGACGACCGCACTGCTGTCCTCTGGCATCACGGCGATCGCCTATGAAACCGTCGAGGGCCCCACGGGTGGCCTTCCACTTCTCGCGCCCATGAGCGAGGTCGCAGGCAGGCTCTCCGCGATTGTGGGAGCAAACACGTTGATGAAGTCCGCCGGCGGCATGGGACTCCTCGTCCCCGGTGTCCCCGGAACCAGGCCGGCTAAAGTGGTCGTTTTGGGCGGTGGCGTGGCTGGCACCAACGCTGTCTCGGTCGCTGTGGGTCTTGGAGCTGAGGTCACCGTGCTCGACACGAACCTGGTCCGGCTCAAGGAACTCGATGCCCTCTATGCGGGCCGAATCAAAACCGCTGCGTCTAACTCGCTCGAAATCGAGCGAGCCTGCATCGACGCCGACCTCGTCATTGGTTCGGTATTGATTCCAGGCGCCAAAGCGCCGAAGCTCGTGTCTATGGACCTCGTGTCCCGCATGAAGCCAGGGAGCGTCCTCGTGGACATCGCGGTCGACCAGGGCGGATGTTTTGAGGGTTCCAAGCCCACCACTCACGCTGATCCCACGTTCACCGTTCACCAGAGCATTTACTACTGCGTAGCGAACATGCCAGGCGCGGTGCCGGCAACCTCGACGGTCGCTCTCACCAACGCCACCATGCGCTACGTCAACGCGTTAGCCGGCAAAGGCTGGAAGGACGCACTGCGCGCTGACGCGGGTCTCGCTAAAGGTCTCAACACGACCGCAGGGTCGCTGACCAATGAACCCGTGGGGCTCGCACACAACATGGACAGCGTCACCCTCGCCAGCGTTCTCGGCTAGTCAGCACTGGTTTCGTCCCGTCCCACAGCCATAGTGAACCCTCTGCGGGTGTCAGTGGGGGAACCCAGAGACCTGTCTGACTCAGGGATCGAAGCTCACGGTGGCTGGGTCCATCGATGAGGATAGGGTGAGTCCCGCGATAACGCGCTAACTGCGCCCAAGCGCCGGACTGGTCAGCAGAATCAATAATCAGGCCATGCTTGCTGGAAGCCCAATCCTCCGGCGAGTTCGTCAGAACTAACGGTTCAGTGACCAAGGGTGGTTCCTCGACCATCCATCTCTCCGGGGCTGGTGCTCCGTGAGCCACCTGGATCTCTTCGCCGAGCCAGTATCCGGTCCCCGCCCCGCTTCGAGCAGGACTGCCCCAAAGGTCCTGGTTCTCCGCTTTAGCAATGGACATGAGTAGGACATTGTGGGCAAGCCTTGATAATGAGCGGGATAGTCGATGGCGGGCACTGAGGGTCATCACGAGTTCTCCCGAGAAGCCCTCCAAAGCCGAAACAAGAAAAGCCTCACCCTCGGCGCCACAGGCGTGAAGAACTAGGTCAATATCGTCCACTACAAGCGCCCGCCCTGTGCCAGAAATCTCCTGCATACACGTCCAGAGTGATGCTCCGTCCAGCGGCGCCAGGAGGGACCGTGGCCTCATCGACGCAATGGCGAAGGCAGCGCTCGTTCGGCCGGAGCGATCATCGCCAACTACGGCCACCGAGCCCGAGGACACCGGAACAGGGACCACAGAGTGGGTGTCAAGACATTCCTGCCACGCCCATGTTGGTGCAGATGCGTCACAATCGCTCCAGGGAATGAGAGAGGGCAGCGGCTCCCCCCAGACCTTCCACGTAGCGGGCAGGCCGTCACTAGCTAGTTCCTGGGCGGGTTCCACCGCACACGTCCGTGGGGACGTGGTCGCCCCCGAAACAACGACCTGACCCGGGCGCGCATGACGCAGAGTGCTGAGTAATGAGGCTCCGGCATCGGGCATGCCCTCTCGGAACTCCGCTTCGTCGGTGACACGACCACACACGCGGAACGCAATGTTAGCCATCATCGCGCGCGTAATCACTCCACTGATGCGCTGAGTGGAGAGAACAAGATGAACACCGAGCGAGCGCCCGCGGGCCGCGATGTCAGTAATCGCCTCTGCCCAGAGCGGGTGGTTCACTAACAGCCAGGCCACCTCATCCACAACAACAACCAGGCGCGGCCCATGTTCGACCGGCTCAAGTTCCGCCCAGTCCGCTCGCCCGGCGGCCTGGAGGATTCGCTCTCGTCTGGTCATTTCGGCTCTCAACCCGCGCAGGGCCCGGCTGCTGCTCTCGGGGGCAAGGTCCGTTACCCAGCCCACGGTGTGGGACAGGGATTGCAGCGGGGCTAGCCCCGCTCCCCCCTTGAAATCGACCAGCACGCACACCACTCGGTCTGGTGAATAGTGCCTCGCAAGTGAGCCCACGAGGGCAACCACGCTGACGCTTTTGCCACTCCCCGTCGCGCCCCAGACGATGGTGTGGGGGCCCTCTGAGAGTAGGTCGAAGAACGGCCCCTGCGGCTCCAGAGCAGCCCACAGTTGATCGAGACGCGATAGATCTGGCGGTGGGCTGAGTGCCTCGCTCACCCCAAGACGCTCTCGGGGAATTCTCATCGCCTCAGCATGGCTCAGGGAATCGAGCTGTAGATCTTGTGGCTGCTCGCCCGGCACATGGAGTTCAGCCAATGCTCCACCTCGGTGGAGCAACACTGCCTGACACTCGTGGGGAACATCGGTGAGGGAACTGACCCAGACGAGTCTGGACGTCCCGCGCAAATCCGGTGGAGGGTCCTCTGCCAAATCCCACAAGGGCAGGAGGGGGTGCGGCGAGTGCGCCCTCCATTGCAGGGCGAGCGCGCGCCACAGACTGCACTGGTCGCCGGAGGCCACCAGTGCCAGCCCCTGGGTCATGTCGACGAGGGCTGGCATTCCACTGATTACCCCGGTTCCCCCGAGGGGGTGTTCCGGTGGTGGCTGCCACCTGGTTCGCCCAACACTGAGTGTCTGTGCGTCAGGCGCGGGGCCCCGCCACAACGGATTTGTCGACCAGTCCCTTATCCCAGGGTGGAGCCTGGTGGCGCGCTCAACGATATCTCGCCTTGCGCGACTCACTTCGGACTCATAGTCGACCAGCCGGTTCTCGTGCTCGAGCAGCGCCCGGTCGTGTTTGGCCACGCTTCGTCGCTTGGATTCCCACCAGCTTCCCAGGACCATCAGTGGCCCGAGCGCCCCCATGAGCAAGGCCAACCCAGAATCAAAGACAAGCGCCAACACAACCGCCAACGCGACCGGCGCCACAAGCGGGAGGATCGGTAGTGGGGCCTCCTCCAGTGGGGCTGGCGCAACGGGAGGCGGGCCGGGAAACACGGCCCTAGTGGAACACGGCGTGAAGCTGGAACTGCCAGAGTCGCTCTAGCGCGCGAAACTCACCGTATTGGTGATCGCCGTGGACAGTCGATTAGTGCAGGGTGAAAAACAGTGAGCCCAAGCCCACCCGGGAGCCTCGCACCACAAAATACTTGTCGTAGGGAATGCACTGAATTGCTGGGGATCCGGGCTCTTCGACTACAGTGCCATTCACGGTCTTTAGATCCTTGACCCAAAAAACGCCGTTATCGACACCAAACTCCAGGTGTTCCGGGGCAACGGTGTCTGTAGGGTCCTCGACATACACGCGGAACAGGGTGTCGCCCTCAGCGACGGGCTTGACGCCCATGACTCCGGGGATCTCTCCGACCGTGACCGTATTGCCATCGTCAAAAGTGACCGTGAAACGAATGGCGGCCTGGGCCCGTCTGGGTGCTTTCTCTTTGGCGACAGCTTCCGCTTGCTCAATCTCGAAAAGAGACATTGCTTGCGTTTCTTGGTCGAGGCTCACCACCGGAGCGGGTTCAGCAGAGGCCGGGATCTCGGCCTTCCTCCCGAGCGACAAGCTCCTTCGTAACCAGCCGGTGGTGCTGGGAGCTGCGTCAGGCGCTGGCGTCGGCGCAGGAGCGGGCTCTGGGGCAGGTGGCTCCTGGGCTTTGGGAGGAGCGGGTTTAGGGCGAACGCTCGACTGGCCACACTGGGGGCAAAACAGGCTGCTCGCGTGAACCTTCTGGCCACACCTCGAACAGGGCGCGGGCGGCCGCACCTCGGTGGCGTCAAAAAGACTCATACGCCACAGGGTACCGGGGCGATTCAGCGGAGCGGGGGAGAACACACAGCGGTATGCTCGATGGCTCTTCCCGCTCCAGAGCGGTGTCCCAAGCCGTTTCTAAGGCGGTCTAGGCGACAATGGAACTGCCGGAAAGGTAGGAAGATGGCAGAACACTCCACGGGGTCACGCGTCGGTCGCGCGGCTCTCGTTCTGCTGGCCACGGCGGCACTCGCCCTTCAGGGCGGTGCAGCATGGGGTGTTTCGTGGCTCGTCACGAATGAACGCCACATAAAGGACCAGTTGGTGGCCTACCAGTTCGACGCTCCCGAGCAAATCCTCGAATATGCTCGCGCCTCGGGAATGTCGCCCACTGGCGAGCTCTACTTCATGACGTCGTTGCCGCAAATCGTCCCCGTCTACGAGTTTGATCGCTATTGCACTCGCAACGAGCCAGGTATTGGTGTTCTTGGCTGCTACACCCTGCGCGACGGTCGAATCTATCTCTATGACGTGACCGACGAACGCCTGGTAAGTATCGAGCCCGTCGTTGCCGCCCATGAGATGCTCCACGCTGCATGGGCACGACTCTCCACCGAGGAGCAAGCCCGCCTGGCTGAACTGTTGGAGGAGGGCTTTGCCACGCTGCCCGCCGATCATCAACTGCGCGACCGAATTGCCTCGTACGAGTCCAATAACCCTGCCTCGAGGATCCCCGAGCTCTACGCGATCCTTGGCACTGAAATCGCCCCCCTGCCACCGCTCCTGGAGGAGCATTACGCGATCTACTTCACTGACCGCAGCAAGGTAGTCGCACTCGCAGACGAGCTTTATCGAGTTTTTGACACCGTCGAGGCTGAGCTCAACGCTCTTGCACAAGAACTGGAATCCCGTGCCGCCGAAATAGAGGGCCTCCGCTTTGCCTACGAGCAGGAGCAGGCTGCCCTGAACTCGGACATTCTGGCGTTCAACGAGCGCGCGTCAACACCCGGGGCCTTCCCCTCTCGCTCGGAGTTCGAGTCGACCAGGAATGCACTGGTTGAACGGCAGTCACGTCTCGGGTCGATGCGCACCAGCCTGCAATCAAAGATTGATGAATACAATGAGCGTCTCGAAGAGCTCAATCGCCTGAACTCCGAGGTCTCCGAGTTGAACCAGGGCATCAACGTGAGGCTTCGTGAGGAAGAAGAACTTTCTCCACAGGACACGGACCTTGAGCAGTCTTCGTTCGGTTTCCGGGGCGCCGGAGGCTGTTGCGGAATGGATGTACCCTCATCACATGAACTCTTCCTTGACCATCAAGTCACCGCTCGGCCCGTTGACTATTACCGCCAGCAACCAGACGATCACCGGTGTGGCTATTGGGCAAAACCCCTCGTCTGAGCACAGCATCAACCCCACCGATACCCAGGTTCTCCAGCGCGCTGCCTCGCAACTAGAGGAATACTTCGGTGGCTCGCGCACGACGTTTGATGTGCCCTTGGCCTGGTCAGGAACACGTTTCCAGGAGGCAATCTGGAACGAGCTGACCACAATTCCTTTCGGCGAAAAACTCACCTACGACGAACTCGGTCAGAAAGCGGGCCTTGGGCGCGCACCACGAGCCGTTGGCGGAGCGGTAGGCCGCAACCCCATACCGATTATCGTGCCCTGCCACCGAGTCCTTGGCGCCAGCGGCACAATCACCGGCTATAGCGCGGGCGAAGGGATCCCGACCAAAGAGAAACTCTTGCGCCACGAAGGCATCGATTTTCGCTAGAGGGCAACCACCAACTCGATAGTTCCAGAGTGAGCGCTTGCCTCATCAAAACTGTGGCCGTTGGACGCACCCCACTCGCAGAGCTCCTGGACTGAGGTGATGTTGGCCCCCGACTGGAGCAGGTCTCTCACCAGGCGACCCTTCGTTCCCTTGTTGTGGTGTCCAATTGCTCCCCTGGCCCCTGCGGGGCCGGGTTTCACGAGCGAGACAAAAACTCCCCGGGCCTCCGGCAACGGAGAGAGGCTTCGATAACCCGCGCTGCGAAGATCGATCACGAAGTCATCGACCGAAGCCCATAGGGTGGGGCCTAAGGGCCCCCACAGGGCGCTGGGCTTTCCGCCTGGCAGGTTTGAGTCGTAGGAAAGCCGATAGGCAGGAATCTTGTCGCCGGCACGAACAAGCCCAAAAAGCGCGGAGAAGATGGCAACACTCGAGAGCGCGCGGCTCTGGGCAGCGCCATCTAGAGTGTCAACGCCCAGTGCGTCGTAGAGAACACCGGTGTAACGAGAGAGGGCTGGCATCACAGGAGCGCTTCGCAGCTCACGGTTGCGCTCAAGTTCGCCAGAACCCTTCGGCCCCAACTTCAAGACCTTCAGAGCTGTAATTGGATCGTTGGAGAGAGCAACGACCAGCGTGACCAACTGCTCTCGAACGTCTCTCTGCACGGGGAAGCTCAGAGAACCGACATCCAGGCGTGACCCCTCGTCCCCTCCGGAAACTTTGGTCTCGGAGGGAGGCAGAAGAATCAGCATCAGCTAAATGATCTCTGCCAGTCCGGCAACAATGGTCACCTGATTGTTGTCAACGGAGAGAAACCCGTCCTCCGCCTTCGCCGTGATCTTCTCGCCAGCTGCAGTGGTGATCCGAACCTCGCCGGCGGCGAGAACACCGAGTGTTGGTTCGTGGCCTGCAAGGATTCCAATCTCACCTTCGGTGGTGCGGGCGACGACCATGGTGGCTTCGCCCGACCACACCTCAGCGGTGGCAGACACCACCGTGACCTGCAGGATGCCAGCCACTATTAGCCGTTCTCCTTCTGAATCTTCGCCCACTTCTCTTCCACGTCCGAGATGGCGCCAACGTTGAAGAAGGCCTGCTCGGCAACGTGGTCGAAGTCACCACGGGCGATGGCATCGAAGGATTCGATGGTCTCCTTGAGGGGCACCGTGGAGCCCTCGACACCGGTGAACTTCTTCGCCATGTAGGTGTTCTGAGAGAGGAACTGCTGGATACGACGTGCACGCGAGACGGTGATCTTGTCTTCTTCGCTGAGCTCGTCAACACCCAAGATCGCGATGATCTCCTGGAGTTCCTTGTTCTTCTGCAGAATCTGCTTGACGGTCGTGGCCACACGGTAGTGGTCATTTCCGATGTAGAGAGGGTCAAGAATGCGGCTAGTGGAGGTCAATGGGTCCACAGCAGGGTAGAGACCCTTAGCCGCGATGTCGCGGCTAAGCTCTGTGGTTGCATCCAAGTGCGCGAAGGTCGTCGCAGGCGCTGGGTCGGTGTAGTCATCAGCTGGCACATAAATGGCCTGTAGAGAGGTAATGGAGTGACCTCTAGTGGAGGTGATGCGCTCCTGGAGCACACCCATCTCATCTGCGAGGTTTGGCTGGTAACCCACGGCAGAGGGCATACGACCCAGAAGTGTCGACACCTCGGAACCGGCCTGAGTGAAGCGGAAGATGTTGTCGATGAAGAGCAACACGTCCTGGTTCTGAACATCACGGAAGTACTCAGCCATGGTGAGAGCGGACAAAGCTACACGCAAACGGGTTCCGGGGGGCTCATCCATCTGTCCGAAGACCAGTGCGGTCTTGTCGAAGACGCCCGCTTCTTCCATTTCGTGAATGAGGTCGTTACCTTCACGGGTGCGCTCACCAACACCGGCGAACACCGACACACCACCGTGGTCTTGGGCAACGCGCTGAATCATCTCCTGGATGAGAACGGTCTTGCCGACACCGGCACCACCGAAGAGGCCGATCTTTCCACCCAATACATAGGGGGTGAGCAAGTCGATCACCTTGATGCCGGTTTCGAACAGCTGAGTCTTGGACTCGAGCTGGTCGAAGGGTGGGGGCTCGCGGTGGATGCTCCAACGCTCGACACCCTCGAGCTTGTCGTCGGAGTTCAAGACCTCGCCGAGGACGTTGAACACCTTGCCCTTAGTTGCGTCGCCGACAGGAACCGTAATGGGGCCACCGGTGTCACGCACTTCCTGCCCGCGGACCAAACCGTCAGTGGGCTTCAAAGCGATTGCGCGAACGAGGTCATCGCCGAGGTGCTGGGCAACCTCGAGAGTCAACACGCTCGACTCGCCACCCATGGTGATGGTGGTCTGCAGCGCGCTATAGATCTCGGGGATTGAGTCGTGAGGAAATTCGACGTCAACAACCGGACCGGTAACGCGGGCAACACGACCCGTGGCAGTCGCTTTCTTGGTGGCAGTCTTGCTCATATCGTCTTCTCTTTCTTTACTTCGCCGAAGCGAGGGCGTCGGCGCCGCCCACGATTTCGGAAATCTGTTGGGTAATTTCGGCTTGGCGAGCGTTGTTCGCCAAGCTTGTGTACGTGCGGATCAGCTTGTCGGCGTTGTCACTTGCCGACTTCATAGCCTTCTGACGAGCAGCGTGCTCGGCAGCAGCAGATTGGAGCATGGCCGAGAAGATTCTGTTCTCGATATACACCGGCAACAGTGCATCGAGGACATCGTCGGGCTCTGGCTCAAACTCATAGAGCGGGAACACGTCCGTGCTACCTGGCTCTTCAACACCCTCGACGACCTCGAGCGGCAGAACACGCACAACCTCAGGGGCTTGAGTGACCAAAGACACGAAACGGTTGTAGACGATGTGGATTTCATCCACGCCGCCCTCGTCAGTGTCTTGAATGAAGCGCTCAATCACGGTGTCGGCAATGTCTTTGGCCGTTTCGAACTGAGGCTGGTCGGTGTTGCCCATCCACGACTTCTCTACGGGACGCTGACGGAAGGCGAAGTTCTGAACAGCCTTGCGCCCAATGACGTAGTGCACGACCTCTTTACCCTCGTCTTCAAGGCGAGTACGAAGCTCCCCCGCCTCACGAAGTACCTGGGCGCTAAACGCGCCTGCAAGACCCCGGTCAGAGGTAAAGATCACCATCGCCGCGCGCTTGGGGTTAGCAGCTTCGGTCAACAGCGGGTGATCGATGTTGGAGTAGGTTGCCACGGCGGACACGGCACGAGTCACCGCGCGCGAATACGGCGCGGCCGCTTTCATACGGCTCTGCGCCTTCTGAATACGCGAGGCGGAGATCAACTCCATTGCCCGCGTAATCTTCTTGGTCGTACTGGCAGAACGAATCTTCTGCCGGTAGACCCGAAGTTGCGCACCCATAGTTGCCTAGTCCTTTAGCTCACTGTCGTCTAGCGCTTGCGCTTGACGATCTTTTCCTGGTTGATGTCTTCAGCCTCCATAGCGTCGAATTCTTCGCTACCGGGCTGGCCGAGGCCCTCGGCGCCGCTGGCCTGGAAGGCAACAACAAACTTGTCAACTTCCTTCTCCAGCTCCGCCTTGGTGTCGTCGTCAAGCACATTCGTCTTGCGCAGAGTGTCGAGGATCTTCGTGTTGCGACGAAGGTGGTCGAGAAGCTCAGCCTCAAACTTGAGGACGTCCGCCACCGCAATAGTGTCCAGCTTTCCGTTGGTACCAGCCCAGATCGAGACAACCTGCTCTTCGACCGGATATGGCGAATACTGGGGCTGCTTGAGAAGCTCGGTCAATCTCGCACCGCGCTCAAGCTGACGACGGCTAGCAGCGTCAAGGTCTGAGGCAAACATTGCGAAGGCTTCCAATGAGCGGTACTGGGCCAGCTCAAGCTTGAGCGTTCCAGAGACCGACTTGATGGACTTCACCTGAGCGTCTCCACCAACACGGGACACAGAGATACCCACGTCAACGGCAGGACGCTGGTTGGCGAGGAACAGATCGGACTGCAAGAAGATCTGTCCATCGGTAATCGAGATCACGTTGGTGGGGATGAAGGCGGAGACGTCGTTTGCCTTGGTCTCAATGATCGGAAGACCGGTCATCGAACCACCACCCATTTCATCGGAGAGCTTGGCGCAACGCTCGAGCAGACGGGAGTGTAAGTAGAAGACGTCACCGGGGTAGGCCTCACGACCTGGTGGACGACGCAACAGCAGCGACACTGCGCGGTAGGCCTCGGCCTGCTTGGAAAGGTCATCGAAGATGATCAGGACGTGCTTGGAGTTGTACATCCAGTGCTGGCCAATGGCAGAGCCGGTGTAGGGAGCCAAGTACTTGAAACCAGCCGGGTCAGACGCGGGAGCGGCCACAATGGTGGTGTACTCCATGGCTCCGGCTTCTTCGAGAGCGCCCTTCACGCCAGCAATGGTGGAACCCTTTTGGCCGATTGCCACGTAGATGCAACGAACCTGCTTGGTGGGATCACCGGTCGCCCAGTTCGCCTTCTGGTTGATGATGGTGTCAACAGCAATCGCCGTCTTGCCCGTCTGGCGGTCACCAATAATCAGCTGGCGCTGTCCGCGGCCCACAGGAATCATGGCGTCGATTGCCTTGATGCCGGTCTGAAGTGGTTCGTGAACGCTACGCCTGGCCATGACGCCAGGGGCCTGAAGTTCCAGGGCGCGACGACCCTCGGACTTGATCGCACCGAGGCCATCGATGGGGTTACCCAGCGGGTCGACTACCCGACCGAGGTAACCATCGCCAACGGGGACGGAGAGAACTTCACCGGTCCTGGTGACCTCCATACCGGCTTCAACGCCGGCAAACTGGCCGAGGATAACAACACCAATCTCGTTCTCGTCGAGGTTCTGAGCGAGACCCAGGGTTCCATCGGCGAACTTGACCAGTTCGTTGGCCATGACACCGGGCAACCCTTCAACGTGGCAGATACCGTCAGCGGCATCGATGACGTGGCCAACCTCAGAGGTGGCTGCCGTTCCCGGGTCGTAAGACTTCGCGAACTTCTTGAGAGCATCGCGGATGTCGTCCGGGTTGATTGTTAGTTCTGCCATGGTTCTTCCTTTTGTTGTGATTCGTCTCTCACGTACGAGGCGCTGGCCTTAGCCAGCAAGTTGTGTTCTAAGGTCGGCCAAACGGGCTTGGATACTGCCATCAATCACGTCGTCACCGACGCGAATCTTCATTCCGCCGACAACGTCGCGGTTTATTACCTCGGCTACATAGTGGTCGCGGCCATAGTTCTTGCGAAGCAGCTTCTCAACGCCTGCGCGCTGGGCTTGATTCAGCGACTTTGCCACACTCACCACGGCAAGCCCCTTGCCGTGGTGGTCGGCTACGGTCACCGCAGCGGCCTGGAGCATCGCACCAATCCGGCGACCGCGCGGATCAGATACCAGATGCCGAGCGATAGCGAGTGCCTCTCCCGAAACCTTCTTCCCGAGCAACGAACCCACGAGGTTCGCGCGATCGCGCGGGTGCGCACGCTTTGATCCAAGCGCCAACTCGAGTTCCGCATTGGAGTGAACGAGGGAAGAAATCGCCAAGAGCTCACCGACGAGATCGGTCTTGGCATCTACGCTGGCCGCGCAGACCCGAATCCCGAGGTCTTCGAGGGCTCCTTGGAGGTCTTCGGCACTGGACCACCGCATGGAAACGAGTGCATCCACGATTTTCTTCGCATCGGTGGACAACGATGCGAATGATTGGGCAGCGAGCTGCTTTCTGCCCGCGGCCTCGGATGCTGAATCGCTGAGTGCATTCCGCAAAGCAGGTGAACCAGACAGCCCGAGTGCAGCAGCAAAAAGGTTTTCCGCAAGCGGAAGACCGAGCGAGCTGCGACCGGCCAGGAGAGTCCTGGCCTGCTCGAGGGATTGTCTGGTTTGAGCGCCCATGATTAGCGTGTGGCCTTCTTCTTCGCGGGTGCCTTGGCTGCAGCCTTCTTGGGAGCGGCCTGCTCCTTGTCGAGATCAGCAAGAAGCCGGTCAACGACCGAGGCTGCCTTCGCGTCTTCGCTCAAGCGCTCCTGAACCACAGCGGCAGCGAGATCGAGAGCGAGCGCGCCGACCTCCTTGCGCAGTGATAACACGGCCTGGTGGCGTTCGGCTTCAATCTGGGCGCTCGCAGCCTGGGCAATGCGATTCGCCTCGGCCTGTGCACTGTCCTTCATTTCCTGAAGGATCACAGCACCTTCCTGTCGAGCCTTGTCCCTGATCTCAGACGCTTCAGCTCGGGCATCAGCGAGGAGCTTGTTGTACTTGTCGAGGGCCTTCTTTGCCTCAAGCTGAGCGGACTCTGCTTGAGCAATACCGCCTTCAATCACGCTGGAACGCTCATCCAAAGTCTTCTGAAGTCTTGGCAACACCACGCGCCAGAACAAGAACAAGACCAAAGCGAACGGAATGATCGACCAGACAATGTCATAGATCGCCGGGAGCAGAGGGTTAATCGTGCTCCCTTCCGCTGCGAAAAGGATTGCGTTGGTGTGCATCAGGTGCCTATCCGGTGAAGATGAAGTAGGTTGCGATACCGATGAACGCCAGTGCTTCAGTAAAGGCGATACCGATATACATCAGAACCGTAAGGCGGCCCTGAAGTTCAGGCTGGCGAGCGACCGATTCAATGGTCTTGCCCACCACGATGCCCACGCCGATTGCGGGGCCGATAGCAGCGAGACCGTAACCGACCGTCGCAATGTTTCCAGTGAGTTCGGCGATAACCGATGTTGCGTCCACAGGTGTTTCCTTCCATGTTGTCAGCCCGATGGCGTATCGGGCTGAGGTTTAGTGTTCTTCCGCCAGCGCGAGCTGGAGGTAGACGGCGGTCAAGAGAGTAAAGACGTAGGCCTGAAGTACTGAGACCAGTATTTCGAAGAATGTAAAGGCAATGCTGAATGCGATGGTTCCCAAGCCAAACGCAGCCATCCACGAGTCGGAATACAAGACGAAAAAGTGGGTCGAGGAGAAGAAGAGAACCAGCAGGAAGTGACCAACGACCATGTTCATCAGAAGACGCAGTGTCAACGTGATGGGACGAAGGACGAAAGTGGACACCAATTCAATGGGTGTCACGATGATGTAGAGCGGCCAGGGAACACCCGGGGGAACCAGCGCATTCTTCAAAAACGCTACAGGGTGCTTGCGAAGGCCCGCATAGATGAAGGCGACGTAGGCCGCAATCGCAAGAACCAGCGGCATACCGATCACACTGGTTCCTGCAATGTTCAGCCCAGGGATGATGCCGGTCAAGTTCATAAACAAAACCAGGAAGAAGATGCTCGTAAGCAAGGGCAGGAACCGCTTGCCATCTTTTTCGCCCAAAAGGTCCTCTGCGATGTTGACCCGCACCAAATTCAGCGCCATTTCGACAACGCCTTGGAAGCGGCCGGGGACGACCTTCATTTTTCTGGTTCCGAGCCAGAAGACAAGAATCAGGGCCACCACCGCAAGAAGACGGACCAGAATGATGCGGTTCATCTCGAAGATGGTGCCCTCAAAGAGAATTGCGGGCGGGAAAAACTCTCCGATAGTCGGCGGAGAGAACTCTCCAGAGTCGGTGGCAGCTAACTGGAGAAAGGTCTCAGTGGCTTCTGCTAACAGCGCTGTCTCCAGTTTCGGGGCGCACAGGTGCGCGGCGAACGACGTCCTTTAGGCACTTTAGCAAGCCTTGCTGTGAGTCACCAATCAGCCTTAGAGTCAAGGTTTAACCGAACCGAGCGATGTCAACAACCTCATAGATATCGGCCTTCGGAATTGCGCCCTCGCGCACCAAACGGAGCTTGCCCCCCGGCTTATCTAGCCCTGTCGCGTCGATGACGGTGGAAAGAACACCCGCGGAATAACTGGCTCCAGAGGACAAATAGACAGACACATCCTCGCGAAATGTCGCTTCGACATCCTCCGCACGGACACCACCGGATTCGCCCACCCGATAAGCGCTCGAGGCCGCCAAGGGGCCAGTCTCGCTGAGCAGTTCCAACACGATTCTCTCCGAGGGCATGCGCAGAGCGACAGTCCCGTGGGTGTCCCCCAAATCCCACATCAATGATTCACCTGCAGCGGTAATGATTGTGAGCGCACCGGGCCAAAATTCTTGAGCGAGGGCCTGAACCTCATCGGGGACGTTTTCGGCAAGCGCGCGCAGAGTAGGGATTCCTGGCAATAGCACGCCCAGAGGATCGCGCTCCCCCATACCCCGAACATTACGCAGGGCCTTCGTGGCGCTTGGCTTGAAAGCGTCGGCCACAAGTCCATAGACCGTGTCGGTGGGAACGCAGACAACTTTGCCTCGCCCAATCGCCATTCTGGCTTTGCGCATACCCTCGAGGAGCGCCGCGGGTTCACGGCAGTCAAAGAGCGAGTTACTCACCCACCAAGCTTTCCACGGCTTCCCGGAAATGAGCAGTGTGAGCGGCCACGTCAGCTGCCGTGGTGGCGGGGCTCATGAGCGCCATGTTGTGGAACGGAGTCAAGAGAATCCCGCGGTTCAGAGCGTGCAGGTGAAGGTACTGCTGAAGCTCGAAATCATCAGCATCTGCAGCCTCTTTGCCGTGTCGGGGGGCGTGGGGCAAGAAGCTGTACTCCGAGCGCGAACCGAGCTGGGTGACCTGCCACGGCAGCCCATACTCGTCAATTGCGTCCTGAACACCCTTTGTCCACTCGGTTGCCCGCTCAATCATGGCCGGGTAGACCTCAGGCGTCAGCACGCTGGAAAGCGTTGCCCGAATTCCCGCCAACGACAGTGCGTTTCCTGCGAGGGTGCCGCCAACGCCTCCCACATCGATGTCCTCCAGGTGTATCTTGGCTCGGACCTTCGCCTGCAACTCGGCCGTCATGCCGTAGGCCCCAGCCGGGATTCCTCCCCCAATGGTCTTCCCCACAACAACAGCATCAGGCTTGAGACCATCGCGCTGAATCATTCCCCCAGGCCCAGCACACAGGGTGTGGGTCTCATCGATAATCAGCACGGCACCGTGAGTGGTGCAGAGCGCGCGCAGCGCCTCGTGCCAACCAGGCTCTGGCAACACAATTCCAATGTTCGTCATCGCTGGCTCAATGAGCACACACGCGATACTTTCCGTGGCGAAAGCATGTTCAAGCGCTGCGATGTCGTTGAAGGGCACCACCACGGTGGTCTCGGACGGAGGCACCGGCGCACCGATGTTTCCTCTGCGCTCCACGACCGATCCCGCGGAGTCCAGGGTTGCGAACGTCTCGTCCACACTGCCGTGGTAGCAGTAGTCGATGACCAGCACCTTCTTCTTGCCGGTCACGTGACGGGAGTATCGAACCATCGCCCGATTGGCATCTGTCGCCGAGAGCGTGAACTGCCAGAACGGAACACCAAAGCGATCGGCAAGCAAACCCGCTGAGATTTCGGCATCCTCAGTCGGCAACATGGTTGTTGAACCTTTGACCAACTGCGCTTGAAGTGCGGCGACTGTTGCCGAGGGTGCGTGCCCGACCATGGCGCCCGTGTCCCCGAGGCACAAATCAATATGGTCGATTCCATCAACACAGGTGAAGTGAGCGCCAGAGGCGTAGTCGACATACACAGGCCAAGGGCCTGGCCACTTCGCCATCCACAACATCGGAACACCATCGGGCATGCGAGGCACAGCCTTCTCCCAGAGCGCCTTCGATTGGGGCCGTTGAGAAGCAAAGAGCTCAACTTCTTGGTTCCAAAGGCGCGCTAAACGTTCACGATTAATGCTCGTCATGAGATGTTGGTCCTTTATGTGTGGTGTAGTTGACGACGCTTAATGACCCCACGAATCTGGGTGATGAGAACCAGAGCGATGGCGAGGAAGAAGACTGCGGAGGCGATTACGTTCGCCTGCGCCGGAATACCCCTGGCTGCCGCCGTGTAGACATAGCGCGGGAAAGTCATGTCGGGGCCGGCGTTGAAGTTAGTGATGATGAAGTCATCAAAACTGAGCGCAAAGGACAGCAGCGCTGCAGCGGTAATGCCGGGAATGAGAAGCGGGAACGTGATTCGCCAAAACACCTGAGCTGGCGAGGCGTAGAGATCCCGGCCAGCTTCCTCGAGAGCGGGATCAAGCGTTGCAACCCGAGCCCGGACCGTCACCACAACGAAACTCACACAGAACATCGTGTGCGCAAGAATCACGGTTCCGAGGCCCTTCTCGACTCCCGCCGTCAGGAACTGGGCGGCCAAACCGGCGCCGAGCACAACCTCTGGCGTTGCCATTGGCAGGAACAACAGCAGAGTGGTGGCGGAGCGGAAACGGAAGCGATAGCGCACCAAGGCAATAGCAATCATGGTTCCCAGCGTCGTCGCCATCACGGTCGCAACGACCGCGACGACGATGCTGTTGCCAAAGGACTCACACACCGTGGGCGCTTCACAGACTGTGAGCCAGTTATCAAAAGTAAATCCGCGCCAGACGATGTTGGTGCGCCTGGCGTCGTTGAAAGAAAAAACAATCGTGTAGACAATCGGAATCATCAGGAACACGAACGCGATGGCGACGTAGATATAGAGCGCGTACTTGCCGAAACCTCTCATAGGAGCTCATCCGTTCCGCTGCGCTTCACGTAGGCGCTCACCAGCACAAGAATCGCTGCCATCAGCAGGAGTGACAGCGCTGCGGCTGCAGGGAAGTTTTGCAACACGAGGAAGTTTGCCTCGATGACATTGCCAATCATTTGGGTGTCCGTTGAACCCAAGAACTCGCGACTCGCATTGATGTAGTCACCAGCAGCCGGGATAAAGGTCAACAGAACTCCCGAGAGCACTCCGGGTAGCGACAGTGGGAAGGTGATAGTGCGAAAAACAGTAGCGGGGTGGGCATAGAGGTCGCCGCCCGCTTCCACGTATCGAAGGTCGAGCTTCTCCAAAGACGTGTAAATCGGCAGGGTCATGAAGGGAATGAAGTTGTAGGTCAACCCGAAAATGACCGCAGCTGGGCTCCCCGTGAAGTAAGCCTCGGCGGGAATCAATTGCAGACCCTTGAGTGCGCTCAGCAGCCACCCCTCATCAGCGAAAATTTGCTTCCACGCAAGGGTGCGCAGCAGAAAGCTGATGAAGAACGGGGCAATAACCAAGACCAGAGCCAACGCCTGAAGGAGTGGATAGGCCCGGAGTTTCACCCCAATCACGTAGGCAATCGGGTACCCAATAAGGAGAGCGAAGAACGTCGCGATAAGGGCATAGATGAAGGAGCGGGAGATGTGTGGCCAGTACGTCTCCACTACGAGGGTGTAGTTCTCCCAGCGAAACGCGTTTTGATACTCCCCGATAAACCCGCCGGGTGTCGGCTCCTGAAAGCTCGTCAGGACCAGCGAGAGCAGTGGAGTAAGGAAGAAGAGAATGAGATAGAGGACACCGGGCAACAACAACAGCAGGGCGATGGGACTTTTGCGTTGAACGATGGCAGCGCCCGAGGGCGCGCCTGCTCCAACAGTCGACTGAAACGCTCCAAACGCCATGGCTTAGGACTCCTCGAGTTCCGCCTCGAGCTTCTCACGCTCAGCAACCACCAGCGAGCCGGTGTCGGTATCTGCGACAAACTTTCCGGACGAGGCACTGGGGTGATCAAGCAGTCCGAAGGCGTGCTCTGGTGACCACGACAAATAGACCTCATCGCCAGGCCTAGCGTTGTCACCAATGGAGGTGTTCTGGGCAAACACGGTAACGTCGCCAAAACCTGGAACAGCCACTGTGTACTGGGTACTGACGCCGCTAAACGAGGCGTCCATCACTCGGCCCGGGCCAAGAATCGTGCGATCCGAACCGGAGGGCTTAGCGCGGTGGAGAGTCACCTTCTCCGGTCGAACCCCGATGGTCACAACACCGCGGTGAACCTGGGCCCGATCAAGGGGAACCACAATGCCAACGCCAGCAACGCCAACGGTCATCGTGGATGCGCTCGACCCGGTTACCTCACCGGTAAAGAGGTTGGACTGGCCAAGGAAGGTCGCCACAAAAGCTGTGGTGGGCAACTCATAAAGAGCCTCTGGCGCACCCATCTGTTCAATCCGGCCTTGGTTCATGACCGCGACGGTGTCGGCCATGGTCATGGCTTCTTCCTGGTCATGGGTGACGTGCAAGAACGTCAAGCCCACCTCGCTCTGGATGTCTTTGAGTTCAAGCTGCATCTGTCGACGAAGCTTGAGATCGAGTGCACCGAGTGGCTCGTCAAGAAGCAACAAAGCGGGACGATTAACGACCGCTCGGGCTAGCGCAACGCGCTGCTGCTGTCCACCGGAGAGCTGCGAAGGTTTTCTGTTTGCGACATGGGCAAGTTCAACCAGATCGAGTGCTTCCTTGGCAAGCTTCTCCGCGTCGGCAATCTTTCTGCGACGCAAACCAAAGGCAACATTCTCAAGAATGGTCATGTGGGGGAAGAGCGCATAGCTCTGAAAAACGGTATTGACGGGGCGTTGATAGGACGTCGTGTTGGTGACGTCTTTCCCGCCAATCAGAATCTTGCCCTGGGTGGGCTCCTCAAGACCCGCTACAAGACGCAGCGTCGTCGTCTTGCCGCAACCACTGGGACCGAGCAGTGCGAAGAACGAGCCGGCCGGAATATCCAGGTCTAGATTGTCAATCGCGGTAAAGCCAGGGAAACGCTTGCTGACGCCGACCAGTGAAAGGTCGGCGCCAGCCTCAGCGAATCCGCGGACAGACGGGGTCTCTGCCACGGGATGTTCTCCGGTGCCCGACTACTAAGCGCCCAGCACCACAGCTTGGAAGGCTGCCTGGTACTCGTTGTCTTCAGCGGAATCGAGCGTCTTGAATGCCTTCACCTGAGACAGCGTGTCAGCGTTCGGGAAGATGAGCTGGTTTTCCGCAAGCTCAGGGTCAATCGAGATCGCAGCGTCATACGCTCCCTCAACCGGAGTCACGTAGTTGACCCATGCGGCAACCTCCGCGGCAACCTCAGGCTGGTAGTAGTAGTTCATCAGGATTTCCGCATTCGTCTTGCGGGGGGAACCCACAGGGACAACGAACGTGTCGTTCCAGATGGTGGCACCAGACTCTGGGAAGACAAACTTCCACTTCTCGTAGCCTGCCTCGGCGTTGAGCACAGTGATGTCACCAGACCATGCGATAGCTGCAAGGGCGTCCTCGTTCACGAGGTCCTCAGTGTACGAGTTGCCCTTGACGTTGCGAATCTGGCCGCGGCTGACCTGTTCGCTGAGGACATCGATGGCGGCGTTGAACTCGTCATTCCCCCAGTCACCTGAGATGTCGACGCCGTTGGCCATCAGAATGAGACCCATGGTGTCGCGCATTTCGGAGAGAACAACGACACGACCGTTCAAGTCATCGCGCCACAGGTCTTCAATTGTGCGAACTTCACCGGTCATCTCTGTGTTGTAGGCAATACCGGCGAAACCAGCCTGCCACGGCAGGGACTTCTTGCGACCTGGGTCAAAGTCTGGGTTCGCGAGGCTAGCAACAACGTTTGCCTTGTTCGGCATGTTTGCTTCGTTGAACTCCTGGACGTAACCGAGGCTCACCCAGCGGCTGACCATCCACTCAGTCGGGCAAACGAGGTCGGCGCCAATGTCCTGACCAAGGGAGAGTTGGTCGCGGACCTTGGCGAAGTAGTTGTTGTTGTCGTCGTAGTCGACCATGTAGTTGACGTCGATACCGTACTCGGCCTCGAAACGAACCAACGTGGGGTAGTTTCCATCCTCATCTTCATCGATGTAGAAGGGCCAGTTCGACCAGTTGAGGGTCTTGTCTGTAGCCGAGATGTCTTCGGGGGCAACAATCTCAGGATCCGCAGCGCAGGCCGCAAGACCAAGAGCCACGGCGCCACCGCCGGTGCCTGCAAGGAAGGTACGCCTGGAGACCTGAGACTTCTTGGCCATCTTGATGAGGCTGCGAACCATGGGGTCTTCGGGCAGTGGGCGATTCATCATCGAAACTCCTTTGTTGTCGTTCTGGTGGTGCCACGTGGTCTTGATAATAGACGGTTCACCTTGTGCCTGGCTGGTACAAGAGATTACAGTCCTGTAAATCTCCCGCTACGCGCCTATGAAAGACATCACGTGCTTGATGCGCGTGTAGTCCTCGAAGCCGTATTGCGAGAGATCTTTTCCATAGCCCGAGTGCTTGAAGCCACCGTGGGGCATCTCAGCAACGAGCGGGATGTGGCAGTTGATCCACACCGCACCAAAATCCAGGCCCTTGGCGAAGCGCATCGCGCGCCCGTGGTCCCTGGTCCACACACTCGAAGAGAGGCCATACAGCACATCGTTGGCCATCTGCAGGGCTTCTTTTTCTTCGGTGAACGGCTGAATGGTGATCACCGGTCCGAAGATTTCGTTCTGGATGGCGTCATCCTTCTGCTTCAAACCGGTCACCACGGTGGGCTCGATGAAGTAGCCGGAGGAGCCCTGGCGCACGCCACCCATTTCGATGTTGGCGTTCTTGGGAAGTGCCCCGATCATGCTCATGACTCGATCCATTTGGTTCGAGTTGTTGACCGGGCCATAGAAGGCGTCTGGGTCGATTGGCATGCCGGTCTTGACGTTTTCCTTGACCCACTTCGTGAGTACCGCGACGAACTCGTCGTGAACGTTCTTGTGGACCAAGACTCGGGTGGCTGCGGTGCAGTCCTGCCCAGCGTTGAAGAAACCAGCAATTCCGATTCCCTCCGCGGCAAGTTCAAGATCCGCGTCATCGAAGACCACAACGGGTGCTTTTCCACCAAGCTCCAGATGCACGCGCTTGAGGTCACTGGAGGCAGCCTTGGCCACCTCCATACCCGCACGGACGGAACCGGTAATCGAAACCATCTGAGGAATCTTGTGGTCAATCATCGCTGCTCCACTCGAACGGTCACCGGTGATGACATTGACAACCCCGGGTGGAAGATGGAGCGAGCAGATCTCAGCGAGCAACAGAGTGCTCTGCGGAGTGGTGTCAGAGGGCTTAAGCACTGTGGTGTTGCCAGCGGCAACAGCAGGCGCAAACTTCCAGACCGCCATGTTCAGTGGGTAGTTCCATGGGGTGACCTGACCGATAACGCCGATGGGCTCGCGCCTAATCATCGACGTGTGATCCTTCATGTACTCACCCGCAGAGCGGCCCTCAAGGTTTCTGGCAGCGCCTGCGAAGAATCGAATCTGGTCAACGCTGACGAGGATCTCGTTCTCTACGAGGGAACCACGAGGCTTCCCAGTGTCCTGGGACTCTAGGTCAGCAAACTCTTCAGCGCGCTTCTCCATCTCATCTGCGATGCGGAACAGAGCGAGCTGACGCTCGGAGGGTGTGGTCTCCTTCCAAGACTCAAACGCGGTGGCAGCAGCTTGGTATGCGCCATCGACATCGGCCTGGTTGGAGATTGGGGAGTGGGCGTACACCTTCTCCGTGGCTGGGTCGACGAGGTCCAGGGCTTCCTTGCCCTTGGAGTCGACATAGGAACCGTTGACAAAGTTTTTCAAAGTGCGAGTAGTCATGCCCATAACCTAACGCAGAGGGAACCCGTAGGTCTAGCCGGCAAAATAGTGTGCTTTTCGTTGCCAATTTCATTCTTGATGAGTTTTTCGATTGCTAAATGGCAAAAATAGTGCGAATATCACAGTATGCCTCGCGCAGAACTGACTCACCGGGTCGCGATTGACGACGCAGCTAAGCAAATTATCAGCTTGCTGCAGCGTGACGGTCGCATGTCCTATGCCGAAGTCGGCAAACGAGTTGGGCTGAGTGAGGCAGCCGTGAGACAGCGCGTGAGCAAGCTCACCGATGCCGGTGTGATGCAAATTGTCGCCGTGACAGACCCCAGCCAGCTGGGGTTCTATCGCCAGGCAATGATCGGCATCCGGGTGACAGGCGACGCACGATCGGTCGCCGAGTCAATCAAGCAAATCGACCAGGTCGACTACTTGGTTCTCACCACGGGCCGCTTCGACATGCTCGCTGAAATCGTCTGTGTCGACGACAACGAGTTGCGCGAAGTCCTTCACGGTTCCATCCGCACCACACCGGGTGTGGTCGACACAGAAACATTCACCTATCTATCACTAGAAAAAGAACACTACGACTGGGGAGCACGATGACAATCATCGACAAATTACTGAAGTCCGCGAAGAGCCAAAAGCACGTGGCAAAGACGCCACCACTGACGAAGCGCCGCGGCAAGAAGGCCGAGACCCTGCAAGACAAGGCTCGCGATCACCTCTGGATGCACTTCACCAGACAGGGTCCACTGTCTTCCGGTGCCGATGTGCCCGTCATAGTGAAGGGCTCTGGGCACCACATTTGGGACGACAAAGGCAAGAAGTATCTCGACGGCCTCTCGGGCCTCTTTGTTGTCAACGCCGGGCACGGCCGCAAGCGCCTTGCCGAGGTGGCGGCGAAGCAGGCGGAAGAGCTCGCGTTCTTCCCGCTGTGGTCGTACGCCCACCCTTCCGCCATCGAGCTTGCCGACAAGTTGGCCGACTACGCGCCAGGAGATCTCAACAAGGTGTTCTTTACCACCGGCGGTGGTGAAGCCGTCGAGAGCGCGTTCAAGTTGGCGAAGCAGTACTGGAAGCTCATGGGCAAGCCCATGAAGCACAAAGTTATCTCGCGCTACATCGCCTATCACGGGACCCCCCAGGGTGCGCTCGCCATCACAGGCATTCCCGCGATGAAGGCGATGTTTGAACCGCTCACCCCGGGCGGGTTCCGTGTGCCCAACACCAACTACTACCGGGCCGAGGAAATGGGTTTCCCCGGTGGCACCGAGGAAGAGTTTGGTCTCTGGGCTGCAAACCGCATTGAAGAGATGATCGAGTTTGAGGGCCCCGACACCGTGGCCGCCGTGTTCCTGGAGCCCGTCCAGAACTCGGGCGGCTGCTTCCCGCCCCCACCGGGATATTTCCAGCGGGTCCGCGAGATTTGTGACAAGCACGATGTGCTTCTCGTGAGTGACGAAGTAATTTGTGCCTTTGGTCGCATCGGCGAGATGTTTGCCTGCACGGCCTTTGACTACGTCCCAGACATCATCACCTGTGCCAAGGGCATGACGAGTGGTTACTCCCCCATCGGGGCAATGATTACCAGCGATCGGCTCTTCGAGCCGTTTTCGAAGGGCAACACGACCTTCTATCACGGCTACACCTTTGGTGGTCACCCGGTCTCCGCTGCTGTTGCACTCGAGAACTTGAAGATTTTCGAGGAGGAGAAAATCAACGAGCACGTGCGCGAGAACTCCCCGAAGTTCCGTGCCGCACTCGAGCGGTTGCTTGATATCCCCATCGTCGGCGATGTCCGCGGTGCCGGATACTTCTTCGGAATCGAACTGGTCAAGAACAAGGAAACCAAAGAGACCTTCTCCGATGCCGAGTCGGAGAAGCTGCTGCGCGGCTTCCTCTCCAAGGCACTCTTTGATGCAGGGCTTTATTGCCGCGCTGATGACCGAGGAGACCCCGTGATTCAGTTGGCGCCACCGCTCACGATTGGCCCCAAGGAGTTTGATGAGATCGAAGCAATCTTGCGCGACGTTCTCACCAGAGCCAGCAAGCTCCTCTAAGGACATCCGTGGTGGTCGACTATCGATCGTTATCGCTGTGGCACGACACCCTGGGCGAGTCCTTCTCGCCCAGGGCTAGTCTCACCAGTGCCGAGGCGCAGGCGCACTGGGACGTGGTCATCATGGGCGCCGGATACACCGGTCTCTGGACTGCACTCTCACTGGCCAAGCAATCCCCCGATTTACGGATTCTCGTTCTCGAGAAAGAGGTAGCTGGGTTTGGGGCCTCCGGCAGAAACGGGGGCTGGTGTTCAGCGCTTTTTCCCACGAGTGTTGGGTCCCTGATCAAGCAGCACGGACTCGAGGCCGCAACCGCTCTTCGATACGCCATGGTTGACGCCGTCGATTCGGTCGGACGTTGGTCTAAGGACCTCGACATTGATTGCGACTTTGTGGCCGGTGGGACCACGACTCTGGTGCGAAGCCCTATCCAAGAACACCGGGCCAAAGACAGTCTTGCCGATGCCGCTCTCACACCAGCAGATAAGGCCGTCTGGCGAGGCAGGGAGGAAACCCTCCAGGCTACCGAAACGCTCGGCGCCGTCTTCGATCCTGCTTGCGCAAGAATTCACCCCGCGAAACTCGTTCGCGGTTTAGCCAGCGCTGCGGAATCGGCGGGAATCCGGATTGCGGAGCAGACCGAGGTTCGCCATTACGAAGCTGGCAGTGTGACCACCTCGCGCGGAGCCGTGAGAGGCGATGTTGTGATCGATGCGATGGAGGGCTATCGCTCTCAACTCAAGCAGACTAGGCGACACTCGTTGCCGCTGTATTCGCTGATGATCGCGACCGAGGTTCTACCTGATTCCGTGTTCGACGCGATTGGCCTCGAGCACGGAATGACGTTCGCCGATTTCCGCTCGCTCATCATCTATGGGCAGCGCACCGCGGATAATCGCATCGCCTTTGGTGGCCGGGGAGCGCCTTATCACTGGGGCAGTCGGGTGAAGCCAGAGTTTGACCGGGTGCCACGGGTGTTCTCGGCCCTTCACCAGACCCTGGTCGAATTGTTCCCCGTTCTCGCCCCCTACGCCATCACCCACAACTGGGGCGGGGTGCTCGGCGTTCCGCGCGATTGGCACTCGTCTGTCACCTTGGATTCAGCAACCGGCATTGGCCGGGCAGGCGGTTATGTGGGAGACGGGGTTGGGCTTTCCCACTTGGCGGGCCTGACGCTTGCCGATCTCGTGCTGGGCAAAGCCACATCCAGAACCGGGTTGCCCTTTGTCGGACACAAGTCGCCACAGTGGGAACCAGAACCCTTGCGCTACGCCGGAGCAACCGCAGCCATCGTGGGTGTTGCCTTGGCCGATCGGATTGAGGCTAGGACCGGCAAGCCGTCCCTAGTCTCAAAACTTATCGCCCCTCTGACCGGCCACTAACCGCTGGTTTTGTCCTCACCCGGCAGAGTCACGTCTGAGACATAGGGCATCCTCGAGCGAGCGATCACGACAACGTCAGTGATGAGGCCTGCGAGTAGGGAGGCGACGATCGTGAGAAACAAGACCGTTCGATCGAGCCATTCCTGATCACCGAGCCAGAAGACGATCGCAAGGAACACCACAAACTTCGCAAGCCACGTACCAAGCACAATCCCGAAAAAGGCAGGGGCAAGAACATCGCCTTTACCCAGGCGAAACCCCCAAATGATGCTGAGAGCCGTGAGACCGAGGAGCGCAAAACCCAGTCCGCTGCCGACCAGTGCGCCAAGCATGCCCGGGAGCTCAGACACCAGTGCGCCCCAGGTGGCAGCGACAATCGCAATGATGCTGGTGACAATGGCGCCTACAAACACGGCGCGTTTAGCTAGCTGGGACACCGTCACGGGGAAACCTCCTGGTCGAGAGCTAAAGGGTCATTCGTCGCCGGGCTGTCAGGAGACAGCGTCACCAACGCAGAGCCGATGAGTCCAACGATGATGATTGCCACCGCAAAATACCAGGCCACAAAGAGAAACATCAGAGTGCCAATGGCCAATACAGCCGTCCACGCATAGAGAATCAAGACTGCCTGTTGGTGGGTGTGGCCCATGTCGAGCAGCCGGTGATGAAGGTGAGCGCGGTCCGCATCAAACGGCGACATGCCACGTCGCAGCCGTCGGCCCACGGCCCACGAGAAATCGACAAGCGGAACAATGAGCACCGCGAGGGGCAGGATGACTGGAAGGAACGCTGGCAACAATTGAGTGGGGCTAACGGTGGCTGGATCAATCTGACCTGTCACAGAAATTGCGCTCACCGACATCATCAAGCCCACCAACAACGAGCCCGAGTCACCAAGGAACAACTTGGCTGGGTGCCAATTCAGTGGCAAGAAGCCAAGCAGTCCGCCTGCCAGCAAGAGAGTGAGGAATGTTGCGAGGCTGAAACCCGTGGCGCCGGATTCGCCGATTGAGAGCACAAAGGAATACAGGAAAAAGACTGCGGTCGAGATCAACGCAACACCAGCCACCAAACCATCCAAACCATCGATGAAGTTGACCGCATTCATCACCAACACAATGGCCAGCACCGTGAGAATCAGCGAGAGTGTTGGTGAAAAGAGGGTAATGCCACCAATCGGCAGAGAAACAATCTGGACCCCCTGCCAGGCAACAACCCCAGCGGCGATAATTTGGCCAGAAAGTTTGGTCAGCCAGTCGAGCTCGATCAGGTCATCGACGACTCCCAAAGCGACCACGATGAACGCGGCGGCGAAAACGGAAAGAATCGGTCGCGGATCGTCAAAGACATCCGCGAACGCCTCGAAGGGGCTTGCAACCAGGGCGGCAGTTGCCATGCCTACGAAGACTGCAATTCCGCCGAGACGCGGGGTGGGCTCTTTATGAACATCGCGCGGCCGGATTTCGCGGTGCCATCGATGCTTGATGCCCAGCCGCCAAAGAGCGAGTGCCAACCCAAAGCTCACCGCGATGGCAATGACGGTGATGACAATGTAGGAACTCACAGGTCCCACTCTCCCCCAGCAACGTCACGCAAGTCCTCAATGGCACACACTCCGTAGCGCACAACTTTCCACGAGCCACCAGTTGAGAGGGCGGTGGCATCGACGATGGTCGAGCCGGGGTTGCCAGATCCCCCGGTGTAGAGAGCACCCACTCGGCCGGCATCGACGTAGAGCGGAACATCATCGCCGAACTGTGCGATTGCCTCAGTAGCATCCAGAGCGGGAAGTTCGCCCGTGCGGTTAGCGCTAGACACGGCTAGCGGTCCTGTCAAGCTCAAAAGTTCAAGTGCAACGGGGTGGTCTGGCATTCGAATTGCGACGGTCCCAGAGGTTTCACCGAGGTCCCATTCAACATCCGGGTTTGCCTCAAAGATAATCGTGACGCCCCCTGGCCAGAACCGGTTCATGATTGCCCGCGCGCCCTCGGGAACCTCAGTCACCAGTTTCTCAACATCATCTACGTTGCCAATGAGAACGGGCGGCGGCATGTGGCGACCGCGCCCTTTCGTGGCAAGCAAAGTGGAAACAGCTTCTGGCGAGAAGGCATCGCAGGCAATTCCATACACGGTGTCGGTGGGCATCACAATGCACTTGCCAGAGGCAACGACGTCGCGGGCTTGCATTAGCCCGATCGCCCGGTCGTCGGGGTTGTCGAGGCGCACAATCACAGCGGACACGCCCCCAAGTGTAGTTTGCCCACCGGGAGAGAGATTGAGAGGGGCCCTAGGCTTAGGGCCATCATGCTGTTTGTTTTTGACATGGATAACGTCCTCTACGAATACCGTTGGCGAGCGAGGATGGACGCTCTCACCGAAATCACCGGGTTCGATTTTCAGGAGCTTCGCTCCCGCTGGTGGCATGACGAGGGCGAATGGAAGGCCGAAGCCGGAGACCCTGACACAGGCGATGAGTATCTGCGTCTGGTCAACGAAGCCTTCGGGTCATCGATATCCCGACAGCAGTGGGTCGATATGCGCAAGGCCGCCATGTCCTTCCGGCCTGAGGTCACCGAATCCGTGGCGTTTGCCGCAGAGTTTGGGCAGGTCACGCTCCTCACCAACAACGGAATTCTGATTGGTGAACACCTCCAGGAAGTCGCTCCCGAGTTGATTCCTTTTTTCGGCGAGCACATGTTTGCAACCGCCCACTACGGGGCCAGGAAGCCAGATCCCCTCGTATTCGAGCGAGTCCTCGAGCGATATGGGTTTGCCGGCGAGGACACGTTCTTTGTTGATGACACACCTGAGAATTTGAGTGGCGCGCAGACCCTCGGCATCACCACCCAATGGTTCTCGCCGAAGGACTCGGGTGTGACCATTCGCGCAAACATCCAGGCGTTTGTGGACTCGAGAAGCTAGGGCGCTACAGCGTGAGTAAAACGATCGCGACCCAAGAGGTCCTGCTCCGTGTGAATCGTCCGGAACCCTCTTCCTGCCAGTAGGTCCGCAATTGCGGCACCCTGAAGGTTCGAGTGCTCCATCATGATCACTCCACCGGGGCGCAGTGCTCGCAGCGCGAATTCGACAATCTCGCGAACAACATCGAGCCCATCAGTACCGCCAAACAGAGCCAGGTGTGGGTCATGGGCAAAAACTTCCGGGTCGTTAGGCACCTCGGAATCCGGAATATAGGGAGGGTTAGCCACAATCATGTCCAGTGACGATTCAGCGTGGGTCGCAGCAAAATCCGCCACGCTCGAGCACACGACCTCCACGGACGGAGCTAAACGGGACACGTTTCGATCGAGATAACCCAAGGCTTCGGGTGAAACTTCCACCGCGACCACCGACGCCCAGGGTACGGCCCTGGCTAGAGAAATTGCCAAAACACCAGAGCCCGAGCAGAGATCAACAATCGATAACCCTCGCTCATCAACGCCGAGACTCTGCGCGATGGACAATGCTCTCTCAGCAAGGGACTCAGTTTCAGGGCGTGGAATAAACACTCCTGGCCCGACTTCGACCTCGAAGTTCATAAATGGCGCTCGTCCCACAATGTGCTGAAGGGGCTCACGAGCTTCGCGTCGTTGCACCAAAGGCTCTAGCGCAGCGCTCACCTTGGCGGAGAGTTCCCTACCCAGGTGCGCGTGCGCGAGGAGTTCACCACGGGAGAGCCCCAGAAGTGAACCCAGCAAAATCGAGGCATCAGCCTCTGGGGAGGGAACCCCAGCAGCAGCCAACCGATCGCGGAGCGAGGCGAGAGCCTCCGCGACTAACACCATTAGGCCTCGCCTAGTGCGCTGAGGCGTTCCGCCTCATCCGCTTCAATGCAGGAGCGAACCACAGCATCCAGCTGACCGTTCATGACCTGGTCCAAGTTGTATGCCTTGTATCCAGTCCGGTGATCCGCGATGCGGTTTTCGGGGAAGTTATAGGTGCGAATGCGCTCGGAGCGATCCATGCCACGAATCTGGCTCTTCCTCGCATCAGACTGCTGGGCTGCCAGCTCCTCTTGCTGACGGGCAAGGATTCGCGCGCGGAGCACGCGCATCCCCGCTTCGCGGTTTTGAATCTGGCTCTTCTCGTTCTGCATTGAGACGACGATTCCGGTGGGAAGGTGCGTGATGCGCACGGCGGAGTCGGTGGTGTTCACCGATTGACCACCAGGTCCGCTGGATCGGAAGACATCAATCTTCAAATCGTTCGGGCTAATCTCGACCTCTTCGGGCTCGTCGACCTCAGGAAAGATCAGCACACCGGTGGTGGAGGTGTGGATACGGCCTTGCGACTCGGTGACTGGAACGCGCTGGACGCGGTGCACGCCCCCCTCATACTTGAGGCTCGCCCACACACCGTCCGCGGGGTCTGTGGCGTTTGACTTGATGGCGACCTGGATGTTCTTGTACCCACCCATGTCGCTCTCGGTCTTGTCGAGAACTTCGGTCTTCCAGCCTCTCGACTCCGCGTAGTGGAGATACATGCGCAGCAAATCTGCAGCGAAAAGAGCACTCTCCTCACCACCTTCACCACCCTTGATTTCCATGATCACGTCACGACCATCGTCCGGGTCTCGCGGAATCAAGAGAGACCGCAGGGTCTCAGTTGCCTCCTGGACAGCTGTTTCAAGAGCTGGAACCTCGGCTGCAAAAGCCTCGTCATCGCTCGCGAACTCGCGGGCGGCCGCGAGATCATCGGTGAGGTTCTTGAGCTTCTCGTTGGCGGTGACGATCTTCGAGAGCTCGGCGAAGCGGCGGTTGAGCTTCTTCGAGAGTCCTGCGTCAGCGTGCACTGCGGGGTCACTGAGCTTGCCTTGAAGCTCGGTGTGCTCCGCAATTAACGCATCAACAGAATCAAACACAGCTGTTCCTTAGAGGCCGAGGCCTGGCAGCTTCTTCTGCATAGCGACCAAGAACTCCACGTTCGAGGCGCTTGCTCTCATGCCTTCCAGGACAATGCCTAGACCAACCGTTTGGCTGGTGGCACCCAGTGCTTTGCGAATGTCGGCGACCACAACGGCCTCATCTTTAGCGAGCAGCT
Source organism: uncultured Microbacteriaceae bacterium (assembly GCA_964467805.1). GTDB lineage: Bacteria > Actinomycetota > Actinomycetes > Actinomycetales > Microbacteriaceae > Pontimonas. Next base: position 86,987 of record CAYXSU010000003.1, read on the forward strand.
GGTCGTCCTTGCGCGTGGCACTGTGAGAAATATCGAGAGCGGGGAACATACGCGCCGCTGCCGCCTCGTGGCTCACGTGGAGCTCGAGGGTGGCGGAGCCTGCAACTTCACTCGCCACCACGTCATCGCCCTGGATGCCGGTGTCGGTCACAAGGGTTCCGATGATGGTGAGCGAGCCGCCGTTCTCAACATTGCGAGCAGCCCCAAAGAGCTTCTTTGTCGGGTAAAGCCACGCAGTGTCACCGCCGAGGCCGCGACCACCACCGAGGCTCTGCTGGTATGCCCTGGCAAGCCGCGTAAGCGAATCGACCAAAACGACAACGTCGTGACCCAGCTCCACAAGACGCTTCGCACGCTCAACAGCCAGCTCAGCAATGGTGGTGTGGTCATCAGCGGAACGGTCGAAGGTTGAGGCGATGACCTCACCCTTGGCGTGGCGCTGGAGTTCAGTAATCGCCTCAGGGTGCTCGTCGATGAGAACAACCATCAAGTGAGCATCCGGAGCGTTCTCCGCGACCGCACCAGCGATTGCAGAGAGAATCATCGACTTCCCAGTCTTTGGGGCGCCAACGATGACGCCGCGCTGGCCTTTGCCGATCGGGGTGAAGATATCGAGGGTGCGGCCCGTGACGTTGTCGGCTGAGGTCTCCATGCGCAGACGCTCAGTCGGGTAGACGGCGGTTAGGGCCTGGAAGTCAACCCGACTAGCGGCCTCATCAACGGTTTGACCGTTAACACTGTCAACGCTCACCAGAGCGTTGTACTTCTGGCGGCCTTGGTTTTCACCCTCGCGGGGCTGACGGATGGAGCCGATGACAGCGTCACCCTTGCGCAGGTTGTATTTCTTGACCTGGCCGAGTGAGACATAGACGTCGGTGGCGCCCGGAAGGTAGCCCTGGGTGCGCACAAATGCGTAGTTGTCCAGCACATCCAAGATGCCGCCGATGGGAATCAAGACATCGTCATCGGAGATTTCGGGTTCTCCGTCGTCTCCGAAGGAACCACGACCCCGACGACGATCGCGTCCACGGCCACGCCCACGGCCGCGACCAAAGCCGTTGCCCTGGTCATCGCCATTCTCGTCCCCGTTGTCACTGCCCTCATCCGAGGAATCTGTGGGCCTTTCCTCGCGCGCAGCGCTGGCCTCATCGGCTTGGGGCCGGCGGCGACGCGGGCGCTCTGGTGCTGCTGCCTCAGCACTGACCGCCGAAGAATCTACCGCGGGAGTTGCGTCAGCGGGAAGATCGGTCGATACGACGCGACGCGAACCACGCTTGCGCGGTTCCGCAACCTCGCTCGAGGTTGGCTCTTGGTTATCTAAGTCCATGTTGTCTCCTAGTTCGTGCCACGATGCGTGGCATCACACTGTGTGATGTTTCTCCTCACACACGCGCCTGGCTTGCCTGAGGGCCGAAGGAACCGCAGTTCCTCTGTCACGAATGACCCTCCAACGCCTGAGTGAACTTCGTGGCGTGTTGTGTGATGAGGCTATCCGGAGCGCTAACTGGGGTCAGTCGGCGAGCGCCGGAAGTTCTTCTACTGTAGCACCTCGCTCATCGACGGTGAGCATGTGGCTAGTCCACTTGCCACCTCGATGAGCGCCAACCACGTCAGCAACCGCAAGTCGCTGGCTCGGGTCTGAGCACAACACCAAAACGGAGGGGCCAGCTCCAGAGACAACCGCGGCAAACCCAAGCTTGCGCAAGGACTGCAAAAGCGCGTCGGTGTCCTTCATGGCACTGGCTCGATAGTTCTGGTGAAGCCGATCCTCCGTTGCTTCAAAGAGAAGCTCCGGGCTTTGAATGAGTGCTGCAATCAAGAGCGCCGAGCGGGAGAGATTAAAGATGGCGTCCTTGTGAGGAACGGTCTCCGGCTGGAGGCTTCTCGCGAGCGAGGTCGACATGCTCGCGTCCTCAGGGACCGCTACAACAAGAGAAACCCCGCGGTGCACGCTGAGCTTCTTGTGCTTGGGGCCCTGATCGGTCATCCACGCAATGGTCAACCCGCCAAAGAGGGAGGGCGCGATGTTGTCCGGGTGGCCTTCCATATCGGTGGCAAGGGCCAAGAGCTCCGAGGAGGAGAACTCCACTATTCCCTCGAGCAAGCCTTTCGCCGCCATAACCCCGGCAACGATGGCGGCACCGGAGGAACCAAGCCCGCGACCATGGGGAATGACGTTGTGAGCCTCCAAATGCAGGCCAGGAACAGCGATTCTCTTGGACGCAAAGGCGTGCGCAAGGGAACGCGCGATGAGATTGGTCTCATCGGTGGCCACTTCCCCTGCCCCGACACCGTGAACGTCAACTGTGATGCCAGAGCCTTTGGTCACGGTGACGATGAGTTCATCGCCAATGGTCAAGGCCATCCCCAGGGTGTCAAAGCCAGGGCCCAGGTTTGCAGTGGTCGCAGGCACCTTCACCTGAACGCGGCGGCCGACTGGGATTTTCGCGCTCATTTATTGGCCGCCAATCCAAGAACCTCCGCAATATGTGAAATGTCAATTGGGACCTTGGTCGGTTCGGCTTCGGAACCATCCTCGTTCTTAAGCGCCCAGAGTGGATCCTTGAGACCGTGACCGGTAACGGTCAAGACCGCTGTTGCACCCTTGGCCAAGACACCAGCCTGCGCACGCTCCAACAAACCCGCAACGCTGATTGCTGAGGAGGGTTCCACGAAAACTCCTACTGTGCGAGAGAGCAGACGGTGGGCGGCAAGAATACCCGCGTCGTCAATGGCGCCAAAGTAGCCATTGGTGTCCTCCCTGGCAGCCAAGGCCAAATCCCATGAGGCCGGGTTACCAATACGAATAGCGCTGGCAATGGTCTCGGGCTTGGCCACACGCTCGCCGTTCACAATGGGTGCTGATCCAGCAGCCTGGAACCCCATCATCTGAGGCAAGCGGTCGATGCGACCCCGGTTAGCTTCTTCGCGGTAACCGCGGTGGTATGCGGTGTAGTTGCCAGCGTTACCAACAGGAAGGAAGTGGTAATCCGGAGCCCTCCCGAGGACGTCAATGACCTCGAAGGATGCTGTTTTCTGGCCCTCGATGCGGTCGTTGTTGACCGAGTTCACCAGGTGAACCGGATAGTTCTCCGCCAACTCACGGGCGATATCAAGACAGTCGTCAAAGTTGCCATCCACCTGGAGAACGTGGGAGTTGTGCGCCACGGCTTGGCTCAGTTTGCCCATCGAAATCTTGCCGTCTGGCACCAACACCGCAGAGGTCATACCGCCGTACGTCGCATAGGCCGCAGCAGAAGCCGAGGTGTTACCCGTCGACGCACACACCACAACTTTGGCGCCGTGTTCTTTCGCTTTCGAGACAGCCATCGTCATGCCGCGGTCTTTGAATGAGCCGGTCGGGTTCATTCCCTCAAACTTCACAAAGACCCTCAGGCCCGTGAGCTCGGAGAGGTGGTGGGCTTCGATCAGAGGCGTGCCACCCTCACCAAGGGTGACCACAGGGGTGGCCTTACTTACATCGAGGCGATCGGCATATTCGTGAATCACTCCGCGCCATTGTCTAGACCCCCTCGAGTGCTGGGGACCCAGCGGCCTCGAGCGACCGAAAAGACCGCGTTGGAAGATTGCCATCGACACTATCCCTCTACTCGCAACACGCTGGTGACCTTCACAACGACTGGATTCTTCTCCAACGCAGCCACGGTAGCGTGGCCACTCGCTTCTGTAGCGCGGTGCGTTTGAATGACCAGCGTAGCGGTCTCATCTTCGCCAGTAGCGCTCTGGTGGAGCGTTTCCACGGATACTCCGTTGTCACTGAACACCTTCGCAATCGCTGCTAACACCCCTGGCTGATCCTTAACGACGAGGCTCACTTGAAGTCGGCTTGTCACTCGCTCGAGAGGCACACTCGGCAGATCGGCGTGGGTGCTCTCCCCGACGCCTGGACCGCCAACAACGTGGCGCCTCGCAGCAGAGACAATATCTCCAAGAACCGCCGAGGCGGTCTGAAGCCCACCGGCTCCTGCCCCGTAGAACATGAGTGGGCCGGCAGCCTCAGCCTCAACATAGACAGCGTTGTTTGCGCCGTGAGCGGCAGCGAGCGGGTGGGTCCTAGGGATGAGGGTCGGGTGAACTCGGGTGCTGACACCCTCGACACCGGTTACCGGGTCAACAAGGCGCTCGCAAATGGCCAGCAACTTGATGACGTGTCCAGAGCGTTTTGCCGCCTCAATCTGGTCAGCACTGACCGCGGTGATCCCCTCCCGATGCACATCCCCGAGCGGGACAGCGGTGTGGAAGGCAAGGGAAGAGAGGATGCACGCCTTTTGTGCGGCGTCGAATCCTTCAATATCCGCAGTCGGGTCAGCCTCCGCATAGCCAAGCCTGGTTGCCTCTGCCAAAGCATTCTCGAAACTGAGACCCTTCTGGTCCATCTCATCCAGGATGTAGTTGGTGGTGCCATTCACAATCCCCATGATTTTCGTCACGTGGTCGCCGGCTAGAGAGTCGCGAAGAGGTCGAATAATCGGGATAGCCGCAGCAACGGCTGCTTCGTAATAGAGCTGCGCCCCCACCTGTGTAGCGGCAGCAAACAACTCGGGGCCATGCTCAGCCAACAATGCCTTGTTAGCCGTAATCACATCGGCACCAGAGTGGAGCGCCTGCAGGATTAATGACCGCGCTGGTTCAATCCCCCCCATGAGCTCAACGACAATGTCAGCCCCCACAATGAGGGAGGCGGCGTCGGTGGTGAGAAGCTTCTTTGGAATCGGAGCGGAACGCGGAGCATCGAGCGAGCGAACAGCGACGCCGATGAGTTCCAGGCCAGCACCTGAGCGTTGTCCCAGCTCGTCGGCGCCGTGCAGGAGACGATCGGCGACCTGGGCGCCGACAGTGCCTCCACCCAAGACAGCGACGCGAAGATTTCTGTAGTGATCTTTCATGGCTCTACTTTCCTGCCTGTCCGTGGGAGAGACCGCGGTCTCGCCCGAGCACGTCCTCGATAGATTCGCCCTCGATCATGAGGCCGTGAGAACCACCATCCACCCACACCACCGGTGGTCGCCCAACCACGTTGTAATTGCTGGCCAGTGAGTAGCAATAGGAACCCGTCGCAGCAACCGCGATGAGGTCACCGGGTGCCACATCACCGGGCAAGTAATCAGCGTCGACGACGATGTCCCCACTCTCGCAATGTTTGCCGACCACTCGGACCAGGGCAGGCGCCGATTCAGACACTCGGTTCGCAAGACGCGCGCTGTAGTGGGCCCCGTAGAGTGCGGGCCTCGCGTTATCGCTCATACCCCCGTCAACACTGACATAAGTGCGCACCGCCACCGCTCCATCCTCGGCAGTCACCGACACCGGTTTGATTACGCCAGTGGAATACAGGGTGATTCCGGCCGGGCCAGAGATTACTCGGCCAGGCTCAAAAGCGATATGCGGCATCGCGACAGTGAGATCTGCTGCCCTGTGCGCGACGTGATCAACAATCGCGGTGACCATCGCCTCTGGCGCCAGCGGGCGATCGGACTCGGTGTAGGCGATACCAAAACCGCCACCAAGATTCAGCGTGCCGGGTTCCTTGCCTGCGAACAACTGCGCGTACAGAGCCACCATTCGACTGGCAGCCTCGAGGAAGCCATCGAGAGCGAAAATCTGCGAGCCAATGTGAGAGTGCAATCCCACCAGTGAAAGCCCGGGCAGTGAGGCAATCTCTCCGGCCAGCACCGTGACTTCCGGCACGGACAGACCGAACTTCTGATCTTCGCGAGCAGTGGCCAAATAATCATGGGTGTCGGCGTGAACACCGGTGTTCACCCGAATCATGACGTTCTGCTGGACACCAATCTCAACGGCGATTGCACTAATGCGCTGCGCTTCAATCGGCGCATCGATGACGATGCACCCAACCCCCGCGGAGATTGCGCGGTGCAACTCGGCGTGAGACTTGTTGTTGCCCTGGAACTCAATTCGAGCAGGGTCAGCCCCGCCGGCAAGCGCGATGGCTAACTCGCCACCTGTTGCGACATCAAAGCCAAGGCCCACAGACTCAAGCCATGAGACCACGTGACCTGAGATTAAGGACTTGGAGGCGTAGTAGACGCTGCCCTTCACGCCGTGAGCAGCACACGCCTCAACCACGCTCGCCTGGAAGGATTGCGCTCGATCAATAATCTCGGCACGATCCACCACATAGAGCGGAGTGCCATAGCTCTCAACTAACTCTGGTGCGCCTACGCCCCCGACGACCAGCTCTCCCGCAGCATTCCTGGCAGCACTCGCAGGCCACACACCCGAATGCAGAGCATTCGGGTCACGGGGCTTGCTTCGCCAGGCCGGCGCAAGAGTCGAAGACATCGGAGCTGGTACCACCTCACGTTGGAACGATTGTGTGTGAGGCGAGCGAACCCGGATTGGTTCCTGAAGCCACCACAAGGATAGCGAACCATGCCCAGGAATTACATACGCTCTGGAGCGCTCACACCCAATAGGCCAAGGCCGTTGCGCAACACCTGTCCGGTCGCGTCATTCAGCCAGAGTCGGGTGTGATGGACGGCCTCGACAGGAGCGTCGCCCTGGGGGGTGACCCGACAGCTGTCATACCAGCGGTGATAGACACCAGCCACTTCTTCGATGTATCGGGCTACTCGGTGTGGTTCACGCAGCTGGGCCGCTTGGGTGACAACCCTCGGGAAATCACCCAGTGAAGCAATCAAGGCCGCCTCGGTCTCGTGATCCAAGAGCTCCGGTTCAAACACATCGCGCGTAACCCCGGCAGCTTCAGCATTGCGGGCAACCTGGTGAGTCCTCGCGTGGGCGTATTGAACGTAGAAAACCGGGTTGTCATTGGTGTGCTTGGTGAGAATGTCGGAATCCAGCGTTAGGGGAGAATCGGCGGGATACCGAGCAAGCGAATACCGAAGCGCGTCTGTCCCCAGCCACTCCCGCAAATCGTCGAGTTCGATGATGTTTCCCGCCCGCTTGGAGAGCTTGGCTCCGTTGATGCTCACCAACTGGCCAATCAGGATTTCGACGTTGGTATCGGGGTTCTCTCCCGCCGCACCAGCGAGAGCCTTCAGGCGGTGAATGTAGCCGTGGTGATCCGCGCCGAGCAGGTAAATCTTTCTGGCAAACCCACGGTCAGACTTGGACAGGTAGTAGGCGGCATCGGCTGCGAAGTAGGTGTAGGCGCCATTGCCTCTCTTGATGACGCGATCTTTGTCATCGCCAAAGTCGGTCGTCCGAACCCAAATGGCGCCGTCGTCGTCATAGACGTGGCCGGCTGCGCGCAAGCGGTCGACCGAGGCGTCAATAAGGCTCTTCCCATCAAGGCCAGGGTCATGAAGTGTGCGCTCAGAGAACCACACGTCAAAGACGACGTTGAACTTGGCCAACGATTCCTTGATCTCAGCGAGCTGCAGTTCGTAGGCGGCGTCCCGGGCCACAGGAATCTGTTCTTCCCGGGGGAGCTCCAGCAATCCGGGGTGTGCTGCGAGTACCCGCGCAGCCAAATCTTGGATGTAGGTGCCGTGATATCCGTTCTCCGGAGCGGGTTGTCCCATCGCAGCGCTGATGATGGACTCCCCAAAGACATCCATTTGAGCGCCAGCGTCATTGATATAGAACTCGCTCACAATTTCTGCCCCAGCAGCGCGCAGAACTCGAGCTAACGCATCGCCCAGAGCGGCCCAGCGGGTGTGGCCAATGTGAAGTGGACCAGTCGGGTTCGCCGAGACGAACTCCAGATTGATTGTCTCCCCAGCCAAATCTTTGCCATGGCCGTAGGTGTCTCCAGCCTTCACAATCGTGGCGACCAATTCACCGGCAGCGCCGGCATCAAGAGTGATGTTGATGAACCCGGGCCCGGCCACGTCGGCCGTAGCGATACCAGGCAGAGCTTCGATGGCAGTGGCGAGCTCGGTCGCAAGTTCACGCGGATTGCGAGAGAAATCCTTGGCTAACTTGAGCGCGATGGACGTCGCCCAGTCACCATGTTCTTTGCTCTTCGGCCGCTCGAGAGCGATATCGGCGACCTCCACCGAGATCGAAAGCGACTGGGACGCTGCATGACGTGAAGCGACTTCTGCGATGTCGTTCGCTAGCGCCCTGGGGTCCACAACGCCCAATCCTAGCGGTGAGCCGGAGGCCTGGACTCGAGGCTGTAACCTAGTGATGCCCTACGAGCCCCCATAGCTCAGGGGATAGAGCGTCTGCCTCCGGAGCAGAAGGCCGCAGGTTCGAATCCTGCTGGGGGCACAAGAAGTTAGGCTTGGGTCATGACGCAGGCCACCCCCGCCCTCGTGACCACCGAGGTCGACGGGCACGTTTTTCTCATCGGACTGAATAGACCGGAGAAAAGAAACGCGGCCAACCTGCAGATGTTGGCCGAGCTAGCACTCGCCTACGGCGAGCTTGATCGTCGAGATGACCTTCGGGTCGGTGTGGTCTTTGCCCACGGCGAGCACTTCAGTGCAGGTCTTGATTTGGCCGATGTGGGCCCCGCCATGGCAAAGACAGGTTCTCTCCCGATTCCCGATGGTGGGCTTGATCCCTGGGGAATCAGCACCCCGCAAGTGAGGAAGCCAGTCGTGATGGCAATTAGTGGCATCTGCTACACCCTAGGAATCGAGTTGGCTCTGGCCAGCGACGTTGTTGTTGCTGATCGGAGCGCCTCGTTTGCGCAACTCGAAGTGGCCAGAGGCATCATGCCCTTTGGTGGGGCAACGACACGATTCCCCCGGGCCGCTGGGTGGTCAGGTGCGATGCGCTGGATTCTCACAGCGGAGAGTTTCGGGCCCGAGGAGGCCCTAGCGGCGCGAGTGATTACCGAAGTCGTTGAGGGCAACCCAGTCGAGGCAGCGCGGGCCATTGCCTCCACGATCGCGGCCCAAGCTCCGCTGGCCGTTCAGGCCACTCTTGCCTCAGCTCGGGCTGGGCTTGCAGACGCGGCTTCGGAGCACCGCGAGCTGCCCCGCCGGCTCGGTCAGTTGATGACGACTAACGATGTCCAGCGCGGTCTTCAAGCATTCATGACGAAGCAGCCCGCTGATTTCCAGGGTGACTAGGCGCACCGGCGCCGTTAGTCTGGAGAGAACCGAGAAAGGGTCCCATGGACCGCATTGCAGTGGTGACCGGCGCGAGCAATGGAATTGGCGCTGAAGTCGCACGAGAACTTGCCCGAAGGTCCTGGCGCGTTGCAGTGGTGGGCAGAAACCCCGAGCGCACGAAGGCAATGGCCAGTGAAATCGGTGGCTCGCCTTTCGTGTGTGATTTCGATCGCCTCGACGATGTCCGCGGCTTAGCGGAGGAACTCTCGATCCGGTTTGACCACATTGATGCTCTCGTCAACAACGCCGGTGGCATTGTCGCCAAGCGCAGTCTCAGCGTTGATGGTCACGAGCTCACGCTCCAGCGGAACGTTCTCGCTGGCGTAGTCCTCACCGAGAGATTGGTTCCGCATTTGCTCTCCGCACGAGGGCGCGTGATTCACACGTCTTCGATGGTCTCGCGCCTTGGGCGGATTGATCTGGAGGACCTCAGTTTCACGACCCGGCGCTATGGGGCCGGCTGGTGGCCGTATGCCTCGGCCAAGCTCGGCGTCATTCTCTACGCACGCTCCCTCGCCGAGCGCACCGGACTAGAGAGTTATCCCGTTCATCCCGGCTATGTTCGCAGTGGTTTTGGCGCCGAGTCTCGTAGCGGGAAACTGATTCTTGCGCTCTCTGGCTGGATGCAAATCAGTGCCGAGGCGGGGGCTGCGCCCCTGGTCCACCTGGTCGACACTCCAGAGCTTGGCGTTGCGAATGGAACCTACTTTGATGGGTTGACACCCGACGGGCCGACCCATCCTGGTGCCGCAGATTTGGACCTGATTAGGGCATACTGGCGAAAGATAGCGTCCTTCGTGGACCTGTCGGTTGACCAGCCCAACGCGACCTAACTAAGGACATGACATGCGCGCCACAGCCAGAACGCTGACACCCCTCGCAGTAATCCTGGCCGGCGTGACAGTCCTTTCTGGCTGCGCTGTGCTGGAAGACTGGGGACTTCTACCCGCCTCAGATTCCGTCGTCGAGGAAGTTGCTCCCAGCGACGAGGCCCCCGCAGCAGAGGGCGAAGAGGCTCCGGATTCAACCGACACTGGATTTGTCGTTCCTGTCTGCGATGAGCTCTTCTCCGCCGCGCAGACCGCCGCCCTCGTCGATCAGGCTCGTGTCAATATGGGCGACACGAGCGAGGGTGACTTTGGTTACGGAACAACGAACCCGGAATTGGTAAGTCTGCTCAAGGGTGTGCGCTCAGACCTCCGGATTTCGTGCACGTGGTACCTGCCAGCGAGCGAAAGTGTTTCAGTGACCTCGGTTGCCGTCGTCATCCCCGATGACGCAGCAGCGATAACCGCCGCACTCGGATCTTCAGGCGCAACGCAGGAGGAAACTGGCGGTGGCGTGCTCTGGCTCATTGATTCGACTACCTCGGATGAGTCAGCCGACTTCATCGCAACCGAAGCCCACTTCTTGGCCTCCGTCCCCTGCCCGTCATCGCTCGCGGAGACATCCTGCACCGCATGGGTGAGCACCAACTACGCCTTCGGGCAGGCAGAGACTCTCACTCTCGACGCGGCGAAGAACCTCGGCGCCTTGGGCGGCTAACGCCCCAACGATTAGGCTCGCGGACTAATTGAACCGCGCTTAGTTCATCCGCTCACGACACGCGGTGACATCGCGTGGATGCCAGGCTTTCCGGGAGTTTCGGGCCATATACTCGCCCCAAGGAGGAAAGCCATGCGGCTAGAAAGTGTGAGTTACCGCGCGCTCGCCCTCACCGGCTTTCTTTCTCTCTCCCTCTCCGGGTGCGCCATGGGCTCCGGCGAGGACCCCGACGACGTTGCTGCAGGCGAGGATGTTGCCACAGAGGTAGAAGTGGTGGAACTCGTGTTCACCCCGCCCACCGATTGCACCACCCTGTTGCCTGAATCCGCTGTGGCAAGTCTGGCCGCAGAAGGCATTGAGCTTGTCAAGGGGCCGGGAAGCCCCAGCACGGAACCAATTTTTGTGGAAAGCCAAACGCCAGAGGAACAGGTGGGTGGAATTTCATGCTTGTACTCGGTCCCCGGTGATGAAGAAACAGGGATTTACATCATCCTTAGCGTTGCGCCGGTCAGCGAGGACGCCAGGCCCGAAGTCATTAGTGGCCTGCTCGCCCAGAATCTCAATGTGGGACAGTCCACGGACGGGGCCTTGACCTATTGGATTTGGGGCGATGAAGTCATCGTTCCTGCCCTGCACAACTCCCTCTATCAAGACTCCTGGTATTCGGCACTGCTGCAGCCCGGTGGGCGAGCCGCCTACGACAAGGGCGTCGCGCTAGTTGAGGGTATGCGCCAACAAACAACACGGTAGTTTTGGCATATGGCCCCACTGGCGCTAGGCGAACGACTGCCTGCGGCGCTGCCCGAGCGATGGGTCGAGCTAGTCGGGGATGAAGGGCTCCAGATTCTCCACGAGATCGGACAGCGCCTCGATCAGAGCCCTGGACAAAAGGCGCTGATGACACCGATGCCGGAGAACATTCTTCGCGCCTTCGCCACAGCACCGCAGAGTGTGCGGGTATTGATTGTCGGGCAAGACCCCTACCCGGGGGCAGGTCATGCCACTGGGCTCGCCTTCTCGGTGGGGCGTGACGTTGCTGCCCTGCCGCCGAGCCTTCGCAACATTCGAAGCGAGTACTCTGCAGATTTAGGACTCGCTCTGCCACCACACGGGGACCTTTCCAGGTGGTCGCGCAGCGGCGTTCTTCTCTTGAACCGACATCTGACAACCCTGGTGGGATCACCCGGGGCGCACCGATCGCTCGGCTGGTCACGGTTCACCGACCTCATCATTGGCAGGCTAGTGGAGCGAGGCCACGTTTTCGTGCCGGTGCTGTGGGGCAGGGAGGCCCAAGAATTGGTGCCGCTACTGGGGTCGCTTCGTCGGATTGAATCAGCTCACCCCAGCCCCCTCTCCGCTCGCTTAGGCTTTTTCGGATCGAGGCCTTTCACCCGGGCCAACCACATACTCGAAGAACACGGTCTCAATCCGGTTGACTGGGACTTGGATAAGGACGACTAATGCTGAGGGAAGAGTATGAGAAGCCCCGCAAACCACCGCGCCTTCCCAAGAAACCGACAGAACCCACTACCTTCTCGTGGACCGTGGATGATGCGACCGAGGCAGACTTGCCCGATGTTTTGGCGCTCTATCGGCACTATGTGAGGAACTCAGTCGTCACGTTTGACGAGAAGCCACCCACTCTGGCTCAGTTTCGATCGAAGTTCCGCCACCTCAACAAACTTGGGTATCCCTTTCGAATTGCGAGGTCGCCCCAGGGGACGCTTCTGGGTTATGCCTACGTCTTCCCGTTTAGGGAAAAGTCCGCATTTCGCAAGACGGTGGAAAGCTCCATCTACCTGGGCCCCGCCGCAACCGGCCGGGGATTAGGCACTGTTCTACTGGCCGATCTGATCAGCGCCTGCACAGAGGCGGGGCTGAAGGAGATTATTGCCGTGATTGCCGATCAGGGCGCCGAGGCCTCGCTCGCGCTCCACCAAAAGTTTGGCTTCGTTGAGACGGGGCGGATGGGCAAGGTTGGCTTCAAGTTTGAGCGCTGGATCGGCATCATCTTGATGCAGAGGTCTCTGCCCTAAGCCGTCGTATTTGTTACCCAGCGTTACAGACGCAGGTGACGAATCATGGAAGGCGCTTTACTGTGGGCATCACGCAGTCCCTCTCTCCGCGTCCTGAGACAGAAAGCACGGCCATGGCAGACAACTGGAAGTTTGAAACCCAGCAGATTCACGCTGGAGCAACCCCCGACCCGACCACTCACTCTCGCGCAACACCGATCTATCGGACTACGGCATACGTCTTCGACAGTGCTGAGCACGCGGCGAACCTCTTTGCGCTGGCAGAATTTGGCAACATTTATACCCGCATCATGAACCCCACACAGGATGTCGCAGAGAAGCGCATCGCTGCTCTTGAGGGGGGAACAGCCGCGTTGCTGTTGAGCTCGGGCCAGGCCGCAACGACCAACGCTATTTTGAACATCGCCCACTCGGGCGACCACATCGTCAGCTCCTCATCGGTGTATGGCGGAACCTACAACCTCTTCAAATACACCTTGCCCAAGCTTGGCATTGAGGTCACCTTCGTCGAAGATCAGGACGACCTCGCAGCCTGGCAGGCTGCCGTCCGACCCAACACGAAGGCCTTCTTTGGCGAAACTATTGCAAACCCAAAGATCAACATTTTGGACATCGAGGGCGTTGCCGACGTGGCACACAAGAACGGGTTGCCACTGATTGTTGACAACACGGTGGCAAGCCCCTACCTGCTTCGTCCGCTCGAGCACGGCGCCGACATCGTCGTCCACTCGGCGACTAAGTTCCTCGGCGGTCACGGCACCGTAATCGCTGGAGCAATCGTCGATGGCGGAAAGTTCCCCTGGTCGAAGCACGTGGATAAGTTCCCAGGCCTGACGGAGCCAGACCCGTCGTATCACGGTGCGAGCTACACCGGCGTCCTCGGTGACCCCATCGCCTACATCATCAAGGCTCGTGTTCAGCTTCTGCGCGACATCGGCGCAGCGGTCTCACCGGATAACGCCTTTGGCCTAATCCAGGGAATCGAGACGTTGAGTCTGCGCATGGAGCGTCACAGTGAAAACGCTCTCGCGGTTGCGCAGTGGCTTGAGGCCCACGACCAGGTCGCCGCTGTCAACTACGCAGCGTTGCCCTCGAGCCGGTGGAACAAGGCAGCAGCGAAGTATGCCCCGCACGGTGTTGGCGCCGTGCTCTCCTTTGAGATCAAGGGCGGCGTGAACGCCGGCCGAGCGCTGGTGGATAGTGTCAAGCTCTTCAGCCACGTGGCGAACATCGGTGATGTGCGAAGCCTGATTATTCACCCAGCCTCCACCACCCACTCGCAGCTCACGCCAGAGCAACAGCTCACCACCGGTGTGACTCCCGGGTTGGTGCGCCTGTCAGTGGGCCTCGAGCACATCGACGACATCCTGGCTGACCTCGAGGCCGGTTTCCAGGCCGCGAAGAAGGCAAAGTAACTCCCTCGAAGCGAAGCTTCTCGTTTCTCCGGGAACTGGGGTTGGGCGGGGCATTACACGGCCAACCCCCCTTATGGGAGAAAAGCCCCACAAAGGGTTTGCCAAAACCCCCAGAAAATAATCCGTAGGCCGTCGGCA
>CAYXSU010000003.1:101204-105701 GCA_964467805.1 uncultured Microbacteriaceae bacterium
AATGCCCCTCTATGCTATTCTTCTGTTTACTCGGTTACGTGGGGTGGGCCGTGTAATTCCTCGGCCAACCCCAGTTAGGGAAGAATAGCCACACTATGGATTGGCAATCACCCGCAGAATCTCTGCCTTCGGCCTTCGTCACGGAGGCTCTTCAGGCGACTCTGCGCGGAACGCCGCCGGTGACCGGCGCATGGCGTGATGGTGATCACCTAGGTAATCGTAAGTTTTGCCAAGTGGGTCCCTTCACCACAGAGCATGGCGATCACTTCCCACATGTGCGGATTGCGTATGAAACCTTTGGTGACCTCAACGCGGATGCGTCCAATGCCGTGCTCGTATTTCACGCTCTTACCGGAGATTCTCACGCGATTGGTCAGGCCGGACCAGGACACCCTACGGCGGGCTGGTGGTCGGGTGTCATCGGCTCGGGCCTTGGGCTCGACACGGACACGTGGTGTGTGGTTGTGCCAAACATCCTTGGAGGTTGTCAGGGAACCACTGGTCCTTCAAGTTTCCACCCCGATGGCCGGGAGTGGGGTTCGCGCTTCCCCTATCTGACAATCCGCGATCAGACCCGGGTCGTTGAATCCCTTGCGGATCACCTCGGAGTCAAAACATTCGCCGGCGTAGTCGGCGGCTCGATGGGAGGAATGCATGCCCTCGAGTGGGCATTGCTGTTCCCGAATCGGACGGCCAGGCTGGGGTTGATTGCTACAAGCGCCGTGACGAGCGCCGACCAAATTGGTGGCAACTCGATTCAGATGGAGGCCATCACCGTCGACCCCTTCTTCGCCGGTGGGGACTATTACGACCACGATGAGGGCCCCTACCGTGGCCTGGCTCTAGCGAGACGCATGGCACTGGTCAACTACCGCTCACCCACAGAACTGAACGAGCGCTTTGAGAGAACCTGGCAGAGCAAGGTGTCTCCGCTGGGCGATAACGGCCGGTTCGCTGTGGAGAGCTATTTGGATTTCCACGGCAACAAGTTCACTCGCCGATTCGACGCGAACAGTTACATAAGCCTGGTTGGAGCCATGAACTCCCACGATGTGACCCGTGACCGGGGCAATTTAGCTTCTGTGTTAGGAGAACTAACCCTGCCCACTCTGGTGCTAGGTGTCGATAGCGACCGTCTCTTCCCGCTGAGCCAGCAGGAAGACCTCGCGCGTCACATCCCTGGTTGCCTCAGCGGGTCTACTCCAGAAGTGCTAGAGACGCCCTACGGCCACGATGGGTTCTTGATCGAATCCGAGCGCGTTGGCGCCTCGATAGCTGCTCTGCTCGCTACGCCCACGACGTAAGGGCGTCGCCGATGACGGCCGGAATTTCCCGACAGACATCCATGACGCTAAAGGGCCCACCCGTGGGGCTATCAGCATCACCGACGGCGCGGGCTGACGCCCTCGCCGCTGCAATCTGGTGAATGAGCGCACCCGCAGCAACCGCCTCACCGAGGAGCTCTGGAGATTCGTGAAGACGCTCATGCCACGCTGCCAAAAGCGCACCGAGGATGCCGGCAAGCGCGTCGCCGGTTCCAGCGGTTGCCAACCACGGCGTTGCCCTAGGCAATTCCCAGACACCGCCCCGCCCATCCACCACAGCCCCGTTAGATCCCTTGACAAGGACGGTCATTGACAGCTTCTTCGCAAGCTTTTGCGCGCTCTCACGATCGGTAGAACCTGCTTGGATACCGAGGCGCTCCAGGAGCGCCTCGAGCTCCCCGTGGTGAGGGGTGAGCACCGTAAGCGGACCGAAGTTCTCCACCAGCTCCAGGGCGCCGGCATCGACGACGCTCGGCACTCCTTGGCTGAACGCTGCCACGATACGGACCCGAGTCTCATCGTCGATGGGCGAGCCCATCCCACTACCCACGACCACAGCGTCGGCGCTGCCTGGTGCAATCACAACTTCGGGGTGCTGGGTGATAACCATCTGGGCGACACCTTCCGGCCCGGAATAGCGAACCATCCCAACCCCGGTCTTCACCGCGGCCTCAACACCAATCAAGGCGGCACCGGGATAAGCGGAGCTTCCTGTCACAAGCGCCAGAACACCCCTCGAATATTTGTGATCTTCGGGTTGTGGTGCTCGCACCCAGCCTCGGAGGAACGTGTGATCAACAGCAATCGGAACAGCCATCAGATAGCGCCTTTCAGCTCGGCCAGTGTCGGCAAATCCGCACCAGCACGCGACACGGTGATTGCCGCTGCCCTCAGGGCAAAGGTAACAACCTCTGTCAGGTCATTCTCTGAGAGTGTGGTCCAGCCCTCTGCTCTAGCTCTGCCGAGCAGTGATCGTGATGCAAGCGCCCCAATGAGCCCCGCCATGACAGTGTCGCCAGCGCCAATCGTGTCAACAACAGTCTTCGCGTGGGTGGGAAAGGACAGTGTGTGATGGGCGCTCCACACCGTGGCACCTTCGGCGCCTCGGGTGATGACGACCAGAATTGCGCCAAGCTCCTGCCACCGCGCTGCCACTTCATCCAGCGAGAGCTCTGGATAGAGCCACGCCGCGTCTTCGTCACTTGCTTTCACAAGGTCAGAGAGCGAAACCATTGCCTCGATCTGTGACACCACGTCGCTGGCGGAGCCCATGATGTGGGGTCTCACGTTGGGGTCATAGCTGATGCTCGCGCCCGCAGCACGCGAGCGCTTGACGATCTCTAGGACAGCGTTGGCCCCGGGCTGCAGAGTGCAGGCGATAGAGCCGGCATGGACGTGTAGGTAGGGGGCTTCAGGAACCATAGAGGGCTCCAAATCCCAGACCAGATCAAATTCGTAACGTGCTGAACCATCCTCTGCGAGATGGGCGCTCGCCGTGGAGGTGTACTCAAGCCCTGAGCTCTCCGCAATCATCGAGACATCGCTGCCCTTTACATGAGCGGAAATGGCTTGGCCTCTGGAATCTGAACCGACACGGGCCGCCAGCAGGGCTGAATGTCCTAAGCGGCCAAGTCCAATAGCAACGTTCATGGGGCTACCGCCTGGAACCTCGCGGAGTGGCTCACCTGATGGCCCGACAACGCAGTCCATCAGGGCCTCACCAATGACTACGACGGTGTCTGGCACCCGCTTGCCCCGCTCTCCCTATGGTTTACCCCATGTTAGTGACGGGTGGTCGCATCCCTCACTTCACCCACGAGCTCTTCAATGATGTCCTCGAGAAACAGCACGCCTCTTGTGCTGCCATCGGGTGCGACGACCTTGGCCACGTGGGCGCCGGTTTGCCGGAGGGTGGCAAGAGCGTCTTCTAAATCAACCGAATCCCGCAGGGTGACCAAGGATCGAATCCTGCGGGGAGGAACGGGGTAGTCACTATCGATATCTTCCCCGTCAAGCACATCCTTGATGTGGACATAACCCGTGGGCTCGCCGGACTCGTCGATGAGCACATAACGACTAAAGCCCCTCTGCGCCACGGCCTGGTGAACGTCCGCCGGGGTCGCATCCTCTGGCAGGGTGACTAGATTCGGCAGGACGATTGTCACGTCGCCAACGACTTTGGTTGTGAACTCGAAGGCGGCGGTGAGCGCACCCGAATGATCGGAGAGCATCCCGGTCTTGGTCGACTCAGCAACAATCGTTGCCACCTCATCGAGGGTGTACGCGCTTACGGCTTCGGCTTTGGGCTCGACGCCGGTCATTCGTAAGAAACCATTGGCAACGGCGTTCAGGCTTCGAATGATGGGTGAGATAACCCGGGAAACAAAGACCAGAGGGGGCGCCAAGAACAAGACGGCTTTGTCGGGCAGAGAGAACGAGATGTTTTTAGGAACCATCTCGCCAAAGACCACGTGCAAGTACGTCACGATTAGTAGCGCCATGATGAACGCCACCACGCTTACCCAGTTATCCGGAACTCCAAGTGCGCCCAGGGGGCCTTCGAGCAGGTGGTGGACCGCAGGCTCCGAGACCAGAAGAATAAGAAGCGAACACACTGTGATGCCCAGCTGCGAGGTTGCCAACATCAACGTCGCGTGCTCCATCGCATACAACGAGGTTTTTGCGCCCTTCTTTCCAGCGGCAGCCAAAGGCTCAATCTGCGAGCGCTTAGCCGCGATGACGGCGAATTCTGCGCCCACGAAGAATGCGTTGCCAGCCAGCAACACCACTAACCACGCCAGTCCAGCCCAGTCGCTCACAGCAGTGTCACCTGCTCCGCAGTCACGCTTGGCGTGAATCGCACGCGGTCAATCCGGCGACCCTCCATGCGCTCCACTCGGAATTCACCGGTCTCAATCGTGATGGTGTCGCCGACTTCAGCCATTCTGCCCAAGCCTTCGAGGATGAACCCAGCCACCGTCTCGTAGTGGCCGCTTTCTGGAACCGAAACGCCGGTGCGTTCTTCCAGCTCGTCGGGGCGCAATTGGGCGGGGAAAGTGAACCAGTCCCTGGCACGCACAACATCAAGCGGGGCGCGGTCGTGCTCGTCGGCAACCTCACCGATCAGTTCCTCCACCAGGTCCTCGAGGGTGGCAATACCCGATGTTCCGCC
>CAYXSU010000003.1:105801-132259 GCA_964467805.1 uncultured Microbacteriaceae bacterium
TTGGTGCGAGGCGTCATCACGTCAATCGCATTGCGTTGCGAGAACTCAATAGTCCGCGACAGCAGCGTCGCGGTGTCATCTTCCAGCAAACCCTGCAGCGCCGAGCGCTGCACCAGGCTCGAGAGCTCATCGGCGGTTCGCGCCGCAGAAAGTTCCTCTTTGGGTTCAATCCCCATGGCGCGCAGGATGCGGTTTGCGCTTCCGTTCAACACAGCGATGAAGGGGCTAAAGACCCAGGTGAACGCGACCTGTAGTGGCACGAGAACACGTGCAGTCTGCCGAGGAACAGCAAGCGCGTAGTTCTTCGGCACCAATTCGCCAAAAATCATGGAGATTGTGGTGGCAATCACGATGCCCGCCACCGCGCCGACCGGGCGAACAAAGTCCTCATCGAGCCCGGCACGGGTCAGAGGACCGGCGAGCATCGACGAAATCGCCGGCTCCATGGTGTACCCCGTGAGCAAGGTTGTGAGGGTGATGCCCAGTTGCGCACTGGAGAGGTGGGTGGAGGTGCGCTTGAGCGCAGCGATAGTGATGCGGTTGCCTTTTTCGCCACGTGCACTGCGACTCTCGAGATCAGCGCGATCAAGGTTCAGGAGTGCGAACTCGCTCCCCACGAAGACTCCGGTGCCAAGCGCCAACAAGACGCCTAAACCGAAAAGAATGAGGTCAGGATTCACCGGGCACCCCCTACGAGGGTGCCCCAGGGTTTATGACTGGGTTCGGAACGCTCAGACGAGTTCTTGTGCATTGCCCTGACAGGTTAGCAGGCAACTTGGAGACCTGCTATGGCTGCCAGGGAGGAGCCCACAAAACCGCTAGGATTTTTGGAGAAGTTGGTCGGACGTGAGAGTGAGCAGGAGCGCGTGTCAGATAGCGACACTGTAGGAACATCCACCGATGCTTCTGTCGAATTTGGAGCCAACGAATGGTTGGTCGATGAGCTCTGGAATCTCTACCAAAAAGACCCCCAGCTTGTAGAAAAAAGCTGGTGGCCGCTCTTTGAATCCAGAGCGGCTCAATCTGGCGTATCTGTCCCGCAAGCCCCGGTAAGCACCCCCGTCGCCGCGTTTTCCGATGACGCCGCGCCAATTACCGCACCGATTGCCAAGACGACCTCGATTGCGCCTAAAGAACAGCCGATTCCCGCCGAAGCTCCGGCAGTGACAACCACATCGATTCCTGTCGTTGACGCCGCCGAGGAAACCGAAACAAGTGACACGGTCGCTCCACTGAAGGGCATGGCCAAAGCTTTGGCGGCCAACATGGACCAAAGCCTTCAGGTTCCCACCGCGACCAGCGTTCGGACAGTCCCAGCGAAGCTGATGATCGACAACCGCATCGTGATCAACAACCATCTGCGACGAACCCGCGGTGGCAAGGTGTCGTTCACCCACCTGATTGCGTGGGCCATGATCAAGGCTCTCAAGGAACTTCCGGGGCAAAACGTCTACTACGACGAGATTGATGGCAAGCCTGTTGCCGTCCACCCCGCCCACATCAACTTGGGTATCGCCATTGATATCCCGAAGCCCGATGGCACCAGAAGCCTCGTGGTTCCAGGCATCAAGAGAGCCCAAACCTTTGGTTTTGCAGCGTTCCTCGCCAGCTACGAAGACGTCGTTCGCCGGGCCCGCGAGGGCCAGCTCACCGCCGATGACTTTGCCGGCAACACTATTTCGCTCACAAACCCGGGTGGCATTGGTACCGAGCATTCCGTGCCGCGCCTAATGAAGGGCCAGGCCTGCATCATCGGCGCTGGCGCACTCGAATACCCGGCTGAATTTCAGGGATCCTCCAAGAAAACCCTCGCGGAACTGGGTATTGGCAAAACAATAACTTTGACCTCCACCTATGACCATCGCGTTATTCAAGGCGCGGGTTCCGGTGAGTACCTCAAAAAGGTCCACGAGCTGCTGATTGGTGGCGATGGGTTCTATGAGGAGATCTTCGCCTCGCTGCGTATCCCGTACATGCCAATCCACTGGGCAGAAGACATCGCCGTCGACACGGCAGATCACGTCAACAAGACCTCGAGAGTGCAAGAGCTCATCAACGCATTCCGCGTTCGCGGTCACTTGATGGCAGACATCGACCCGCTCGAATATCGCCAGCGCTCCCACCCTGACCTCGAGATTGAGAGCCACGGGCTGACCTTCTGGGACTTGGACCGTGAGTTTGTCACCGGCGGTTTCGGTGGTCGACGCACAATGCTTCTGCGCGAGATTCTCGGCGTCCTGCGCGACTCGTACTGTCGCACCATAGGCCTCGAGTACATGCACATCCAAGACCCCGCTCAGCGACTGTGGTTCCAAGAGCAGGTCGAGCGGCCTTACGAAAAGCCCGACCACGATGCTCAGCTTCGAATTCTGTCGAAGTTGAACCAGGCCGAGGCTTTCGAAACATTCCTCCAGACAAAGTACGTGGGACAGAAGCGCTTCAGTTTGGAAGGCTCAGAATCAACGGTCAGCCTGATTGATGAGATCATGCAGGCTGCGGCTGACGATGAGCGCGTCGATGAGGTTGCCATTGCGATGGCCCACCGAGGGCGGCTGAACGTGCTTGCCAACATCGCCGGGAAAACCTACGGCCAGATTTTCCGTGAGTTTGAGGGCACCCAAGATGTTGGGAACATCCACGGTTCGGGCGATGTGAAGTATCACCTTGGCACCGAGGGCTTGTATACAAGCCCGACCGGCAGCACCATTCCGGTGTACCTCGCAGCTAACCCTTCGCATCTCGAGGCTGTGAACGGCGTACTCGAGGGCATTGTGCGGGCCAAGCAGGACCGCGGTGCTATCGGGAGCTTCCGCGTCCTGCCCGTATTGATTCACGGTGACGCGGCGATGGCAGGCCAGGGTGTTGTCCTTGAAACAATGCAAATGTCGCAGCTGCGCGCGTACCGCACCGGTGGAACCGTGCACGTGATCGTCAACAACCAGGTCGGGTTCACAACCCTCCCCCACGATGCGAGAACGTCGGTCTACGCCTCTGATGTCGCGAAGACTATTCAGGCGCCAATCTTCCACGTCAATGGCGATGACCCCGAAGCCGTGCTCCGCGTCGCAGAACTCGCTTTCGCCTACCGTCAGACCTTCAAGGGCGATGTGGTGATTGACCTGATTAGCTACCGTCGCCGCGGACACAACGAGGGCGATGACCCCTCGATGACGCAACCGCTGATGTACAACCTGATCGAGGCAAAGCGCAGCGTTCGAACCCTTTACACCGAAGCCCTGATGGGTCGTGGTGATATCACCGCAGACGAGCTCGAGGCAGCGCAACGCGACTTCCACCAACGTCTAGAAGAAGCCTTCGAGGAAACCCACGCGGCCCAGACCGGCAAGATTCCCGCGGTCACCGAAACGGTGGCGGTGGAAGAAGCTACCGAGCCAGCCACCACCGGTGTAGATGCCTCGGTTTTGACGCTGGTTGGTGACGCTCACGGAAACCAGCCTCCAGGGTTCACTGTCCACCCCAAGCTTGTCCCGCTTCTGGAGAAGAGGCGCGAAATGGCACGCGAGGGTGAGATCGACTGGGGCTTTGGTGAGCTGATTGCCCTCGGGTCGCTGCTGGTTGAAGGAACCCCAGTTCGTCTGGTTGGACAGGATGCCAGACGCGGCACGTTTGTCCAACGCCACGCCGTGTTCCACGACCGGGTAAACGGCCAAGAGTGGCTGCCCCTCATGAACCTGGCTGAGCGCCAAGCCCGTCTCTACATCTATGACTCTCTCCTGAGTGAATATGCCGCGCTCGCCTTCGAATATGGCTACTCGGTTGAGCGCGCTGAAGCATTGGTGCTGTGGGAAGCGCAGTTCGGTGACTTCGTCAACGGGGCACAAACCGTCATCGACGAATTCATCTCCTCTGCTGAACAAAAGTGGGGCCAACGCTCCAGCGTTGTTCTCCTCCTGCCTCACGGCTTTGAAGGCCAAGGACCAGACCACTCCTCGGCTCGCATCGAACGCTTCCTCCAGCTGGCCGCCGAGGACAACATGACGATTGCCCGGCCCTCGACCCCCGCGTCCTACTTCCACCTTCTGCGCAGACAGGCCTACGCCAGGCCACGCAAGCCTTTGGTGGTCTTCACCCCGAAAGCAATGCTGCGTCTTCGCGGCGCTACCAGCGCGGTGAGCGACTTCACATCTGGAAAGTTCCAGCCGGTTCTCGATGACCCCAAGGTCACCAACCCCGCCAGCATCACGAAAGTCTTGTTGGTCGCTGGAAAGATCTACTACGACCTGCAAGCGGAGATTGAGAAGAAGGGCCTGACCCACATCGCCCTCGTTCGCCTTGAGCAGTTCTATCCCTTCCCAGCCGAAGAACTTCGCGCGATTACCGCGCGATACCAGGGCGCCCAGTTCGTCTGGGTCCAGGACGAACCAGAGAACCAGGGCGCATGGCCGTTCATCATGATGGAAGGCCCGCAAGCGGCCTTGCCATCGATGACCGTGGTGTCGCGGCCTCGCTCCGCATCCCCCGCAACAGGTTCTTCTAAGCGCAGCCAGGTTGAAGCGCAGCTCATTTTGGACACCGCCCTCAGCTAACGGCCATCGAGTACTGAGTGCTCTCCCCCTGTGCTCACTGCGGCAACCCGATACTCTGGACACTCGATGCAGGAGTCAGAGATTTTCCCAGCCGGGTGGCCCGCGCCTGAGCGCGCCCGCCCCCTGAGGCATTCTCTGAGCTTGCCTGGGTCCAAATCCTTGACCAATCGCGAACTTGTCCTTGCGGCATTGGCCTCAGGGCCTTCCAGAATTAGGCGCCCGCTCCACTCGAGAGATAGCGCGCTCATGGTGGAGGCGCTTCGGGCGCTCGGTGCCACCATCACCCCGGTTGAATCCGATGGTGCCTTCGGCCCAGATTTCTTGGTGGAACCACTCCCGAAAACCCCGGCTGCAACCAGAGCAATGATTGACTGCGGGTTGGCGGGCACCGTGATGCGCTTCATCCCCCCCGTTGCCGCGCTAGTCCCCGGCACCATTCACCTGGATGGTGACCTTGCAGCCAGGCGCCGGCCGATGCAGACCACGCTGGACGCGCTGGCCCAATTGGGTGTGGCAATAGAAAAAGAGGGGACTGGTGGGCTGCCCTTCACCATGACCCCGCCCGCGGCGCTCACCGGTGAGAGCGTCACTATTGACGCGTCGCTCTCCAGCCAGTTTGTCTCGGGTCTTCTTTTGGCAGCGCCGCGGACGCCCCACGGCCTCACCATTACTCACACGGGAGACTCTCTGCCCTCCCTCCCCCACATCGACATGACAATCGCGAGTCTGCAGTCCCGCGGTGTTTCGGTGAAAAGCCCCAAGCCTGGGGTGTGGAGGGTCGAGCCAGGTGACATCAACCCGATTGATGTCACCATCGAGCCTGACCTATCGAACGCTGCGCCCTTCTTGGCCGCAGCGCTCGTTAGCGGAGGAGAGGTGACCCTTCAGGGCTGGCCTCAGCACACCACACAGGTGGGACGCCACGTTCCAGAACTCTTGGAGACTCTGGGCGCAGAGGTTCACTATGGCGAAGCCTCCGTCACCGTGTTCGGGGGTGTGGGTTGGGTCAATGGTGCCCAGATCCCAGGTGTTGACCTTGATCTCAGCCACGCCGGTGAACTTGCGCCCACATTTATTGCCCTGTCAACCCTTGCCAATGGAACCAGCACATTCCGCGGCATCGGCCATCTACGCGGCCACGAAACAGACCGATTGAGCGCATTGGTGTCAAACATTCGGGCTCTCGGTGGCAACGCGCGCGAACTACCTGATGGCATCGAAGTGAGCCCTACCGCGCTTGATGGAGGCTCCTGGGCGGCGTTTGATGATCACCGGATGGCAACATCCGGTGCTCTTCTGGGGCTTGGTGTTCGCGGCATCGTCATCGATGACATCGCCTGCACCTCCAAGACTTTGCCAGAGTTCGTCGAGCTCTGGAGCGCTCTTGTGGAGTCTCCTGCCCCATGACTTGGGAAGAGGACGACGACCGCTACGCCGATCTCGTGCCGAGGCTGCGACCGGATCGTCGCGGAAGCAGGCCTCGCTCAAAAAACCGCCCTGCTCACGACGACGCTGTGACGGGCTTCATCATCGCGGTCGACCGAGGGCGCTATCGAGCAATCATCGATGAGGGAGGCGAAGGCGAAAGGCTCGTGACGTGTTCTCGGGCAAGTGAACTACGCCGCCAAGCAATCGTCACAGGCGACTACGTCGACATCGTGGGCGACACCACGGGCGAACAGGGCTCACTCGGGCGAATCGTTCGCATCCAACCGCGGGCCAGTGTGTTGCGTCGAAGCGCGGATGATACAGACACACTCGAGCGCGTCATTGTGGCAAACGCCGACCAGTTACTCATGGTGGTCGCAACAACGAATCCCGAACCCCGACCTCGGCTTATCGACCGCTACATCATCGCCGCTTTAGATGCGGGCATCACACCAATTCTCTGCATCACAAAGACGGACCTGGCACCCGCAACCGAGTTGGTGGAATACGGCAGGACACTAGGAATCGCGACGGTGTCCAGGTCGCCTGAGAATCCAGCACGCGAGGAACTAGCCACGATTCTCGCTGGACGGATTAGCGTTGCCGTAGGGCACTCGGGCGTGGGGAAATCAACGCTCGTAAACGAGCTTGTCCCCGGCGCGGAACGCGCCGTCGGGGATGTCAACGACGTCACCGGGCGCGGCCGCCACACATCGTCCTCGAGTCAGGCTTTGCGCCTCCCTGAGGGCGGATGGGTGATTGACACCCCCGGTGTTCGATCCTTTGGCCTTGGCCATGTCAGTACGGAGTCGATCGTGTCGGCGTTTAGTGATTTGGCCGACTATGTGGATTCGTGCCCCAAGGCATGCGCACACACCGCCCACAGCATCGAGTGCGAGCTTGCCAAGGCGCAGGCGGATGGTTCTTTGCCCCCGGAGCTCGAAGCGCGCGTCGAATCCCTGCAACGGTTGATGGCCACGATCCACGAGCCTGGTGGGACACCCGAGTAGCCTCACGACCCGCCAAGAACTAGCGACTACGCTCAAGATGTGGTGCACTTCTCTCTTAGCGACGACCTGGCTCTTGCTCTCACGGCAGCCTCGAACGCTGACTTAGTCTCTCTACCGCGCTTCACAGCGCAGGATCTTGTCATCACCACTAAACCC
This sequence comes from uncultured Microbacteriaceae bacterium, assembly GCA_964467805.1. Taxonomy (GTDB): domain Bacteria; phylum Actinomycetota; class Actinomycetes; order Actinomycetales; family Microbacteriaceae; genus Pontimonas. The sequence continues at coordinate 112,943 of CAYXSU010000003.1, forward strand.
GACCGAACGCCAGTTACCGACGCTGACCAGGCCGTCGAGAAGCTTGTTAGAGCGACAATCACGGCCGCCAGGCCGGACGATGCCATCCTGGGCGAAGAAATGGGATCAACCAGTGAGACTGTCGGCACACAATCCGGTCGCCAGTGGATTATTGATCCGATTGATGGGACTGCTGGTTTCCTGCGCGGTCTGCCGATCTGGGCAACCTTGATTGCTTTGGCCATCGATGGCGAACCCGTTCTGGGGGTTGTCAGCGCACCGGCTCTCGGGCAGCGCTGGTATGCAGCCAGCGGGCTCGGGGCGTTCACGACCCGAACAGCTCATCCAGAACCTCACGCCATTCGCGTCAGCGGAGTGGAAAAACTGGTGGATGCCACCGTGAGTTACAACAGCCTTCCGGGCTGGATCAACGATGGCCGCGCGGAGCAGGTGACACGGCTTGCTACTAGTGCCTGGAGGGCACGCGCCATCGGAGATTTCTGGTCGTACATGCTGGTAGCCGAAGGTTCACTCGACGTTGCTGGTGAAGCAGATTTGCAGCCCTATGACATGGCGGCTCTTGTCCCCATCATTGAGGAGGCCGGTGGTCGCTTCAGCTCACTCGATGGGGTGAAGGGCGTGTGGGATGGAACTGCCCTTGCCACCAATGGCACCCTCCACGACGAAGTTCTTGGCATCACGAGGAGGGCCTAGTGCTCATCATGTCTAGAGGTCTTGCCTTCGCCACTGCGGGGCTCTTCTTGGTGGGATGCGCTAGCGACCCGGTCGAGTCAGCACCGGAGACTGCTGCTATGAGTGAAGTCGCCGAGACGGAGTCGGTGCTCGAGCTCGCCGTCGGGACCTGCGTAAACGATGCAGAGACCCCCCTGGGCGCTGATTTAGCTGAAGTGCCGACGGTGTCGTGTGATGAACCGCACGATTCTGAGCTCTATGCCATTGTGACGGCGACCGATGGCCCGTACCCAGGCGTTGACACGCTGGTAGCTGAGGGCCAAGACAAATGCCAGGCAGTCTTTGCCGAGTTTGTCGGAATCGATTTCCGCTCGTCGCTTCTGGACTACCACTTCTACTATCCGACCCCCAGTAGCTGGGCTCAAGGCGATAGAAGTATCTATTGCATGGTCATTGACCCAGGTCTCAAGGTCGTGGGAACCCTCCAAGGCGCGAAGCGATAATCGGCTGGTCTCGGCTAGCGTAGGCAGAACCTAGAAAGACGGTGACTATGCCACACGCCCCCCTCGTCGTCATTGGCAACGCAAACGTTGACTTGACCACTTATCTGCAGCGTGCACCCGAGGTTGGGGAAACCGTCCTTGGTTACAACTTCAGCATTGGCATGGGGGGCAAAGGAGCCAACCAAGCCGTGGCAGCAGCGAGGGCCGGTGCGCATGTGTCCTTCATCGGCCGCATTGGTGAGGACGCTTTTGGCGACATGGTCATCAGCGCGCTCACCGGCGAGGGCCTTGAACTAGAACATCTCGGTCGAGTCCCCGGGCCCTCCGGTGTTGCGAGCATCTATGTCGAGGACGGCGGCGCCAACAGAATCGCAGTGTTCACGGGAGCGTCGGGAACGCTCACTAGCGATTCAGCGGCCAAGGCCGTTGAATCGCATGATGCCCTCAAGGTCCTCATCAGCCAGTTGGAGATCGACCCGCAGGCTGTGGAGGCCGCACTTACAGCAGCGAGGGCCAAGGGGGCTCAGACCATCCTCAACACAGCTCCTGCTCTGCCTGTGTCCGCGGCCATTCTTCGCAACACCACCTGGCTCATTGCCAATGAGGTCGAGATTGCCGCGGTTCTTGCGGGAGCCGGGGTGGCAACTCTCCAGGAGGTAAGCGTCGACGAGGTCACCGCGGGAATAGAAGACTGGGCTAAGGCTCTGGGATGCCACGTCATTGTGACACTGGGCGACCAAGGCGCGATTGGTCACGTTCCAGGGGATGGGACCTTCCACTTCGTAGCCGAACCGGTCGCAGCGCAGGACACAGTGGGAGCCGGGGACTGTTTTGTTGGTTACTTTGCAGCGCACCTAATCGAGGGAATACCGTGGCGCAACGCTCTCGCTGGAGGGGTCTTGGCGGCGAGCGACAGCGTCACCCGAGCAGGAGCGCAGTCCTCGTATCCGGAGCGCTCACGCAGCGACCACTTTAGGAGTCGCGCCCTCGACTCCGTCTAATCGATGGGGCGAGCGCCCCATCGAGCAATGCGAGGATTACAACCGCGGTCACCGCGCCAAGAATCTGTGCGATAACGAATCCTGGGACAAAGGCAGGGGCAATCCCATTCGCAGCGTCCGTGACCATGCGACCGAGTGTTACCGCCGGGTTGGCAAAGGAAGTGGAGGACGAAAAGATGTGCCCGGCACCAATCCACAGCGCGACCGAGACCGGAATCCACGCGCCCCGATCCTGCTTCAGAAGCAGGAGTATCAGGGCAACAAGACCCAAGGTCGTGAACCACTCCGAGACCAGTAGCCCCCAACCGTCTCTTTCGACGTCCGAGAGCGCAAGCGGAGCGCCGCCGAACATGAGGCTCGTGAGGAGCGCTCCCACAAGAGCGCCAAGCGTCTGAGCGAGGACATAACCAGCAAACCATCGGGGAGTGAGGCGCCCCTGGAGCAGGAAAGCCAGTGAGACAGCGGGATTGAAGTGCGCGCCGGACACTGGTCCCAAAGCCGTGATGAGAACGAAGAGTGCTGCTGCGGCTGTCACCGCAGCCAACGCGAGCGCAAAACCAGCCGACACCTGCAGGTTTGAGGCCATAAATGCTGGGCCCAGCACAGCAACCACGAGAATGAGTGTCCCCGCAAACTCGCTAACGATGCGCTGCATCACTCCTCCTTCGACTGCCACGTAATGGAATGAGCCAATACGGCGAAAGTGAACAGAAGATGACGCACCACGAGTATAAAAAGAGGTCCACAGCGCACCGATGGTGGAGATGCCGGGAATCGAACCCGGGTCCACTACTTCGTACCACAGCCTTCTACGGGCGTATCTTGCGTAGGCGTTCTACTCGGCCCCGTTCTTTAGCGCAAGCACTTAGGACGACGGGCCCAGTCTCAGAAAAAGTCCCTGTGACCCCTGAAACACAGGTCACAAGCGAGCCTTCTAAACGACGCCAGTGGTTGAGCCGAAGGCGAGCTCAGTCTGACGGACTTGTCTGCTGCTTAGGCAGCGAGAGCGAAGTCGGTGCGCTTTGTATTGGCACCTATAGGTTACAGAGGACGTTAACGAGATAACTCTGCATTCTCGACCCGCTTCTCTGTGGAATCACAAGCAATGTCGAAACCGATCATCCCCATGACTCTCTCTGGAACATAAGCCCCAGAGAAGCTTTGGTGTGGTGCGCTGTGGAGTTGTGTTGGAGCGAGTGCCACGAAGGCACGCCCCAACTATAGGGCCTGAAGCTTCGAACTAGCTAGATGTTGCCTCCTCCTTGATGCGAACTTTCGCATCAAGGAGGGCAAAGACAAGCGCGGCGACCACGAGGCCAACAACAACACTGAGCGCAACGATAAAGGCATCGTGATAAGCCACGCTCAAAGGCTCGTTCACTTCATCGGCGAGAACAAAGAAGAAGACCGACAGTGCGGCCGCCAGTCCAATCGCCGTTCCGATACGCTGGCCGACTTGAGCAAGCGAACCGGCAAGGCCACCCTGGTGAACCGGAATGTCTTCGAGCATCAACGTCTGGTTTGGCGAAATGACCGCGCCACCACCCGCCCCTGCTAATGCCATGGCGAGCGCCACGGCAATGGGCATCAACGGATCTGGCACAACAACGCTTGCGAGAGCGACCAAGCCAAACCCAGCCAGCACCGCTAGCAAACCCACCACAACGAGTGGTCGGCCGCGCTTATGAACGACCTTGCCGCTTCTGAATGATGTGTACGCAGAAATCAGAGCGAACGGAATCGTGACCATGCCGGCAATGACCGGGGCGAAACCCAGGCCCTGCTGAAGAAACAGCGTCAGCGTAATGAATGTTGCCGGCAAGGCCGCGAAGTAGAACCCAGAAATCAATATTCCGTTACGGAACGAGGAAATAGCGAAGAGCTCAAAGTCGATGATGGCTATCTTTCCCTTCGCCATGTAGGCCTTCTCCCACAGGACGAAAAGGCTGCCCGCTCCTAGCGCAACAACCAGCCACCACCATCGCGCCGGGTCATCCGATTCGGTGCCTGTGGTCAGGACAAAGGGCAACATGAGCGAGAACGTTGTGGCACCCAGCAGCGCAGTACCCAACAAATCAAAGTCCTTCACCGCCTGGGACGTGTCCTGGACCTTCGGAAGCAACCGATATGCCATAACGAATGCCGCAACACCGAGCGGAACATTCATGGCGAAAAGCAGGCGCCAACCAAAGTCTTCTCCCCCAACTCCCACCAACAGCCCACCAATAGTGGGGCCAAAGGCAGTCGAGAGGCCGATCACTGCCCCGAAGATGCCAAAGGCTTGGCCTCGTTCCTTACCTTGGAACAGTTGCTGAACAAGCCCCAAAACCTGGGGCATCAATATTCCAGCCGCAAAGCCCTGGAATATTCGGCTGGCAATCAGAAGCTCAATGGTCGGAGCGACCATCCCGCCCAGGCTTGCCAGCGTGAACAACGACAAACCGAGCAAGAACATGAAGCGCCTGGAATAGAGGTCACCAATTCGGCCCGAGGGCACTAGAAGCAGACCAAAGGCCAACACGAACCCAGAGAGCAAAAGTTGCACCTGCGTTGCGCCGGCACCAAGGACGGAACTGATTGCAGGAATGGCGACGTTAATCTTCGCAAGATCAAGAATTGTCAGCGACGCAACGCCAACAGCAACTCCGTATGCACTCCAGCGGGCTTTGTCACCGGATAGGTTGATGGGCTCCGTGACGGGGCCCCCAGAAAACTTCGACATTCTTCCCCCAGCCTACGCCAGGCAACGAAGCTAGTCGCCCAGTCGGTTCCTGGTCGCAATGGCGCGCTTTGCTTCGCGATCGTCTTGTTTTTGGCGCAAAGCGTGGCGCTTGTCGTATTCCTTCTTTCCCTTCGCTATCGCGATTTCAACCTTTGCGCGACCATCCAGAAAATAAATGCGCAGAGGCACGAGGGTGTAACCACCGGCGGTGATTCGGTGGGTCATCTTCGCAATCTGTTCCTTGTGGAGCAGGAGCTTGCGCTTTCTGCGCGGAGGGTGATTAGTCCACGTTCCCTCGTTGTATTCGGGAATGTGGACAGCCTCAAGCCACGCCTCGCCACCATCAACCGTGGCGTAGGCGTCAACGAGAGATGCCCTGCCCTGGCGCAAGGACTTAACCTCGGTGCCAGTAAGGACTATCCCCGCCTCATACGTATCTTCAATGTGGTAGTCGTAACGAGCTTTGCGGTTGGTGGCAACCACCTTCTCGCCGCTTTCTTTTGCCATGGTGCCACCTCCTTGTCGTCCTCGATGCGCCCTGACATGGCCCCAGTCGGTGGCCAGCCCCACAGTCTACCGCCCGGCATTTGTCCAGAGCGGGGCAGTTTTTAGGCGCGAAGGTAACGAGTGATGGAGATGTAGGACGCCACCACTGCAAGGCCGATTCCGGTGGCAAAGAGGATCGGCATGGTCGCAAAGGCGTCAGATGCACCGACGAAAACCGTGGTTGGCAACGCCTCTGTCAAATAACCCTGAACAAAGAAGCGCACGATCGCCCACACAGCTGCTGACGCGGCTGCGGCGCCAAGTGCGGCCGCCACAATGCCTTCGAGGACAAACGGGGTTTGGATAAAGCGGTTAGAGGCCCCCACCAGACGCATGATTGCTAGTTCGCGACGCCTGGAGAAGGCGCTCAGGCGAATCGTGGTTGCAATGAGCAGAGCTGCAGCCAGAAGCATCAAGCTGGCGACCGCAACAGCGGTCAAACTGCCGGCGTTGAGAAGAGCGAAAATCTGGTCCAGGTAACTGCGCTGATCAATCACACTCTCCACTCCAGGAAGGCCAGAGATTGCCTCAAATATCAGGTCGCTCTGCGTGGGATCGACCAGGTTCACCCAGAAGGTTTCGGGAAGTAGTTCAGGCGACACGAGGTCAACAACAGCGGAATCCTTGAATTGCTCCCGGAAATTCTCATAGGCCTGGTCGCGGTCTTCAAAGTAGAAACGGTCGATGTAGGGCGCAAGCGTCGGTGACTCGAGCCGCTGCGAGACAGCGAGCTTTTGGTCCTCACTGGCCGCCAGCTGGTCACAGCCTCCGAGTGTGGAGAAATCAGTACACATGTAGACCGCCACCTGAGCACGATCAAACCAGTAGTTCTTCATCTGCTGGATCTGGGCTTGCAACAAGATTGCTGCCCCAACAAAAGTCAACGAGATGAAGGTCACCAGCACGATGGAGATAACCATCGAGAGGTTCCTCGCTAGGCCGGTACCAACTTCGCGGAGGACAAAACCCAGTCTCACGCCCGCAGCTCCCAGGGGAACGATGTGGGAACCGTCTCTGGATTACTGTCATCCAGGCTCCGGATGGGCGTGGGGGCCGCGAGCCCTGCATCTGCGTCCGTGATAATCGGGCTTGGCGCTGTGTCGAGCTCACCGAAGGGAATACTGGTGGTCTCATAGCCACCCTCGCGCTCGTCTCGGACGATGCGGCCCGCAGAAACTTCGACAACGCGCCGCTGCATCTGGTTCACAATTCCCGAATCGTGGGTTGCCATGATTACCGTCGTGCCCGAGGCATTGATTCTCGAGAGTACATTCATGATTCCCGCGCTTGTCGAGGGGTCCAAGTTTCCAGTCGGCTCATCAGCCAGCAAAATGGCGGGCTTATTGACCGCCGCACGGGCAATCGCCACTCTCTGTTGCTCTCCACCGGAGAGCTCGTGGGGGTAATTCTTGGCTTTCTGGGCGAGTCCCACCGTCTGGAGAATGTCCGGCACAGCTTCGTGGATGAACCCTGAGCTCTGTCCAATCACGCGCAGCGTGAAGGCCACGTTGTCAAAGACCGTCTTCTGCGGCAAGAGCCGGAAGTCTTGGAAGACAACGCCAAGATTGCGTCGGAACAAGGGGACTTTGCGGCTTGGGATGCGGCGCAAATCCTGGCCCAATACGTGGATGTTGCCAGCGCTCGGACGTTCTTCTTTGAGGATCAGACGCAGAAAGCTCGATTTTCCGGAGCCCGAGGCTCCCACGAGAAAGACAAACTCGCCAGCACCGATGTTGATACTGACGTTGCTGAGCGCGGGCTTGGGGGCGCCGCGATACATTTTTGTGACGTCTTCGAAGAGAATCATGGCGCCTCAAGCCTAGATTCGAAGGGGCCTAAATCCGCCTTACGACACCCTCTGCGCGCTTTTGCGCCAGCGGATGCCCGCCTGAATAAAGCCGTCCAAATCGCCATCGAAAACGGCGCTGGGGTTATTCACCTCGTAGTCGGAGCGCAGGTCCTTGACCATTTGGTAGGGGGCGAGGACATAACTGCGCATTTGATCGCCCCAGCTCGCAGTGATGGTTCCCGCAAGCTCCTTCTTCTTGGCCATTTCCTCTTCGCGCTGGAGCAGTAGCAACCGGCTCTGCAGCACCCGAAGCGCTGCGGCCTTGTTCTGAATCTGGCTTTTCTCGTTCTGGCAGCTCACCACGATTCCGGTGGGGATATGGGTAATCCGGACTGCAGAGTCTGTGGTGTTCACCGACTGGCCGCCTGGTCCAGACGAGCGGAAAACATCGATGCGCAAATCCGACTCTGGTAGGTCGACTTCTGTGGCCTCCACCATTAGTGGCACGACTTCGACTGCCGCAAACGAGGTTTGACGCTTCCCCGCCGAGTTGAAAGGGCTCATGCGAACCAGACGGTGGGTTCCCGCCTCAACGCTCAGTGTTCCGAAGGCATAGGGGGCATCAATCTGGAGTGTTGCGCTCTTGATGCCTGCCTCTTCGGCATAACTGGTGTCGAGAACGGTGGCGGAGTAGCCGTGGGCCTCAGCCCACCTCGTATACATCCGAAGCAACATCTCAGCGAAGTCGGCCGCGTCCACCCCGCCAGCACCAGCACGGATGGTGAGAACCGCAGGAAGGGCGTCATATTCGCCATCGAGCAGAGTCTGGACTTCCATGACACCAAGCAGAGCCTCAAGATCGGCGAGTTCTTTCGTGACTTCCACAGCGGAATCGCTATCACCGGCCTCGTCAGCCATGTCGATCAAGACATCGATGTCGGCCAAGCGCTGCGTGATTTCCGCAATTCTCGCAAGCTCGGTCTGCCGGTGGCTCAGCGCGCTGGTGATTTTCTGCGCAGCCTCAGTGTCGTCCCACAAATTCGGCGCAGACGCCTGCTCGGATAAAGAAGCAATCTCGATCTTCAGGCTCTCCGGGTCCAGCACCGCCTCAATGGTGGCGAAGGTGGAGCGAAGGGCGGCAATGCGGGCCTGAATATCGAGTTCGCTCATAGCCCTCTCAGACTAGTCGAGGCCTTGAAAACTAGTGCTCGGCAGGTCCTTCTCATCACCGGCAAGCGCGTCCACAATCCTCCGCGCAACAGCCTGTGGAGCAAGCCCCGCGGGAAAAGCTGGGCGCTCTCCGGCGAGCGGGTGAAGCGAGAGCTCCGTCTCGGTGTGGCCGGGCCTGGCATCGATGAGGCGGATACCACTGCGACGAAGCTCACGACCTGCAGCAACGCCAAAGGCGTGGAGGGCTGACTTGACCGCCGAGTAGGCGGCAAGGCCAGCAGTCGGGGCTTCAGCCACAACACCGCTGAGTGTCACCACGACAGGTGAGTTGCCGGCGGCGGCACTGGCGGTGAGAGCTGGCAACGCTGCGCGTTGAACGCTCATCCAGCCTCTGGTGTTCACCTTCCAGAGAGAGTCGGCAAGATCATCAGTGACCTCGGCAACCGACCCAAACGCGACTGCACCCGCAGCGTAGACCACACCATCGAGAGCGTTGTGGGCATCTAGGGCTACCTGGACATACGCCTCCGGAACACCGGGGGCAGTGACGTCGCCCGTGACGATAGCCCCTGGGACTCCTAGGCCCTGCAGGGCCGCGGCATTACGGCCAGCAAGAGTCAGGAGTGCGCCGCGGTGGTGAAGCTCGCGCGCGATTTCTGCACCGAGCCCTCCGCTCGCGCCAACAATAAGAAAGGAACGTCCGCTCAGTTCAGTCATGACCGGAATCGTGCCAGAGAAACCTGCGCTATTGCCCAGAAACGCTCAACGAATAATGACGTGGGCTCGAGCGGTGGCGGAAACCTGCAGTTGTTGAGGAAAGAAGGCGGAGATGACTGGCGGCGACCAACGAGACGACAAGGTCACCTCTGCTACTTGCCCGTTCGGGCTGTGGGCTCTTTCGATCTTCACGCCTCGAAGGGACCCCACTCCGGCGCGAGACAGGTAGTTTTCCACGGAGTCCAGAACACCTCCCGAGGTGAGGGGCGCTTCAACGCCGACCCCCGTCAGGCGCACAGTCTGGAGGGAGAAACTTTCCGCGGCCACGACCGCCGCAGAATCGGCCAGTGCATAGAGTCGCTGGCGCTCAAGAAGCAAGGACGTGGCAGAGGTCACCCCGAAGACCATCACGAGCGCTAATGCAACGGCGCCCCCGATCAGCGGCAAGATGCTTCCTCTCTCGCTCATGGCGCCCCGCCATAGCGAGAGACCATCGCACTGGCCTGCGCGAGAACGGGAATGGAGGCCTCAGCCAGAAACCCGGGGAGCAGGGGCGAGAAAAACAGGGGTGCCTCAACTCCGACCCGGATTACCACGATGGTCCCGGGCGCTGCGCAATCAGTGCTGGAACAGGAACGCTCGAGCGTCGAGGGCCCATCAAACCCGTGGTTGGACAGTGCCACCATAACCGCTTGCTCGGCGCGGGTGCCAGCGACCTGAAGATTTGGCTCCTGCACGAACACCCGGGCGCCATGTCGCGCTGCTGCTTCGGTGGCGAGGGCAGCATTTTGAATGGAGGAGAGGCTCATCGCCAAGAACATCACCGGAATCAAAAGAACAATCGCGGCCGTGAGAAACTCCAGGGATGCACGCCCCGCCTCCGGCTCTCTACCGAGCGCGCTCGAGCGGAGCATGAGCCTCAACCTCCAACACGCCCCCGGCGCTCCAGAGCCCCAGCGCCGGGAACGGGGCAGTGATAGACACCCGGGCGCTGGGGATCCCCAGAACCTCAGACCTGCCGATACGGATATCACCTGCATAGCTAGGCGAGAGCGACGCCATCACTAGTGCACGAGTGTGGTCGATCGCCCGCTCGGGAGACACATCGGCCAGACCGGCCTGTCTGGCGCCCTCAGCCGCAGCCGCGAGGAGGGTGTGGCGAACATAACCGACCATGATCACCTGGGTGATCCCCAAAACGAGTCCCACGAGGAGCGCACTCACCATGACGAACTCGGCGGGAGCATTCCCCCGCTCTGAGGTCACTAGAAACCCGTCACCCGGGTGATGGCCTGCTCAAATACCCCAGACAGCGCCGGTCCGGCCGCTGACCAAATCACCACCACCAGACCGGCGGTCATCAGTGTGATGAGTACCCAGCCAGGGACGTCACCCCGTTCCGAGCTGGTGGTTCTGGGATTATCCGGAAAGCAGGCCGTCTGTGATTTCATGGCCTTACGGTAACGAGAGCGTAGGGGTGGCAGCAGAAGTTATTCACACCCTCCAGAGCGCGATTAGATTTCGCTACGCGGGTGATTCGACTAGGAACCCGAGGCGCTCTGCAGCCGCCGCTAGCCTCTGGTCATAGGTCACCAGCCCCGCGAGCTGTGTCCGTTGGGAAACCGCTGTCGCTAAGTGGAGCGCATCAAGGCTGCGGATATCAAGCTGCCCGACCAGTGTTCCCGCAGTTTCACAAATCTGTGGCGACATTCGAAACAACACCACCGCATCTAGGACTCGCAATCCAGCGGCGCTCGGCAACCCAGCCCGAAGCACCGTGCCCAAGAGTTCGGTCCTGAGAAGATCCGAAGAGATCAAGCGACCTGATGGAAAGCTCCCTTCCTCAGAGCCCAAGAACTTCACCAAAGCCGGGGTTTCACTCTCGGGCTTGACGAGCTTGACTGCGGCCGACGAATCGAGATAGTAGGTCATGACCGGTTGTCGTCGCGCATTGTGGCCAGGATGTCGCTCAACACAGCGGTCGGTGGGCCCTCAGGAACACCACGAAGCATTTCCTCCAGCGATACCTTGGCTGCGGTTGCCTGCCCTGCCGCAATAGCCCCATCGATCGTCAGCTCAGCGATGGGAACCATTCGAACAACCGGGGTGCCGCGATCTGTCACCACAATCGAATCGCCAGCTCGTACGCGGGCAACCACCTCGGATGCGTTTTGCTTGAGTTCACGAATTCCGACCGTAATTTCCTCCATGTTCTACATTGTAGCACTTCATTATGATGTGTCCTAGAACCCAAACTGCAAGGCCTCTAAGCCCGGATAGACCGCAAAGATGACGGTTATGGGCAGGATCATCAACACCATGGGAACCAACATGGCGACCTCGGCCTTCCCCGCTTTATCGACTAAGCCCCTGGTGTATTCCTCTTTGGCGTCTCTGGCATGAGCGGCAACCACCTCAGCCAAAGGTGCGCCACGATCAAGGGCTTGAGCCAAGTGCTCAACAAACGCTGTCACGTGCGGTGCCGACACCCGCGCCGCTGATTCCCGCAGAGTTGGGGTGAGAGGCGCTCCGAGTTCGACCAATGCCATCACCCTCGCCCATTCGCGGCCAAGCTCGCCGTGGGCCCTCCTGGACACGCGCGCGAGGGCGCGAGGCAGTGAATCTCCTGCGGCCAACGACAACCCCAATAGTTCGATGACGGTGGGGAACTCCTCGACAATCCGCTCGCCTCTTTCCCGGACAGCCCTGCTCAGCCGGTAGTCGGTAAACCAGAGCGCGACGACGGCCCCGCCCAACGCGACCCCACTAACACTGTGTGCCAACGGCAAGTCCGCCAGAACACCGATGAGCAGCCCGGTCACGGCACCGCCGACAAAGCCGGCCATGGTTCCGATGGTTCGCCTCGCACGAAAATCCTCAAAAGATCCCCCAAGGCCGGAGGTAAGAAACGTCGCTTCCTGAGCTGTGCGCCCACCGAGCGCTCGGTCGATTCGTCGAATCATCCGGGTGACACTGGGCCCCAGCAGCTGACCCGCCACCACAATCGGATCGCTCTGGGTCGCAAAGTGTATGTCCCGGGCCTTCTGCGAGACGTCCAGCAGATAGGGCGCAAGGCGCTGATCCCAGCCCTTCGTTGACCGCCTCGGCCACGCAACCCCCAGCAAGATCCAGAGCCCCAGGCCCATGGCAATGCCCAAAAGCCCAGCGGTGGCCACTAGTTCACCCACCGGCGCTGCGGCGGAAGGGACCCAATGGCATGCATCATCCGATAAGCAACGGCACTCACCACTGCACCGACCACCAGAACAATGGAGCCCTCCAGGCTCTGATAGCTCTGCAGGGTGTCGCCCCTGGAACCGATCACGACCAACACCACCCACGGGGCTGCCACCGCCATCACTGCAGCGGAGCGCACCCACGACTGTTTGGCGGTGGCATCCTCGCGAACGGCGATGTCGTGTCTGACGCTTCGTTGCAAAGAATTCAACACATCGGGCAGGTCTGTGCCACCGACCTCTCCGGCCATTCGAAGCACTTCGACAATGCGGTCCCCCACTGGATCGGCGAGCCGTGCGCCCCACTCCCCCAACGCCATGTCACTCGACATTCCGCGGGCAAGATCATCCCGAAAGAGCTCAACTGTTCTGGCAATGTCTGGTGGGAGCGACGGCGGCAGAGCCGCCACTGCCCGCGCCACATCCGAGCCAGACCTAATCCCGGCGCGAATGTGGTCAATCACACCAGGCCATGCCACCCGCAGTCGATGTCTCCTCGCGCCCCTTTCTCGCAGGACAAACGCGTAGCCCAGGAGCGCGGTGGCAATGGCTGCCAATGGCCCAAGAATCAAGACGGGAAACAACAGCGTCACGACGAATCCGACGGCTGTGGCTCCTAACAGCACAACACCCGCCACGCTCAAGGGGTTGAGGTGGGAAAACCCAGCCTCTTCGAGGAGCCCGACCAGGGGCTGCCAGACGCGCGAGTGTGGCCGATGCGGGCTGCGCTCAAAGGGCATCGCTGGAACAACCACTAACCAGAGCCCCACTCCCAGTGATAACCCGACGACGACCGAGAAGAGAATCATGGCGCGGACCCTTGCGCTTCGTGGTGAACGAGCGTGTCCCCTTGACGCGAAAACACCACCCGTGACTCAATGACGCCCCGTGCAATGGAGCCGGTGGGAACAATGATCGACATCAACCGTCGTTTCCCCTCCGGTGAGCGCTCAAGATGAACCACCGCGTCGATGGTCCCGGCGACCGTGGGCAACACAAAACTTGCATCGACGTTCCGGCCCTCCAACAGGGGCAGAGTCGAGAGCTTCACGAGGGCTTGCTCGGCGCTTTTCGCGTGGATGGAACACATCCCAGGTAGCCCTGAATTCAGGGCAATCAGGAGATCCAACGCTTCAGCGCCTCGAACTTCACCCACCACCAGACGGTCAGGACGCATCCGGAGCGCCTCCTTCACAAGCCTCCGCAGAGCAATTTCGCCATTGCCCTCCAGGCTTGGCCCCCTGCACTGCAACCCCACGTGATCATCGCGGTGAAGACTCAGCTCAAAGGTTTCCTCCACCGTCACGATGCGCTCATACCCAGGCACCGCATCCAACAGCGCATTCAGCAGTGTCGTCTTGCCGGCCTGGGTTGCGCCGGAGACCAAGATGCTCGCCCCCTGATGAACAAGCCCTGCCAGATAGTGCGAGGCACCCTCGCTCATGGCACCGGCACCCACCAGATCCTCGAGCGAGCGCAGACGGGCAGCGAACTTCCTGATGTTGACCGACCAATGCTGGCGGGTGATATCCGGGATTGCCACATGCAACCTGGACCCATCGGGCAACGACGCATCCACGAAAGGCTGGGACATGTCGATTCGGCGGCCGGTCGGGCGCAGCATGCGCTCGACGAGGCCTCGGATTGACTCAGAGGTGAGCGTGACGCGAACACGTTCGCTCACCCCGGCTCGTGCGATGAAGACGTGGTCAGGGGAGTTAATCCAGATTTCCTCAACGCCAGGGTCATCAAGAAATTGTTGAAGGGGACCAAGCCCCAACAGCTCATCCCTCAGATACTGACCAAGGGGCTCAGCCGGACCACCTTCCCAATGGAGTGACGCCTCATCGGCAATCACAGAGGGTAAGTCTTCCCCAGCATCGACCAGACGGCGTCGCACGCGCTCTGCCAGGGCCGCAGGGGCGTCGAAGGTTTCGGGCATGGCCCCATGGTCTCGAAGGCGAGAGACGAACCGCTTTGGTTATCCCCAGGGCAAGAAAGCTCGGCCTAAAGGCCCAAAACCACTCCGGCGACGACGAAGTAGATGACAAGACCGGTTGCATCAACGAGCGTGGTCACGAGCGGAGCAGAAATAACTGCTGGGTCAATGTTCAGTGCCCGCGCCATCAACGGCATGAGGGATCCAATCGTGGCAGCCCAGATACACACGAGAACCACGGAAACCCCCACCGTGATACCTACAGCAATCCCTGCGACCAACCACCCCGCGACAAAAGCCAGGGAGCCAAGTACGAGGCCCAAGAACAATCCCACTGCCGATTCACGCCACGCTACTCGCATGGCGTCCGAGGGCCTCACCTCACCAATGGCGAGCGCTCGCACGGCACTGGTCGCCGCCTGAGCACCAACGTTCCCTCCCGTTCCCACAAGCAGCGGAATAAAAAGCGCCAGTGCCGTGACTGCCTCCAGAGAGTTCTCGAACAGCTGCAAAACAGAGACCGTGAGCGTGGCGGCAACGATCAGGAACAGCAGCCAGACAACCCGAAGCCCTGCCAAACGCAGGGGGCTTGCGGAGAGATAGTGGCCCGTGGAGGGAAGTGTCGCGGCTTGTCTGGCAACGTCCTCAGTGTCTGCTTCTTCAATCACTTCAAGAGCGTCATCGACGGTCAACACACCAAGAACACGGCCTTCGGAGTCAACGACGACGAGGCCGAGCTTGTTGGTTTCTTGCACCAAGCGGGCCGCACGCTCAGCATCATCGGTGACCGCGAGGCTCGGAGTTTGAGTGTCGGCGAGGTCTCCTGCGGTCAACTCATCATCGGCCATCACCACGTGGCTCAAATCAAGCACCCCCACCAGCGTGCGGGCCTTGTCGACAACGGCCAACACATCAATCGTCTCGGCCGCTTTTCCTTTGCGGCGCACGACCTTCAGGATTTCTGGAACCGGAGTCGCCTCAGGAATCGTCACAACCTCGGGGCTCATCACTCGCCCCACAGAACCCTCCGGGTAACCCAGCAGCGACGCCGTCATGGCCCGCTCTTTAGGGCTCAGCCCCTGAAGAACCCGGTGCACAAAAGTCGCTGGTGCTTCGCCCAGCATTCGCGCGCGATCGTCAGGATCCATCGATTCAAGGATCGTGCGGAAGGCTTGATCCCTCATGCCAGAGAGCAGCTCTTGCTGCTCTCTGGCATCGAGTTCTTCAAACACCTCGAGCGCGCGATCACGAGTGAGGAGGCGCCAGACGAGTGCTGACTGGACAGCGTCCAATCGAGTGAACTCTTCGGCGATGTCGTGGCCAGAACGGCCCTCAAGCCAGTCAGCTATGGCCGATACTTTGCCCTCGGCTAGAGCATCCTTGAGTTCAACGTCGCTGGCGTCATCCATCAGGAAGTCTCCTTGCCGCGGTCCGCCTCCATGGCATCTAAGGCTGCCTGGTGGGCCGCGCTAGAAACGACCACGTCATACTGCCGTGCGATCACCTGCTGAACAGAGCGAAAGTTACGCTTAGGGCCCTTCGCGAGCGTGAACAGGATCATTCCGACCACCATGCCGGCACCAGCACCAATCAGCAGCCCCGCGAGAATGGGGGTCACAAAGTCATCGGGTGAGACCACAACAAAAACTAGGCCAGCGACAAGCCCAAGCCAGGACCCGCTCATGGCTGAGGAAAGAGCAGCTCTTCCGTAGCCCATCCGGCCGATAACCCGCTCCACCAAAGTGACATCGGAGCCGACAATCGAGAGCGCATCGGCCTGAACACCACCGTCCACCAACCGAGCGACGAGAGCCTGAGCTTCTGGATAGGTCGGAAAACCTTTCAGCACTTCGCCGGAGGGCAGGCGAAACATCGCGTCGTTGCGACGCGATCCCAATCGATTGCTCTGGCTCACCCGACCATTCTCACACTCCCCTGGTTAGGCTGGTCACCACCGACCAGAAAGGCTCTGCGCGTGGCGTCGAAAGAACAGTTCGTCTATGACGCGCTTGCTGGCGTGATGGACCCCGAACTCCGTCGCCCCATCACGGAACTTGGCATGGTCGAGAGCGTGAGTGTCGATGATGACTCCATCACAGCGACCGTTCTCTTGACCATCGTCGGCTGCCCAGCAGCCGATCTCATTGAACGAGGTGTCCGAGCCGCCCTCGAGGCAGTGGGCGAAGGCCGCACCGTCTCGCTCACCATCGGTGTGATGTCGTCCGAGCAACGTGGCGCCCTGATTTCCCAGCTCACCGCCGGTAAATCAGGCGGAAACCCATTTACGCCGGATGCGCTCACCAGGGTCATAGCGGTCACCAGTGGCAAAGGCGGTGTGGGAAAGTCCAGCGTCACGGCGAATCTTGCCGCCGAGACTGCAGCGATGGGCTTCCGAGTCGGCATCATCGATGCCGACGTGTTTGGTTTCTCTATCCCGGGTCTGCTCGGCATCGAGGGCATTAAGCCAACACGTATTGACGCTCTCATGCTCCCCCCGGTCGCCCACAACATGAAGGTGATCTCTATTGGCATGTTTGTGAATCCCGATCAGGCCGTGGCCTGGCGGGGGCCACTACTGCACCGCACCATCGAACAGTTCCTCACCGATGTGCACTTTGGGGACCTGGACTTCCTGTTCCTTGATTTGCCACCTGGCACGGGAGATGTGGCCCTCAGCGTTGGGCAATTGTTGCCCCACGCTGAGGTAGTCGTAGTGACCACACCCCAGGCCGCAGCAGCCGAGGTCGCCTGGCGCTCGGCCGAAGTTGCCAAACAAACCGGGCAACGTATTCTCGGCGTCATTGAAAACATGACCGCCACGACCCTGCCCGATGGCAGCGTGCTCGATGTTTTTGGCTCAGGAGGTGGCGCTGCGACTGCTCACCGCCTGGGTGCTCCGCTTCTGGGCAGTGTGCCGCTCTCCAGGGCTCTCCGTGAGGCTGGTGACGAGGGGATCCCTCTCGTAATTGGCCATCCGAAAGATCCAGCCGCCGAAGTCCTACGCTTAGTTGCAAAGGCCATCGCCACCGGCGGAGCCAGCAAAGTGGGCGTAAAACTGCCGGTCTCTAGTCGTTAGGTCAAATCAGGGTCAAAGGGCGCTGGCTTACCCGCCCCGCTCAATCTCTTGCGGCGCTGGTAAGCCGATTCGATCACTACGGGCTCAGCTTCGGACTCGGATTTGGCCGCAGGGTCCTCTTTCAGGGCCTCTCGGATGATGCGTCTGGGGTCATACTGCCTGGGGTCAAGCTTCTTCCAGTCCATGTCATCGAAGTCGGGACCCAGTTCATCGCGCATTCGTTCTTTAGCGCCAGAGGCCATGTCGCGCAGCTGTCGGATCAAACGCCCCAGCTGCGCGGAATAGGCAGGGAGACGATCAGGCCCAATCAAAAACAGCGCGATGATCCCAATGAGGAGCAACTTTTCAATCGTGAGGCCGAATGACACCCCACCACAATAACCCTCTGGGCCTAGGGCGCGCCCTAGGCTACAAATACAGGGACCCCCGGCACCAGAGACGAGGTCACATGTCAGACAAAGAACTGAGCTGGCGCTTTGTCGAAGAGCGCGTTGACGAGGACGTCGACATCGAACGCGCCAGGCGAACCTCTCTCGAGCACGGAGTAGACCCCATCACGGCGAGCGCCGGCGAATACATCGCCACCATTGCGATGTCGATTAATGCAACGAGCATCATCGAGATTGGCACGGGGTTAGGTGTGGGGACACTGTGGTTGGCTCAGGCTTGCCCCGATGCCCACATCACCACGATTGATTCTGAGATGGATCACCACGCGACTGTCCGTGAGCTTCTCCAAGACGCTGAAATCCCTGCCTCTCGTGTGCGCCTCATTACCGAGAAAGCACTCGATGTGTTGCCCAAGATGAATGAGGCCAGCTATGACCTCATCGTCATCGATGCTGACTTCCAGAACGTGCAGGCGTATGTCGACCAGGCCATCAACCTGGTTCGCCCCCGCGGCAGCGTCATCGTCGCGGGCGTGCTGGGTGATGACCTGGTGGCAGACCCGGCACAGCGCGATGACAAGACATCCGCATACCGATGGCTACTCAAGGCTTTAGAAGACCGCGATGACATCGTTCACACGGTGAACTTGATTGGCGATGGGCTCGTCCACATCGTCAAACGTCCGGCGTAAGGCCTGGGCAACTACTTTCCGCCGAGTGCTCCAGCGAGCTGGTCGTGTAACTCGCGAGCTTCCTCATCGTTGACAGAGACAACCAAGCGTCCGCCACCCTCGAGAGGGACTTTGACGATAATGAGTCGGCCTTCTTTGACAGCCTCCATGGGTCCATCGCCGGTTCTGGGCTTCATTGCGGCCATAACAGGACTCTCCTCAAGGATTTGCTCTAAAACACCATTATCCCCCAGATTGAGGGCTTAAGAAAATCGGCTGTGAGCTACTTTCCACCAAGCCACGACGATAACGAGGCAAAAACCTGGTCAACCTGTGCCAATTCGACTCTTTCGTCATCGGCGTGAGCCAGTGATGGATCACCAGGCCCGTAGTTCACAGCCGGGATCCCCCACTCACCAAAACGGGCCACGTCGGTCCAGCCATACTTGGGCCCAACGGCAATCCCGAGCGCGCTCACAAACTCCTGAGAAAGTGGTTGCGATAAGCCAGGTTTCGCAGCCGCTGCCTGGTCCACCACAGCAACGCTGAACCCCTCAAAGACCCCAGTGACATGATCGATCGCCTCGGCGATCGATTTGTCAGGGGCAAATCGATAATTGACAGTCACGCTGCAGAGATCTGGAATCACATTGCCAGCCACCCCGCCACTGATTCCGACGGCGTTCAGCCCCTCCCGATACACAAGCCCGTCGACATCAACCTCCGCTGGGGAATACGCCTGCAAGCGAGTAAGGATGGCAGACGCTTCGTGAATAGCGTTCTTACCCATCCACGAGCGTGCTGAGTGTGCCCGGACACCGGTCGTGCTGACCTCCACACGCAAGGTTCCATTACACCCGGCCTCAATTCCGCCGTTTGTAGGCTC
>CAYXSU010000004.1:0-79021 GCA_964467805.1 uncultured Microbacteriaceae bacterium
AAATCAATTCAAAACCGATGCAAGAAAATTGCTAAGCAGTTAGACATTGATTTGTAGTTTGCTTGCTGCACAAAAAAATCTCCCCTCTAGTTAGAAGGGAGAAATCTTATTCGTGGAGCCTAGGGGAATTGAAGTGCCTAGTAAATTCGTGGGCTTTAGGGCTCCTATTTGTATTTTCAGACTATAAATCAGACTATTTCGGTCTCGTATTTTCGTGGTAACTAGACTTTTGTTCGTGGATAAACGGACGCTATTGAAAGCCTTGTGGGTGTCTCTAGTTTCTACTGGGTTGCTGTTTGTAATTGAGTTGATTTTTTCCGGCGGCTATCCACTTGGTGTGCCATGGGGTGTATTCGTGTTTCTAGCAGCTATGTCATTTATCGCTACATCTTCTGTAATGGAAGGGTTTACTCGTAAACCAAAAAGCAGATTTGTTGGGTTTGGTTCAATTCTCGTGGGGTTGGTTGCTGTTGCGGCATGGGCGACACTCTTTGTGGATCAGCTGCCTTGCTTTTTTGGTGGTAAAGGCTGTTAGGTGTAGGCAGACTATTTCTCCACACAAATCAAAACTCCCCCTATTTCTAGGAGGAGTTTTTCACTTCGTGGAGCCTAGATGGATTCCCTGGGCCAAAAACCCTTCATTTAGCGTTCAGGCTTCTGAAATTACTGCGGTGTCCCAGTGGACTGATCTTCGAGGAGTTGCGTCAGGCTGAACAAGTCGCCCAAAACCCAGATGTCCGCAAGCTGTCCCTTTCTCTCGGTAAAAAATGCTGCTCCACTCCATTCGACTATCTGATGCGTAGGTGGATATCCAAGAAAATTACCCGCATGGATACCAGAAAAGGTCATCTTCGCCGCTGCTCGACTTTCCTCTGACACGAGTTCTTGGATTTCGCACCGATAATTCGATAGTGCTTGAGTCACAGAAGTGACATAGTCCAAGAGTTCTGACCGGCCACGGAGGCTTTGGCCGAGCGAGCCCCTGAATGTTACGTCCTCCGCTACCAGCTCTTCTGCTGCTGGAAACTTCCGTTGATTCCAGATTTCGGCATAGAAACGCCTGACCAAACTTTGAATATCAGCCATGAGGAAAGCGTATTGCCTCGCTCGTTATCCCGAATCTGGAGCTTCGTTCTTGTGGAGCCTAGGGGAATCGAACCCCTGACCTCCTGCTTGCAAAGCAGGCGCTCTACCAATTGAGCTAAGGCCCCTCATTTTCAGTTATGTGGTCTTGCGTGGGGCTACCAGGACTTGAACCTGGGACCTCTTCGTTATCAGCGAAGCGCTCTAACCACCTGAGCTATAGCCCCGAAGACCGAATACGACATTAGCGTAAGGAGGGCGTTCGCTCCCAATCGGCTAGGTGTTGGTGAACCCCACCGTCAGTCCCCCGGTGTAGCGGGCGATGGCGTTGTACAAGACCGCGCCCACTGAGCCCAGAACCGTCAGCGACACGATGTTGATGAGCGCGCCAACAAAGGCAAGCAACAGGACCTGGCCAAACTCGAGTAGTGCGAGAACACCGCCACCACCATCACCGAGGATGTCGCCAATGACGCCTTCCAAAGCACCGATAACACCGACGGCGCTCAGCAAAAGCCAACTGAGAATCACAGTCAAAAAGACGGCGACAGAGATGGCGACCGCCACCATGGCGGAGACCTTCACTGCCGACCACAGGTCGATGTAAACGAGATTCAGTCGGACCTGTTTTGCGGTCGCTACAGAGGCTTTCCTGGTCGGAACTTCTGTCTCAGGAGTGGTCATTCGGCTTCTGCTTTCTCGTCCTCGGCCGGTGCTTCTTGGTCGAGACTACTACCGTCTTCTGAGCCCTCGAGGTCCCGATCCTGATTTCTTGCAATACCAAGAACCGTATCTTCCTCGTCCATCCTCGCAAAAACAACACCCATGGTGTCTCGGCCCTTGGCGGGAACCTCATTGACTCCGGAGCGGACGACCTTGCCGCTTTCTAAGACGACGAGCACTTCGTCGTCCTCGCCGACAATCAAGGCTCCAGCCAAACCGCCCCTCGTCTCCGAGAGCTTTGCAACCTTGATACCGAGGCCGCCGCGCTGCTGAGGGCGGTACTGATCGACGGCCGTGCGCTTGGCATAGCCGCCCTCAGTAACCACGAACACGAAGCCTTCGTCGGTAACAACGGACGCTGACAGTAACTGGTCGTCGCCGCGGAAGTGCATGCCGATAACACCAGCGGTGGAGCGACCCATGGGCCGCAGGGTGGTGTCGGTAGCACTAAACCGCAGGGACATGCCCCCCCGGGATACCAAGAGAATGTCATCGCCGTCGTTGATCAACATCGCCGAGACCAATTGGTCGTCGTCCTTGAGGTTGATGGCGATAATCCCGCCAACGCGGTTGGTGTCGTATTGGGTGAGCTCGGTCTTCTTCACCATTCCCTGCTTGGTGGCGAGCACGAGATACTGCGCAGCCTCGTAGTTCGCGATATCGAGAATCTGGGCGATGTCTTCTCCGGGCTGCAAAGCCAGGAGGTTTGCGACGTGTTGACCCTTAGCGTCGCGACCAGCTTCTTGGACCTCGTAGGCCTTTGCTCGGTACACCCGACCCGTGGTCGTAAAGAACAACAGCCAGCGGTGGGTGGTGGTGACGAAGAAATGCTCGACGACGTCATCAGCCCGCAGTTGCGCCCCCTTGACTCCCTTGCCGCCACGGTGTTGGCTGCGATAGCTGGCGCTCTTGGTGCGCTTGATGTAACCGCCGCGGGTGACCGTGATTACCATTTCCTCTTCAGGAATCAGGTCCTCATTAGTCATTTCGCCGTCGTAGGTGGCAAGAATTTCGGTGCGACGGTCATCGCCGTAGCGATCCGTGATTTCGCGAAGTTCGTCACTCACAATCGTGCGCTGACGCTCTTCGGAGGCCAGGATTGCCTTGAACTCGGTAATCATGGCCTCTAGTTCCGCCGCCTGCTCGATAATCTTCTGACGCTCCAGCGCGGCCAAACGACGTAGCTGGAGGTTCAGAATCGCCAACGCTTGGTCGTCATCGACCCCCAAAAGCTTCTTGAGCCCGTCTTTAGCTTCTTCAACGGTGGGCGACTTGCGAATGAGCGCGATGACCTCGTCGAGGGCATCCAATGCCTTGAGGTAACCGCGCAGGATGTGCGCATCCGCCTCGGCTTTATCGAGGCGGAATTGAGTCCGACGGACAATCACCTCGATTTGGTGCGTGACCCAATATGTGATGAAGGCATCCAGAGTGAGTGTGCGTGGAACGCCGTCGACAATGGCCAGCATGTTGGCGCCAAAGTTCTCTTGCAAAGAGGTGTGCTTATACAAATTGTTCAACACAACCTTGGCGACAGCGTCGCGTTTGAGCACAATCACCAAGCGCTGACCGGTTCGCCCGGATGTCTCATCACGGATATCCGCAATGCCGGTCAGCTTGCCTTCTTTGACCAGGTCAGCAATCTTGATCGCGAGATTATCGGGGTTGACCTGGTACGGCAGTTCGGTGACCACAAGGCAGGTGCGTCCTTGGATTTCTTCCACTGTCACCACGGCCCGCATTGTGATGGAACCGCGACCGGTTCGATAAGCGTCGTGGATACCCTTGGATCCAAGAATCTGAGCACCGGTGGGGAAATCCGGGCCCTTCACCAAGGCAAGAGCTGCATCCAAAAGTTCTTCTCGGCTCGCAGTGGGATGAGCAAGATGCCACTGCGCGGCCTCTGCAACCTCGCGCAGGTTATGCGGGGGAATATTGGTCGCCATACCAACCGCGATACCCACTGATCCATTAACTAGGAGGTTCGGGAAGCGGCTTGGCAAAATTGCTGGTTCTTGAGTGCGACCGTCGTAGTTGTCCTGGAAATCGACGGTGTTCTCTTCAATATCGCGCACCATCTCGAGCGCGAGGTTGGCCATCTTGGTCTCCGTGTAACGAGGAGCCGCTGCACCGTCGTTTCCGGGACTACCAAAGTTTCCCTGACCAGCCGCCAACGGGTAGCGCATGCTCCACGGCTGAACCAAGCGAACGAGCGCGTCGTAGATCGCGCTGTCGCCGTGCGGGTGGAACTTACCCATGACGTCACCGACGACACGGGAACACTTAGAGAACGACTTGTCGGGGCGATACCCACCGTCATACATTGCGTACAACACGCGGCGGTGTACGGGCTTAAGTCCATCGCGAACGTCAGGCAGTGCACGTCCGACAATGACGCTCATCGCATAGTCCAGGTAAGACCTCTGCATTTCGACTTGCAGGTCTACCTGATCGACCCGATCAGTCATGCGGTCTGGATTCAGTTCGTCAGCCATATCTAGTTCCTAAATGTCCAGGAATCGAACGTCTCGAGCGTTTTGTTGAATGAAAGTTCGCCTTGCCTCGACGTCCTCGCCCATCAGAGTGCTGAATACGGTGTCCGCCACAGCCGCGTCATCGAGGGTGACTTGCAGAAGCGTCCTCGTGTCAGGATTCATGGTCGTGTCCCACAGTTCCTGGTGATTCATTTCACCAAGACCTTTGTAGCGTTGAACAGCGTTGTCCTTCGGAAGGCGTTTGCCTTCCTTCTTGCCCGCTTCAATCAGGGCATCTCGTTCTCTGTCGCTATAGACGTACTCGTGATCGGAGTTCGACCACTTCAACCGATACAGCGGAGGCTGAGCCAGATACACATAGCCGCGCTCAATCAACGGGCGCATGTACCTAAAGAGCAGAGTCAGCAAGAGAGTTGTGATGTGCTGGCCATCCACATCGGCATCAGCCATCAGCACAATCTTGTGATAGCGAACCTTCTCGACGTCGAAGTCTTCGCCGATTCCCGCGCCAAACGCCGTAATCATCCCTTGAATTTCCGTGTTCCCCAGAGCACGGTCTAGTCGCGCTTTCTCAACGTTCAGGATTTTGCCGCGCAGCGGCAAAATGGCCTGAGTTTCTGGGTTACGGCCAGACACAGCACTACCGCCCGCTGAATCGCCCTCGACCAAGAAGATTTCGCTGATTGCAGCGTCCTTGGACTGACAATCCTTGAGTTTTCCTGGCATTCCGCCAGATTCGAGAAGGCCTTTACGTCGGGTTTGTTCGCGGGCCTTGCGAGCGGCAATTCTTGCCTGTGAGGCTTGGACCGTCTTGCGAACCACATCCTTGCCCTGGGCGGGATTGCGCTCGAACCAGTCCGCTAAATGCTCGCCGGTCACTTTCTGAACGAATGACTTTGCCTCGGTGTTACCGAGCTTCGTCTTGGTTTGGCCCTCAAACTGTGGTTCGCCAAGCTTGACCGAGACCACGGCGGTAAGCCCCTCGCGGACATCATCACCAGTCAAGTTCTCGTCTTTTTCCTTCAAGAGGCCCGTGGAGCGGGCATATTTATTGACCAAAGTGGTCAATGCGGCGCGGAAGCCCTCTTCGTGAGTTCCGCCCTCATGCGTGTTGATGGTGTTGGCGTAAGTGTGAACGCTTTCGGAATACGCGGAGGTCCACTGCATTGCCACCTCGAGGGCAATCTTGCGCTCAGTGTCTTCCGCCTCGAAAGAAATGATGTCGGGGTGAATGAGTTCAATCTTTTTGGCCGAATTGAGGTATTCGACATAGTCAACAAGGCCCTGCTCATATCTGTAGCTGTCCTTGCGCCCATTCGCTGTAGCGCGTTCGTCGCTGAGATTGATCTGAAGACCCTTGTTCAAGAAGGCCATCTGCTGGAAGCGAGTCCGCAACGTCTCATAGTCGAAATCGACGGTCTCAAAGATTGTACCGTTCGGCCAGAAGGTAATGGTCGTTCCGGTCTGATCCGTTGGCCCACCTTTCGCAAGTGGCTTCTCTGGAACACCATCGCGATACTGCTGGGTCCACTCGCTGCCTTGACGACGGACCAGCACATCGAGCTTCTGGGACAGGGCGTTGACCACGCTGCTACCCACCCCGTGAAGCCCTCCGGAGACCGCATAGCCGCCGCCACCGAATTTGCCACCGGCGTGAAGAGTAGTGAGAACTACCTGAACGGTAGAGACTTTCTCGACGGGGTGCTCGTCAACAGGGATACCGCGACCGTTATCTGAGACGCGAACTCCGCCATCCGCCAGGATGACGACATCGATTAGGTCACAGTGGCCGGCAAGCGCCTCGTCGACCGAGTTATCGACAATCTCATAAACCAAGTGGTGGAGACCGCGGGGTCCGGTGGACCCGATGTACATACCGGGCCGCTTACGCACTGCCTCGAGGCCCTCAAGAACCTGAATGTCGCTTGCGCCGTACGAACTTTCATCGGAAGTTTTTTTTGGCGCATCGCTCATTATTCAAGGTCTCCTTCAGTGCGGTTCGTCATCCAAAAAACCTGTTTTTTGGCATCTCGCGAACTGGTCCAAGTCTATCGAGAGGGTCGCGCGAAACGGCTGATTTGGGCCCTGTGGGGAGAGAATTATTTGTTTACCACCAATTAGGGGTTTCTACCCGTAAGTATCGCGCGGGCCGCGCCCAGGAACCGAGCGGCGACCATGTTTCCATGAGGGGGCACCCGGTGCTTTGATGCTCAATTCCACAATCCCGGCGTTCGGGAACCTCTGAGTGAGTGATTCCAGGAGAGTAGAACGCATCAACCGAAGCTGAGTCGCCCATGCGCTCGAGTCACACTGAACCTCCATAACACCGTCGCTTGCCCCCACGGGGATTGCGTGGGCTGCTACATCCGCCCCGACAATCTCAGGCCACTGTGCCATCAGCTCGGCTCTGGCGATATCGGCCCCCCATCCCATGGAGGAAGTAAGGCTTTCCATTGCTTCAGCGAAAGACCCTGGATCACGACCTACGCCATAGGCTTCGCTACCCGCTGGATTAGTTTCCTTCGCGGGACGTGCTGCGAAGCCGCCAAATTGTTGGCGGAACCTTTCGTAGACGTTGCTTGACTCTGACATGTGCGGGCTCATCGTGGTGTCACCACTCCCGATTTCACATCAAACACCCTGCCAGCTAAACCGTCAGGTAGGTCTTCTTCAACAGCTGCGGTCACAATTATCTGAGCGTAATCACTCACAAGCCCGACGAGGCGTTCTCGCCTGGATTTGTCCAGCTCCGAGAAAACATCGTCGAGCACGATGATCGGGTCGCCACTAGCTCGTTCTTGTCGCAACCAGTGAGCCATACCTAGGCGGAGACTCAAGGCCAGCGACCAGGTTTCGCCCTGGCTTGCGTGCGTCCTCGCTGGTTTGCCAGAAATTGTGAACTCGACATCGTCGCGGTGTGGGCCAACCAAGCTGATCCCACGGTCAATTTCTTCCCTAGCTCTACCCAGTATGCCCTCGGTCAAAAGCGCGGTCACCACCGCTGGATCACCGAGGTCGGGATCCTCTGTAACTGAGGTAACACTGGGTATGTAGCGAAAATCAAGCACATCACTACCTGCAAGCGCTGCGTAGTTCAGGGTAGCTAGTGGCATCACCTCGTGAAGATAGCGATGCCTCGCCACCACGATTTGGGTGGCAAGTTGTATGAACTTTTCGTTCCATACGGCAAGCGTTGACGTGTCTCGGGTTGACGAAAGTTTGAGGGACTTAAGCAACGAGTTGCGTTGCTTGATGACCCGATCAAAATCCTGATACACCCCAGCCATCGACGGACTCGCGCTAATCACCAGCTGATCCATAAATGCCCGCCGGTCTCCTGGCTCCCCTCGGATGATAGCCGTGTCTTCGGGGGCAAACATCACTACAGATACCCAATGGGGAACTTCCGACGATTTAGCTTTGACGCCGTTCACCTGAGCATCCGTAGAACCTTTGCGCTTGAGAGTGAGACCAACGCCAACCGAACGCTCATCGTGTCGGAGATCGGCATAAACAGTTGCTGACTGGTCAGCGTCGCTGATTAGTGGTTGCGTGCTCGAAACTCTGTGGGATCGCAATGTTGCCAAATAGAGGAGAGCTTCGACGATGTTGGTTTTGCCCTGGCCATTGGACCCAATCAACACGCTCGTGCCCGGCGCGAAAGTCAACGCCGAGTGAGCATGATTACGCCACCCCGTAACCTCTAGCTTTTCAACCCACACGGCGCCAGGCCGTTAACGCATAAGCAAGTTGGGCTGCAACAGATACCGGTAGTTTTGAGAATCATCTCCGTCGTGCGACTTCTGCGCTGTGATCAAAACTGGCCCCGGCTTATTGGGGTTGTCCGTCTGAGTGAACGCGATCCTGACAAACTCGCTATGGGCTGCAGCGAGGCCATCGATCAGGAACTGCGGCTTTAGCGAGACAACACAGTCAGAGCCGACAAGATGACCATCGATGGTCTCTGACGCCTGGGCTTGTTCTGACCCCAAAGCTTCGAGAGCGACACCATCGCTGGTGAAGGAATAGCGCAGAGGGGCTTCACGTTCCAAAACCAAAGCCACACGCCGGGTGGCTTCAATCAAGTCCTGTGTACTGACCACTGCATAGTTGGGACTTGATTCTGGAAAAAGCTTTTGAACAGGGGGGAAGGTTCCCTTAATGAGCAAGCTGGTAACGGTGCGATCGGCAGAACTAAAGGCGACCAACTCGCGATCGCCGCCCGTTGCGATGGTAATCGTGATGTCGGTTGCCTGCCCGAAAGTTTTGCCGATCTCTGCAAGGGTGCGCGCGGGAATCAAGGCCTGAAGACCTTCGGCGCCGATACCCTCTCCTGACCACGCTAACTCCTTCGACGCGACGCGATAGCGATCTGTCGCCATCATGGCGAGGCCGGTGGCTGACACATCGAGAAGGACACCAGTGATTACCGGCGTTACATCGTCCCGTGAAGCGGCTGTTGCTACCTGGCTTACCGCATTAGCGAACTCTTGACCATGGATCGAGCCGGTAACGCCTGACACCTCAGGCAGGTTGGGGTATTCCTCCACCGGCATCGTGGCTAATGAAAACCTCGCCGAGCCGGAGGTAACGCTCATTGAACTTCCGCTCACGTCACACACCACGGTGTCTCCAGGCAGACGCTGAGCAATTTCTGCGAGCAGACGGCCTGAGACAAGAACGGTACCTGGCTGCGACACATCGGCATCCACTCGAGTCTTCGCGGAAACCTCATAATCAAAGGAAGAAATCGTGATACCTGATGACTCGGCGACGATAAGGACACCGCTGAGAATCGGCAAGGTGGTTCTCTGGGGAAGAAGCTTTACAGCGAACGAGACTGCTTCGCTAAAGACGTCTTTGTTGACTTCAAATTTCACAGCTACTACCTCACGGTCCGAAAGATTAGTACTTGATTGTGGCACAGAGTCAGCTCAATCGGTTTTCCGAGAAAGTTATCGGGAGATCTCATTCTTTAAGTCTTTAACAGTCATAACCCTTGGGGAAAAGTGCACAACTGCCGCCGATGCTCATATTTTCCCGAGAACTACATTCATGTGAGATGTGGAGAGGATTTGTGGACTTTGTGGAATTTCATTGAGACCTTCGGCGGGCTTGGATAAATCTCTCGTTTCTGTGGATAACTTGCGGGTGTCGTCAACAAGGAATGAAAATTTCTCCACATGTTATCCACAGTGTGCGAAACCCTCTACCTTAACTTTATCGCGCTTAATAACTTGAGTTTTGTTTGATGCGGC
This sequence comes from uncultured Microbacteriaceae bacterium, assembly GCA_964467805.1. Lineage (GTDB taxonomy): Bacteria > Actinomycetota > Actinomycetes > Actinomycetales > Microbacteriaceae > Pontimonas. Next base: position 9,560 of record CAYXSU010000004.1, read on the forward strand.
TGGTGATCTCCGTGACCTGGTTATAAATCGACCGTCGCTCTTTCATGAGCTCACTGATTTTCTTGTTCGCGTACATCACGGTCGTGTGGTCTCGGTTGCCAAAAAGCTGCCCGATTTTGGGCAACGAAAGGCTGGTCATTTCACGACACAGATACATCGCGACCTGCCTGGCGAGCGCGATCGTTTGAGAACGGGAGGACCCATAGAGGTCCTCGACGCTCAATTGGTAAAACGTGGCCGTCAAACTAATGATGTCGCCGGGTGAGACAACATTGGTTTCTTCGCTGAGCACAAGGTCTTTCAAAACTGTTTGGGCCAGAGGCATATCAATGGACGCCTTGTTCAAGTTCGCAAAGGCAGTGACGCGAATGAGAGCGCCCTCAAGCTCTCGAATGTTGGAGGACACTTTGGAAGCCATGTACTCAACAACATCGTCGTTGATGTCTATGCGTTCGCTCGCAGCTTTCTTGCGGAGGATCGCGATGCGAGTCTCAAGGTCAGGAGCCTGAACATCGGTAATTAAACCCCACTCGAAGCGGCTTCTCATTCTGTCTTCAAAACCAGTGAGTTGTTTGGGGGGAAGGTCGCTGGTGACAACTACTTGTTTGTTGTGGTCGTGCAAAGTGTTGAAGGTGTGGAAGAACGCTTCCTGAGTCGAGTCCTTTCCTTGGAGGAATTGGATGTCGTCGATCAAGAGGATGTCTATTTCGCGATAGCGCGACTGGAACTCCGGCCCCCTGTTGTTGGCAATGGCGTTGATGAAGTCATTGGTGAACTCTTCAGAGCTCACGTAGCGCACCCGTATGCCCTTGAACAGATTCTGTGCGTAGTGGCCAATGGCGTGTAGCAGGTGGGTTTTTCCCAACCCGGACCCGCCGTAAATGAAGAGAGGGTTGTAGGCCTTGGCTGGAGCTTCCGCAACCGCTACGGCGGCAGCGTGGGAGAACCTGTTGGATGATCCAATCACGAAGTTGTCGAAGCTGTATTTGTTGTTCAGACGTGACTGATTCTGACCAGTCAGAACTGGTGGGTCATCGGTTCGCTCTGGAACCACCTCAGGGCTGCCCATTTCATCGGCAGGAATCTGAAGGACATCGCTTTCGATGTCGGGGTTCACGACTATGGCGAAGCTGTTGATTTCTGAATCTTCGATGCCTTCTAGCGCGGACAGCAGAGGGAGGCGGACTCTTTGCTCCAGCATGCCTCGCGTGAGTTCGTTGGGGACCTCCAAATAAAGGACACCAGCCATGACTCCACGAGGTTCAACAAGATCAAGGAATCCCCATAGTTGTGGGGTGATGCGGGAGTCCGTTGTGAGGTGGCTCATCACCCCGCGCCAGAGTTCGACGATGTCGGTCTCTGTTTCGGCCATCACTAAACCTCATGTTTCTCTGGGACAGGCGCTCTCACCCACACGCTAGAGGGCGTTTTCGGGTCGATGCTATCCATGAGCGTACCTGTGGATAACTTCAATTGCGAAATGTAAGTTTGACCAGCCGGTCTTTCAGCCTTATCCTTGGGTGTCCCCATCGGGGCCAGGTTTTCCGGTATCAGCCGGGTCAGCACCAAGGAGTATTCGTCATGAGCAAGCGCACGTTTCAGCCCAACAACCGTCGCCGCGCAAAGGTGCACGGTTTCCGCTTGCGCATGCGCACCCGTGCTGGACGCGCCATTCTTGCTGCTCGTCGCCGCAAGGGCCGCGTCCGCCTTTCTGCCTAAGGGAGCACCCCGTGTTAGCACGGGCTCATCGCATCGTTGATGGCGACCATCTTCGCCTGGTTTCGAGGCGCGGTTCTCGTGTTGCCTCCGACTATTTTGTGACCGCACGATTGACAACCGAAGACAAAGCGCCTGGCCGGTTTGGTTTTGTGGTGTCCAAGCAGGTCGGCGGCGCTGTGGTTCGTAACAGAGTCAAGCGGCGGTTGCGTGAAATGGCGCAGGCCGAAATTGCGCGGGGATTCTCGGGAGCGGATGTTGTCGTTCGCGCCCTACCGGCCGCCAGCCGGGCATCCTATGAAGAGTTGCTCCTTGCATGGGGACGAGTCTTTCCGCGATGAAATCGGTACTGATGGGTGTTCTCTTGGTTCCGCGTAATGTTGCGGTCGCGATCCTCCTGGCATATAGGAAAGTTGTTTCGCCGCTTTACGGGGACGTGTGCCGGTATTACCCCAGCTGTTCTCTCTACGCCCTGCGGGCTATTCAGTATCATGGTGCGCTCTGGGGCATAGGCTTAGGAGTTATTCGGATTCTTCGGTGTAACCCTTTTGCACGCGGTGGGATTGACGATCCACCCGAGCGCTTGAGGTCTGTTTACGAAGTAACGCCCCGGGGTTTTGTGAAGGTAAAGGAGAGCTAGTACGTGGGAGTCATTGACACAATCCTCTGGCCCATTCGATGGGTCATTGAAGCAGTGCTGGCTGGTTCGCACTCCATCCTTGAGGGGTTCGGGATGGATCCTGCAGCCGGCGCTACGTGGTTTCTCTCTATTGCTGCGCTCGTTCTTGTCGTGCGCGCCGCCTTGATTCCCGTGTTTGTGCGCCAGATCAAAAGCCAACGAAGGATGATGGAAATCGCCCCGGATCTCAAGAAGATTCAGGACAAGTACAAGGGAAAGAAGGACCAGTTCTCACGCGAGGCAATGTCGCGCGAGACGATGGCGCTGTATAGCAAGGCCGGTACCAACCCCTTCTCGTCCTGTCTTCCGCTGCTCCTCCAGATGCCCATCTTCTTCGGTCTATTCAGCGTGCTGCAGGCCGCCGCGGAAGGTCGCCCCGGCGTCTCATTTATGACCGAAGAGCTTGCGGAGGAGTTCGGGGAGGCAGCGCTCTTTGGTCTTGCTCCTCTTCAAACAACGATGGCGTTTGCCCTAAGTGAAGAGTCAACTCTGACCCAGCAAGCAACCGTTGCGGTGGTCGTCACGGCCGCTGTGATGGTGGTGTTGATGTCTGTGTCGCAGTTCATCACCCAGCTGCAGATTATGTCGAAGAACCAGTCGCCGGCGATGAAAGAAAGCCCGATGTATCGCCAGCAGCGCATCTTGCTCTACATGCTGCCCCTAGTTTTTCTCTTCTCTGGCGTTTTCTTCTCGCTCGGTGTTATGACCTACTGGCTCATCTCAAACTTCTGGACGATGGCGCAGCAGTTCATCGTGATTCGCAACATGCCCACTCCTGGTAGCGAGGCAGACATAGCTCGCGAGGCCCGCCTTGCCAAGAAGCGTGAGCGCAAGGGAATAGTGATCGTTGAGGACGAGGCTCCCCAAGAGACCGAAGACGAGAAGCGTCAAAGGGAACAGCCGCTCGGTAAAGAGCGGGCAAAGAAGAAGAACAAGAAGAAAAAGAAGGGTTCTTAATGGCAAAGACCGAGACCGATATGGTCGTTCCCGACGAGGGAGAGCTCGCAGCAGACTATCTAGAAGCCCTGCTGGATATTGCTGATTTGGATGGAGACATCGAGATTGAGGTCCGCCAAGAGCGCACCTACGTCACTGTCGGGTCCCCCGACACAGACGATCTCGACGTCCTCTCTTCCCCCGATGTCGTGCTTGCTCTCCAGGACTTAACCAGGCTCGCCGTCCAGCAGAAGACAGGCGAGTTTGCGCGCCTGGTGCTGGATGTGGGTGGCTCGCGGGACGCTAGAGCCGAAGAGCTCAGCAAACTCGTCCGGGTAGCGATCGAGAAGATTGAAGGCGGAGCACAGTCTGCGGCTCTGCCTCCGATGAGCAGCTACGAGCGAAAGCTCGTTCACGACCTGGTGAGCGAGCAAGGTTTCCACTCCGCGTCTGAGGGCGAAGGCCGGGATAGGCACACAGTCATCACCGCCGCCTCCTAGGGGGAATGTTTCACGTGAAACATTCCGCTGTAGAGCCCGAACCTGAGAGCGCTGTCGCGCTGTGTGGAGAGTCACTTTCAGCCCTTCGTAGCTTTGCCCTGGACATTGCGCGGTACGGCGAAGAGCTCGGGCTTGTGGGGCCTCGAGAGCTCGATCGTCTCTGGACGCGCCACATCTTGAACTCTGCTCTGCTGGCACGATTGGTCGGCCCCGGAACGCTCGCGGATATCGGATCCGGCGCGGGGTTTCCAGGCCTCGTCGTAGCAATCATGAGGCCAGACGTGGCGTGCACGCTCATAGAACCGCTCGGTCGAAGGGCGACGTGGCTCGAAGATGAAAGCAAGCGCTTGGGGCTCGAGAACGTCACCGTGGTAAACCGGCGCGCGGAGGAAGTTGTCGGTCAGCGCTACGACTTTGTTACTGCGCGCGCTGTGAGCGCCTTGAAGACCCTTATTCCCCTGGTTGTTCCACTCGTCCGCCCCGGGGGCGAGCTCGTTTTGATGAAGGGCGAGCGGGTCGATCAAGAGATTCGCGACGCGGCATCAGTCCTGGTGAAGCATGGCCTGCTCGATTCGAGGGTTCAGATTACGGGCCCTGAGTATGGAACCGAAGAGACGCGTGTCTTTCGGGCTACAGTGGCAGACTAGGCGTGATGTTTCACGTGAAACATTGAGTGAGGGGTGAAGACGGTGAGCGCTCAGAGCTTTGACGCATCCACCCCCCTAGCGACTGAGCTTGCGCACCTAACGGAACGTCGCGCAGCCATTGCGCGGGCTAGCGTGCCGAGCCCTGTTTCAACACGGATCTTCACGGTCGCCAACCAAAAGGGCGGTGTGGGCAAGACAACAACAGCGGTCAATATCGCGGCGGCACTGGCCGGCTTCGGCGCCAGGGTGTTGGTCATCGATCTGGATCCACAGGGAAACGCGTCCACTGCCCTTGGAATCGACAAGCACGGCGACATTGACAGTATCTATGACGTTGTCGTCCGCGGGACGGCTCTTGGGGATGCGATTCAGGTGAGCCCCGAGAATCCCAATCTTTTCTGTGTCCCTGCGACTCTTGACCTTGCCGGCGCCGAGATTGAGCTGGTCTCGTTGGCGGCCAGAGAGTATCGGCTGGATCGAGCTCTTCAGCAGTATTTGGCGACACCTGAAGGCTCATCCTTGGATTACGTCTTTATCGATTGCCCACCATCGCTTGGGCTCTTGACCATTAATGCTTTTGTGGCTGCGAGAGAAGTCCTCATTCCCATTCAGTGTGAGTACTACGCTCTCGAGGGCGTCTCGCAATTGGTGGGAAGCATCGACATGATGCGCAGTCATCTGAACCCCGATCTACGACTCTCGACCATCCTGCTCACGATGTTTGACTCTCGGACTAATCTCGCCCACCAGGTGGTCGACGACGTTAGGGAGCACTTCCCCACTCAGACGCTCAACGCCGTGATCCCACGGTCCGTTCGGGTGTCCGAAGCCCCTAGCTTTGGCCAGACAGTGGTCGCCTATGACCGCAATTCGCCTGGATCAGTGTCTTATCAAGAAGCCGCAATAGAGATTGCTCAGAGAGGGGTGGCCCGCTAATGGCTCAGAAAAGAACCGGACTCGGTCGAGGAATCGGCGCGCTTATTCCTACTGCACCAACGCAGGGCGATCGCCCGGTGGACGTGTTCTTTCCGAGTGCGGAGGTGCCGGGAGGCTTGCTCGCAGTTCCTGGCGCAAGCCTCGCAAACATTGAGGTTGGCGCGATTAGACCTAATCCTCAGCAACCGCGCAGGGAGTTCCGCCAGGAGGAGCTGGACGAACTGATTCACTCAGTCCGAGAGTTTGGTGTTCTTCAACCGATTGTCGTGCGGCCCTTGGCAAGCCCTGAAAAGGGCGCTTCTTTTGAGCTAATTATGGGTGAGCGTCGGCTCCGAGCGGCAACGGCGGCAGGCCTTGCGACTATCCCGGCAGTGGTGCGAGAAACCACCGACGATTCAATGCTGCGCGACGCTTTGCTCGAGAACCTCCATCGCGCAAATCTCAACCCGTTGGAGGAAGCCTCCGCCTACCAGCAGCTTCTTTCGGACTTTGGTATCACCCAGGATGAACTTGCTCAGCGCCTGGGCCGTTCGCGACCGCAGGTGACGAACACACTGCGATTGCTGCGCTTGCCTGAGAAGATTCAGGCTCAGGTGGCCGTCGGGGTGCTGTCCGCGGGACACGCGCGCGCCCTGCTCTCGATTGACGACGCAGAAGCCCAAGCTCGGCTCGCTGCAAAGATTGTTTCTCAGTCGCTTACCGTCCGGCAGGCTGAAGAGGCCGCCGGACTTGTGAAGACCCAAAAGCCGGGTGGCAAGAAGGTTCGTGGCGGTGGCCGCAGCGAGCAGCTTGGCGAAATCGCTGAGCGCATGGGCGACCGACTCAACACCCGGGTCACCATTACCTTGTCAAAAACGAAGGGAACGGTCGCGATTGACTTTGCGACCGTTGCCGATTTGAACCGCATCCTCGCGGAGCTTGGCGAACCGGGCTTCGAATCGCGCTAGCGAACTAGTGAACTGACGACAGCCGCGTAAACCCCACCGACGTCGTAGCCCGCTGCATCGAGCGCCAACACGGTGCTCGACGTCTCGGTGAGCCCGGGCATGGTGCTGGCCTCCAGGAACCAGGGGATTCCCGCGTCGTCGATTATGAAATCAATCCGGGACAGGTGACGCAGACCCAAGGCCTCATGAACGGCTAGTGCTTGCGCAGTCGCGCTGGCGACGACTTTTTCGCCTAGTCGTGGCGGGGTGTAGAACCTGGTGGCTCCTGCTGTGTAGCGAGCCTCAAAGTCGTACTGACCAGAGAGCGGCTCAATCTCGACGGGTTGGATGGCTTTGGGTCCCTCGCCGGTGTCGATGATCGTGACACACACCTCTGCTCCGACGATTCGCGCTTCGATAAGCGCGCTATCTGAATAGGTGAAGGCGTGCACCATCGCCTGACGGAGGTCGTCCGTGGAGTCGACCCAGCTCACACCTTGCGCGGAACCGCCGTGTGCGGGCTTCACGATGAGTGGCATCCCCAAAGTGTCGGAGACCGTGGCAAGCACGCTCTCGGCGCCGAGCTCCCGGAACGCATCCCTGGAGAGCGTAATCGACGCGGGGGTAGTAACGCCCGCGCGAGACACAACTGTCTTGGCTACTGGCTTGTTCCACGCTAGACGGGTGGCCTCGGCGGAAGATCCAACAAAAGGAATTCCGAGCATTTCGAGGAGACCTCGAAGCGCGCCATCTTCGCCCGAGGCACCGTGCAGAACAGGCCACACCACGTCCACTGGCTCGTCCCGAAGAAAGTCGATCAACGTCGCATCGGGGTCACGCAGCGTTGCATCAATTCCATGGCTGTGGAGCCCGTCGGTTACTCGTCGGCCGGAGCGTAGCGAGATGTCGCGCTCGTGAGAGATACCACCAGCCAAAACGAGCACTCGGGGTTGCTGCGCCATGGTCTAACTCAGCTCCGGCGGCGGCCCGTCGGCCCGCGGCGACGTAGCTACGTTCTTCCGTCGGGGCCCGAATGTAGCGGCGAGTTCTAGTTCTTCGGTGATGACGCGACTTAGGCGCCGCACGCCCTCGGTGATGAAGTCGGGCTCTGGATAGCAGAAGGCCAAACGGATATTGCTGCGACCTTGGCCGTTGGCAAAGAATGCGGTTCCGGGTGTGTAAGCAACAAGTTCGGTGATTGCCCGAGGCAGCATCTCTTTGGAATCGAGTTGGTCGGGCAGTGATAGCCAGAGATAAAACCCGCCCGAGGGCATCGTGTGCTGGATGCTCGGCAGATGGGCCTTCAATGCGTCGGCCATGGTGTCGCGGCGCTCGCGATACAAGGCGCGGAAGGTGTCGATTTGTGCCCTCCAGTCCTGGTGCTCGAAGTAGTCACTGAGCACCATTTGAGAGAACGAACTCGGCGACAGAATTGCTGCCTCAGACGCCAAGACGAGCTTTTCTCGTATACCGTGCGGGGCAACGACCCACCCCACCCGAAAGCCCGGAGCAAAGGTCTTGGAGAAAGACCCCAAATAGATAACGCCCGCATCATCGACGGAGCGAATGGCCGCGGGGGGCGGCCTGTCAAACCAGAGCAGACCGTAGGGGTTGTCTTCAACAATCAAAATCCCGTGGTGGTGAGCAATGTCAAGAATCTCGAGTCTGCGCGGACCCGAGAGAGTCACCCCTGCCGGGTTCTGGAAGTTGGGGATCAGGTAGAGAAACTTGATGGTCTTGCCAGCGGCTCGAAGAGCGACAATCCGTTCTTCGAGAGCGGCGGGAATCATGCCATCGTTGTCCATCGCGACGTGTTCAACAGCGGCCTGGTAGGAACTAAAAACACCCATCGCGCCAACGTAACTGGGGGATTCAGCGAGGATTACGTCACCCGGGTTGATGAACAACTTGCTCACGAGATCAAGCGCCTGTTGTGAGCCGGTTGTGACGACAACATCATCGACACCAGCGTGAATGCCCTCCAGAGCCATCACCTCGACGATTTGCTCACGCAATGCGGGCAGGCCTTGCCCGGAGCCATATTGGAGAGCCGCGTGCCCCGCGTTTTCCATCACCCGAGAAAGGGACTTCTGCACCTTATCAACGGGCAAAGCAGCGACGAAGGGCATTCCGCCGGCGAGAGAGACAACCTCCGGCCGGCTAGCCACGGCAAAAAGAGCCCGGACTTCAGACGCGCTAAGTCCAGACGCGCGGTCTGCATAGTTGTCAAACCATGGGTCTAGTGAGATACCCGAGCCGGGAGCCATCTCGCACCCTTCGTTGAGGGACTAAAGCCCTAAGAATATGCGCTTTTTTGCGCTACAGGGAGGACTAGGCCAGGAATTCTTGGAGGTCTGCCTCCAAAGCCGGTTTCGGTTTTGCACCAATCACGGTTTTGACGACCTCGCCACCCTTGAACACCTTCATCGTCGGAATAGAGGTGATCTGGTACTTCATAGCGGTGTCGGGGTTGAGGTCAACGTTGAGCTTCACAACGTCAATCTTCTCAGCGTGCTCCGTCGCGATCTGGTCAAGGATCGGAGAAACAGCGCGGCAGGGGCCACACCACTCTGCCCAGAAGTCGACCATGATGGGTTTTTCTGAGGCCAGGACCTCGGTGGCAAAGTTTGCATCTGTTACGTCGCGTGCACCCATGGGGTATCTCCTTGTTGTGGTGTTAGTTGGCGGCTGTGGCGTGGGCCACGGCATCGTGGGGCAATGATTCCAGGTAATGCTGCGCGTCGAGCGCCGCTACACAGCCCGACCCAGCAGCGGTAACTGCTTGACGGTACGACGGGTCGATGACGTCGCCCGCGGCAAATACTCCCTCGAGGTTAGTCAACGAGGTGCGACCTTGGACTGCGATTGTGCCGTGTTCGGTCAGATCAAGTTGGCCGTGAACAACGTGCGTTCTAGGGTCCGAGCCGATCGCGATGAACAACCCGGAGACGTCGAGCGTTCTCTCCTGGCCGGTTACGGTATCGACTAGGCCAACTCCGTGCACGGTGTCGTCTCCGTAGATGTGGGCCACCGTTGAGTTGAAAATGAACTCAATCTTGGGGTCGTTCTTGGCGCGCTCCTGCATCACCGCGGAGGCCCGCAGGCTGTTGGATCGGTGGATGATGTAGACCTTGTCCGCGAAACGGGTAAGGAATGTTGCCTCTTCCATTGCAGAGTCACCGCCGCCGACAACGGCCACCGTCTTTTGCTTGTAGAAGGCACCGTCACAGGTCGCGCACCAGGAGACGCCGTAACCGCTCAGGCGGTCCTCGTCGGGAATGCCCAACTTTCGGTAGGCCGAACCAGTCGCGACAATGACGCTTCGAGCTTCAACGGTATCGCCGTTACCCAACGAAATCTTCTTGACTGCCCCAGCAAGTTCGACCGAGACAACGTCGTCGTAAAGAATCTCTGCGCCGAAACGCTCTGCTTGGGCCTGCATCTTCATCATCAAATCCGGGCCCATGATCCCCTCGGGGAAGCCGGGAAAGTTATCGACGTCAGTGGTGTTCATGAGATCTCCACCAAACTCGACTGATGAGGCAACGACCAGCGGCTTCAGGTTGGCTCTGGCGGCATATATGGCTGCGGTGTACCCGGCTGGACCTGAACCGATGATGACTACCTGACGCATGACGTTCCTTTTCTTGTGTCTCTAACAGGCCCAGTCTAGGCCGAAGAGGTCCCGCGGTCCCTGAGGCCTAGACGAGAACGGAGTGGATTCCACACGGCAAGAATGTCGGGATTCCGCGCCACCAGCAGAGTAATTGAGTAGACCAGGGTCATCACAAGGGTGATCGCTACCATCCCAAGCCCTGCGGCTGGAGCTGAGGAGAGCAAGAACCCCTCTTTATCGTCTCCGCCAAGCGCCAGTAGAAGAGACAAACCCGCGCCCGCGGCTGGCAGAGTGGCCAGAAGGAAGACCCCGAATCTCCCGAGCACCACTCGGGTCTCCAACCCGCCAAGCTTCCGTCGCAACAGAAGTAGTGCCAGCGCGCACTGAATCCAGCCGGCGATCGTCGCCGAGAGCGCGAGGCCATAAGCAATCTGGTCCGTGGGCAGGGCTGAGACGACAAGCGCGAGCGAGACAAAAACGACCGCTTGGGCCACTTGAACGAAGAACGGCGTCTTCGTGTCCTCCAGCGCATAGAAGACACGTTGGATGACGAAAAGAACGCTGAAGGGGACGAGACCCAGCACGTAGAGCATGATCACGGTCGCCATAGCCGAGACAGATTCCGTTGACACGGCAAACTGCCGAGCAAATGGCAGGGCTACGACCACCAGGCCGACTGCAGCCAAAACCATAAACAGCCCGATTCGAGAGACCGAGTCTCGGAAGTCCGCACGAACCTGGCCGAGGTCCCCATCTCGCGCGTGGGTTGACATCCGAGTGAAGTAGGCGGTCGCCAATGACACCGCCACCACGGAGTGGGGCAGCATGAAAATCAGCCAGGAGAATCGGAGAACAGCGAGGCTCGGAGCATCGGAGCCGGCAGCAAGCGAGGCCACATTGGCCTGAACGATGCCGGCTAGCTGGGCAACGACGATCATCCCGAACATCCACGAGGCGGCTTTGCCCGTCGACGAGAGGCCAACGCCGCGCCAGCGAAAATCAGGCCGGAAGCTCAGGCCTGCTCGGCGCCAAAAAACAAGAAGAATCAGCGCTTGCGCCGCGACTGCGAGTGTGGTCGACCCTGCGAGCACCGCAACCATCTCGTTTGTCCACGCCGTGGCGGTCCCCGTTTCAGCGCCTGGAAACAGGGCACCGAAGACGATCAGCCCGGTCATCGCGACCACATTGTTGAGTGCGGGCGCCCAGGTGAAGGGGCCGAAAACCTTGCGGGCGTTCAACACCTCGCTCAGCAGACTGTAGAGGGCATAGAAGAGGATCTGGGGAAGACACCAATACGCGAAGGCAATGGCGAGAGCCATCTCCTCGGGGCTAAAGCCCCGCGAATCGACCCCGCCCTCCTGAGCGTAGAGAGCTACCAGGGCGGGAGCGAGCAAAGTCGCGAGAATCGCCACCGCAAGGAAGATGACAAATCCAAGGGTCACAATCTTGTTGACGAAGCTTTGCCCGCCGTCGGTGTCGAGCCCCGCTTTCACAATGTGGGGAACAAGAACCGCGCTAAGGACACCACCGGCGATAATCGCGTAAACGTTGTTCGGCAACTGGTTTGCCAGGGCGAAAGTGTCCGCTCCTGAGCCAACAATGCCTAGGGTTCGGGCCAGAATAATCGCGCTGATAAAGCCTAGAAGTCGGGAAACCACAGTCCCAGAGGCAAGAAGGAGGCTTGCCCGCCCAAGCGAATCAGCCGAAGCCGGTGCTGCGGCCACTACGCGCTCACCTCCGCATCACGATCGATGGGGCCGCCTCCGCCGCGTCTGCGTTGGATTGCTCTAATCAAACCGAACGCGAAGGTTCCGCCGACGATAATCGCGAGCACGGTACTAATGATTCCTTCCCAGCCCGCCCTGATGGTCACAGGAATAGTGACGGTTTCACCGACCGGGTCGCCCCCAGCCGAGAAGAGAGCAAATTCGACAGGGACGGTCCCATTCGCCAGTGATTGGACCGGGACGAGCGTGCGGACGGCGTCACCCGGAGCGATGCTGAGACGGACCTGGGGCGTTTCCACTCCGAGAATTCCTGTGGTTGGCCGTATCGCCAAAATCACCACAACATCCGAGGGCAGGTCGTTCACGACCGTTACCGGTAGCGAGGTTTGGTCACTGAGGACCGTAATCGCGCTTCCCTGCTCGACCCTGACTGAGTTGCGGAAAACGCGAGAGTCTTCCTGTGCCCGCTCCCACTCGGCAGAAAGGCCATTAGGGTTCTCGCTCCAGGTGGACGAGAGAAGTGCTTGGTACCGGGTCCAACGACCAAACACAGCACCCTCGGGGTCGCTGGCGATGGTCGCAAATCTGACATCGCCCTCCCATAGCTCGCGAACCTGGCCAACAAAATCTTGGTACTCCCTGGGGCTCGCGGTGCCGAGGACATTACTGAGCACCTCGGTCGGCGTCGCCGTCAGGGGCACGGCAACGGAGTTTGAGACGGGCATTGAGACCATTCGGCCCAGAACTGCATCAATCCGAGGCGCGATAGCGGTCGCCGGCAGACGACCTGTGCTGAACACGAGTATTTCTTGGTTGCCCGTCAGCGCTCGGTAGGCGATGAGACCCTGGGCTCTTTGCATATCCGCCTCGGCCTCGAGGGGGGTAGGGGCCTGCAAAGCGTCCGTGGCAAGGGCGGAAAGTTGAGCATCGACGCGAATCACCCGAGCCTGCCCGATTGATACCACCGCGCGGTCTGAGGGGATGCTGTTGCTGGAGAGAAGAACGGCGGAAGCAGAACGAGTTGCCAGCGTTTCTAATTGATCATTGGTGATTGCGTCGCCGTGAATCCAGGGATATTCGCCGAGGCGAGCGTAGGTGAGCGTGTCGATGTCCAAAGAGCCAAGGGGGTCTGCGTCTGCCCACGGTAATCCGAACTGAGCGAGTCCGACAGTTCCGAGGGTGCTTGCCCAGGCCAAGGATTCTGCAGGCGCCTGGTCGCCAAGTGCTGTAATGCTGGAGGTAATCCTGCTGTCAATCGCGATCGTTGCGGGGTGGGTCCGCACTGCCGCGGTGACGACATCAACCGCGCCGCCGGTGATCGTGAGGGCTTGTAGCTGCTCTGGTCGGAGCGCAACCCCGCCATCCGCCGACGTGGTCAGTGTCACAATCGGGGCGATATTTGCCCGGGGAATGACAACATCTTCCGGGATCACGACGATGACTTGGCGTCCGTTGAGAGTGCGCAGGGCCGGGTTCATGTTCGATGGGTGTGTATAGGCGACTTCGATGCCAAAAACACCAGCTTGTCGCCGCGCTGGTTCACTCGAGTTCGTTGGCTCGTCTTCCGGGAGTCGTGTTTCCCACAGGTCAGAGCTAAGGGAGAGCGGCAGTTCTCTGGATTCCAGTTGCGGGACCTCAGGAGTTTGAGCGCTGGAGACGTCAGAAAACACGGGATCGCTCTCACCGGCGAGGAAGCGACGAATCTGCTCTTCACTGGTGAAGCGACTTTCGGTGAGGCGCAGCGTGATGTCGCCGGTGCCAAGCGTCCCCGTTTCATCGGCGCGAAGAATCACGCTGAGTTGCGTTACGTCCTCCGGGCTAACGATTCCCCCACCCTGCACGACCACATCAACTCGGGCAGCAGAGCGAACCTCGCCAGCAACAGCGGGGCTGGAGTCCACCACCACCGAAGCGGTGACCGCAAGGACGGAGGCTATGGCGATGAGGGCCTTAATCGGCCTGCTCGTGATGCGAGAAAACACAGATTTATCCACGCCTGAGTGTCGCTGTCCCCAGAGCTGGCATGGTTCAGAGTCTAGACTCTGAACACTATGTCGAGCGTTGCCAAGGCCGTTGAACAGCTTCGCCTTGTCACTAGCGACGAACCCATTGCCGGCATATCCAGGGCTTTTCAGGCCGCTGGCCACGAGCTCGCTCTTGTCGGCGGTCCGGTTCGTGACGCATTCCTGGGGCGCCCACTCAACGACCTCGACTTCACGACCTCGGCCAGGCCCGAGGAGATCGAAAAAATCATCGCCCCGTTGGCAACGGCGGTCTGGGACGTGGGGCGCGCGTTTGGCACCATTGCGGCCCAGTTTGGCGACATGACGGTAGAAATCACCACCTATCGCGCCGATACTTACGACGGTGCGAGTAGGAAGCCCGAAGTCGAGTATGGAGACACGCTCGAGGGTGACCTTTTTCGTCGTGACTTCACCATGAATGCTATGGCGCTCACTCTTCCCGGCCTCGTGTTGGTTGATCCTTGTGAGGGGTTGAATGACTTGCTCGCGGGAGTGCTGCGGACGCCTATCGCGCCGGAGGAGTCTTTCCGAGACGACCCGCTGCGCATGATGAGGGGCGCCCGATTCACCAGTCAGCTGGGGGTGAGCGTTCACCCGGATACACGGGAGGCAATGGTCGCCCTGGCGCCACGATTGGCTGAAATCTCGTCCGAGCGAGTGCGTGACGAGTTGGTCCGGACTTTGTCTACCGATAACCCCAGGCCCGGTATCGAACTGTTGGTCGACACCGGCTTGGCTGAGGTGGCACTTCCAGAATTGCCGGCTTTGCGCCTTGAGTCGGATGAACACGCTCACCACAAGGACGTCTATGAGCACACGCTGACCGTTCTTCAGCAGGCCATCGATGAGGAACACCGTCGATTCCCCGGACAGCCGGCCGACGTAGTGCTTCGCTTGGCCGCGTTGTTTCACGACATCGGAAAGCCGGCCACTCGTCGGTTCGAGGCCGGAGGGGTTGTGACCTTTTATCACCACGATGTGGTGGGCGCGAAGCTGGCGAAGAAGCGCCTGCGGGAACTGCGTTTTGACAACGACACCATCGCGGCCGTAGCAAAGCTGATTGAGCTCCATCTCAGGTTTTTTGGCTACTCCGAGCAAGCCTGGTCTGATTCTGCTGTTCGTCGCTATGTGAGGGACGCGGGTGACCAGCTGGAGAGGCTTCACATTCTGGTTCGGGCGGACGTGACCACCCGAAACTCACGAAAGGCGGAGCGCTTGTCCTTTGCCTACGATGATCTCGAGGCTCGCATCGCCGAACTTGCTGAGCTTGAAGAACTGCAGTCGATTCGGCCAGAGCTCGATGGCGACGAGATAATGGCGATTCTCGGAGTCGCTCCGGGTCGTGTCGTGGGAGAGGCGTATGCCTTTCTCCTGGAAGTGCGCCTCGATGAAGGCGAGATCGGCAAGGAAGAAGCAACCAAGCGCCTGCTGGAGTGGTGGGCTGCACGGTAGCCCGCTTGCCCTGATGCCGGCTTGACACCTAGACTGTGGCAGTTGTCTTCCCTAAAGACACGCACATAACCCTCCTGTTGCAGAAATCCTGTAACCGATTAGTCCGAAGGAGGTGGGGTAACCGTGCACAGCTACGAACTGATGGTCATTCTTGACCCAGAGCTCGATGAGCGCACTGTCGCTCCCAGTCTCGAGGCGTTTCTCGAGGTCATCCGTCAAGACGGTGGCTCAGTTGAGAACGTTGACATCTGGGGTAAGCGCCGGTTGGCTTACGAAATCAAGAAGAAGACTGAAGGCATCTACGCCGTCGTCAACTTCAACGCATCACCTGCAGCAACGGCGGAACTCGACCGCCAGCTGCGCCTGAGCGAGGCAGTGATGCGTACCAAAGTTCTCCGCGCCGACGAAGCCGTTGTTCGCCTCGGAGCTCCGGAAGAAGCGCCCGTTGCGCAAAAAGTCTCGCTGTCGGGTGGCAGCAAGCGCCGTAAAGCCGAGTAGATCATGGCTGGCGAAACAATCATCACTGTGGTGGGAAACCTCACCGCTGATCCTGAGCTGCGCTACACCCAGAACGGTGTGGCTGTCGCCAACTTCACCATTGCCTCGACCCCTCGGGCACTTGACCGCCAGTCCGGCGAATGGAAAGACGGCGAACCGTTGTTCATGAGGGCCAGCGTCTGGCGTGAATTCGCTGAGCATGTGGCCTCGTCGTTGACCAAGGGCGCTCGCGTGGTGGCCACTGGCCGCTTGCGTCAGCGCTCCTACGAGACCAAAGAAGGCGAGAAGCGCACTTCTATCGAGCTCGAGGTCGACGAGATTGGCCCCAGCCTCCGCTACGCAACAGCACAGGTTCAGCGCCAAGCAGGCGGAGCTAAGCCGGCTGGCGCAATGGAGGACTCGTGGAGCGCCCCATCTGCTGGTGGCGCTGTTCAAGACCCCTGGGCCAACGCGGCCCCTTCCGACGTCGCTCCTATCGAGGACGCACCCTTCTAGAACTTCCCTTCGCGGCGCGTGACAGCGTTGCCGCCACAAAAGAAAGATCACATCATGGCAGGAAAATCCAGCGGCGATCGCCGCAAGCCGCGCACGGTCAAAGGCGGGAAGCCTCAGGCCCCCGTCAAGGCAATCACCGTAGGCGTCATTGACTACAAGGACGTTTCGACACTTCGTCGTTTCATCTCTGAGCGCGGGAAAATCCGTTCCCGCCGCATCACCGGGGTCTCTGTTCAGGAACAGCGGCTTTTGGCCAAAGCAATCAAGAACGCGCGCGAAATGGCCCTGTTGCCATACGCCGGCGCGGGACGATAGGGGATTGGACCATGGCAAAACTGATTCTTACTAACGAGGTCCAGGGTTTGGGTACTGCTGGAGATGTTGTGGAGGTCAAGAATGGTTACGCTCGTAACTTTCTGATCCCCCACGGGTTTGCGGTTGCGTGGAGCAACGGCGGCCAGAAGCAGGTAGACCAGATTAAGAAGGCTCGTGAGTCCAAGGTTCTCGCGAGTCGCGAGGAGGCAGAGTCTCTCAAGTCCAAGCTTGAGAAGTCACCGATCCGCATCGCGGTCCGCGCCGGCACTGGCGGAAGGCTCTTTGGCTCCGTGACCCGCTCGGACATTGTTGCTGCTATTGAGGCAGCGGGAATAGCTGGCGTGGACAAGCGTGCTATTGAGATTCCCTCCGCGATCAAGTCGGTAGGCACCGCCGAGGTGGTCATCGCGATTCACGACGGTGTTTTGGCACGTGTCACACTTCAGGTAGTCGCGGAAAAGTAGACTCCTCTTTTCTGCAAATCGGGGTTCCCCTTCGGGGGAGCCCCGTTTGTTTTTCCCTGTTCTCTCCACACAAGTGGCGTGAGTGGGGCGAACTCTAAAGTGGCACTTTATACAGATTTCGACCCACAGTAATGTGTGTTTTAAAATGCGATAAATCGGTATTTTTGAATTAAATTTCGTGATTTCGGCACGGAATTCTCCCCAGGCTATCCACAAGGGTCTCGGCGTTTCTCCTCTTTTTCCCACAGAGTTATCCACAGGCCATTTTGTGGTCGTCTCAAGGGCTCCCTAGTGTGGGGGAAAGTTTTTGATAAGGGGCCCGAAAGGGCCGGCAGCCCACCTCAAGTGTCGGTCGTTGTTGATAGACCTTGATGTGGATGCAGGGCAAATAGCCCTGCCCGGGCGCGAGAAAGGGAGGTCAGAGTGTCGATAGCTCAGCTAGGACTCGTCCCGGATTCACCCGCAGAACGCTCCTACGGTGGCGATCGCACACCTCCTCACGACGTGTTGGCCGAACAGAGCACCCTCGGCGGAATGCTGCTCAGTAAAGATGCTGTTGCAGACGTTATTGAAGTTGTTCGTGGTCGGGACTTCTACCTTCCTAAGCACGAGATTATCTTTGACGCGATTTTGAACCTTTACTCGCATGGCGAGCCAACCGATGTCATTACCGTCAGTGAAGAACTGACCAAGACCGGTTTGCTCTCCAGAGCTGGTGGCGTCGATTACTTGCACACGATCGTGTCAGTTGTTCCCACTGCTGCCAGTGCTGGCCACTACGCCAGCATTGTTGCTGACAAAGCCGTATTGCGTCGCCTGGTTGAAGCCGGAACCCGCATTGCCAACATGGGTTATGCCAGTGAAGGCGAAGTTACCGATTTGGTTAACTCGGCACAGACTGAGATCTATCAGGTTGCCGGAGGAGTCGAGGCTGAGGACTATGTGCAGCTCACCGAGGCTGTCACTGTCGCAGTGGACGAAATTGAGGCTGCGCGTGGCCAGGACGGCCAGATGGTCGGTGTTCCCACCGGGTTCCAGGAGCTCGATTCGCTGACCAATGGTCTCCACAAGGGTCAACTGGTTCTCATCGCCGCCCGACCTGCCCTGGGTAAGTCAACCCTGGCTTTGGACTTGGCTCGGTCGGCAGCGATCAAGAACAAGCTCCCGACCATTGTTTTTTCTCTTGAAATGGGTAAAGCCGAGATCGCGATGAGGCTTCTTTCCGCGGAGACCTCGATTCCTCTCCAGAAGATGCGCAAGGGTCAAATTGAGGCGAAGGACTGGACGACAATCGCCTCGACCCGAGGCCGGATCGAGTCAGCACCCCTTTACATTGATGACAGCCCCAATATGACCCTGGTCGAGATTCGTGCGAAGTGCCGTCGGCTCAAGCAGCGCATTGGCCTGCAATTGATCGTGATTGATTACCTGCAGTTGATGACTTCAGGGAAGCGGGTTGAGTCTCGGCAACAGGAAGTCAGCGAGTTCTCTAGGGCGCTGAAACTGCTGGCCAAGGAGTTGCAGGTTCCTGTCGTCGCACTGTCTCAGCTCAACCGTGGCCCTGAACAGCGCGCAGACCGCAAGCCGCAATTGAGCGACCTGCGTGAATCTGGATCTCTTGAGCAAGATGCTGACCTTGTGATTTTGTTGCACCGGGAGAGCGCCTACGAGCGGGACAACCCGCGCGCTGGTGAGGCTGACTTGATAGTTGCTAAGCACAGGAACGGTCCCACCGACACGGTCGTTGTCGGGTTCCAGGGTCACTACTCGCGCTTCGCTGATATGCCAAAGCTCTAGTGGTTTGGCAGGGATGAACCCGCATTACGCTGGAGTCGTGTCAGATCGCGTGCGAGGCCAAGGAACATCCTGGGTAGTGGGCTACTACGTTGTGTCATTTGTGCGCTCGCTCACGCTGCTTGCGGTCGGCCTCGCGATTGCCTTCACTGCTGGCCACACCGCTCAGTTTGGGCTCATCGCGTTTGGAGTGATGGCTCTTGTCTCAAGCGTCACCCTGGGAGTGTTGGCCGTCGGGTTAGACTCCTCCACTCGTGCTCGCGGCCTGCACATTTGGCAGTCGCTTGTCTCTCTTGTTGTTGGTGCATTGGCCGTGGGGTTATCAACGACGGGCACGCTTTTTCTTCTCTGGGCAATTGTGTTGTGGTCATTGCTGGTGGGGGTTGCCGAGGCTTTCGCTGGCTGGCGACTTCCTGCAGGGAGTGCGCTTCGCCAAGATTGGATTGTCCAAGGGGCGCTGACGGTCCTGCTCGCCCTCGTAGTTCTCAGCCAGTCAGCAGATAGTGTTGCGGTTGTCGGGTTTGTTGGCGCGTGGGCAATAATCATGGGCGTCTACCTCGCAATAGCTGGCTTTAGCGCTCGATGGGCCCAAAAAGACGCTGCACGAGAGGGACGAAAGTAATGAACCAGCCAAGCAGACGAGACCGTCTACGCCCCGCAGAGTATGTGATGCTCTCAGGATTTATGGCGCTCTTTGGCGGGCTCATCGTGTTGATGGTTACCCGGGATCCGCTGATCGCCCTTGTTCTTGCTGGGTTGATTTTTGTCATCGTCATCATCGGCATTGCGATGTTGGTGTTGGCTGTCAGCCCTAATTCAACGCCTGAGGGCCAATTAGACAATCCCGGTACTGGGAACGACTAAGCACCCTCTAGGTAGTCAACCAGCGCAGATGCAAGGCCCGTGTAGAGCTCGGGTGCGAGCGAGGCCAGTGAAGCTTTGGCATGGTCAGACACATCCAGGCCATCAATGAATTTCCGCAGATCGGTCTCAGAGATCTTCTGGCCCCGGGTGAGGTCCTTGACCACTGCATAGGGGTCTCTCAGCTGTGATGATCCACGGACAATTTCTGCCCGGATGACCGTCTGGACGGCCTCAGCGAGCACCTCCCAGTTGGCAGCCAAGTCCGCGGCGAGTGCTTCATTGTTGAGATCAATCTCGCCAAGGCCCTTGTGGATGTTGGTTAGCGCGAGCAGCGAGTGGCCAAGAGCGACACCGATGTTTCTTTGAGTAGTCGAATCGGTGAGATCTCTCTGCAAACGTGAGGTAACGAGAGTCGTTGCGAGGCTGTCGAGCAGCGCGCTCGAGATTTCTAGGTTCGCTTCTGCATTCTCGAATCGAATCGGATTGATTTTGTGGGGCATGGTCGACGAGCCGGTTGCGCCGGGTTCTGGAATCTGTCGGAGATAACCCAGCGAGATGTAAGTCCACATGTCGGTCGCGAGATTATGCAGGATTTTGTTGCCGTGACTTATCGACCCCAACACTTGGGCGAGAGCGTCGTGGGATTCAATCTGTGTCGTTAGCGGGTTCCACGTGAGGCCGAGGTCTTCCACGAATTTCTTACTGACTACCGGCCAGTTGACTGAGGGCTCGGCGACGACGTGGGCAGAAAACGTTCCTGTGGCTCCACTGAACTTGGCCAAATACCGTTGGCTCGACACCCGCTCAATGATGGATGACAGTCGGTGGGCAAAGACAGCAAGCTCTTTGCCGATCGTGGTGGGGGTTGCGGGCTGGCCGTGTGTCCTCGCCAGCATTGGCTTGTCTCTCCAGGAGCGTGCCAGAGAGCGAAGGGATTCGTGAACCCGAACCAGAGCCGGCAGCCAGACCGATGCGATCCCATCGCGAACGACGAGAGCGTAGGAGACGTTGTTGATGTCTTCACTGGTGCAACCAAAGTGAACAAGCTCGTGGAGGCTTTCCAAGCCCTCCGCGCTGAGCACATCGCGCACGAAGTACTCGACCGCCTTGACGTCGTGCTTGGTCTTGGCTTCGTAGGCAGCAATGGCGTCGGCGTCCGCCTCGGAGAAGCGAGTGACGACGTCCCGCAATCTGGTGATGGTGGCTTCCGGCAGGGGGGTAGTTCCAGCAACCCCCTCGGCACACAGGCGAATGAGCCATTCGATCTCCACCCGGACGCGGGCCCGGTTCAGTGCGGCCTCCGAGAAGAATTCGGTCAGCGGTGCTGTGGCTTCGCGGTAGCGTCCATCGAGCGGGCTCAATGGCTGGTGGCCCAACTGTGACATGGTCACCTTCCTCACGCGGGAGTATCCCTCCCTATTCTTCCCTACTTCTTGCCTGTCCACGATGAGCTCGTGCCTCCAATGTTCCGCGAGCTTGGCTGTGGGTCGCCACCCATCGGCGCAGGTCGGACACACTGGCGCGGTTTCCATCGTCACCGGTCGGGGGTCAAGGTGAGTGTCGCAAGCAGAGAAGTGGTCGCCAATCAAGCCCAGCAGATTAGAAGGATTGCCGGCTCTCTTGAGGCAGCGTCGGTCCCCGGCAACTGGGGCGGCTCTGCTCAGCGCGAGTGCGCGCGGCACGTTGAAGGACTGGAGGCGGACCTGCGAGATGTGTCAAGAGCGCTCGGCGGTGCTGCCTGGTACGCAGGGATTCATTCTGTGATGGCCAGGCTGTGAGCAGTGACCCTCTCTGGATTACCGGCCCGTATGGAGTCTTTGTTGCTGAGGATTACGTGTTGGCGCTTGCCGATGTATTGGCGAGAGCGGCGAGGGACCTGGCAGAGGTGGCGCGTGTGCTGGGCTCACTGGCGGCCCCGACGGAGGACCAGTGGGCATCAGTGGATTGGGAGGTTGTTGCCAGGCACGCGCGACGAGTTTCCGACCTGGAAAGGGAAGCCACGCGATTGGCCCAGGCGCTGTGGTCGTACGCGAGGGCGAGCGCGGACCAGGAGCGAGATCGCGTTGCGACATTTGTGGCGCCGAGAGAGCGACTTTTTGTTGCCGCCATCGCGGGGATGAGCGGCAACTATCCGGGGACGGATTGGGCCAGGTGGGGCCTGCCCGAGGCGGCGGCCCTGATTCTTGGCCCAACGGTGTCGAAGGGTGCGATTGCAGTCCATCCGTGGGCAATCGGACCCGGAACCCCGGTAGTCCAAGCCACGAGTGTTGCGGAGAGGGTCCACCGGATTCCGCCTTCCCACACCCCTATCAGAATCGAGCGCTATTCCGAGGCCGGCGGACTGGTGACCACCGAGGTGTTCATCGCGGGAACTAGCGATTGGGGTGTTGGTCACACATCAAATCCATTTGATCTGGAGAGCAACATGGCCCTCGTGGCTGGCCTCGGATCAGCGTCCTGGATTGCCGTGGAAATGGCATTGAGGCGCACTGGAGTCCGCGAGGGCGACCGGGTTACTTTCGTCGGCCACTCGCAGGGTGGGGTGATTGCTGCTCGTCTTGCAGAGTCTGGGCGCTACACGACAACCGGCCTCATTACGGTGGGAGCGCCGCTGGGCGGCACTCCGGTTCATGGCGACTATCCGGCGGTGTCGATTGCTCACACCGACGACGTGGTCCCTCCGCTGGGCGGGAGAATGGAGCCCACTCGCGCGTTTGGCGTCTCGCGGCACAGTGGTGCCGATACGGGCGATGTTGCTGATGCCCATTCGTTGGAGCGCTATGTCGCGACCGCTATCGAACTTGATCGCTCTCCGGCTCATTCACAATTGCCCACCTTTGGAGGGGGTGGTGGAACATCCCGACCCAGCTATTTCCGGGCGACCAGGGATGTTGATTCCTAGCGGGTCTTCTTGGTGAGGGGACGCAACAGCATTCCAATAATCCAGGCGGAGAGACTGAGCACTAATGCGCCAATGATTCCCCAGTAGTAGTCCTGGACGAACAAGCCAAAGGTCAGCCATGTGGAGACCACGTTGACGAGTAGCAGGAGCAAACCGTTCACGACGAGCGCGATGAGTCCGAGGGTGATGACGTAGAGGGGGAAGGCAACGATGCGGATGGCGTTGCCGATGATGCCGTTGATGAGTCCAAAGATGAGGGCAATGAAGAGGTAGCTGAGGACGAGTTCAAGGCTTGGCCCGCCCACAACGATGGGCTCGCCCTCTGCATAGGGGACCATAGTCAGGCCAGGGACAATCCAGACGGCGATTGCCAAAGCGATGGCGTTAACGGTGAGCCGAACCAGGAATCGAAGCATGTTCCAATGATGGCCTGAGAGGGCACGAAACACCAAAGCGCTGTGGGCCACTGACGGCGAACTGCGAAACCCGTTGTAGGACACTGACGGGTCCCGGCAGCCTTGCGCCGATAGATTAGAGCCATGCCGTACACGGAGCACACTCTGCGACTTTTGGCTCCTGATGGAACCCTGGTCGTCAACGATCGCACCGAGGCATACCAGGACGCCATTTCGCACCTCACCGAAGCGGATTTCCGCGAGTTTTATCGCGTGATGAGCGTGGTCCGACGCTTCGATATTGAAGCGGGAAATCTTCAGCGGCAGGGCCACATGGCTTTGTGGGTGCCTAGCATCGGCCAGGAAGCGGCTCAGGTGGGATCGGCCTTTGCGAGCCGGCCACAGGACCACATCTTCCCCGCGTACCGCGAGCACTCGGTCGCCTACATTCGCGGGCTCGATTTGGTCGACATTATTCGTATGCTCCGTGGTCTCACACATGGTGGATGGGACCCGAAGAAAACCAACAACTTCCACCTCTACACCCTGGTCATCGGTTCACACACCCTCCACGCCACCGGCTATGCGATGGGCATCGGCTTTGATGGCGCTTGCTCCACTGGCGATCTCGAGAAAGACCAGGCGGTCATTGTCTACTTTGGCGATGGCGCAACAAGCCAGGGCGACACCAATGAAGCAATGATTTTTGCGCAGAGCTTCCAGACACCCCAGGTCTTTTTCCTGCAGAACAACCACTGGGCTATTTCGGTGCCCGTGCGGGTTCAGTCCAGGACGCCTCTTTTTGAGCGCGCGGCCGGCTTTGGAATCCCCAGCATCCAAATCGATGGCAATGACGTCCTCATGAGTTATGCGGCCACCCGCATCATGATGGACCAGGCCCGATCGGGCCAGGGACCTCAGTTCATTGAGGCGATGACCTATCGAATCGGGGCACACACCACCAGCGATGACCCCACCAAGTATCGAGACGAAGACGAGTTGGCCTTCTGGCAAGCACACGACCCAATCGATCGTTTCCGCACCTATCTCCAGGGCCTTGGTGTTGAGCAAGGGTTTTTCGACTCGGTGGCGAGCGAAGCAGAGGACTTTGCCGCAGACGTGCGAAAGCGCACCCTCGCACTGGAAAGCCCGCCGGCATCGGACATCTTTGCCCATGTCTTTACTGAGGACCACCCTGTGGTCGCTGATCAGGCAGCGTGGCTGGAGAACTACCTGTCCTCTTTTGAGCAGGGAGCATCGTGACCGAGATTCCTATGGCAAAAGCCATCAATGAGGGCATCAAGGCCGCGATGCTTGCCGACAACAAGGTGCTCGTGATGGGCGAGGACATTGGCCAGCTCGGCGGAGTTTTCCGAGTGACCGAAGGACTCCAAGAACAATTTGGTCCCTCCCGCGTGATCGACACCCCACTGGCCGAGTCGGGCATTGTCGGCTCGGCGATTGGTTTGGCCATGCGGGGTTATCGGCCGGTGTGTGAGATTCAGTTCGACGGCTTCGTCTACCCCGCTTTCGACCAAATTGTGTCGCAACTCGCGAAGCTCACCATGCGCCACGAATCCACTCAGGCCTTCCCTGTGGTCATCCGCATCCCCTACGGCGGACACATTGGAGCCGTTGAACACCACCAGGAAAGCCCCGAGGCGTATTTTGCGCACACCGCTGGGCTTCGGGTTGTATCGCCCTCAACACCGCATGATGCTTACTGGCTGATTCAAGAGGCGATTAGGTCACAAGACCCTGTCATCTATCTGGAACCCAAGAGCCGGTATTGGCACAAGGGCCCGATTGACGACGAAAAATCCGGTGTGTCGTTCGGCCAGGCTCGCGTGGTTCGCGAGGGAAGCGATGTGACCCTGATTGGTCACGGCGCGATGGTGAGTGTCGCGCTTCACGCAGCCGAGATTGCCCAGAGCGAGGGTGTGAGCATCGAAGTGATTGACCTCCGTTCGCTATCCCCGATCGATTACGACACCATTCTTGAGTCCGTGCGCAAAACACGCCGCGCGGTCGTTGCGCAGGAAGCCCCCGGAAACGCAAGCGTTGGTAGTGAAATTGCTGCGACGTTGACTGAGAAGGCCTTTTACGTGATGGAGGCTCCGGTGTTGCGCGTTAGCGGGTTCGACACCCCCTTCCCCCCTGCCAAACTGGAGGGCATTTATCTGCCCGACACCGATCGCATACTTGACGCCGTAGATCGAAGCCTGGCTTACTGATGATGAGTGTTAAGGAGTAATCGTGTCGCTCTTCACCTTTCCCCTGCCCGATGTGGGTGAGGGCCTCACCGAGGCCGAGATAGTTTCGTGGCGCGTGAAGCCCGGTGACACCGTCACTGTCAACCAGATTGTCTGCGAAATCGAGACTGCAAAGTCCTTAGTAGAGCTGCCTTCCCCGTTCGAAGGCACCGTGCACGAGCTGCTCGCGGCAGAGGGCGATACCGTCCAGGTGGGCGCCCCGATCATCTCTGTGGAAGGCGAGGGCGGCCCGGCAATGCCCGCCCCTGATGGTGTCGTTGACGCTGTTGCCGATGCAGAGGGCAGTGTTAGCCATGAAAGCGCGGACCCCTCTCCTAAGAATCTTGTGGGGTATGGAACTGGACCCTCGGCCCCACAATCCCGCAGACGCCGTGCAGCTGGGGCGACTGATTCCACGTCCGCCGCGCCGGCTGCGCGACCCGATTTGCCCGTTGTCGAGGCGGTTGGGATCATCGCCAAGCCCCCCATCCGCAAGCTCGCGAAGGACCTGGGAGTTGACCTAGCTTCGGTCGTGGCCACAGGCCTCGCCGGCGAGATTATGCGCGAAGACGTTATTCGGCACGCCGGCCAGGCGACCGTGTTTAGAAACCTCGAGACTCCAAAGTGGCCAGAAAACCGTGAAGATCGGATACCGGTTAAGGGTGTCCGTAAGGCGATCGCGCAGGCGATGGTCAAGAGCATGTTTGAGGCGCCCCACGTTTCTGTGTTTGTTGACGTAGATGCCACCCGGACGATGGATTTCGTCAAGCGCTTGAAGGCTTCACCCGACTTTGCTGGCATCAAGGTCTCCCCACTGCTCGTCATGGCGAAAGCCATGATCTGGGCGGTGCAGAGAAACCCCACGGTCAATTCCACGTGGACGGACAGTGAGATTATCGTTCACCACTTCGTCAACCTGGGTGTTGCAGCTGCAACCCCCAGGGGGTTGATTGTTCCAAACGTCAAAGAGGCTCACACGCTTAGCCTGCGGGATTTGGCGATGGCCTTGGAGAAGTTAACGTTGACCGCCCGCGACGGGAAGACCACCCCGGAGGATATGTCCTCTGGCACGATCACAATCACCAACCTGGGGTCCTTCGGTGTTGACACCGGGACACCGATTTTGAACCCTGGCGAGGTGACGATTGTTGCTCTTGGAACGATTAAGCCCAAGCCCTGGGTTGTTGATGGTGAAGTGCGTGCTCGCATGGTGACTACGGTTGCCGCCAGCTTTGATCACCGCGTGGTTGACGGGGATGTGGCCAGCAAGTTTGTTGCCGATGTTGCGAGTGTCATGGAGGAGCCAGCCCTACTTCTTGATTGATGTTGACAATCATTATCAATAAGCAGTATGGTGAGGGCATGAAGTTTCGCCCAATCGCGCTCTCTCCCGTCGTTTCCTCTCTCCTCGTCCTCGCCGGATGTTCGTCCGCCGAGCCAGTCGACGTTACGGACGCGCCACCGTCCCAAGAAGGCAATGTCGCGAGCGTCGATGGCGCATCAGTCGTCGTGACGACGACCATTTTGGGCAGTGTCGTCGGTGAGATTCTCACCTGTGCGGTGGGATCCGATGCGTCGATGACCGTGGTGATGCCCATTGGTGCAGACCCCCATGATTTTCAGCCCTCTTCAGAGCAGGTTGCTGCGATGAGTACGGCAGATGTGGTCGTCGCTAACGGCCTATTCCTAGAGGAAGGGCTCGTTTCGGTGCTCGAGAGCCTCGAGACCGATGGTGTGAACGTGCTCCAGATCGCCGAACTGGTTAATCCGCTGCCCTTTACTAAGGAAGACAGCGACGATCACGCGGGGCACGACGACCACGGTCACGATCACGCCGATGAATCTTCCGAGGAGCATGCTCACGGAGATTTTGACCCTCACTTTTGGTTAGACATGGAGCGCATGGCCCTCGCCGCTGAGCTCATTGGTTCAGAATTGGCAACGGTGACCGGAGACGCCGAGTATGAGGACTGTGGAGCGAGCGTGGCGGCGGACATTCGCAGCGCCGAAGCCGACGTGATTGCCGCGTTGCAGGCAATCCCAGCCGAATCCCGCATCTTGGTCACCGATCACGACGCCTTTGGGTACTTCGCCGACCGCTATGGCTTTGAGGTAGCAGGCGTTGTGGTGCCTGGAGGTTCAACACTGGCTGATCCGAGCTCGCGCGAGCTAGCCGAACTAGTCGAAGTTATTGAACGCGAGGGAGTCCCGGCGATTTTTGCGAACACCGCCACTGACTCGGATGTTGTGGCAGCGCTTGCGGCTGAGGTTGGCCGGGACGTCCGGGTAGTTCCCTTGTTTGTGGGAAGCCTGGGTGGCCCAGGGAGCGGAGCAGAGGACTACATCTCGATGATGGACGTGAACGCTTCGTTGATTGCCGATGCGCTGACAGACTAAGTCCGTGGAATGGTGGCTAGCTCCGTTTGAACTCGGCTTTCAGCAGAGGGCCCTGTGGGGTGGAATTCTTGCCGCACTAATGGCCTCCACTGTGGGCACGTGGCTGGTGCTTCGCGGAATGAGCTTTTTCGGCGACGCTTTTGTGCACGGAATCATCCCGGGGATTGCCGCAGCGGTCGTTCTCCAGATCAACCCCTTCATTGGCGCCGCGGTAGCAGCGCTGATTATGGTGGTCGCCATTGAACTTGTTCAGCGCAAAACAGTTCTGGGTGAAGACACCTCGATTGGCCTGCTGTTTGTGGGCATGTTGGCACTCGGTGTTGTCATCATTTCCCAGCTCGACTCATACTCGGGAAGCCTGACCAGCATTCTGTTTGGCGACGCTCTGGGTGTGACGTGGACTGGAATCTATAGCCAGTTGGCGCTCTTGGCCATTGTGCTGATCGCAGTGGTGGTCCTGTATCGGCCCCTCCTAGCGCTAAGTCTCAACAAGGAGAAGGCTGAATTGCTGGGTATGCGCCCGGGCTTCACTCACGCAGCATTGCTCGCACTTATTGCGCTGGCTGTGATTGGTAGCTATCAGTCGGTGGGAACCCTGCTGGTCTTTGGCCTTCTGGTGGGACCGCCAGCGGTTGCCAGCCTCCTCTCTCGCAGTGTGGTGCAAATGATGATTGTCGCGGCTTGTGTCGGCGTAGTTTCGGTGTGGCTGGGGCTCACAATCAGTTATCACTTCGGTACCGCGGCGTCAGCGACCATGGCGTTGGTGCCGATTGTTCTGTTTTTTGCCCTCTTGGGCGCCAAGAACGCGACTCGTCTTTTCGTCCGGGGAGCGGCTCAATGAGCGACATTGTCGTGGGATCTGGCGTAGAAATCAGACGCGATGGCAAGGAGGTCCTTGGGGCTTCCGATTTCACGATCCCCGAAGCAAGAATCACCGCCATCATCGGCCCAAACGGCAGCGGGAAGTCGACCGTCCTGCATGCGATAGCAGGACTCTTGGGTCTCCACGCCGGGTCACTCACCGTCTTGGGTGACACTCCGGCACATTCGCGGTCTCAGGTTGCGTATGTGCTGCAACACATGAACGTCAACCACGGTATTCCGATGACCGTCAAGGACGTCGTGTCGATGGGCCGCTACCCGCTCCGCGGGTTTGTGGGCAAGTTTGGGCCCAAGGATCGCGCCGCTGTCATCGCAGCGATGGAGCTGCTACGTGTTGATGATCTGGCGGAGCGACAGGTATTCCGCCTTTCTGGAGGGCAGCGGCAGCGCGTGTTCGTCGCCCAGGCACTTGCTCAGGAGCACAGCGTTCTTCTGATGGACGAACCCCTCACCGGACTCGACATCAATTCGGCCCAAACTATTGATGACATCATTCATGCCGAGCCCGCCCGCGGCTGTTCGGTTGTCTTCACGACCCACGATTTGGAGGAGGCTAAGGCTGCCGACCACGTACTCCTGATGAGTGGCCGTGTCGTCGCGAGTGGCCCTCCGGAGAGCGTTTTGACGCCCGCCAATCTTTCACGGGCTTACGGTCTAGGGCTTCTTCATCCCGAGAACACCAGCGACGTTGGCATTATTGACGATGGGCACAACCCTCACCACTCACACGAGGCAGAGAAGTAGGACATGAAGCGGAACACTAAGCAGCGCGAAGAGGTTTGGCACGCTCTAGAGCGCAACCCGGGCTTTGTGAGCGCACAAGAGCTTCACCAGGCGCTGCGCGACCTTGGTTCCACTATTGGACTGGCCACCGTGTATCGGACGCTGAACGCGCTCGCCGACGAGGGAAACGTTGATGCTCTCACCAGAGAGGGCGAAAACCTCTATCGGGCCTGTTCACCGGGGCACCACCACCACATCATCTGCAGGGAATGCGGGCTCACCAAGGAAATCGAGGCCTCAGCTGTTGAAGCGTGGGCGAAGGCCGTTGCCGCTGAATACGGCTATGCCGATCCACAACACATTGTCGACATCTTCGGGACGTGTGGTGCCTGCCAACCTCGGGTTGCCTAAGCGCCTATAACCGCGTACAGTTGGCCTTTGGTTAAGCGGCGTGCTGCTTTTCTCTGTGCGCACATCCCTCCCTGTCTCGCCTGAAGGGTAGCGATGGTTGCGTGCCGACAAGTGACCTTGGGTAGGGCAATAGCCCTACGGTAGCCATTACAGGAGGAACCATGGCAGCAGTCTGCCAAGTGACCGGAGCCGTACCTGGTTTCGGACACAACATTTCACACTCGCACCGGCGCACGAAGCGTCGGTTCGACCCAAACATCCAAAAGAAGACGTATTACGTGCCTTCTTTGAAGCGCAACGTAACCCTGACTCTGTCTGCCAAAGGCATCAAGACCATTGACGCCCGCGGTATCGAGTCCGTCGTGAGTGAGCTGCTTGCTCGTGGGGAGAAGATCTAATGGCTAAGGCCCAGGACATTCGACCGATCATCAAGATGCGCTCGACTGCCGGAACCGGGTACACCTATGTCACCCGCAAGAACCGTCGCAACGACCCCGACCGTTTGGTCTTGAAGAAGTACGACCCCGTTGTGCGCAAGCACGTTGAATTCCGCGAGGAGCGATAAGTCATGGCAAAGAAAAGCAAGATTGCTCGCAACGAGCAGCGCAAGGTGATCGTGGAGCGTTACGCCGAGAAGCGTCTCGAACTCAAGAAGGCCCTCGTTGACCCCGCTGGTACTGACGAGTCCCGCGAGGCAGCACGCCTTGGACTGCAGAAGTTGCCCCGGAACGCTTCGCCGGTTCGCGTGCGCGGACGCGATGCAATTGATGGCCGCCCCCGCGGTTTCCTCAGCAAATATGGCGTTTCTCGTGTGAGATTTCGCGATATGGCACACCGAGGCGAATTGCCGGGCATTACGAAGTCAAGCTGGTAGTTTTTTGATGGCTCGGGAGTGATTCTGGGCCGAGCCGAAACACTACTTACCAAGTCCGAGGAGGACAACTATGAATCGCTCTGAACTTGTTGCAGCAGTTGCTCAGCACACTGGCCACAGCCAGGCAGCCGTTAACGGTGTCGTTGACGCCATTTTCACCGTGGTGTCCAAGGAAGTTGCCAAGGGCAACAAGGTCACCATCCCAGGGTGGGTCTCCTTTGACCGCACTCACCGCGCAGCTCGTGCGGGCCGTAACCCCCAGACCGGTGCAACGATCCAGATCGCTGCATCCAAGAGCGTCAAGGTTTCTGCTGGTAGCAAGCTGAAGGCAGCTGTCAAGTAGTCACCTGAACTATCGATATCGGGGGCAGCCTTCGGGCTGCCCCCGATACGTTTTCCAGGCATAGTTCTCCAGGGCTCGCCTAAGCTTTGGACGTGAAGACTCGCCTCCCCGTTGCCCTTGCCGCTGCTTCCGGTTTGCTGGTGTTTGGTGGCGCACTCGCGCTTTTCGCGGGTCTCGTTTTTGGTGGTGGAGCTGAGCCTCTCGTCCTCGTTGACCCCGGTGTGGCGGTCCGATATGGGCTTCCCGTGGCCAAGGCGCTCGTCAACTTGGGTGCGGCCTTGGCTGTGGGGAGTTTGTTGGTTGCGGGTTTTGCGTTGAGCAACCGATCAGCGAGCTTCGACACAGCCCTCCTCATCGCCGCAGTGGGTGGAGCGCTCTGGACTCTCGCTGCTGGCGTGACGGCGTTTCTGACCTTTCTTGCTGTCTACCTTGAACCTGTCTCAGCGAGCCAACAGTTTGGTGAACTGTTGTGGCTGTTCATGACGCAGACCGATGTGGGTCTTGCCTGGTTGATCACGCTCGGTATGGCTGCCAGTGTTACCGTTCTAGCCTTGATGGTGCGCTCCTTCGCCTTTGTCGGGATAACCGGTGTTATCGCGGTTTTTGCTCTCTGGCCGATGGCAGAGCAGGGGCACGCAGCGGGCTCCGCAAATCACGGACTCGCTGTCAGCTCGTCGTTTGTCCACGCTGTCTTCGCAGCGTTTTGGATAGGCGGACTTGTGACGATGGCGGTGATTGTGTGGGTTAATCGCCCAGCCGCTAAGGAATTCGCCACGATCCTCTCGCGCTATTCAACAATCGCACTCGTGAGCTTCATCGCGGTCGCCGCGTCAGGTGTGGCTAACGCGGTTCTTCGGATTGGGTCACTTGAGGGCCTGTCCTCTGGTTACGGGGTCTTGGTTCTCGCCAAGGTGGGCGCCCTCGCCGTTCTGGGGCTTTTTGGGGTGGTCTACCGTCGCTCCCTGCTGGGGAGGCTGGGCGCTCCCTCTGCAACAACAGGTGTGATGGCGAAGGTCATGGGCGCCGAACTTGCCGTGATGGGTGTTGCCTCAGGATTAGCGGCTGCTTTGGCGAGAACTCAAACCCCGGTTCCAGAACTCACGGCGGATGAGTTCACTCAAGCAACTCCCGCCGAGATCCTGACCGGGGAAGTGTTGCCCCCTGAGTTTCAGTGGTGGCATGTGGTTACGCAGTGGCGGATCGAACTGATCTGGGCCTTGATCGTTGCCTTTGGCATCTACTTCTATGTTGCGGGTCACATCCGTCTGGCCCGGCGCGGTGATCACTGGCCTATTGCAAGGACCGTTTCGTGGGTTTCGGGGATGCTTTTGTTGGCAATTGCTACCCAGTCGGGACTGGCTTTCTATGGTGCCTATCTGTTCAGCGTCCACATGATGGGTCACATGTTGCTCAGCATGGCAGTGCCCCTGCTGTTTGTTCTCTCAGCGCCGGTGACCTTGGCTTCTCGAGCGATTGTCGCTCGTAAAGATGGCTCGCGAGGAGCTAGAGAGTGGATTCTTGGCCTGGTTCACTCACGCTATCTCGCCATAATCGGTCACCCTGTGCTTGCGGCCACGATTTTCGCGCTGTCACTCATCGTTTTCTACTACTCGCCCCTTTTCGAGTGGGCACTCGAGGAGCACCTGGGGCACCAGTGGATGATTCTGCACTTTGTGTTCTCCGGTTACCT
The DNA here is from genome assembly GCA_964467805.1 of uncultured Microbacteriaceae bacterium. GTDB lineage: Bacteria > Actinomycetota > Actinomycetes > Actinomycetales > Microbacteriaceae > Pontimonas. The sequence goes on from CAYXSU010000004.1 coordinate 42,018, forward strand.
GTTTGCTCAAGCACTTGTCGGGGTTGATCCGTCGCCTCACGATCCGCCCTATCCACTCCGCCTGATCATCGTGTTTGCCACGATGGCCTTCCACGCGTTCTTTGGCCTCAGCCTGATTTACGGTACTGGGCTGCTCGCCCCGGAGTGGTATGGCGCTATGGGTCGCGAATGGGGACTCAACCCTTTGGCTGACCAACAGAGAGGCGGGGAGGTCGCCTGGAGCCTTGGTGAGATTCCCACACTGGTGCTGGCGATCGTCGTGACCTATTCCTGGTCACGCAGTGACGAGCGTAAGAACAAGCGTCGCGACCGGCAAGCCGACCGCGACGGCGACCAGGAACTGCAGGCCTATAACGCTATGTTGAGCGCCCGGCACGCTGCTGAGGCACGGGCTAATAAAGGTTAAGGACCGGTTCATCGAGAGCCGTTCCGCGCACGACGCCCAGAACCCTAAAGGGGACAACTTCTGTTGTCTCTTCGAGACTGCCATCAAAGAGGGATTGAACCTGAAGCGTGACCTCGGCCACACCACTATTGGCCACCAGTGACCAGGTTGCACGGTCGGCCCCCAACCGCAGAGAGACGTCGGGGTAGTCAAGAATTGCCCACTGGGGTGTTCCGACCACTCGGTCGGCAATGGTGACGCCGAAAGGACAGCCGACCGGTTGAAGCACGTCTTGAGCAACGCAGTCGTTGAGGAAGTCTTCAACGGCTGTTGTTGTTCTGTCCACGAGCTGGGTGGTCGGTTCGACTGGAACGCGAAGTTGGACGATCTCACCGACTTCGGTGAGCGTCGCGAAGGTTTCTGGCGCTACAAGCCATGGGGTGTTTAGCGATGCCACATAAAGCCCTGGGACGAGAGCCGAGGTTTGGGCGGGGACCCCCAGGCGGCTCACCAGTAACTGGCGACCATTCACGTCGACTCGATCATCACCTGGTACGACCAGTTCCAAGCGACCCAGCGGGGGCCGCTCGAACTCCCACGTTCTGAAAAAGAACAGCACGGGCTCGCCGGCTTCGACCACGAAGAAGGTGCTTCTTCGCTCTCCGCTGAGGAGATACTCCGCCTGAACGACGATGTTCCCGTTTGGCAGCGCAGCCGAGCCCGTTACTCGAGCATCGTGGAGTTCGTCCGCCAGAGGAAGAATCGCTGGGACCTCGGTCATGCCGGCATGTCGTGCGGCAGCAACGTAATCCCCGGATTCCAGGGCGCGCAGGTAGCTGGTGACCTGACCGGCAGGCGAATAGATGGTGAGGTTGAGCGCAAGCACGCTGCACAGCCAGAGTGCGACAATTGCAAGGGCGATAAGCCCGAATCTCCGCACAATCGGCCACATAGATGCCATCCTAGGTTGGTTGCTTGGGCCCGAGCCTGAGTTGGCCACAGAGCAAGGATTATCGTGAGCGACCTGGTTTCCCTAAATTCGCAACAACGCGAGATTTTGCAGGGAATGGAAAACACCCTGGACCACCTCTTCGTCACGGGTCGAGCGGGGACCGGAAAGACCACTCTGCTCCACGAGTTTGTCGCGACCACGGCGAAGAGTGTCGCAGTGTGCGCGCCGACTGGTGTTGCCGCACTGGCCATTGGTGGCCAAACCATTCATTCACTGCTTCGGTTGCCACTGGGAATAATCGGCGACCGGGAGCTTGGCTTCATCCCCAAGGAATCGCTCGCGGTGCTGGCGAATCTTGACGCCTTGGTAATCGATGAGGTGTCGATGGTGTCGGCGGATGTTTTGGACGCGATCGACCGACGTCTCCGTCAAGCAAAACGGCGGCGAAATAGCCCCTTTGGCGGAATTCAGATGATCATGTTTGGCGACCCGTATCAGCTCTCGCCCGTGGTTTCGGGCCAAGCTGAGAAGGCGTACTTTCACGACCACTACAGATCGCCGTGGTTTTTTGACGCGAAGGTGTGGTCGGAAACTGAGATGACCACCTTCGAGCTCGACACCATCCACCGGCAGGCTGATGGAGAGTTCCGATCAGTGCTCAATGCGCTCCGTGAGGGGCGGATGGACCCCGAGATGGGCCGAATGCTGAACGAGCGCGGAATGCGCGTCCCAGAGGATCCTGAACTCATCACCCTGACCACAACAAACGCTTCAGTCACCAAGATCAACAGCATTGCCCTCGAACGGTTGGAGGGCAAAGCCAAAATTGCTCACGCCGATATTGAAGGCGATTTTGGTTCCACCTCCGCCTATCCAGCCGATGAACAATTGGTCCTGAAGCCCGGCGCTCGCGTGATGTTTCTCCGAAACGACACTGCCGGACCCGACGGGCCGAGGTTCGTTAACGGCACGATTGGGACGGTCACAAAGATCACCGATACCGTGACGGTCGATGTTGATGGGGAGGGCGTGCTGGTTGAACCGGTCACCTGGGAAAAGATTCGCTACGAGTATTCACCGGCGACCAAAACCATCAGCCACGACGTCGTGGCAGAGTTCACGCAGTTCCCGTTGCGCCTGGCGTGGGCTGTCACCATTCACAAAGCCCAGGGGAAAACGCTGGATGCCGCGGTCATTGACCTGGGCCAGCGGGCTTTCGCGCCAGGTCAGACCTATGTGGCGTTTAGTCGACTGACAAGCCTCGATGGCCTGTATTTGAAGAGGCCTTTGAGCCCGTCAGACATCATTGTCGACCAGGATGTCTTGCGGTTTATGTCGAATCCGCACGGCAGCAATCGCCTCATCTAGCGACCGCTGAAGGCGGTTGGCTGATATAACTCTAGGCATGCGCAAATTCGTGGGTCTCACCAGGTATGCCGTGTTCGTTCCAGCCCTTGCATCGATGCTCGGAGCTATTCTCTTGCTCGCTCAAGGTTCGATAGCCGTCGTGATGGCGGTCTTCGACGCAATCGTTATTCAAACTCCGCTCAAGGACACCGTTGTGGAGGTGCTCACTGCGGTGGACGCAATCCTTCTAGGAACGGTCTTGCTAGTCATTGGTTATGGCTTGTACGAGCTTTTCGTTGATAGCGACATTGAGTTACCCAAATGGTTGCAGGTCCGGGATCTCGATGACCTGAAGTCGAAGTTGATTGCCGTGGTCGTCGCCATCATCGCGGTCATTTTTGTTGGTGTAGTGATCAACGCTGACCGTGCGGCTGACGTCATTTCTTATGGTGTTGGAGCAGGTGCACTGCTGCTTGGTCTTGCAGCGTTTACCTTTGCCACGAAGAAGGAGGCCTTCTCAAAGCCTCCTGTTGCGAGGCGCTCACCGCCGAAGGTGTAACTGGAGCGAGTGACGGGAATCGAACCCGCGCTATCAGCTTGGGAAGCTGAAGTTCTGCCATTGAACTACACTCGCACGGCCGGAGGCCTGCGCTGACCGGCCCAGGTGGCCAATTCTACTAGTCTGGTCTGGTGTTGCTCTCAGACCGCGATATTCGCTCCGAGTTAAGCTCCGGGCGAGTGGGCCTAGACCCGCTCGACCTCGGAATGGTTCAGCCCTCTAGCGTCGATGTCAGGCTGGATCGGTTCTTTCGCCTTTTTGATAATCACAAGTACCACCACATCGATCCCTCCCTGGACCAGCCAGATCTAACCCGCCTTGTTGAGGTCGACGCCACAGAGCCTTTCGTTTTGCACCCCGGTGAGTTTGTGCTCGGCGCCACCTATGAGGTTGTGACGCTGCCTGATGACATTGCAGCTCGCCTGGAAGGCAAGAGCTCTTTGGGGCGCCTAGGGTTGCTCACCCACTCCACCGCAGGCTTTATTGATCCGGGGTTTTCAGGCCACGTCACCCTGGAACTCAGCAACGTTGCGACACTGCCCATAACGTTGTGGCCTGGGATGAAGATTGGCCAGTTGTGCTTCTTTAGGCTGAGCTCGCCAGCTGAGCACCCGTATGGCTCAGACAAGTACGGAAGCCGTTACCAGGGCCAACGCGGGCCAACAGCATCGCGTTCGTTCCAGAACTTTCACCGCACCGACGTATCAAAGCCATAGTTCGGACCCCACTGGTCCATTTGGTCCACTAGCCACGGGCTAAAGACGAAAGGCGTCGTGGCCACTGCACTCGCTAGGGAGGATGGTCGAACCCACCGCCACTCGCACACTTCGGTTGCCGTTGGGTTCGGTTCTCCTAGGGCCTTGGCTACAAAGACTGGGCAGATTTCGTTTTCCACGATGCCAGAGGCATCGACCGCTCTGTAGCGGAAATCGGGCAGAACCTCGGTGATGTCGCCAAGGTCCAGGCCTAGCTCGTCCTTGGCGCGACGCCGGATGGCGTCCTCCATCGACTCACCCGGGCCTGGATGGCCACACGCCGAGTTCGTCCATACGCCAGGCCAGGTCTTCTTCTCCAGCGCTCTGCGGGTGATGAGAACATCCCCGGCAGCGTTGAAAATGTGACACGAGAAGGCAAGGTGAAGGGGGGTGTCGGTGGTGTGAACCTCTGATTTTTCTGCCGTCCCGACAGGTGAACCCTTCTCGTCGAGAAGGATGACAAGTTCAGAGGTTTTCATGGTGTTATCGCGCTACTCTGCAATGGTGAAGGTCGTGTGTGGCGGTTCGTTTTCCCACTTATTTAGCCTAGCCACATACCAGAGGGGGAGAGTGATCAACCATGGCGGTTGAGCTTGATACCCGCATCGATCTGTACACGCGCGTTGCCCAGGAAACTTCCGCGGGTGTGATTCGTCGTTATTCGACCTCGTTCGGTCTAGCCTCGAGGCTTCTGGACCCGGCTGCTCGGATCCACATTGGCAATCTGTACGCGCTCGTTCGCCTTGCCGATGAGATTGTTGACGGAGTCGCCGATGAAGCAGGCGTATCCAAGAAAGTTGCTGGGAAGATGCTCGATGCTTTAGAAGCAGACACCGAGCAGGCTCTGAAGACCGGGTACAGCACGAACCTCATTGTTCATGCCTTTGCGCACTCCGCTCGGCAGGTTGGCGTTGGCGTAGACCTCACTAGGCCCTTCTTTCACTCAATGCGCATGGACTTGACCGAAACCACTCACACCGCGGAAAGCTTTGCCGAATACGTGTATGGCTCGGCTGAGGTTGTCGGGCTGATGTGTTTGCAGGCGTTCCTGGAAGGCCGCACTGTCTCCGCGAAGGACAAGGAAACAATGGTCACGGGTGCTCGCGCACTCGGCGCGGCTTTCCAGAAGGTCAACTTCTTGCGTGACCTGGGTGCCGACGTTCAAGCGCTCGGGCGCACATACTTCCCCGGTCTCGAGGTCGCGGCACTCACGGACGAAACAAAGCACGCCCTCCTCGATGACATCGACCGCGATTTGGCCCAGTCGGCTAGGGCGCTGCCACTATTGCCGGCGAACCCTCGGCGCGCGGTCGCCCTGGCCCATGCTCTTTTTCAGGCACTGTCCGAGAAGATTAGAACAACGCCTGCGACAACTCTGCAGACAACGCGAATCAGTGTCTCCAGTTCTGACAAAGCTCTACTTGCCGCCCGCGTTCTGTTCGGCTGGGTGCCAGGGGCTCCGAAGTCTGTGCGAAAGGAAATGAATGTCTAAGTCCGTAGTTGTCGTTGGTGGCGGCATTGGCGGCATGGCCACTGCTGGTCTCCTAGCCAAAGACGGGTACGCCGTCACCCTGGTTGAGGCGATGCCTCGCTTGGGTGGACGAGCTGGACTCTGGGAGAAGGACGGGTTCCGCTTCGACACCGGACCCTCCTGGTACTTGATGCCGGAAGTTTTCGATCACTGGTATCGCCTGATGGGAACTACAGCCGATGCCCACTTGAAGCTCACGAAGTTAGATCCGGGCTATCGCGTCTATTTCGAACCAGAGGGTGCAACGTCGGCTGAGTATGTCGATGTCCGCGCAACACGCGAAGACAACCTTGCGATGCTCGAGACATTGGAGCCCGGCTCGAGGCAGGCGATGGAGAAGTATCTGGACTCTGCGAAGGACACCTATCGCATTGCCAAGGAGTACTTCCTTTATACGTCGTTCCAGGACCTGCGCCCTCTCCTGGTCCCCGAGGTGCTCAAGCGCGTAGGGACACTGGTTCGCTTGTTGACGACGCCAATCATGACCTTCGCACAGAAGCACACGAAGAGTCCGCGTATCCAGCAGCTACTCGGCTACCCCGCTGTGTTCCTTGGTTCAAGTCCCTACATAGCACCGAGCATGTTCCACCTGATGAGCCACCTGGACATGGAGGACGGAGTCCTTTACGCCGAGGGAGGCTTCGTTCGCGTAATGGATTCGATGCGCGAAATCATTGAAGAAGCCGGGGTTAGAGTTTTCACCAACGCACCAGTGAGCAGAATTTGCACGAAGCGCGGCGGTGGACGTAAAGCTCGGGCAACCGGCGTTGAGTATGTCGACCAAGCTGGGACGACCCACTTCGTGGGCGCCGACTTTGTTGTGTCCACTACTGATCTCCACCACAGCGAGACCAAGCTTCTCCCCGAGGAGCTTCAGACGTACCCGCAGGCATGGTGGGACAAGAAGATTGCTGGTCCAAGCGCTGTTTTGCTCTACTTGGGCGTTAAGGGCGAGGTCCCGGAGCTGCTGCATCACAGCTTGTTCTTCACGAAAGACTGGGATGACAACTTCTCCAGAATCTTCTCGGTTCCCCCCACGATTCCCGACCCCGCATCGCTCTACGTCTGTAAGCCAAGCGCGACTGATTCCTCGGTAGCACCACAGGGGCACACAAACCTGTTTGTTTTGGTCCCTATGCCAGCTGACGTGTCGATGGGACGAGGAGGAATCAACCGCTCCGGCGATGCCCTCATCGAAGAGATTGCTGATCGAGCAATTGAGCAGATTTCCCGCTGGAGTGGTGCCCACGACCTTGCCGACCGAATCGTTCTGCGCCGCAGTGTTGGCCCAGCGGATTTTGCTGGTGATTTGAACGCGTGGAAGGGAACGGCTCTCGGACCGGCTCACACACTGATGCAGAGCGCACTCTTCAGAGCGGGCAACGTGAGCAAGAAGGTCGATGGCCTTTTCTACGCGGGTAGCTCAACAATCCCTGGCATCGGACTGCCTATGTGTCTGATCAGCGCAGAGGTCTTGGTGAAGCGGGTCCGCGGCGACGTGTCGACCTCCCCCCTGCCAGAGCCTTTGGTGCCAATCGGGTAGGGGAGCGTAGTGTCCCTGGTCTATCTCTTCGCGCTGTTCGGAGCGATTCTTGGCACGGGACTGCTGGATTGGCGTCACAAGCTAGCTCTCTTTGGGGGTGCGCCCGGTCGAACGGCCATCATCGTTGGGGTTGGAGTGTCGTACTTTCTGCTCTGGGATGTGGTCGGCATAGCCGAGGGTGTCTTCTTCCGAGGTTCTGGCCCATGGATGACCGGCATTCTGCTCGGGCCTGAGCTTCCTCTGGAAGAGCTCTTCTTCTTGATTCTGCTGTGCTATTCCACCCTGATTGCTTACTTGCTCTCGGTATCAGTGCGAGCGGCGAGGTCTGGCCGATGACCTACTGGCTGATCAATATCCCTTTCCTCGCAGCGGCGGGCCTCGTCTTCGCAGCTGCAATCGCGCTGCGAAGGGCTCCAAGCGCCCGCGCCCTTCTGATGGCGACCGGGGTAATGATGCTGCTGACCGCCGTTTTTGACAACGCGATTATTGGGTTCGGCCTTGTCGATTATGATGAGGAACTCATCAGCGGCCTGCGAGTTGGCTTTGCTCCCATTGAAGACTTTGCCTATACGGTGGCGGCGCTACTCATCATCCCGGCCCTGTGGCACGTGATGGCAGCCCGCCCCGGAAAAACGGGCCAATGAAGAGCGCAGGGCTGATCCTCTGGAGTTCCCGGCCGCTCAGCTGGATCAATCCCGCGTTTCCTTTTGCCCTTGCGTATTTCGTAACGACCGAGCAAGTCGACAGCAATCTCATCGTCGGCTTCCTGTTCTTCCTCGTCCCCTACAACCTCCTGATGTACGGAATCAATGATGTCTTCGACTACGAATCGGACATCAGAAACCCCCGTAAGGGTGGTGTTGAAGGGGCACTGTTGCCGCCTGAACTCCACCGAGCAACTCTTCTCGCGAGCGTGATTCTTCCCCTCCCGTTTCTTGTTCCACTCGTGGTGTCGGGATCACCCACCGCCGCGGGCGTGCTCGCGCTAGCCCTGTTCTTCGTTGTCGCGTATTCGGCTAAGGGTTTTCGGTTCAAAGAAATCCCGTTTCTTGACTCGGTGACCTCCAGCGCTCACTTTGTCATGCCCGCTATCTATGGGCTGGTTCTGGCAGATGCCCCGCTATCAGCGCTCACCTTGACGCTTCTGGCGGCCTTCTTTTTGTGGGGAATGGCCTCGCACGCCTTTGGGGCAGTGCAAGACGTGGTCGCCGACAGGGAAGCGGGGGTTGCCTCGATAGCAACGGTCATTGGGGCGAAGGGGACTGTGCGGTTTGCTGTTGTCCTTTACGCACTAGCCGGAGCAGTGCTTCTGGCCACTCCGTGGCCACTGCCCCTGATAGCACCGGTCGCTCTGCTTTATATCGCGGCGATTTCCCCTTGGTGGTCAGTCAGCGATGACGTCGCGGAAGGAGCAAACAAGGGATGGCGGCGATTCTTACTGTTGAACTTCATCAGCGGAGCCGTTGTTGTGCTGGTGCTGTTTGAGTGGTGGGCGCTCGACGTTTAGCTGGTTATGCGAGCTGGTGCCCTCACGAACAGCAGCATGACTCCACCGATGAGTAGCACCAGGGCTATTCCCAGGAGACCGAAAATCGTCTGATTGCCGGCGAGCTGGATGAACACTGCCCACAGCAAGGACGCCATCCAACCAGCGGCGCGGCCGGTTGTTGCATAAAGACCGAATACTTCGCCTTCGCGGCCGGCAGGAGTGACCCTCGCGAGGAATGACCGCGACGCCGCCTGAGCCGGCCCGACGAACGCGGCGAGAATCAGTCCCACCGTCCAAAACATCGGCGTTCCGAGGTCAACGAGCACGAACACTGCGGTAGTGCAGAGGACGAGCCCAAAGACTGAAATCAGAATCACGTTTTTCGGCCCGAACCGGTCGTCTAGTCGGCCGGCCAAAATGGTCGCAATTCCTGCGACCACATTGAGCGCAATGCCAAAGATCACCAGATCCGTAAAGCCGAAGCCGAAGACAATTCCGGCGATTACCGCGCCAAAAACGAACACCGCTGACAAACCATCGCGGTAGATGGCGCTCGCCAGCAGGAACCAGAAAGTTGGGCGAGCCTCCCGGTAGAGGCGCCGGACACTGCGGGCAAGTTCTACGTAACTGCCCCACAAGCTCAATTTTTCGGCTAGTGCCCCCGTTTTCGGTTCGGGAACACTCACAAAAATGGGAATCACAAAAATGACGGTCCAGATTGTGCATCCCAGCGCGACGAGCTGAAAGGTGAGAGCGGAATCGCCTTGGAGAACCCCGCTCAAAATCAACCCCACCACGAGGGCCAGGGCGAGGATGCCCCCTAAGTAGCCAAACCCCCAGCCGAGACCGGAGACCTTCCCCACAGTCTTCGGCGTTGAGACCGACACCAGCAGGGCGTTGTAGTTCACACCGGCAATCTCATTGAAGACGCTGCCAACGGCAACAAGTCCAACGCCCAGCCAGAACCACTCCTCGCCGGGTTGAACAAAGACCATCCCCAGCTGCGTCAGGATAAGCAACCCGGTAAAGATCAGTAGTTGTAACTTCTGGCGCTGGGCGCGATCGGCCCGTTGCCCCAGCACCGGTGCGATGAGCGCAATAAAGAGGCCGGCGACCGTAATTCCAGCACCTAGATTTGCCGCCAGTTGCCCAAGTGCCACCTCTTCTCCTGCTGTTCCCACGACATCAGGGTTGAGGAAGAAGGTGCTGGTCAGATAGCTCGGAACCCACACGAAACTGATCAGAACGGTATTGAAAGGCTGGGTGGCCCAGTCCCAGAAGGCCCACGCGTAGACGCGCTTTCGTGGAATTGTTTTTCCATCGTTTTTGGCGAGCCCAATCTCGGGCGGAACATCGCGGGTGCCGTCGTTGGCCATAACCAGAAACGTAGTCGCTTTTTTCAAACAGTGGGTAACGCGGGGGGTGTGTGCGAGCAAACAAATATCTGAGCCGAGGCGACTCAGATATTTTGCCAAAAACTTGACAAGAGGCGACTCATGTTTCACAATTGAGTCTTGCCGGCTCATATCCGGCACTTTGATAGAACACGAAGGAGCAGGCCAGATGGCACGCGCAGTAGGAATTGACCTAGGAACCACCAACTCGGTGGTGTCCGTTCTCGAGGGTGGAGAGCCCACCGTTATCGCTAACGCAGAGGGTTTTCGCACAACGCCCTCCGTTGTCGCCTACACCAAGGATGGCGAAGTACTCGTCGGCGAGACCGCCAAGCGCCAGGCTGTCACGAACGTTGACCGCACGATTTCTTCAGTGAAGCGCCACATGGGCACCGACTGGAAGCAAGAGATTGACGACAAGAAGTACACGCCGCAGGAAATCTCCGCGCGTATTCTTGCCAAACTGAAGCGCGATGCTGAGGCATACCTCGGTGAGAGTGTCACCGATGCAGTGATCACGGTCCCCGCGTATTTCAACGATGCTGAGCGCCAAGCAACCAAAGATGCTGGCGAGATTGCAGGACTCAATGTTCTGCGCATTATCAACGAGCCCACCGCGGCCGCACTCGCTTACGGCCTCGATAAGGGTAAGGAAGACGAGCTCATTCTCGTTTTCGACCTCGGTGGCGGAACTTTTGACGTCAGCTTGCTCGAGGTGGGTAAGGACGACGAGTTCTCGACCATCCAGGTGCGCGCGACCGCCGGTGACAACCGGCTTGGTGGCGATGACTGGGATGCTCGCATCGTCGACTACCTTGCTACCCGCTTCAAGGAGACCACCGGTGTTGACGTCACAAACGACAAGATAGCCAAGCAGCGTCTCAAGGAGGCCGCTGAGCAGGCGAAGAAAGAGCTTTCGAGCTCGACGAGTACCCAGGTTCAGCTTCCCTACCTGTCATTGACCGACAGCGGACCAGCGAATCTTGACGAGACCCTGACCAGGGCCAAGTTTGAAGAGCTCACCAAGGACCTGCTGGAAAGGACCAAGAAGCCATTCAATGACGTGATCAAGGAAGCCGGAGTCAAGCTCTCCGACATTTCCCACGTCGTGCTGGTGGGCGGTTCGACTCGCATGCCGGCGGTGACCACTCTGGTGACCGAGCTCACCGGCGGCAAAGAACCCAACAAGGGTGTTAACCCCGATGAGGTCGTGGCCGTCGGTGCTGCTTTGCAGGCTGGTGTTCTGATGGGCGAGCGCAAAGACGTTCTGCTCATCGACGTGACGCCTCTGAGCCTTGGTATCGAAACCAAGGGTGGGATTATGACGAAGCTAATCGAGCGCAACACAGCTATCCCCACCAAGCGGAGCGAAACCTTCACCACGGCGGATGACAACCAGCCCTCGGTGTCGATTCAGGTTTTCCAGGGGGAGCGTGAGTTCACCCGGGACAACAAGGCTCTTGGAACGTTCGAGCTCACTGGAATCGCGCCAGCACCGAGAGGAGTCCCTCAGGTTGAAGTGACCTTCGACATCGACGCGAACGGCATCGTTCACGTCTCCGCCAAGGACAAGGGAACCGGCAAAGAGCAGTCCATGACCATCACAGGTGGTTCTTCCTTGCCCAAGGAGGACATCGAGCGCATGGTTCGCGAGGCCGAAGAGAACGCCGCCGAGGACAAGAAGCGTCGTGAGGCTGCTGAAGAGCGCAACAGCGCTGAGCAGCTTGCCTATTCGGTTGAGAAAATCCTCAAGGAGAACGACGGGAAGCTGCCGGAGGACGTCAAGTCCGAAGTCCAGGCTGATGTTGACGCGCTCAAGTCTGCACTTGCCGGGGACGACGAGGCTGCGCTCAAAAAGGCCGTGGAGACACTCAGCCAGAGCCAGACCAAGTTGGGTGAAGCCCTTTACCAGGCCACACCTGAGGGAGAGGCAGCTCCGGAAGCCCCCGCCGAGGCCAACGATGAAGACATCGTGGATGCCGAGGTCGTGGACGACGACGCCGAGCCCAAGAAGTAGGACGCATGTCTGAAAAGCAAGCTAAGAGCCCTGACGAAGAGTCGGAGCCGCTGATTACCGACAAGCGCCGCATTGATCCAGAAACCGGAGACGTTCGCGCTGACGTCGCGGAGGGCACAGATCCGGAGGGTCTGAGTCCGGAGGATCTCGAAATTCTTGACGATGCCGAAAGGGACCTGGTCGCGGAATACCGCGACCGGGCCGCCCGGGCAGAGGCGGAACTCCAGAACTTCCGAACCAGGGTCGAGCGGGATCGCCAGGCTAATCGCGAGGTAGTGATCGCAGAGGTTGTGCGTTCACTCCTTCCGGCGCTCGATGACCTTGACCGCGCGGATGCCCACGGCGACCTTGCTGGGACGCCGTTGGAGCTCGTGTCTCAGAAACTGCGCACAGGGTTTGAGCGGTACGGGGTCAAGGCCGTTGGCACCGTGGGCGAAGCGTTCGACCCGGCCATTCACGAGGCCATGGTCAGAATTCCCAGTGCGGAGGCCACCTCCGATACGGTCGCAGACGTCATCGAGGGTGGTTACACGCTCGGCGATCGCCTCATTCGGCCTGCGAAAGTGGCTGTCCAGGTTCCTGCGGACGAGTAAGCGAGGGGGTGAGCTAGGTGGCAAGCCAAGACTGGTTAGAGAAAGACTTCTATGCGATTCTTGGCGTGTCCAAGGACGTCTCTGACGCCGAGCTCAAGAAAACCTACCGCTCACTAGCGCGCAAGTATCACCCGGATTCGAACCAGGGTGATGTCGCTGCCGAGGCGCGGTTCAAGGAAATTTCCGAGGCGTATTCGGTACTCTCCGATAAAACCCAGCGCTCCGAGTACGACCAGATTCGTGCAATGGCAGCTGGGGGTCCGCGCTTCACCGCTGGCGGTGGCCAGGGCGGATTCGATGACATCTTCGGCGGCATGTTTGGCGAGGGCGCAGCCCGTGGCGGTCGTAACGCTGATTTCGGGGACCTGTTCTCTGGTCTCTTTGGCGGTGGTGGCGGTTTCCAGGGATATCGCGAACCGACCAAAGGTCGTGACGTTGTGTCGCGCGTGACACTTGATTTGAAGACGGCCGTGTCGGGAACTGATGTGACTTTGGAAGGGCCGACTGGGAACACCATCAAGGCGCGCATTCCTGCCGGTGTGAAAGACGGCCAGAAGGTGCGTCTTCGCGGCAAAGGCCACCCGAGTCCTGATGGAGGGCGCCCAGGAGATGCCATCATCACGGTTGGGGTGCCCAAACACCCGATTTTCAGTCGCGATGGCGACAACCTGCGCGTTGTCGTTCCGGTGACCTTCTTGGAGGCGACCTTGGGCGCCACAATCGAGGTTCCCACGATTGACGGCGACGTGGTTAAGGTCAAGGTGGCGCCCGGGACACCCAGTGGTCAGGTCTTGCGGGTTAAGGGACGCGGCGTTCGGGGTGGAACAGCGCTCGGGGATCTCTTGGTCGAGCTGGCAGTTGCTGTTCCTTCTCACCTGTCCGGGGCTGCAAAGGGGCACCTCGAGAAACTCTTTAGCGCGCTTCCCAGTGAGAATCCTCGTGATGAGTTGCTCAAGAGGGCGAAGAGTTAGCCATGGATGAGCTGACACCACTCTTCTCGATCGCCGCCGCCGCGGAGCTCGCGGGCATGCATCCCCAGACCCTGCGTCAGTACGACCGCTTGGGTTTGGTGAGTCCGACCCGGACGGCTGGGCGCACCAGGCGGTATTCGATGAAGGATGTTGTTCACCTTCGGGAGATTGCGCGCTTGAGCGCTGAAGGATTGAATCTCGAGGGAATTAAGCGGATCCTGGAGCTCGAGAGCCAGGTCGATCACTTGCAGAGGCGCGTGCGGGATCTCGAAAGCGCGCTGGCTGATGAGTTGTTGGCTCGCTCTGGCCGGCGCGTCTTTGCTGCCGGATCTGAGGGCGAGGTTGTTCCACTTCGTGCTGGGCAAAGGGCGAAGAAGTCCAACCAGGTCGTGGTGTGGAATCCTCTGCGCTGGGCCCTGCCACCATCCCAGGAATCTCAACGGTAAGGGGGTCCCCATGGCACAGTCATCAGAAGAGAACGGTCAAAAGAGCGCGCTCGAGCTCTATGGCGTAAATCTGACGGATATCGCCCGCGAGGGAAAACTCGATCCTGTCATTGGTCGCGACCAAGAGATTCGCAGGGTGTCACAGGTGTTGACAAGGCGCACCAAGAACAACCCGGTCCTCATTGGCGAACCAGGTGTGGGTAAGACGGCAGTCGTCGAGGGCTTGGCTCAGCGCATCGTGGCTGGCGACGTCGCCGACTCCTTGAAGGGCAAGCAACTTATCTCTCTCGACATGGCGGCCATTGTCGCGGGCGCCAAGTATCGGGGTGAGTTCGAAGAGCGCCTGAAGGCAGTTCTGAAGGAGATTAACGACGCCGAAGGTGAAATCATCACTTTCGTCGACGAGCTTCACACCCTGATGGGTGCTGGTGGCGGGGAAGGCTCGGTGGCTGCGGCCAACATGCTCAAGCCCATGCTCGCTAGAGGTGAGCTGCGACTGATTGGCGCGACGACCCTGAATGAGTATCGGGAGTTCATCGAGAAGGATGCGGCGCTTGAGCGACGTTTCCAGCAGGTTTTCGTGGGTGAGCCGAGCGTCGAGGACACCGTAGCAATTCTGCGCGGGTTGAAAGAGCGTTACGAAGCCCACCACAAGGTCATCATCGCCGACAGCGCCCTTGTTGCCGCAGCAACGCTCTCCAACCGATACATCACCTCCCGCCAGCTGCCGGACAAGGCCATTGACCTGATTGATGAGGCGGCCAGTCGCCTCAAGATGGAAATTGAGTCCTCGCCCGTCGAGATTGACGAGCTTCGTCGCCTGGTTGACCGCATGCGCATTGAGGAGTTAGCACTCAAAAAAGAAAAAGACGATGCCTCGAAGGATCGTCTTGCAAAACTGCGGGAGGACCTGGCAGAGAAAGAAGCAGAACTCTCGGCGCTTCAAGACAAGTGGGCCACAGAAAAAGCGTCTCTCCAGGACGTTGGCGAACTCAAGACTCAGCTCAATGAGGCTCGCATCGACCTCGATCGCGCGATGCGCGAAGGGCGTTACGAGGACGCCTCAAAGCTCAACTACGAAGTCATTCCAGGAATCGAGACCGCGATTTCCACCGCAGAAAACGGTGAGCCCTCCGCCGACCGGATGGTCAATGATCAGGTGACCGACGAAGACATCGCTGCAGTGGTCGCCGCGTGGACAGGAATTCCTGTCGACAAGCTGACCCAGGGCGAAACCGAGCGTCTGCTCCACCTGGAGACCGAACTCGCCAAGCGGCTGGTCGGCCAGAAAGACGCCGTGAAGGCAGTCAGCGAGGCGGTACGTCGCTCGCGCGCAGGTCTCAGCGATCCCGGCAGACCAACCGGGTCCTTCTTGTTCCTCGGTCCCACGGGTGTGGGCAAGACTGAGTTAGCGAAAGCGCTTGCGGACTATCTCTTCGATGATGAGAAGGCTTTGGTGCGCATCGACATGAGCGAATATGGCGAAAAGTTCGCCGTGTCTCGGCTCATCGGGGCCCCTCCTGGCTATGTCGGATATGAGCAGGGTGGGCAGCTGACGGAGGCAGTGCGTCGGCGACCATACTCCGTCATCCTTTTGGATGAGGTGGAGAAAGCCCACCCTGAGGTCTTTGACCTGCTTCTGCAGGTCCTTGATGACGGGCGACTCACCGATGGACAAGGGCGAACGGTCGACTTTAGAAACACGATTCTCGTTCTCACGTCGAATCTTGGTTCCCAGTTCCTTGTGGACGAGGGGCTCTCGTGGGATGACAAGGTGACGGCTGTCAACGCCGAAGTGAGGCGCGCGTTCAAGCCTGAGTTTGTGAACCGCCTGGACGACATTGTGGTGTTCTCGACGCTTTCTGGCGACGACCTTGGCCAGATTGTTGAGATCACAGTGGATCGCCTCCAGAAGCGCCTTTCTGAACGACGACTGGAGCTCGCGGTTACACCGGCCGCCCGGCTCTGGCTTGCGGATAAAGGATATGACGCGCTCTATGGCGCACGACCACTGCGGCGATTGATGCAGAAAGAAATCGATGATCGCTTAGCCAAGGCCCTGCTTTCTGGAGAGATTCACGATGGGGACACCGTTCGCGTTGACTTGGCTCCTGACGCTTCGGGCTTGACGGTGGCTCCGTTTAGCCTGGAGTAGATGACCCGTGAGAGCGACTCGCCCCACCAGATACACAACCTAAGGACATAATGACCGAGACCACCTCTGCCAAGACTTTCCCCATTCATGACGCTCTGGCTGAGAGGCGTAGCCCTCGGGCTTACTCGAAGAGCGCCGAATTGACCTCAGAGCAGGTGGGTCCTCTTTTCGAGGCGGCTCGCTGGTCGCCAAGTTCTAGTAACTCGCAACCCTGGTCGTTTGTCGTGGGGTTCCGAGGCGATCCGATCTTCTCCACAATCCTGGGGACTTTGGCTTCAGGCAACGCAGTCTGGGCAGAGCACGCCAGTGCGTTGGTTGCCAACATCGCCAAGACGCACACCGACGAAGGTAAAGCCCTTTCTCACGCTTGGTATGACCTTGGTCAGGCGGTCGCTCACTTGAGCATCCAGGCGACCGTTGAGGGAATCCTCGTTCACCAGATGGGTGGGTTTGATGCAGAGGCTCTGGGTAACGCCTTGGGTCTTGACGATCACCACCGAGTAGTCACGGTGATGACGCTAGGCCTTCAGGGCGATGTGGCGGATCTTCCGGAGAACCTGCAGGAGCGGGAGAAAGCACCCCGGGTCCGTAAACCACTCGGTGACATTGTCTCCGGAAGTGCGAACTACGCCTGAAGCTCAGCCGTAATGGTGTCCACGAAGCGAGCAATATCGTCCTCCGTGGTGTCGAAGGAGCACATCCACCGAACTTCGCCCTTCGCGCGGTCCCAGTCATAGAACCGGAACTTCTCGCGGATTCGATCGGCAACGGCATTGTCGAGAAGGGCGAAAACCGCGTTGGCTTGGGTCGGTGCGCTAAAGCCGAGACCTGAAATTGCTCCTGATGAGATCCGCTCCTCAAGAGCGGATCTCAAGCGCGAGGCCATGGCATTGGCATGCTGTGCGGAGCGCAGACCCAGGTCGTCAGTAAACAGAGTGAGAATCTGGGCGCTTGCGAAGCGCATCTTGCTTGCCAGTTGCATGCTGAGTTTGCGCAAATAGATGAGCCCATCGACTGCCGTCGGGTTCAGCACAACGATTGCCTCAGCGCCCAGCAGACCGTTCTTTGTTCCACCGAGGCTTAGAACATCAACTCCCGCCTCTGTCGTGAACGCGCGGAAGGGCAGGTTAAGGCTGGCAGCGGCATTCCAGAGGCGTGCTCCGTCCATGTGCACGAGCATGCCTTTGTCATGAGCGAAAGTGGTGATCGCCCTAATCTCATCTGGCGTGTATATCGTTCCCAACTCGGTGCTTTGGGTGATGGAGACAACCAGAGGTTGTGCACGATGTTCGTCGCCAAAGCCGAAGGCTTCAGTCGCGATCAACTCGGGCGTCAGTTTTCCTTCGGGAGCAGGAACAGTGAAGAGCTTGAGGCCGCTGACACGTTCAGGAGCGCCGCCCTCATCGGTGTGAATGTGGGCTAGAGCGCTACAGATCACGGCCCCCCAGCGAGGCATCATCGCTGTGAGAGCAACGACGTTCGCTCCCGTTCCGTTGAACACAGGAAAGACTTCGGCCTGGGCACCAAAATGCTCGCGAATGGTATTGGTCAGCGCAGCGGTGTAGTCATCTTCGCCGTAGGACACCTGGTGTCCTTGGTTGGCTTCTTCCAGGGCAACCAACACCTCCGGGTGCACACCGGAATAGTTGTCGCTGGCAAAACCACGCCAGTCGGGATTGTGGAGTCTCACCAGACCATCATGACAGTTGGGCGACTAGATTCCACTGGTTCCGGTGATTCCTGAGGTCTCTTCGATGGTTGGGCCGAGTTTCTTGGAGAGAGCCTCATAGAACATCGAGAGCGGGAATTCATCATCCATCACCTGATCGGTGATGTCTCCTGGCGTTCCCTCCAGGGGAAGGTCACGAGCCAAGAAACGGGAGGCGGGGTGGGGCGCCAAGACCGAGCTCACCAGTTCGTGAGCAGCAATCCAGTGGACAATCTTCGGCCGATCGATAGAGGCCCAATAGAGCTCGTTGATAAGGTCAGAGAGCTCGACCACGGTGTCCGGCATCGCGTCCCAGTCGATGGTCAGTTTGGTGTCTGTCCAGTGGAGGACGTGGTGCTGATGCATCCAGGCAAACAGTAGTTGCCCGGCGACACTGTCGTAGTTGCGGACTCGGCCACCAGTGAGCGGGAAACGGAAGATTCGGTCGAACACCACTGCGTACTGGACGAGCTCGGCGTGCAGGCGAGTTTTCTCATCGGTCTTGGGATCGCGCATCAGTGTGACTGCCTCGCGGAATGCGGTGAGATCACAGCGCAGTTCCTCGAGCCCGTAGAGGTAGAAGGGCATGCGCTGCTTGATCATGAAGGGGTCGAACGGCAAATCCCCGCGCATGTGAGTACGGTCGTGAATCAGATCCCACATCACAAATGTTTCCTCCGTGAGTTTCTGATTCTCGAGGAGCCGCTTCGCGTGTGTGGGGAGTTCAAGGTGAGTGATGTCGATTGCGTGCTTGACAACTTTTCTAAACCTTGCGGCTTCGCGATCGGCGAAGATGCCGCCCCAGGTGAAAGCGGGTAGCGCCGGAGCTGCGCCTTCAGGGGCACCCGCTGGAACCCGAGGATTGACCGCTACTGACTCGGGAAACAGCACGGCCGAGTTGGTGTCGTATCCGGCGGTGAAGTCAATGAATCGAAGAGGAACGAACATCGCGTTTCCGTAGGAGCCACCCTCCAGAGCGGAGACGAAGTCCGGCCAGATTGTTTCACACAGCACCGCTTCGAAGAAGCGGTTGGTGGATCCATTCTGCGTGTACATCGGGAAAACCACTACGTGAACCGCGCCATCAACTCGATTGGCTTCGGGGTGAAAGGCAGCGAGTGAGTCATAAAAGTCGGGAACACCAAAGCCGCTCTCAACCCAGGCGGCGCAATCGATAGCGAGCGCTTCGAGGTAGGCGGCGTCGTGGGGAACATGCGGAGCAAGAGCAGACGCTGCCTGCACAAGCGCCGATACCGCGGCGGCGGCCTCCGCGTGCAGCGATTTTTCGGGGATGCTGCCATCTTTGATTTGCATGCCCTGCAATGCAGAGCAAGCGTTCTTGATGCTCTCCCAGTGGGCTGAATCACGAATCTCGTGAGTGCTCCAGGCGCGGGTCGACATTGTCGTTTCCATAGCGTCCTCCTTGGCACACATGAGCGTTTGGCTCAGTGTAAGCAGGGGCTGGCGTGCGCATGGGTGCGTTTCGCACAATTGACGCGCGAATCGAGCCGTTTCCACGCAAAAATATTGCGCAGTTGGGCCTAAAAGACCATTGGACGGTCGTCATCCTCGCGGGCGATTTCTACAACCACGGGAACGTGGTCGCTCGGGCCTTCTCCGCGCCTTGTATCGCGCAGAATTTCTGCTCCGGAGAGCAATTCGACCAGTTCAGGTGAGCCAAAGACGAAGTCGATTCGTAGTCCGTGGTTTTTCGGAAACTTCCCTCCGGTGTAATCCCAGAAGGTAAAGCCCTCCGGAACACTGGGCCGCACGAGATCCACCAGACCGGCTGTTGTGAGGAAGGAATCCAGCGCGTTGCGCTCGGCCGGCGAAGTGTGGGTCGTGCCGGGCACAAGAAACGCAGGGTCTCCCACATCCGAAGGTAGCGGTGCAATATTGAAATCCCCGAGCACAGCGAGAGGTAGAGCAGCGGCGCTGGAGCGGTAGCCACTCCATGCCGAAGCAAGTGCCTCCAACCACGCAAGTTTGTAGGAAAAATGCGGGTCATCGACCGCGCGCCCGTTGGGCACATAGACACTGCACAGGCGGATGCCCTCGACCGTTACGGAAAGCGCCCTGGCCTCTAGAGCGGCCGGCTCGTCAGAATTCTTTGTGAACCCAGGCATTCCGGGAAAGCCCACTTCTGGATCAGCCAAGGGCAGCCTCGAAGCGAAGCCCACTCCGTTCCACTGGTTGAGTCCGTGGTGAACAATCTCGTAGCCAGCGGCCTCAAAATCTTCATAGGGGAACTGGTCGTCGCGGCACTTGGTTTCTTGCATCGCGAGGACATCGATGTCGTAGGCGTGCAAGGCATCAATGACGTTGTGCTTGCGCGTCCGAATCGAGTTGACGTTCCAGGTGGCAATCCTCACCCCTTCAGCCTAAAGCGCCTCAGTAGACTAGTCACATGGCAAGCGCACGGGACGAGCTGATTGGTTTCATCTCCAGGGAAGCCGTGCACCACGGTGAATTCACGCTCACCAGTGGCAAAAAAGCCAGTTTTTATATCGACCTTCGTCAAGTGAGCCTCGACCACCGCGTTGCTCCCCTGATCGGCGATGTGATGCTCGAGTTGCTCGCCGAGTTTGAGCCCGTCGACATCATCGGTGGCCTAACGATGGGCGCAGACCCCATCGCCAGCGCAATCATGCACCGAGGAATTCTCGCGGGGAAGACCTACGACGCCTGCGTGGTGCGTAAAGAACCTAAGGATCACGGCCGTGGCCGGCAGGTCGAAGGCCCCGATGTGAAGGGCAAGCGAGTAGTCGTTGTCGAAGACACGTCGACAACGGGAGGATCGCCGTTAGCGGCAGCACGGGCGCTAGAGCAAGCCGGCGCTGAAGTGGTTGCAGTGTGTGTTGTTGTCGATCGCAAGACTGGCGCTGACCAGGCAATCGAGGACGCCGGGTACCCCTATCGCGCTGCGATTAGTCTTGACGACCTAGGTCTCTAGGTGATGAGCGACGAATCCCCCGCTGCCCGCCCGCCCAGAAAGCGTCTGACGTCCACGGCAGCCGGGCAAAGCATCTTTATTGGCCTCTGGATTCTTGGCACCCTGGTTCTTGTTGCAATCCTGGCTGGTGCTTTCCTCCTCGGCCAGTCCCTTGCCAGTGATGACGCTGGAGCGAGTCTTCCCGAAGAGGTCGAGACGCCAGTAGTCGACTTCCCGGTTCTTTCGGGGGTCCCGGTGGAACCCGGACAGTGGGCGTGGGACGAGCTCCGGGGCGGCGAGTGCATTTCCGGGTTCAACGGGGCGTTTGACGAAGATTTCACCGTCGTGGGATGCGCTGCTCCCCACGACGCGCAACTTGTCTCGGCAACACTTCTGTCCAACCGCGCCGAGGACCCATTCCCCGGCATGGAGGAAGTTGCACAACTGGCCCGGGAAAGCTGTGATGTCACGGAGCTGATTGACTACAGTCTCGCCACCCAGTACGACGACCTCATCGTTGATTACTCCTATCCGGCGAGCGATGAACAATGGGCACAGGGCGAGCGAGGCGTCTACTGCTTCGCCCTGCGCTCATCTGGGGGCACCCTCCAGGGCGACCTCGTCAACTAGAGGTAGGGCGCAAGGCGCTTCGCCATGATGGCGTGCGCATCGGGGTGGGCGTCGATAGCAACGAAACGTCTCCCCAGTTCGGCCGCTGCGTGTGCTGTCGTGCCGCTTCCGGAAAAGGGGTCCAAGACCCAATCTCCTGGGTTACTGGAGGCTTGAACTATGCGGCGCAAAACGCCCAGAGGTTTCTGCGTCGCATAACCGGTCTTTTCTTGACCCGTGGGGCTCACAATGGTGTGCCACCACACATCGGTTGGCAACTTGCCTCGTTCGGCTTTCTCCGCACCGACGAGACCAGGCGCCATGTAAGGCTCGCGGTCGATGGCCTCCGAGTTGAAGATGTACTTCGCCGGGTCTTTCACGTAGACGAGTATCGTGTCGTGTTTGGTCGGCCAGCGCTTCTTGGTTTTTCCGCCGTAGTCATAGGCCCAGATGATCTCGTTGAGGAAATTCTCACGTCCAAAAATCATGTCTAGTGCGACTTTTGCGTAGTGGACCTCGTGCCAGTCCAAATGGAGATAGAGCGTTCCCTCCGGTGAGAGAACACGCCAGGTCTCCTCAAGCCTTGGCGCTAGAAAGGCCCAGTAATCCGAAAAGCTGTCGTCGTAACTGAGCAGTTTCTCCAGCGTGAGGTCATACAGCCTGCCACCGAATCCGCCCCGCGCGCCCGCGTCCCCAGAGCGCGCCGAGGTTGTCTTTCGTACCTGGGTACGACCGGTGTTGAAAGGCGGGTCGAGATACGCGAGGGTGATCGACCCATCGGGAATCGTCGCGAGATGGTCAAGGTTGTCGCCCTGGAGAAGAAGATTTGGCCCAGTCGAATCCCAGGCGAGCGGAGGCATGTCCACAGGCTAGCGCGTGGTGCCTAGGCTAGAGCTCGTGACTGGCGACGAGAACCATCCTGAAAAGTCCACCCACGGGGTGGGTCCATGGGTTGGGCCGCTTCCCACCGATTCGCATTTCGATCCAGAGCTTTTGGCCAAGGGCGACTCCCGCAACGTGATTGATAAGTATCGCTACTGGACGATGGAGGCCATCGTTGCCGACTTGGATCACAAACGACACAGCTTTCATGTAGCGATTGAGAACTGGCAGCACGACCTGAATATTGGTTCCATTGTCCGCTCGGCCAACGCGTTTCTTGCCCACACCGTCCACATTGTGGGTCGCAAGCGGTGGAATAGACGCGGTGCCATGGTTACGGATCGCTATCAGCACGTTCTCCACCACGACACGGTCGATGCTCTGGTGCGCTTTGCGAAAGAGCACGAGCTTCCGATTGTTGCTATCGACAACGTTCCAGATGCTAAGCCCATTGAAAAAGTGGTGTTGCCACAAGAGTGCATTCTGCTCTTTGGGCAAGAGGGCCCAGGGCTTTCCCCAGAAGCGCTAGGGGCAGCATCGATGGCTGTTGAGATTACCCAGTTTGGCTCAACACGTTCGTTGAACGCGAGCGCAGCGGCGGCAATCGTGATGCATCAGTGGGTGATGCATCACGCAGATCTAGATCCCGCCTGACAGCGCACTCAGGTGATGGCGCTCGAGCCGCACCACCAGCTGCACCACGCCTTGCTCATTCGTGAAGCGAGACCACTTATCGGGAGCTAGCTGGTTGAGGTGCAGGGTGCCAAGGCCCACGCGGCTGCTGGTGCGGTCAGCGCCGTTGTTCCGGATATTCACTACCAGCGCATCCGGCTCGATCGTGAAACCGATGCGCACCCAGTCCGCATCACCATGGCGAACAGCGTTGTTGATGGCGTCGACCACCACGGTGTGTACCGCCGACATGAACTCCTCGGGGACGCTTTCGAGCGGGGTATCAAAAGACACATCCAAGATCGCCGACCAGTTCGAGACGAATTGGTTCAGCGCCTCTAGTTTTTTATCGTCGTCAGCCGGCACATCGACACGCTCAGCCAGAGCGAGCCGCAGCTTACGAATCGCAGAGAGCGCCTCATCGACCCTACCTTCGTCAATGTGACGCTGGAGGTTCAAGATTGCGGCCAGGAAGTTTCCCCGAACATCGCCATGAAGCTGACTGGCCAGTTTCTGGCTGACAATCGCCAGCTGGCTCTCGACGTGAAGCTTCTCTAATGTTGCCCGGTCCATATGTTTCTGCAGGTTATCGAGCACAGTTTGTCGCGCCATCTGCACCGTGGGCGGCAGGGACGCGACCATGACAATCACGAGTGAGATTGCGTGCACGCTAATGACCCGTGCGGGGTATCCCGTGGAAATCCCTAGGAACTCTGCGAAGGAAACAACTGGCACGGAAGAGAACACCATGACGGCTTGACTCGCAAAGAGCGCCGGCACAACAAGCCGTCGCAATCTGGCTAAAGCCCAGTTCGCGACTAGCCCGAAGACAACAGCCCCGCCGAGCCAGGCCAGAGACACAAGCGCTCCGATTAAGGGATCGAACACGCGGGAGTAGATGATGACATAGAGGAACGGCGTTACAAGCGCTAGCAGCGGCAGACGAAACGGCCCAGAACCGGCAAACAGAGTGAGGAACTCGAGCAGTCGAATCTTTGGCAGCACCCCGGGAGCGCTTGGAGACAAGTCCTCACTGACCTTTCGCCATGTTTCATCGGAAAGAGCACGGAGTTCCTCGAGGGCCGGTTTGGCGTCCGAGCGACTCAGGAGCGCGCGCTCTAGTTGGTCTAGTGATCGTTCGGATGATTTGCGAGACTCGTCGATTCTCTGGTCAACGCGCTCGACCAGTGCTGTCTTCATCGTCGCGACAGCGCTCCGGTGAGCCGAGAGTTGGTCTTCGCTCTCCAGCAGATTGTGGAGCAGTTCAGCCCGCTGTTGGCGAAACCGTGCCAGGCGGTCCATTGTGTACGAACCAATTCCGAAGCCCACCGTTGCCATCACAACGCTCACGATGAGGCGAGTTGCGAACGGGACGTCGTCGGGTAACGACAAAAGGTTGAGCCCTGCCACTATGACGGCCATACGGGCGATAGCGGAGGCCGACCATACTGCGCCGAGGACCGTCAGCGACACCGGCTGCGTTGCACGATTCTTGGCCAACGTTAAGTGGCCAATCCACAGCACCAACCCCATCGCAACTTGGCCGACAGTGGCGATAGCGAGGCCCTTGATGAATCCGTCGAGCGTGTTGAAGCTCGCCGGTTCGTTGAGCACAAAGCCAAAAATCCAGAAGGGCGACGAAAACAGGAAGATTGGGAGCGACAGCGCATAGCGCCCACCAACACGCTCCCTGACCTCCCTGAGCCGGGGGTTCATCGGTTGGCGCCCACCAGATCGAAGTAGCTCTGGACTAATGCGGCCCGCGAGTTGATCTTTGCCCCAGTGGGAAGGTTCAGTCTCTTAATCATTCTGTTGATGGTCTTCGATACAGATTCTTCGGTGACCGAGAGTTCGTTCGCGATTGCCTGGTTGGCAAGGCCTTGGGCCACCAGACGCAGGACAGCTATCTGGGCAGGGGTGAGATTAACCCTGGGGAGTTCGCCCTTCTCCGCTTTTTCGGCTCGTTCGATCGACAGCGCAACGGCGTTAACGATGTCCGCTGTCTCGCTCACTTGCTGCTTGATCAGATAGACCATGCCTTTCGGCGCTTCTCCCAAACTGGCGTGGTGGAGACGAGGGTCGCCGTACGCACTCAGAACAACAATTCCGAGCTTCGGTAGCTTCTTTCGCAGATGTGCGGCGATATCAATGCCGGTGGGGCCTGGCCCAAAATCAAGATCGCTAACGAGAGCGTCAGGTTTGGTCTGCAAAACCAACGCGATGGCGTCGGGCGCATTACGAGCGCGACCAACGATGGTCACACCGTTCATCGACAAGGAGTCGGCAACGCCAGAGAGCGTTAGCTGGTGGTCATCCGCCACAACCACCCGTAGTTCAGTCATTAGAGAAGTATCCCGTGTTCTGAACCGCGACGTCCAGGCGAGACCTGGCACGAGGGCTCGAAATCGCTAGACTGTGGGGGTAAGGGTGGCTTAACAAAGGAATCCTGATGCCCGCCGTTGTCATTGTCGGAGCCCAGTGGGGCGATGAGGGTAAAGGTAAAGCTACCGACCTTATCGCTGAGCGCATCGACTACGTCGTTAAGTTCAATGGGGGCAACAATGCCGGCCACACCGTCGTCATCGGTAAAGAGAAGTACGCTCTGCACCTCTTGCCTTCGGGCATTCTGACCCCCGGAGTGATTCCCGTCATTTCCAACGGTGTTGTTATTGACCCCGAAGTGTTGATGGAAGAGCTTGACGCTCTCGAAGCCCGCGGAATCGATGTCTCAGGCTTGGTCATCAGTTCTCACGCGCACCTCATCACGCAGTATCACCGGACTCTGGACAAGGTGACCGAGCGCTTCCTCGGGAAACGTCAGATAGGAACTACAGGCCGAGGAATTGGTCCGACCTACGCCGACAAGATCAATCGTGTGGGAATCCGCGTTCAGGACATCTTTGATGAGGGAATCCTTCGTCAGAAGGTGGAGGGGGCACTCCACCAGAAGAACCACCTGTTGGTCAAGGTGTACAACCGTCGTGCGATTGAGGTTGACGAGGTGGTCGACGAGCTCCTCTCCTACCGAGACCGCCTTCGCCCGATGGTTCAAGACACCGCCCTTCTCCTGCACAAAGCGCTCGAGGACAACAAAACGGTTCTCTTTGAAGGCGGCCAGGCCACCATGCTGGATGTTGACCACGGGACCTATCCGTTCGTTACGTCCTCCAGCGCAACGGCTGGTGGCGCCGCGACCGGCTCGGGGATCGCTCCGTGGCGACTCTCCACCGTCATTGGAATCGTTAAGGCATACACAACCCGGGTTGGCTCGGGGCCCTTCCCCACTGAGCTTGAGGATGAGTTTGGCGAGTTCCTGCGCGAGAAGGGTCACGAGTTCGGAACGACTACCGGTCGCCCCAGGCGCTGTGGCTGGTATGACGCTCCGATTGCTCGCTATTCGGCCCGCATCAACGGTGTTACCGATTTCGTGTTGACCAAGCTCGACGTCTTGACTGGACTCGAGAAGATTCCCGTCTGTGTGGCCTATGACGTTGATGGCACAAGGGTTGACGAGGTGCCGTGGTCGCAGTCTGATTTCCACCACGCGACCCCGATTTATGAATACTTCCCCGGTTGGACGGAAGACCTCACTGGTATTCGTGAGTTCGATGATTTGCCGAAGTCTGCTCAGGACTATGTGCTTGCCCTGGAGGCCATGAGTGGCGCCCGAATTTCTGCCATCGGTGTTGGTCCCTCGCGGGACGCCATCGTCACTCGCCACGCGCTTCTGGACTAGTCATGGACGCCCTCCCCTCGGTAGGGTCGGTCTATGACCGCTGAAATCCCCGCAGAGCTCGCCTCTTTGCGCAAAAGCATCGACAACATCGATGCCGCACTTGTGCATCTGTTGGCCGAGCGCTTTAAGGTCACTCAGCAGGTGGGCCGACTGAAGGCTCGCTCCGGCATGCCTCCATCGGACCCGGCCCGCGAGGCGGCGCAGCTTCAGCGACTCCGAGCGCTCGCTTCGGAAGCTGACCTGGACCCGGCCTTCGCAGAGAAGTTCTTGAGCTTCATTCTTGCTGAGGTCATTCAGCACCACGAAGAATTAGCTGCTAGCGAGGGGTAATTCTCGGTAGAGGTTTTCGGCGACGCCGATCAGTCTCTCAATCAGAGCCTCGTCCCGATTAACGACGACGAACTTGGGTCCCGGCCACGCCGGAACCATGTCGCCCTGGCGTGTTGTGCGGAGCATCCACCCGAATACGCAACTGGTCGCCCCGGTCACATAAAGCTGCCACTGCACTTGACGTTGGTAGTGGCCGGGCACCGCCTTCCACTCACCCCAGTCGCGACCGGTGGTTTTGACCTCGGCAATCAGATCATGGCCAGGCGACAGGCCATCGGGGGTAGCCATTTGCCACCGATTCTCCGAATCGTCTTTCGCGATGAGCCAATCGTTGGGCTCTAAGTCGAACTGGGTAGAGAGTTTCTCGATCAGCGCAGATTCCTGCTCCCGACCAAAGCGCATGTAGTCGTTGTCGGCGATTGGGGTCGGATTTCGCAGGGAGTCCATAACCTCCCTGAACCCCTCTGGCGTGACGGCCTTGGACACGGCTGTTGCGGTCACGCCCGTGGCGCGGATCTCAAGCCATTTTTCGTAATCGGACGAGGAGACGAGAAAGCGAGAGGGTTCAATCATGACGTGACAACGCTATCGTGCGCCCCTGACGCGGGGTTTCTTCACCACGGTGCCTACCGCGGCGAATAACCGACGACGGGGCCCAAGACCTTGGGAATAGTCCCGCGACGAATGTGATCGAGCTCGTCAAGGCTGAAGCTGAACAGCTCAGCGATGTCGAGAGCCTGTGAGGGGGTCTCGGTCACGCCGATACGTGCCACGGGCACCCCTCGTCCCGCGCAGAGGCCGCGGAATTTAACGTCGTCTTCCCGGGCAACGGTAACGACCATGCGAGCAACTGACTCCGAGAACAGCGCAGCCCGGTTGTCGACCCCATAGGACTCAAGAACCTCGGAGAGCCAAATTCTTGCGCCCACCCTTCTGCGCAGCACGCCCTCCACCAAGGTTTGGAAAAGGCCACCCGTGGAAACATCATGGGCGCTCGTGACGAGCCCATCTTTCGCGGCAACAACCATGAGTCCAGCTAGGGCTCGCTCGGCTGACAAATTGGGGGCCGGGGGCATCCCACCCAGGTGTCCATGGACGGCGTCCGCCCAAATGCTGCCATCGAGCTCAGTATGGGTTTCACCGAGAAGGTAGATGTTCTCGCCATCGTCTTGCCAACCGCTTGGCAAACGTCGATCCACTGTGTCGATCACACCAAGAACTGCAACAACCGGGGTGGGGTGGATGGGCGTGGTTCCCGTTTGGTTATAGAGGCTGACATTGCCACCGGTGACGGGAACCTCGAGCTCTAGGCACGCGTCCGCCAGGCCACGAACTGCTTCCGCAAATTGCCACATCACTTCGGGGTCCTCAGGGCTGCCGAAGTTCAAGCAGTCACTCACTGCACGCGGTTCGGCCCCGGTGGCGGCCACGTTGCGATAGGCCTCAGACAAAGCGAGCTGAGCGCCTAGATAGGGGTCTAGGTAGCTGTATCGCCCATTGGCGTCGGTGGCGAGCGCAACACCTAGGCCGGACTCCTCATCAACGCGAATCATTCCGGCATCGTCGGGGTAGCTCAGTGCCGTGTTGCCCATGACATAGCGGTCGTACTGGTTAGTGATCCACTCGGGGTTAGCCAGATTGGGCGACGCAAGAACGGCGAGAGCTTCATCCCGCAACGCGTTCGGCTCCAGCGAGAGGCCAGCCGTCGAGACCGAGTCGGCTTGGACCTTATCCAGCCAGGAAGGCCGGTGATAGGGGCGTTCATAGACCGGGGAGTCAATCGCGACGGTCTTCGGGTCAACATCAACGATGGTTTCGCCCTTCCAGCGAATAACGAGTCGCCCACTGTCGTTGACTTCACCGAGGACACTGGTTTCCACTTCCCACTTATCCGTAATGGCTAAGAATGCATCGAGCTTCTCCGGCGTCACAATCGCCATCATGCGTTCTTGGCTCTCTGACATCAGAATTTCTTCGGCGGTGAGCGAGTTATCCCGCAGCAACACGTGGTCGAGCACGATATCCATCCCGCTGTTGCCGTTGGCTGCCAACTCGGAGGTAGCGCAACTGATTCCCGCTGCGCCAAGGTCTTGAATCCCCTCGACAACGTTCTCGGCGAAGAGCTCCAGACAGCATTCGATGAGAACTTTCTCTGCAAAGGGGTCACCGACCTGCACCGAGGGGCGTTTGGTGGGGCCACCCTCATCGAAAGTCTCACTGGCAAGAATTGATGCCCCGCCGATTCCATCGCCACCCGTTCTGGCACCAAAAAGTACGACCTTGTTTCCTGCACCGGTAGCGCTCGCTAGGTGAAGATCCTCGTGGCGCAGAACACCAAGAGCCAGCGCGTTCACCAGCGGGTTGTTCTGGTAGACGGGGTCAAACCAGGTTTCTCCGCCAATGTTGGGCAAACCCAAGCAGTTGCCGTAGAAACTAATGCCACTGACCACACCTGGCGCCACGCGGGCGGTGTCAGGGTGAGTAAGCGCGCCAAAACGCAGGGCGTCCATCACGGCGACTGGTCTGGCACCCATCGAGATGATGTCGCGAACAATTCCGCCTACTCCGGTGGCAGCGCCTTGGAATGGCTCAATGAAGCTGGGGTGATTGTGGCTCTCGATCTTGAATGTCACAGCCCAGCCTTCGCCAATGTCGACAACGCCGGCGTTCTCTCCCATGCCGACCATCAGGTGTTTGCGCATGGCGTCGTTCACCTTCTGGCCAAACTGCCGAAGGTGGACCTTGGAGGACTTATACGAGCAGTGCTCGCTCCACATCACCGAATACATAGCGAGCTCGCCGGAGGTCGGCCTGCGACCTAGTAGTGACTTGATCTGCTCGTACTCATTCGCCTTGAGGCCAAGCGCCTCATAGGGTTGTTCGCGTTCGGGAGTCGCCTCTGCGTTGGCGACGCTGTCGAGAGCCATCAGCGGTTGCCCCACTCGGTGGGGGAACCCAGCAGCAAGAGGACAGTCAACACAGCGGCCATCCCGAGAACGATCACGACAAAGAACCACGAGGGGTGGCGCAGCCAGAAACGGAGCCAGCGATCCAGGAGCCTCGAATCCCGCGGGTCCCCGGAGTCCTCAAGACGCCACGGACCTTCGAGCTTCTTCCGTCGCACCAACCAGCGGTCAAAGGGCAGCGTTGCATAAGGGGGAATAGCGGCAACCAGAGCCACAGCAATAGTGCCGAACCCCCACCGCTGGTTCATCCCGACGACAACTGCGGTAATGCAGTAGGCGATAAAGACAATCCCGTGGCTCAGGCCAGCCACGAAGAACAGTTCTCCGTCATACCCAAAGCCGTAACGGGCAATCATTGCGATGATGAGGCCAGTCCAGGTGACCATCTCGGCTGTGGCCATGACGGCATAGAGAGCCCCAGGAGTCTTTGTCATGCCGCCACCACAGACCGCAACACTGAAGTGAAAATCGCCAGACCGTCGGTCCCCGACTTCATGGCGAGATCGGTGTCTGGACCGAAACCTGGTTCCACCGCGTGCTCGGGGTGCGGCATCAGGCCGACAATCCGGCCTGATTCGTCGCGCAGGCCAGCGATGTCGTGCAATGAACCGTTGGGGTTTACTTCCACGTAGCGGAATGCCACCAAGTTCTCTCCCTCAACGCGCTTGAGCGTCTCCTCGTCGGCAATGAACCCGCCCTCCCCGTTCTTCAGGGGAATGGTGATTTCTTGGTTGGGCGCGTAGTCGGCGGTCCAGAGCGTGTCGATTGATTCGACCCGGAGCTTCTGGTCGCGGCAGATGAAATCACCGTGGTCATTACGAATCAGTCCACCCGGGAGCAGTCCGGCTTCGACAAGAATTTGGAAGCCATTGCAGATTCCGAGAACTGGGAGACCTTTCCGGGCTTCGGAGATGACCTCCGACATGATCGTCGAGTGGGCGGCGATAGCCCCACAACGCAGGTAGTCTCCATAGCTGAATCCGCCGGGCAAGACCAGCGCATCAACGCCCTGCAGGTCAGCTTCCTGGTGCCACAACGCAACAGGGGTTCCGCCAGCCAGGCGAATAGCGCGCTTGGCGTCACGGTCATCGAGCGAGCCTGGAAAGGTGACTACTCCGACTCTCATGCCGGAGATTCCTCCACTCGAATGTCGACAACGTCCTCAATCACACCGTTGGAGAGCAGGTTGTCCGCCAGGGTTCGCGCGTGCTCGAGGTGCGCGGAGGTGGCAGGGCCATCGACGTGGAGCTCGAAGCGCTTGCCGATGCGAACCTCGATGAAGTCGTCAATCTTCTGCCGGTGCAGTGCGCCGAGCACTGCCTTCCCGGCGGGGTCCAATAATTCCTCCTTGGGCATGACCTCAACAACGATGATGGCCACGGTGCGCCCCCTAGTAACCGACGAAGTAACCCCAGTCTATCGGCGAGCTAGTTGGTCCAGTGCGCCACGCTCGAGAGCATCGCGCAAGGCGAAGTGCGCCCAGTCTCGATACCCATCGACGCCGGGATGGAAACCATCTTCGGCGAAGAAGGTCTCGTGATAGGCCACGGGCGGCGGAGACATGAACGCGTAGGGCCGAGCTTCGATCAGCGGACGGACTGACCGCTCGATTGCCTGAGCGTGGCGATAAAGAATCCCTCGAAGCGGCTGGGGCAGAGTCGGGAACAAGTGAAAAGCGGGCAACGAGGAGAAGAGCATCACCGCGTTCGGGTGGCCCTCGCGAAGAACAGCGATGAGACGCTCAAAGCGTGCAATGGTTGTCCCGAGCGGTTTCAGGTCTTTTGCGTCGTTGGTGCCAATGGACACAAGCAGAATGTCGGCTGGCTCCTCGAGAGCCGGGGGAAGAAATCTGCGGAGGATGTCTTTCGTGGTCGCGCCGCTCTCGCCGACCGATCTCCAGGAGACGCCCCTGGAAAGCTCGGCTCCGAGTGCAAGTGAGAACTGTGCGGTGAGTCCCTGCATCGGATCTGACACCCCAACACCGGCGATAGTCGAATCGCCAAGCCCAACAACCTTGATCGGATCGGGCCCAGGAGCCGCGCCCGACCACGGTTCTGGAGCATGGGGCATGCGGGGAATAACCCGCCTCACATACTTTCCTTGCACAAAAAGCAGCGGGGCCAGGGCCACCGCGGTGGGCCAGGCGAGCAGGTGCGAGGCCAACACCGGGGGGAATGAGTCGGAGTTTCCGCTCACGAGGACACCGTGAAGTTTTGGCCGGTCAGTCTCGAATAGAGCTCGAGATAGCGGGCCTTTGTGTGGGCGACGAGCTCGTCTGGCAACCGCGGAGGGGCGCCCTCGCCTGACCAGTGCGCGCTCAACCAGTTACGAACGAGCTGCTTATCGAAACTATCGAGTCGGTGTATTCCGCCTTCGGTATATAACTCACCATCCCAGTAACGGCTGCTATCTGAGGTCAACACTTCGTCGCCGAGCGCGATTTCACCGGTGCCTGGATGCACGCCAAACTCGAACTTCGTGTCGGCAAGAATCACTCCGCGACTGCGCGCAATCTCACTCGCTCGGCCATAGATCGAAAGGCTCAGTTGTTTGAGCTTCCGAGCGACTTCGTCTCCCACAATTACGACCATCTGCGAATAGGTGATGTTCTCGTCGTGGTAGCCGATTGCTGCTTTGGTCGCCGGGGTAAAGAGAACCTCCGGGAGGCGGTCACCCTCATTCAGTCCCGCGGGTTGAGGAACGCCACCCACGGTCTGGGACTGGACATACTCTTTCCATCCGCTTCCGGCCAGGTAACCACGAACGACGCATTCCACAGGAAACATCCGCAAGGGGGCAACCACCATTGAACGCGACGCTAACTCCGCCGGAGGATTCTCTCCCGTGAGATGGTTGGGGACATCGGCGAGTTGGCTGAACCACCATGCGCTGAGCGCTGTGAGGATTTCCCCCTTGCCTGGCACCTCAGGTTCCAGGATGTGGTCAAACGCGCTGATTCGATCGCTTGCCACCATGAGTAAGCGGTCGGCGTCGTCAGCGCTAGATGCCGAAACTGGAATATAGAGCTCGCGGACCTTGCCAGAATAGAACGGCTTCCAGTCGGCGAGCGTTGTCATTGGGAAACGCCTTGCGCGATATCCCGTCGGTAGTAGGAGCCCTCGAGGCTGATTTTCTGGAGCGCCGCGTAGGCGCGCTCACGGGCCTGTTCAAAGTCCTTTCCCGTAGAGACAACACTGAGGACTCGACCGCCCGTGGCGAGTAACTGTGCTCCATCAAAACCCGTGCCAGCGTGTGCGACTCGAACCTGCTTGTTTGAGGCAAGTGCACCGAGTCCATCGATTTCCCTCCCAGTTCGGGGGTTCTCTGGGTACCCCTCGCTTGCAAGCACGACTGTGATGGCCACATTCCGGGAGAACTTCGGTGGGGCGACCTTGGTTAGGTCGCCTTTCGCGGCGGCCAAGAGCAGAGGTGCAAGCGGTGAGGTGAGGCGCGCCAGGACCACCTGTGTTTCGGGGTCTCCGAACCGAGCGTTGAACTCGATGACTTTGACTCCGTCGTCCGTGAGAATCAGACCGCAGTAGAGCAACCCCAGGAAGGGCATTCCTCGTGATGCGAGCTCCGCAATGGTCGGCTCAGCTACCGTCTGCTGGATTTCAGCAACAAAGTTCTTCGGCAGCCACGGAAGAGGTGAGTAAGCCCCCATTCCCCCGGTGTTCGGACCCTCGTTGTTGTCGTAGGCACGTTTGTAATCCTGAGCGGGGGCTAGCGGCACAACCCTTGTCCCATCGCTCAAGAAGAAGAGCGACACTTCGGGACCCGCCAGGAACTCCTCAACCAACACCGGGCCGTGTTGAAGGTAAAACTCGGCGTGCTCTATTGCAGCCTGCCGGTCTTCCGTGACCAGAACACCCTTGCCTGAGGCAAGTCCGTCTGCTTTGACTACGTAGGGGCCCTCGGTCCGGTCGAGTGCGAGGAGGAGCTCCTGAGTGGTTTCCACGCTCCACGCCTGACCAGTCGGTACGCCCGCGCTGGCCATCACATCCTTTGCAAATGCTTTCGAGCCCTCGAGAGCAGCGGCATCGCTATCAGGCCCGAAGACAGGAATGCCAGCAATCCTGAGGCGGTTCGCTACCCCGGCAACCAACGGAGCCTCCGGGCCGATGATGACGAGGTCGATGTCACTTGATACTGCAAAGTCGGTCACGACCCGAGGGTTGGTGGGGTCCAGCGCCACGATCTCCGCGTCAGCAGAAATTCCGGCGTTACCAGGCGCGGCCAAAATCTCGTGAGAATCGGGGTCTCGGCGCAGCGCCTGGATAATGGTGTGCTCCCGTGCACCAGATCCCAGGACCAAAATCTTCACGCGCTTACCCTACCGGCGAGAGCTTGCTAGCGTGAGGCCGGTGGGAAAGCCAAAGATTTCAGACGCTGAGGGCACAGCGGCGATCGCCCTATGGTCCGGGGGTGAGGCAGGGAGCTCCGATATGGCGAGCGCCGTCCGCTATTGCCTTCAGATTCTTGCTACCCGTGCTCCGGGGTCGAGCGTGGAGGTTCGTGTTCCTCCTTACGGGGCTATCCAAGTAATCGAGGGTCCTCGACATACGAGAGGAACGCCACCCGCTGTGGTTGAGATGTCGCCTGAGGTCTGGTTGGAGCTTGCGACTGGCAGGACGACATTTCCCCTCGCACTCGAGGCAGGGTTAGTCCAGGCCTCAGGAGAGCGTTCAAATCTCTCAGAGTTTCTACCCTGCGTCTCGATACCCTAGAGACATGGCGAAGGATTCCCCTCCTGACAAGCACGCGGTTCAGCTTCGTCGTTCGCCGAAGCTGACGGCGTTTGTTCTCGTCTTTGGCCTGCTCGGATTCTTCGCCACGGCGATCGTGACCGGGCTTTATCCTTCAGACCCCGCCATTGGGTTTATTGCGCTCTTTGCCTACTTCGCCCTGTTTGGAGTGAGCGGATCGATTGCGCTTGGCGTCATCGTGTGGCTGGTGATAGACGTGCGGTCAAGAAAGCGGGCGACGGTGGTGCAGATGGAACGCCAGAGCGACTAGCTCGACTGGTTGTTCTCCACCCAGGTGAGGTACTCCTCGCTCACAGTTCCGGTGACATATTCGCCGGTGAAACAGCTCATGTCGAGCTCGGTGATCGATGAGCCTTCGATAATGGCGTCTCGCATGTCCTCAACCTCTTGATAAATCAGGTGATCCGCACCAATCTCCCGGGCAATTTCGGGAATAGTTTTTCCCGCGGCGACGAGCTCTCTCTTGCTTGGCATATTGATTCCATAGACGTGGGGGAATCGCACAGGAGGCGCCGCGGAGGTAAAGGTCACGGACTTTGCTCCGGCCTCTCGGGCCATGTCAACGATTTCTCTGGAGGTCGTTCCTCTCACGATTGAATCGTCGACAATCAAGACGTTTTTGCCGGCAAACTCACTGGACATGGCGTTGAGTTTTTGGCGGACACTCTTTGTGCGCTGGGCCTGGCCCGGCATGATGAAGGTTCGCCCGACGTACTTGTTCTTGTAGAAGCCCTCGCGGTATTCGATGCCAAGTTTTCTGGCAACCTGCATGGCTGCCGGGCGCGCGGAGTCGGGGATAGGCATCACCACGTCGATGGACTCAACGGGAGCGTGTTTGGCAATCGTGTCCGCGAGTTTTTCACCGAGACGGAGGCGAGCCTCATAGACGGAAATACCGTTCATGACTGAGTCGGGCCTTGCCAAATAGACATACTCGAAAGAGCAGGGCGCAAGTCGTGTCGTGGTCGCGCACTGCTTGGACACTAACGAGCCGTCTCTGCCGATGAAGATTGCTTCTCCAGGGGCGACGTCGCGAACGATGTCGTAGCCACTGGCCTCGAGAACTAACGATTCACTGGCAACAATCCACTCGTCTCCCACCAGGCCCGCCTGGCGCTTGCCAAGAATCAGCGGCCTAATGCCAAATGGATCTCTAAAGGCAAGCAATCCATGCCCGGCAATCAGTGCGATTGCCGCATAGGAGCCCTCGACCCTGCGGTGAAGCGCCGATAGTGCATCGAAAACATAGTCCGTGGAGAAGTTGCTCCCGGCACCGGCGGATTGAAGCTCCGAAGCTAGAACGTTTACCAAGAGCTCGGTGTCCGAGGTGGTGTTGAGGTGGCGGTGGTCCTTGGTCTGAAGCTCAGCCGTCAACTCGCGTGTGTTCGTGAGGTTTCCGTTGTGAACGAGCACGATCCCATAGGGCGCGTTCACATAAAAAGGTTGCGCTTCTTGCTCTTTTTTCGCGTCACCTCGGGTGGCATAGCGAACGTGTCCGAGACCCAATGTGCCCAGGAGGCTTCGCATGTCGCGAGTCCGGTAACCCTCGCGGACCTGGCCACTTGTCTTGTGGAGGTGAAGAGTCTGGTCTTCGAGCGTCGCAATGCCGGTGGAATCTTGACCACGGTGCTGCAAGAGCGCAAGTGCGTCGTAAACCTGTTGGTTGACTGGTGTGGAGGAGACGATGCCGACAATGCCGCACATTGAGGAGCCCTATCTCCTGTTCCAAACCTCGACCTGTGGGACAAGTCTGTCACACCCTCCACGCCTCGTTCGCTATTCCCCCACCTCGTTGCGCCAGCGCCGAAGGGCTGCCAGCAGACCCCCCGCCGCGAGACTGATCATCAGGCTCAGACCAAGCCACGCTCCAGCAAAGCTTGGCTCTGGCGGACTGACAAGCTGCGGGCTCGTGATCGCTCGCGGTTCCCGGGGACTCAGGGGAACCTCCGTCGGCTCTCTTGGGACAAACACTGGTTCAGGGAGACCTGCAGGCTCGAGCTCGCGCACGGGCACCACGCTCGGCTCATCCGGAGCCACTGGGGCGGCCTCTGGTGTGAGCTCAACGATTGACGCCATTACTTGCTCGGGGGAAGCAACCGGCTCGGGTTGCACCAGCACAACAGCTTCCTCCGCTGCGGTCTCTTCAGGGTCAGGTGCTGCCTGCTCAGGCTCAGGCTGTGGGTCAGGCTCAGGTTGCGGGTCAGGCTCTGGACTTGGTTCGGGGTCCGCAGCAGGCTCTGGCTCCGGTTCTGGTTCGGGAACTACC
>CAYXSU010000004.1:79121-99506 GCA_964467805.1 uncultured Microbacteriaceae bacterium
TCAGGGACGGGCGCAGGTTCCGGTTCTGGCTCAGGTTCTTCGATGATGACGACTGCTGGGTCAATACGAAGCGAACCTGTGGAGCGCAAAGGTTGCGAGCGCTGGAGGACGCCGCCCGTGGTGGTCGTTGTGACCGCGTCAAAAATCAGGGGGTACTCACCTGGGACGACAGCATCTGTGGCGGTGAGATTGACGGTGATGTCACTGCCAGGTGAGGAGAGGCCTTCCCAGCTAACACCATCCGGGAGCCCTGAAATGGTGAGTATGCGCTCCTGTCCTGAGGCAAGCGGAGGAGTTTCTGGACCCAACGGAATGCTGCGTGTTGAGGAGGTGTTGGTCTCAAGAGCCCAGTCGGCATTGCCGAGACACTCCGTGATGCTCGGCCACCGGGTTGCGGGCGCGTTGGCGTTAGCGAGTGCGAACGCCGTGGCTGTGGTTGATGAGCAGGGGTCGTGATCGATGATGCCCAGCGTGATGGAGATGCGCATTTCCATCGCGTTGGTGCCATGGACATAGAGCGTCGGTTCCCCCTCGCCATTGACCAGCGCATCTGTGTAGACGCTCCCTCCACCCCATTGCAATGTTCCCGCTGTGGTTGTCGCTCGGAAGACCAGTGTCGGGTGGGTTCTACTCGCGTCGCTGATGACAAGTTGTCCCGGTGCTGGAGACGAGTAGACGGCCTGGTAGCCAGGCGCAAGGTCTGCGACCCAGTAGACCCTGTTTGGCGCCATCGCATCCTCATCGAGCGCCAGTAGGTCGATGGTCCACGCAATTTGATTGTGTTCCGCTCGAGTAGCGATGATTGCAAAGAAGTTTTGTTCGGGCCGCGGTGACAGGAGACCGCTCGTGGTCCAGGTTGATCGCCCTCCTGGGGTGACGGACGACTCTTCGAGGGTGCCAAAGAAAGGTTCGCGGCGGGCCGGGTCATAAGGAGACGTCCACTCCATTCCCATCTTCCCCAGTGAAGTCAGGGGCGCGAGGCCCCATCCCGCTAGGCCGCTCACGTAGTCGCGGACTGCACCGCCGCTGATGGTGCCATTGTTCAACTGTGCGCTGGGCCAGCTGATGCTCGATGTGACGATTGCCGCGGAGTTTGCCAACGCCGGAGGGACAACGGACGTGGTCAGAGCTGAGCCCAGGATGACCACTCCAATCCACGTGGTCAGGGGAGAAAAAGCGTTGGGGGTTGTGCTTCGTCGTTGAATCATCCCCCGAGGGTAAAGGCCTCCTTACTGGCGCCGTCGAAGTTATCCCCATCCCATAACGCAGGGCCCGACTAGACTTGTGGCGTGCCGGAAACCTCGCCTTACGCCCAAAGCGGTGTTGACACAGGCGCCGGCGATCGAGCCGTTGATCTCATGAAAAAGGCCGTTCAGGCTAGTCATTCCTCGAGGGTCATAGGCGGCATAGGAGGCTTTGCCGGACTCTATGACGCCTCGTTTATGACCTCATTTGAGAAGCCCGTTCTTGCAACGTCAACCGATGGCGTGGGAACTAAGGTAGCCATCGCTCAGGCGCTGGATAAGCACGACACCATCGGTTATGACCTGGTAGGGATGGTCGTTGATGACATTGTGGTCGTCGGTGCAACGCCACTCTTCATGACTGACTACATCGCCTGCGGGCGAGTGGTGCCCGAGCGCATTGCCTCGATTGTTGAGGGAATTGCAAAAGCCTGCGCCGAATCGGGTGTGTCACTGGTGGGCGGCGAGACTGCCGAGCACCCAGGGTTACTTGGCCCCGATGACTATGACGTCGCTGGCGCCGCAACTGGTGTCGTGGAAGCAGCAGACCTCCTCGGTTCACATCGGGTAGTTCCAGGCGACGTCGTGTTGGCCCTCGCCTCTAGCGGTCTTCACAGCAACGGGTTTTCTCTGGTGCGAAAGATTGTGTTGGAGGCCGGCTGGTCATACGCCGAGCACCGCGATGATTTTGGGCGGGCACTTGGCCTCGAGCTCCTCGAGCCGACCATGCTCTATACCTCTGCGCTAGTGGCGACGATTGCTGCTCACCCCGGAGCCATTCACAGCATGAGCCACGTGACTGGCGGTGGTATCGCTCAGAACATTTCCCGCGTGCTGCCCCAGGGTGTCTCGCTTGATGTGGACCGCGGCACGTGGGCTCCAGCTCCGGTGTTTGGGGTGCTCGCGGAAGCCGGGGGCTTCGCCACTACGGATGTTGAGGACACCTGGAACATGGGAATCGGAATGGCCCTCGTGGTTGATTCCAGCGAGGCAGACGCCGTGGCAGCAACCCTCCAACGCCACGGTCACACTGCATGGCGGGTTGGCGAGATTGAGGCAACCAAGGGAGTGAACCCCGAGGGAGCAATCACTGAAGCAAAGGGTGTTTCCGGAGGAGCCGTCAGGCTGGTGGGGACTTACTTGTCCTCAGATTCCTCGTCGAGATCAGCCCATTTGTCATAGTCGGGTGACTCGTGGTCGGAGGAGCCGGCCAGCTCTTTTTGCAGTTGACTGAGGTCAGTGTCCGGGCTGAAATACTTTAGCTCCCGAGCAACTTTCGTGTGCTTTGCTTTCTGGCGGCCGCGACCCATTCGGTCACTCCTTTATCGACATCAACAGGGTTAAAAAACACGCTGACAAGAAGAGATATAAATCGTCGCGAGTGTATCACGCAGCTCTTCGTGCACTCTGGCTAATTCACAAGCCACAGCGCGACTGAGCTGTAGGCCATCAGCGCAACCCCTACGCTTCCGACCACGTGTGAGAGACCCAGTCCCACGCGCGAGCGAAGTGGGGGCGCGCCTGGCACCGGAAGAAGATGGACGACCATTGTCGAGAGGGTGGTGAGGCTGCCACAGAACCCAGCGAGGAGAGCCCCGGTGGTAAACGAATCGGGCAGTGCAAACAGAGCGCCCGCGAGGCCGGAGCCCACAATGTTTGCTACCAGAATGCCAAGGTATCCCTTGCTAGCAGTTGCAGCCCAGGCTTGAATTCCGTAGCGCGCTAAGGCCCCAAGTGATCCCAAAGCGACACTGACGAGCAGAAGCTCAGCGGTCACGAGAGCCTCCGTCCCACCAGGTAGCCCATCCAAGCCGATGCGATTCCAAGCGCGACCGTGCCAAGCACGTATACGACTCCCAGCGCAGGAAAGGCCACCGCGATGACGGCCACGCCAGACATCGTTGTGTAGGAACCGAGAACACCGACGGTGAGCCCGTCCCGCAGAGCGCGTGAGAGACCAGGTAACCCGTGGCCTACCACGAGCCCCAGTCCCACCGATCCCAGAAGGTTCACCCCGAGTGTGGCCCACTCATGGCCTCCCGGAAGTCCGGTCATCGCAAGGTCAGCGCCGATGCGACCGAGAGTGCCAAGTGCGCCGCCGAGTGCAACCGCGACAATGGGCCAGAGCTTCACAGTCTGAGGTTAGTGCGCAAGTAGCCCTCCTAGACTGAGGCGGTGGCTCAGAACAAACGACCCTTTCTGCGACGCATCCTCTGGATTGTGGGCGGGCTCTTCCTCGTCACAGCGGGTTTCGTGGCGTGGCTGGTCGCTCCCATCGTGATGGCACAGCCCCAGGGGCTCTCTGGCCAGGAGTTGGTTGTTGAGGGTTACCCGAGTTCGGTTGAGGCAACCGGGGACGATGGTCGCACCAGGGTGCTTGGCGCAACGCTAGAGAACGCGGATGATCGCGGTCTGGATCGCTTGATTGCGGGCGATCGAATCGTCGTCAGTGGATCCGGCTACAACCCAGACTCAGGAATCTATGTCGCCATCTGCGCGGTTCCCGATGCCCTGAATGAGAAGCCAGGGCCATGCCTCGGTGGGGTCCCTTCCACAACACCGGGCGAGATGAGCGAAGAGGGAGCGATCGAATATGCCCCCTCAAACTGGATTAATGACCAGTGGGCCTGGCGTCTGTTTGGTGCGAGAAGTTTTGATGACAGAGAGCAAGGCACCTTCACTGCGTACATCGAGGTGCCAGGTTTTGCGGACGAAAACGTTGACTGCCGAGAACGCCTCTGTGGCTTGTACACGAGAAACGATCACACGGCTCTCGATGACCGCGTCCAGGATGTTTATCTGCCGATTGATTTCGTGGGGTAGTCGGGCACTGAAAACACCGCGATGGATCTTTGCGCCAGCGTTCCAATACAGAGGGCAAAAATTACGGTCCCGACGCCAAAGCTTCCACCGAGTATCCAGCCGATAACCAGCACGGTCACCTCGACCACCGTCCGCACAATCCACATGGGCCAGCCAAATCTGGCGTTGAACCCCACCATGAGGCCATCGCGTGGTCCTGGACCATAGCGGGCGCCAATATAGAGGCCACTGGCGATGCCCATCATGAGCAATCCGGCGGCGAAAAGGAACCCCCGCTGGACAAGCGACTCCGGGGTGTCAACCAGCACCAACCCGACTTCCATGGCTGGGCCAATAAGGAGGACGTTGAGGATGGTCCCAAATCCTGGCTTTTGCCGCAGCGGTATCCAGATGAGTAACACCAGTGCACCCGTGACCAGGATGACCCAGCCGATGCCGAAGCCCCACGTGAGGTGGATGCCTTCGGCAAAGACTGTCCAGGGGTCGACTCCAAAGCCTGAGCGCAACATCATGGCGGCAGCGAACCCGAAGAGGAAGAGGCCCGCGAAGAGTTGGCCCCAGCGTCTGATGTAGTGGAGGGTGCGGGGCACACCCCTACCCTAAACCTCCCTCACCTGGTACGGTTGTTCCTGGAACGAGAGTTAGTGCCGCTGTAGGCAGTCCTCGAGGGCCATCGCCTCACAATCGTGAGAGCGGCCGTAATGTGTAGACGAAACAGCCCCGGTCTGGCTAGTGGTGATCTGGGTTGGGCGTGAATGTGACGCCTCTTCTCCTCAAACAATCATCACGAAAGCTAAACCCATGCCTCAGAAAAAGCAGGCGTCTTCATGGCGCCCACCCACAAAGCGCACCTCTTTCCAGGATGCAAAGAAGGCTCGTCCCCGCTCTGAGGGCTCACGCCCAGACCGCGGTGAGCGCCCTGCGCGCGACGATCGCCCTTCGCGTCCAGAGACCGGGACTCGACCTGCCTATGGCGATCGCTCAGCCCGTCCCGCACGCAGCTTCAGTGAGCGTCCCGCCACTGGGCAGCGCGCCTCGCGGCCCCAATATGACCGTAGTGCGCCCGCAGAGCGACCCGCTCGTGGCGAACGTTTTGATCGCGACCGTCCCCGCTCGGACCGCGCCGGTCGCTACGAGCGATCTTCTAGTGAGCGACCCGGTCGTCCAACACGCTCCTTCGATGACCGCCCCCGCCACAGTGAGCGTCCTTCACGCCCGGTCGTGCAGAACGTGGTTCACGACGCGCTGGCTGCCATCCAGGTGACTGCTGATTCAGCAGAGGGCATGGAGTTTGGCGACCTGGGCCTTGGCACGCGAATTGTTGATTCGATCAAGGCACTGGGTGCCGCAACTCCGTTTGCGCTCCAGGCTGCAACTATCCCCGTGGCACTAACGGGACGCGACGTTCTTGGACGTGGGCGCACCGGCTCTGGCAAGACCATTGCGTTTAGTGCTCCCTTGGTGGAGCGCTTGTTGCAGATGTCGAAGAACGGCGTCAAGCGCGCCATTGGCCGCGCTCCGCGAGCTTTGATTCTTGCCCCCACCAGGGAGTTAGCTCTTCAGATCGATCGCACCGTGCAGCCCATTGCTCGGAGCGTCGGCCTCTTCACAACTCAGGTTTACGGCGGGGTTCCCCTCGGCCGTCAGATCGGTGCTCTTGAGCGCGGAGTTGACATCGTCATTGGAACTCCCGGGCGCATTGAGGACTTGATTGCCAGAGGCAAGCTTGATGTGTCTCAGGTCATGATCTCGGTTGTCGATGAAGCTGACCACATGAGCGAGCTTGGATTCATAGAGCCGCTAGAGCGGATCCTCAGTCAGACCGCCCCCGACGGCCAGAGGCTTTTGTTTTCCGCCACCCTGGACGCTGGGGTGTCAAACATCGTGCGTGAATTCCTGCGCGACCCTGCCGTGTTCGAAGTTGCTGGTGAAAACCAGGAGTCATCGACCATTGACCACCAGGTCTGGGTTGTTGACCAGCGTGACAAGCGCGACATGGTGATCGAGCTGGCCCGGAAGGGCGGCAAGACGCTGATGTTCGCGCGGACCCGCGCCTTTGCCGAAGAACTAGCCGATATGGTCGACGACGAAGGTATCCCGGCTGTCAGCCTGCACGGTGACTTGAATCAGGCTCGTCGCCAACGCAACCTCGACAAGCTCACCTCTGGTCGCGTGAGTGTTCTCGTGGCCACTGATGTTGCGGCGCGCGGGATTCACGTTGACGATATTGACACCGTTGTTCAGGTGGATCCCCCCGATGACCACAAGTCCTATGTTCACCGCTCCGGTCGCACCGGGCGCGCGGGCAAGACTGGGACGGTCATCACGTTGACCACGCGCGCGCGGGCTCGCCGGTTGATGGAATTGATGAAGACCGCGGGTATTTCCGTCGAACCGCGCGAGATGCGCCCCTCGGACGTCAGGGCTTTCGAGGCCGTCTAGGCAGCCAGCAGTGCACTAGCGGTGAGCGCGAGCCCCAATCCAAACCACTGGATCGGGGCGATGCGCTCCCGCAGTACTACTGAGGCAAGCAAGATGGTTCCCGCTGGATACAGCGCCACAAGTACTGACACGACGCTCAAGTCACCAAGTCGGAGCCCGTAGATGACGGCGATGTTTGCCGCAACATCAAAGATGCCGGCGGCAATCACAATCGGCCACAGCTTCCCGATTTCGGAAAGACCGGGAAGGGTTGGTGTCTGGGAGCGCGCGATGCGCGCGACCACCACTGCTCCAATCGCCAAGAGCAGCAGGGTTGATGACGCGATGCGGTTTGCGACGAGCGGAATCACTCCGGAGTCGGCCGGCGAGAGATTAATGAGCACAATCGTGAGTCCAATAAACGTCCCGGACCCAGCAGCCATAATCAGCCCGAGCGGTCTGGGGCGCACGGCACCTTTTTCTGGAACAAATCCGACCAGCACGACGGCAACGAGAGCCAGCGCCAAAGCAATGAAGAAGCCAGGTCCACTGCCCTCCCCCGACGCCAAGCCGACGCTAACCGGAACGATGGCGGAGATGAACGCCGTTGCCGGGGACAAAATGCTCATCGGGCCGATAGCGAGGCTGCCGTAGAGCAAGCCGATACCAATTGCTCCGGCCACGCCTGAGGCAAGTCCGTAGGACCATGCATCCGCAGTGTTTACGGCAGGGACGAAGATCGCTGCACCTGCAATGCCGATGAGGCCAACGATGGCGACTCCGGCGGTGACCAGGATGGTTGAGGACCGCCTGGCAGCAAGACCACCAAAAAAGTCAGCAGCCCCGTACGTGAGAGCTCCAATAAGCCCGAGGGCAACGGTTAGCAAGAATGGACTTTCATCCTTGTAACAGTATTACCTCCTGGGAGGCAGCTCTCGCCGCAAACCAATACTCTTAGTCGCGTTGGCCCTGCGATAAAAGGAGCATCGTGTCTTTGGTTTACGGAAACATCACTGAGGCGTTTGGAAACACCCCGCTCGTTCGCCTTAATCGCGTGACCGCGGGCGCCAGCGCCACGGTCCTGGCCAAGCTCGAGTTCTACAACCCCTCCGCCTCGGTCAAAGACCGGCTGGCGATCTCCGTAGTTGACGCCGCTGAGGCTTCTGGGGAGCTGAAGCCCGGTGGCACGATTGTTGAGGCCACCAGTGGAAACACCGGGATTGCTCTCGCGATGGTCGCTGCTGCTCGCGGATACAAGGCCATCCTGGTCATGCCAGACACCATGAGCATGGAGCGCCGGATACTGTTGCGTGCCTACGGGGCAGAGCTCGTGCTCACACCTGGGTCAGAAGGGATGACTGGGTGCATCGCTAAGTCGCTAGAAATCGCTGAGTCAATTCCTG
Organism: uncultured Microbacteriaceae bacterium; assembly: GCA_964467805.1. Classification (GTDB taxonomy): domain Bacteria; phylum Actinomycetota; class Actinomycetes; order Actinomycetales; family Microbacteriaceae; genus Pontimonas. The sequence continues at coordinate 87,013 of CAYXSU010000004.1, forward strand.
GTTCGGTCTTGGCTCGTCAGTTTGAGAACGAAGCGAACCCAGAGATTCACCGGCGCACGACCGCCGAAGAAGTCTGGCGTGACACTGACGGTGCTGTCGATGTTTTTGTCTCGGGCGTTGGCACCGGCGGAACCCTGACCGGAACGGGTCAGGTACTAAAGGCTAAGAAGCCAGGCCTCAAAGTCGTTGGCGTTGAGCCCGCGGAATCCCCGCTGCTCAATGGTGGCGAGGCTGGTCCCCACAAGATTCAAGGAATTGGGCCGAACTTTATTTCCCCGATTTTGGACCAAACCATCTACGACGAGGTCATCGATGTGACCAGTGCCGATGCGGTGTCCATGGCACGGCGACTCGGCTCAGAAGAGGGCATTCTCGGCGGTATTTCTTCCGGAGCGACGGCCCACGCGGCGGTCCAACTAGCCCACCGTCCTGAGTTTGCTGGCGCGACGATAGTCGTTATTCTGGCAAGCTTTGGTGAGCGGTATTTGTCCACTGTTTTGTACGAGGGTCTCGAAAGCTAACATGCCTCCCATCACCCGCATCGGCGAAGATATCGAAGCGATGCGACAGCGGGATCCTGCCGCCCGCAACAAGGTTGAGGTTTTCCTTACCTCACCTGGCGTGCACGCTCTGTGGTGGCACCGTGGCGCTCACAGTCTGTGGTCGTGGGGTTGGTATTTGCCAGCGCGCCTGATTTCCCACCTCTCACGATTCATCACCGGCATTGAGATTCACCCGGGGGCAACCATTGGGCGCAGGGTCGTTATTGATCACGGCATGGGCGTGGTGATTGGCGAAACCGCGATTGTCGGCGATGACTGCTTGATTTATCACGGGGTGACTTTGGGCGGGAAAACCCCCACGAGTCGCGATCATGTCGTGGGGCGGCGCCATCCGCAGCTGGGTAACCGGGTATCTGTGGGCACGGGGGCGGTAATTCTTGGGTCGGTGACGATTGGCGATGATGCGGTCATCGGTGCGCTATCCGTCGTGTTGGACGATGTACCCGCCGGCGCTCTTGCCGTTGGCATTCCCGCTAAGGTGAAGAAACGTCCCACCCGCCGTTAGGTCTTGATGCTCAAGCTCGTCAGTCGAATGACTCTGGGCCCTCTTGCTAGGGCCTTGTTTCGGGCAACCATCATTGGCAAAAAAAACGTCCCTCGTTCTGGTCCGGTAATCCTGGCGAGTAACCACCTGTCCTTTATCGACAGTGTTGTGATCACCTTGTTTGCGCCCCGACCGGTGTCGTTTTTGGCCAAGGATTCCTATTTCACCGGCACCGGAATCAAGGGGTTTGCCTCACGCACATTCTTTAGAGGCATCGGTGCCATTCCCGTGTCCAGGGGAGCTGGCCAGGCTGCGCAGCAGGCTCTCGATGCCGGGCTGGGTTTGCTCAACGAGGGAGAAGCGTTCGCAATCTACCCGGAGGGCACCCGCTCACGCGATGGCCGGCTCTATCGCGGGAAGACGGGTGTTGCCTGGTTGGCGCTCACCGCCGGGGTTCCGGTTGTGCCGGTTGCGCTTCAGGGCACGGACAAGGTTCAGCCGATTGGCTCAACGGGAATTAGGCCGGCTAAAGTCACCATCCAATTTGGAGAACCTTTGGATCTCTCTAGGCACGGCAAAGCGGACTCAGGCCGGGCTCGCCGCCACGCAACAGACGAAGTCATGGACGCTATTGCCAAGATGTCGGGGCAAGAGCGCGCTGATGGATATAACGAACCACCTGCCAAGAACTTCGTAGAGAAGGTTCGTCGAACCTTCCGCTCTCGCGCCGAGCTTTAGGCGCCTGCGGTTGCTTCTGCTTGCGCCTTCTCGACCTCGGCGCGTACATCATCCATGTCCAAGCCCTTGACCGCGGTGATGACCTCTTCGAGGGCAGGCGCAGGCAGGGCTCCCGGCTGGGCAAACACGAGGATGCCATCGCGGAAGGCCATCAGGGTCGGGATAGAGCGAATGTTTGCCGCTTGGGCCAGCGCCTGCTCGGCTTCAGTGTCGACCTTGCCGAAGGTGACATCAGGGTGCTTGAGGCTGGCCTCTTCATAGACGGGGGCGAATGCGCGACAGGGGCCACACCATTCAGCCCAGAAATCGACGAGAGTGATTCCTTCGGACGTGACGGTCTTTTCGAAGTCGTCGTGAGTGAGGTCAATGGTAGGCATGCGAGGTCCTTTCGTTATGTCATCACTATACCCCATGGGGTATACCAAACCTCTGCTGTTCGCCTAGCGAGGAACAAGGCATCCCGCGTCGTTCTGTAGGTGGGATACAAAAGTTCCGACGGACCTTGGTATCTCGTGGTGGCCAAAAACCATGTTCTGGCGCCAACGAGCACGGCGTCGTAGCGTGAAGGGACCACAACTGTTCTTGGAGGACTGCAGTTATGAGCGCCCAGAGTGATGTCCAAACGGCACCTGTTCGGTTTGACTCGAGTGATCTGGCAGTGGATGCCGCCGAACTCGGCGAATTTTTGCTCGGTCGATACGTCGAGATTCGTCGGAGGGCCCGCCAGGTATGCGCTCACCCGGACATGTGGAAAATCGAGGGGCAGCCGATGCCAGAGCACCGGCAGCGTGTCTTTGGTCAACTCAAGCGCCTCGCTGAGTCGGGTGCAGTGCACTTAGCATTTCCCGCAATCGTGGGGGGTGGCGAAAACCCCGGGGGCAATATCGCCAGTTTTGAGCAAATCGTGTTGGCGGACCCTTCCCTTCAGATTAAGTCGGGTGTGCAGTGGGGGCTCTTTGGGGCCGCTGTCATGCATCTTGGCACCGAAGAGCACCACCGCAAATGGTTGCCGGGGATTATGTCGTTGGACATTCCCGGCGCTTTTGCGATGACGGAAACGGGTCACGGGTCCGACGTTGCCTCAATCGCGACGACAGCGACATACGACCTCGACACCGATGAGTTTGTCATCCACACCCCGCACCGTGGCGCGTGGAAGGACTACATCGGCAACGCCGCCCAGCACGGTCGTGCGGCAGTGGTGTTTGCGCAACTCATTGTTGGGGGTGAGAACCATGGAGTCCATGCCCTCTATGTGCCATTGCGTGATGACAACGGGTTCCTGCCTGGCATTGGCGGTGATGACGATGGGTACAAGGGCGGCTTGAACGGTATTGATAACGGCCGGCTGCACTTCACCAATGTCCGTGTCCCCCGGGAGAACCTGCTCAACCGTTACGGCAGTGTCAACAGCGATGGTGTCTATTCCTCTCCTATTGAGTCGCGCGGCCGCCGCTTTTTCACGATTCTGGGGACGTTGGTTCAAGGACGGGTTTCTCTAGTCGGGGCATCAACCGTGGCCTCTCAGTTGGCCTCGACTATCGGAATTCGCTATGGCCTGGAGCGTCGCCAGTTCCCCATCCCTGGCTCGAGCGAAGAGCATGTGCTGATGGATTACCAGCAACACCAGCGCCGATTGATTCCACACCTTGCCAACACCTACGCGTTGGTCTTCGCTCAAGAAGTTCTCCTTGAGCTTTTCCACCAAGTGTTTAGTGGCCAGGCCGACACCGAGGAACATCGCCAGGATCTTGAAACGCTTGCCGCGGCACTCAAGCCCTATGCAACGTGGTCGGCTCTGGACATCATTCAGGCCAATCGCGAAGCGTGCGGGGGGCAAGGCTTCCTCGCTGAGAACCGTTTGGCAGGCCTCCGCGCTGACCTCGATGTCTATGCCACCTTCGAAGGCGACAACACCGTGTTGCTGCAGTTGGTCGCTAAGCGCCTGTTGGGTGATTACGCTCGGCAGTTCGCCAAGGGTGACCTTGGTGTGATGGCCGGTTACGTCGCCGACCAGGTTGGCGAGGCGGCAGTTAATCGCTCGGGCCTGCGACGCCTTGCGCAAAACGTTGTCGACTTTGGCTCGACGGCCCGGTCTATTGGATATGTGCGCAGCACAGCTTCCCAGAGGCAACTCCTCACCGATCGGGTCGCGACGATGGTCGCGAGTCTGGCCGAATCGCTCAAGCCGGCCTCCAAGTTGCCGCCCGAGCAGGCTGCCGAGCTCATGAATGCCCACCAGCACGAGCTCATTGAGGCCGCTTGGGCTCACAGCGAACTTGTTGTCTGGGAGGCCTTCACTGAGGCGCTCTCTCGTTACGAGGACGGGCCCACCAAGCAGGTGTTGCGATGGTTGCGCGACCTCCACGGCTTTGTCCTTATCGAGAAGCACCGTGATTGGTATTTGATGAACGGGCGCCTTAGTGCGCACCGCGCAGAAGCAATCACTCAGTACATCAACAATCGTTTGCTCCCGAGACTTCGGCCACACCTCAAGTCGTTGGTGGACGCCTTTGAGCTGAGCGATGATTTGGTCCGCGCACCGATTGCGCTGGGGGAAGAGGCCAAGCGTCAGGAAGAGGCTCGCGCCTATGAGAGGTCTAGCCTGAAGTAATGAAACCGTCGGTGGCATGGGCTCTGGTCGGAGCACAGTTTGGTCTCATCGCGGGGCTTGTTGTTCTACCGGCGGGGGATCTGTGGCCGCGGACGGTCCCGACTTTTGTCATCGCCGGCGCGCTCGTTGTTGCGGGAGTTTTGGTCGCTGGTGTTGCGGGAGTGGGTCTTGGTTCGGCGCTAACCCCCACCCCTATTCCCAAAGATGGCGCCGAGCTAGTGACGACCGGCCTGTATCGATTTGTGCGTCACCCCATCTACACCGGGGTGTTGTTGGCAGCGTTAGGGCTCGTCCTTCTCGGAGCATCTGCCTGGCACATTGTCGGATGGATCGCTCTCTTTGTGGTGCTCTCCGTCAAGGCTTCGGGCGAAGAGGTCATGTTGGCGGAACGTCACCCTGGTTATGCCAGCTACGCGAAGTCGACGGGTCGACTGATTCCGAAAATCTAATATTCTTCTAGTTTTTTTTGACGGGTATAGTTCGCACAGAACAAACTTCATGTTTGAGGGGTGGGTATGGCGAGACGCAAACTCTCTGATACGACCCACCCCGATAAAGCTCTAGTTGACGACTATTGGTTGCGTTTTGGCTCCGACCCACAGCCACCGATGCGCCTCAAAATTCTCTACGTCACCTTTGACGAGGTAGCCAAGGCAGGCCCCACCTCCTTCAACGTCTCGAGTGTGTGCGACCGTCTCGGCATCACCTACCCGATGGTCAACCACTACTTCGGCGGACGCGATGCGCTCATCGCCGAGGCCGCCCACATGATGTATTTGCGATATGTCGAGAACCTCTGGGCCGCGGTGCAGAGGGCACCCCGCAACCCTAAGGACCGCCTAGCGGCCTGGATTTTGAGGGAAATCAAGGAAACCGACGAGATGGGGGGCTGGGGTGCAGTCTTGAACTACCCGCTGGCCGCGAAGGACGTTTCCCATATTGTCCGGAAGTCATTCGGCGATGTGATGAACCAAGGGTTTGAGCTCAACCTCGCCCGTTTGGCGTCATTGATTAAGGACATTCGCCGAGGCGAAGTGTCTGACCCGCCCTGGACCATCGGCACGGTTCCCCGGATGGAGCTTTTTATGGACCCAGAGCTCCGGGCACTCGTGCCGACGGTCTCGTGGTCCACCCTCGGGGTATCGGTGTGGGTGGCGGGCCAACACCTTCCCTCACGCTCGATTCCAGAGATCAAGCCAGTTACTAATGAGCTAATTGATAATCACATCGCGATGATGATCGAGTTAATTGAGTCGTATCAATAACTAAATTCAGTTTTGTAGTTGATACGCTTCACTCGTGGATGAACAATCCGGTGTGGTTAGTGAACCCTCGGGGTCTGTGTTGGGCGACATTGCGCTCGTTGGCGCCGCGAGCCTTGGAATCTTCTCCATTGTCTTGGCGGCGGCCGCTGCCTACTTTGTCCTGCGAAACCAGGGGTACTTTTACAAGGCAAAAGTCCGCTCGACGCACCATGGCGACCAGGAATAGGAGCCTGACGACCGCTGAGAGCTCCTGGCTTTCTGGTACGGTGGGGGCTACTCACCCTGGGGTTAGTGTGTCCGGGGGATGTCACTAACCAGTCGAGGGTGAATCAATGATTGTCGGAGTTCTCAAAGAGCCGATTTCTGGTGAAAACCGGGTTGCGGCTACACCAGAGTCGGTCAAGCAGTTAGTCGGCAAAGGCCTCAAGGTCACTGTTCAAAAGGGTGCTGGCGTGTTGGCCGGTTATGCCGATGATGACTACAAGGCTGCGGGTGCCACTATCGCGCCGACCGTTGACCCCCGCAAGGTCGATGTTCTCGCCCATGTGAGGCCTCTCGCCCCGGCGACAATTAAGAAGCTGAAGAAGGGCACCCTGACGGTGGGTCTCATGTCTCCGGCATCCGAAACCGATGCTGTGAAGGCGCTACGCGACAACAAGATCACCTCTTTTGCCCTCGAGCTTGTCCCCAGAATTTCCCGCGCACAATCGATGGATGCTCTGACCTCGCAGGCCCTGGTCGCTGGATACCGCTGTGTGCTGGAAGGCGCCATGCGTCTGCCTCGTTTCTTCCCTCTCTACATGACGGCGGCTGGAACAGTTCCTCCGGCAACCGTGTTGGTACTCGGTGCTGGTGTTGCTGGTCTTCAGGCGATCGCCACGGCGAAGCGCCTTGGATCCAAAGTCATGGCCTACGACGTTCGATCTGCTTCTGCAGATGAGGTTCGCTCGATGGGTGGAACATTCATCGAACTCGAGCTCGATGCCTCGGCGGATGGCGCAGGCGGTTATGCCAAGGAATTGGCAGCAGACCGTGTCAAGCGTCAGCAGGAGCTTCTCACCCCTTATGTGAGCGCGGCCGATGTCATCATCACCACCGCCGCAATCCCCGGACGTCCCGCTCCCCGGCTCATCACCGCAGCGATGATGAAGGGCATGAAGCCAGGCTCGGTCATCATTGACCTTGCGGCCGAAACGGGTGGAAACGTCGAGGGATCCCAGCCCGGGAAGGACGTGACCATAAAGGTAGGCAAGACCGGTGGCGCCATCACACTGGTGGGAATGAAAGACGTGCCCTCGAGCATGGCCTATGACGCTTCACGACTTTTCGCCAAGAACATCGCCAACTTGCTTGAGTTGATGACAAAGGACAAGAAAGTCCAACCAGATTTTGGGGATGAGGTTGTCGCGGGGGCATGTTTGACCCACGATGGCCAGATTCGTCATGAGCCCACTGCCGAGGCGATTGCCGCGGGTGCAGCGAAGAAAGGCAAGAAGTAATGGAATCCATCATCGTGTTGACCTACTTCGTGCTGGCGGTATTCGTCGGCTTCGAGGTTGTCTCGAAGGTGTCGAGCACCCTGCACACTCCCTTGATGTCGGGCGCTAACGCGATCCACGGAATCATCCTGGTTGGTGCCATCATCGTCGCCGGTCACGCCAAGACCACAGGCATTCTGATTCTTGCTCTGCTTGCCGTCTTGATGGCGACCGTGAACCTGGTCGGTGGCTTCGTTGTCACGGACCGCATGCTGGAAATGTTCTCGGGCAAGAAGAAGTCTTCGGAAGGTGCCGCATCATGAGCATGATTACTCCCGAAGTTGAAGCACTTCTCTATCTTTTTGCGGCCGTTGCCTTCATCCTTGCGCTGAAAGGCCTGTCCTCCCCTAAGTCCGCCAGACGAGGCAACCTTATTGGTGCGCTCGGTGCGGTGGTGGGTATTGTCACCGTGTTCCTGGCTGAAGAGCTCAGCAACATCGGCTGGATTCTTTTGGTTATCGGTCTAGGAACGATTCTTTCTGTTCCAGCCTCACGCATGGTCAAGATGACTCAGATGCCACAGCTTGTTGCACTCTTCAACGGTGTCGGCGGTGGCGCAGCCGCTGTGGTCGCACTCCTTGAGTTGCAGGCTGCGAACACCCTTGGATTCTTGATTGCGGTGGCCTTCACGATCTTCATCGGAAGCATCTCGTTCTCCGGTTCGGTGATTACCTTCGCCAAGCTGCAGGAAATGATGACCACGAGGCCTGTGATTTTCAAGGGCCAGCAATACGTAATGATTGCGCTCACGATTCTCTCGCTCATTGGCGCGGTTTTGGTCGTTGTTCAAGGAGACTTCTTGCTCGCGACCGCGCTGATGGTCGCTGGCCTCATCATGGGCCTGCTCGTCGTGTTGCCCGTTGGTGGTGCCGATGTGCCAATCGTTATTTCTCTGCTGAACGCCATGACCGGTCTTGCCGTTGCAGCGTCGGGTCTTGTGTTGAACAACACCCTGCTGTTGGTCGGTGGAACCCTTGTGGGCGCCAGTGGAACGATTCTGACTCGCGCAATGGCCATGGCTATGGGTCGAAGCGTCAACAACATCATCTTCGGCGCGTTCAAGGGCGGGTCTACCGCTGGCTCCACCGAGGTGTCCGATCGCCCGGTCAAGTCGGGCTCACCAGAGGATGTTGCCATCCTTCTTGGCTACGCACAGCGGGTGATTGTTGTTCCCGGGTACGGCCTCGCTGTCGCCCAGGCACAGCACACCATGTATGAACTGGCGAAGGCTCTCGAAGCCAAGGGCATCGAGGTTGTCTTTGGAATCCACCCCGTTGCAGGTCGTATGCCGGGACACATGAATGTGCTTCTCGCAGAGGCCAACGTTCCCTACGAGGTTCTGCAGGAAATGGACGAGGTCAACCCTCAGTTCAAGAATGCTGACGTGTGTCTGGTGGTTGGTGCAAACGACGTGGTCAACCCGGCTGCAAAGACAACGCCCGGTTCGCCGATCTATGGCATGCCAATCCTCAACGCTGGGGACGCCAAGCAGGTCGTCTTCCTGAAGCGTTCGATGCGCCCTGGATTCGCCGGTATCGAGAACGAATTGCTTTACGAACCCAACACCACCCTGCTCTTCGGGGACGCGAAGGATTCGTTGACCAAGGTCCTCACCTCCGTCAAGTCCCTCTAAGGCGATCTGATGGCAATCTTTGCGGTCACGTATCACTATGTTTCCGACGAAGACTTCATCAATGCTCACCGTCCGGTTCACCGCGAGTATTTGAAGTCGCTCCTCAATGGCGGCGGTCTCCTGGCCGCTGGTCCCACCACAGGACGCGCGACCCCCTCAGCACAGTTGATTTTCGAGGCTGACTCCGCCGAGGACGTCGACAAGCTGCTCGATGCCGACCCTTTTGTTCTGGAGGGCGTTGTCACTAGGCGTGAAGTCTGCGAGTGGAACGTTGCGCTTGGATCGCTCGGTGGGGGCAGTGGTCACTGACCTAGCACCGAGGAGGGCCCTAGTCACCGGGGCTAGCTCGGGGATTGGCGAAGCGACGGTTCGGCTGTTGCGCTCCAAAGGCTGGTCGGTCATCGGTGTTGCCAGGAGGGCTGATCGGCTTGAGAGCCTTGCTGCCGAGACAGGCTGCGAGACTATTGTCGGCGATGTGACCGATCCGGCCGATGTCGAGGCCATCGCTGACTACGTCGAGTCCACCGGCGACATCGCAGCCCTCATTAACAATGCCGGATTGGCCGTCGGCAACGATGAGGTCGGCGTTGCGAACGCCGAGGATTGGCAGACGATGTTTGAGGTCAACGTGCTCGGAACGCAGCGCATGATCAAGGCACTGTTACCGAGCCTTCGAAGGCAGTGCGTGACCGGTGGTCACGCCGACATCGTTGCGATGTCGTCGACCGCAGCCTTCATTAGCTATGAAGGGGGTGGGGGATATAACGCGGCAAAGTATGCGTTGCACGGCGCCCTTGGCGCGCTTCGACTAGAGCTAGTGGGGGAACCCATCCGCGTGGTCGAAGTTGCCCCGGGAATGGTGAAGACGCCGGAGTTCACTCTCAAGCGCTACTCCGGTGATGAGGCGCGCTATGACGCTTTGTATAAAGATGTTGATGGCCCGCTCACGGCAGAGGACGTTGCCGACGTTGTTGTCTATGCACTCTCGCTACCTGGCCATGTGAACTTGGATTTGGTCCAGATGAAGCCGGTGGCCCAGGCGATGCAATACAAACTCCACAGGGGACCGCTTCGCCCCAAGCTTTCCTGAGCCGGTCGTGCCGGGGCTCACCGATAGGCTGAGGACGTGATTAGGCGGCTTATCGAGATTTCTCGCCCTGTGTTGTGGGTGAACACGATTGGCACCACCGTCATTGGCATGTGGCTCTCTGGCTATCTCTGGACGTGGGAAATCCTTCCCATCCTCATCTGGGTGACCTTCCCGTTCAATCTTCTGATTTATGGCATCAATGACATTTATGACCAGGACACCGACGCCGATAACGACCGGAAGGGTGGTTATGGCGGGGCGAAGATTAAGCCCTCCGAAACGCGAATGATTGGGTGGGGCGTCATTGTTACGAACGTCCCCTTCCTGATCTACTTTGCTGTGACACTGCCCTGGGAGGCAGTTTTCTGGATGGCGCTGTATGCCTTCTCCTTCTGGCAGTACTCGGCAACGCCGCTGCGGTTCAAGGGCCGGCCGATTCTGGATTCGGTGTCCAATGCCGACTACGCCTTCCCTCTCGTCTTTGTCCCTTACGCCCTGGGGGAGACGCCGTTGTGGGCGGCAGCGATCGGTTTGATGGCCTGGTCGATGGCCAAGCACGTGTATGACGCCATTCAAGACATCGAGGAAGATGGATCCGTGGGGATCATCACCACCGCCGTGAAGTTTGGTGTGAAGGGATCGCTCATCTGGTCTGCATTCTGGTGGACGGTCTCGACAGTGCTGTTTTGGATGGTCAACATCCCGGTCGCCATAGTGAATGCGATATTGGCACTTTGGCTGATTGTGGCCCAGTGGCGAAAGCCGACGACTGCCGAAGCCAAGAGCCTCTATCGATACTCCGTTGCTTTCCCTTACTTAGCTGGAGCTGTAGCAGGGGTGCAGTTGGTGGCCGGACTTACTTTTGGTTCCTACACGGCTCCATGACAAAGCGCATCGTCGTCATTGGCGCAGGGCTTGGCGGACTTGCGGCTTCAGCGCTTCTGGCACGAGCAGGCCACCAGGTGACAATCATTGAACGCCAGGACTGGGTCGGGGGAAAAAGCCGACGCATCGAACTAGCCGGCCAACGCATCGACACTGGCCCCTCGATGGTCACATTCCCCGATGTATGGCGACAGATCTTGGCGGCCTATGACGCGCTGGGCCCGGGGGATGAGAGTGCTGCCGATATTGCTGGGGTAACCCTTGAGCGCTTGCCAGAAGTGGGCCGCTACTACTACCGAGGGTCCCAGGCGAACCTTCCGGTCGAGGTCGGACACCCGTGGCACGACGCGTGGCAGCGATTCGAAGCCGAGCACGGCACACTCGGGCCGGCGATTACAGACCTCCTGGTGTCAGATCCATGGGACCCGAAGGTTTTGCCGGCGCTTGGGCGCCTCCTGTCGCGCTATGGAACCAGGCTCACCACCGAGGCGTTCCTCAAGGGACTTCCCTGGATGCCCCAGGAACTCAAAGACGTTGTTGCCATTCACACCCTGAACGCGGGCGTTGCTCCCAGCCAAACTCTTGCCCTGTACGCGAGCATGGCGGCAGTGATGGCCAGCGATGGCGTGTGGGTGCCGCGCGGTGGGGTTTATGAAATAGCGCGGGGCCTTGAGAAACTTGCGCGTCACGCCGGTGTCGAAATTCATCTCTCTGAGCCCGTTGTTTCCGTATCCAAGGGCACCGTTGTGAGCGAGCGTGCCACCTACGACGCTGACTACGTGGTCAGTGCTCTCGATGGCGGAATACTCGAGGGCCTTATGGGCGCACCCGCCAAGAAGGCCCCCAAGCGACTGTCCTGTTCCGGTGTGGCCATTTTTGGCGTCTTGGATGAGGACCTGCCAGATCACGTTGTCACCCACTCGGTGATGATGCCAGAGCAGCCGGCCGACCTATTTCATGCGCTTGGCAAGAGGGTTGTCCCCAATCAGACCATGGCGTTTCTCAACTACTACCGGCCGGATCAGATTTATCCCAACTCTCGTTCCGTCGCGGCGTTCTTGCTGACTGCACCGCCCAATGGGAGACCCTTTGGGTTTGATGACGACTTTGTCCAGAGAGAATCCCGGCGATTCTCTGAACTGCTGGGGCTGGCACGGCCAATCACCGAGATGATGACCGATCACATGGTCCTTGACCCGGAGTATTTTCAAGGTTTCGGGGCCCAAGGCGGCGCGCTCTATGGGGAACCTGCGCCCTGGTGGCGTAGTGGACCGTTCCACAAGCCCGGCTATAACTCGCCGCGGAATCCCTGGTTGTGGCGGGTGGGCTCGTCAGTTCACCCCGGTGGAGGAATCCCCGCGGTTCTCGGTGGTGTGTTGATTTCCACAAGAAGAATGCTGGCAAGCCTGCCCGCGTGATGTTGTGGCTCCGACCGGCATCGATCCGGTGACCTTTCGATTTTCAGTCGAACGCTCTACCAACTGAGCTACAGAGCCAGGTTGAGAAAGAGCCTCTCTCACGAGAGGCTCTCCCACTACCGCGACCCTGACGGGACTTGAACCCGCGACCTCCGCCGTGACAGGGCGGCACGCTAACCAACTGCGCTACAGGGCCTTGCGTATTAAATTATATGGTGACCCCAACGGGATTCGAACCCGTGCTACCGCCGTGAAAGGGCGGCGTC
>CAYXSU010000005.1:0-16568 GCA_964467805.1 uncultured Microbacteriaceae bacterium
GGCCCGGCTTTTGAGGGCGAGAACAACCTCAGACTCTTCAACAACCTGGTCTATGGAGCCGCCAAACGCTTGGTGATTTCTAGCCCCTACTTCGTCCCCGATGAGTCAATGCGCTACGCAATTACCTCTGCTGCGGAGCGCGGTGTTGAGGTTCACCTACTTGTGTCGGAAATTGGTGACCAACCACTGGTCTTTTATGCGCAGCGTTCCTACTACGAGGAGCTTTTGCGCGCAGGGGTGCGCATCTGGCTCTACCGAGCGCCCACGATTCTGCATTCGAAATTCATCGTGGTCGACGATGTCATCAGCGTCATCGGCTCATCGAACGTCGACATGCGCTCGTTTAGCTTGAATGTCGAAGTGTCGGTGCTCCTCGCCGACCGGGGGGTTGCCGAGGGGCTCGATGCCCTGTCGATCGAGTATCGGAGCAACAGCGCGGAGCTGACACTTCCCCAGTGGCTTGCTAGAAAGGGCCAGCACAAGTTCCTCGAGGGCCTAGCCCGCCTCACCGCAACAGTTCAGTGAGCGCCGGCGCGAGAAATCTCGAGCATCTCGTCCCGAGGAACGACTTTGAGTCGCTCACGTCCGCGAGCGGCTCCAAGCTCGCGCTCTTTTTCATCAAGTCGGTGCCAGCCCTCGAGGTTCGTATAGGAAATACCCCGCGAATTCAGCAGTTCGATGACGCTGGCTTCCTCAGGTGACTCGGGTGACCACCAGGAGGCCTGGTCTTTGACGAGGTGTTTGATGGTCTCCATTGCATCGCTCTTGGTGTGACCAATGAGGCCAACTGGGCCTCTCTTGATCCACCCCGTGGCATAGACGCCAGGAACAATGCGGTTGTCGTCATCGAGCACTTGACCTTCGTGGTTAGGGATGACACCACGGCGCTCGTCGAAGGGAATACCGGGGAGCTCACTACCGAAGTATCCGACTGCTCGATAAACCGCTTGAACAGCAATCTCGCGAATCTCCCCTGTGCCCTTCACGCCCCCGGACCCGTCGGGTTGGGTGCGCTCATACCTAAAGCCAGTGACGTGAGTATCGCCCAGCACCTCGATCGGTGAGGCGTAGAAGTGCAGGTGGAGGCGTCTGGACGCGGAGCCCACTTCACGCTCGCGCCACTGGGAGAAGACCTTGTTGATCACAAAGATTTGCTTGTTGGACTCAATCGCCCTCTCTGAGGCCTCATCGAGGACAAAGTCCTCGTCGTGAAGGATCATGTCTACATCGCGCAGTTCACCTAGTTCCCGAAGCTCCAATGGGGTGAACTTCACCTGCATGGGACCCCTGCGGCCGAAGACGTGAACGTCGGTGACCGGTGAAGCCTTCAGGCCCTCATAGACGTTGTCGGGAACCTCGGTGGGCAACAAATCTTCAGGGTGCTTTGCAAGCATCCTCGCGACATCGAGAGCCACGTTTCCATTGCCGATGACCGCAACAGATTGGGCATCCAGCGGCCAGGTGCGAGGGACATCCGGGTGGCCGTCATACCAGCTCACAAAATCAGCAGCGCCATAGCTGCCCTCAAGCTCAACACCTGGAATATCCAAGGTGTGGTCACGGATTGCACCCGTCGAGAAAATCACCGCGTTGTAGTGCTTTTTCAGATCATCCAGGGTGATGTCTGTGCCGTAGTTCACATTGCCAAACAGGCGAATCTGCCCGGTGTCAAGGACTTCGCGCAGGGCCGTGATGATGCCCTTGATCCGGGGGTGGTCGGGGGCAACACCGTAGCGAACGAGGCCGTAAGGCGCTGGCAACCGCTCAAAAAGGTCGATGGAGACATCAAAGGAGCGCTCGTGCTTGAGCAACATGTCCGCTGCATAGATACCAGCCGGACCAGCACCCACGATTGCAAGGCGCAACTTAGACATAGAAGAACTCACCTATTTCCTAAACGACCAGGAGCCCACTCTAATTCAGTTAGTGCGATCCACGACGGTATGGGCAAAGCGAATGAGGCCCTGGCGCACAAGGTCATCGGGCGCTACTGAGAGCTCGGCGATGGCGTCATCAGCCATTGCTCGTGCTGTGTCCATGGTCCGCTTGGTGACCGCGTGCTCGCGGAGCATCCGGATCGACTCTTGGAACTCTTCCTCGTCTGCCTCGCCAGAGGTTCCCCGAGCAAGCCGGTCGAGCAGGGCAGCAGCCTCAGGATCTGAGGCTGCCTGCTCCTGCAAATAGAGCATGGGCAGGGTCGTGACACCCCTGCGCACATCGGTCCCCGGGGGCTTACCCGTTCCAGAACCACGTGCGCTCAAATCAATGACGTCGTCAACGAGTTGGAAAGCAACGCCGATTTTCTCGCCAAAGCGGCGAACAGGGGCGACCAACTCTTCTGGGCCACCAGACATGCGCAAACCAAACTCGGCGGCCAAAGCAATCAGTGAGCCGGTTTTGTCCGAGAGAACACCCAAGTAGTGGGCGATGGGCTCAGCGCCGGGCTTCGGCCCCACCGTCTCGCGCATTTGGCCAAGGCACAGTCTCTCGAATGTCGCTGCCTGCAGGGTGATCGCCTGTGTTCCGAGCGACGCCACCAGCGTTCCCGCCCGGGCGAACAGAAGGTCTCCGGCGAGAATCGCTACCGAGTTCCCCCACACCGTTTGGGCTGCAGAAATACCGCGCCTTTGGGCAGCCTCGTCCATGACGTCGTCGTGGTAGAGGGTGGCGAGGTGAGTAAGTTCGATGACCTGAGCGGACCGAATGACCTTGTCGTTTGCGCCCTCGCCCCACTGCGAGGTCAACAAAGTCAGGAGCGGCCGGACGCGCTTTCCACCGGCATCGAAGAGGTATCGGGCAACAGCATCGGCAATGTCTTCAGTGAACTTGAGTTCGCGCTCCAGGCCACTCTCCACAGCCTCAAGCCCCTGGTCAAGGGCTTTACCCAGCTTCTTTTCTTCGGCGGTGGCGCTCAGGATCGCGCCGCCGCTAAGAAACGACGTACCTCGACCCGTCTTAGGTGCCGCTGTGGAACTGGGGTTCACGGGAATTCCTTGGATAAAGGCGAAGCGCCTGTTAGGGCTCCTGGACCGGGATAGAGACCGAGGAGGTGGAGGGTGATGCGGGTCTAGCGCGCCGTTTTCCTACGGATTCACGAACTTTGGAATCCTCCGGAGTCCTGGCACGGTGCAGGGCAACAATGCCTCCGGTCAGATTACGGTATGCAACCCGAGTGAATCCTGCGCCCCGGAGCCACTGCGACAAAACGGACTGTTCTGGCCATTCTTGGATCGACTCCATCAAATACCTATAGGAGTCTTTGTGAGTGCTGGCGACTGAGGTGATGACGGGCATCAGGTACTTCATGTAGCTGTCATAGCCAGCCTTGATGAGCGCTGCAGGGGGGTGAGAGAACTCACAAATCACGATTCGCCCACCTGGCTTCAGTACTCGATACATCTCGCCGAGTGCGACCTGAGGATTTCTGACGTTGCGAAGCCCAAAACTGATGGTCACCGCGTCAAAACTCGCAGAAGGAAAAGGCAGTGCTTCCGCATCTCCCACGATGAATTCAATGTCTGGGTGCCGTTTGCGGCCCTCGGCCACCATTCCAGGCGAGAAATCCAATGCCACAACCTCGGCACCGGCCCGAGCGAGCGCCTTGGAGGACGTGCCAGTTCCCGCAGCGACATCCAGCACCCGTTCGCCAGGTTGAATATTTAGCGCCTTAACCGTTGCAATGCGCCACAGGACCGAATTCCCGCCAGAAAGCAGAGCATTGGTGCGGTCATAGCCTTTGGCGACCTCGTCAAACATTCCAGAGACTTCCTCTGGATTCTTGTTCAGGTCGGCCGTGGTCACGTGTTCCAGCCTAGTCAAGGACGGCCACCAAAATCCTGACAATCTTGGCGCGAAGTGTTCCCTCAGCCCCCAGGACTAATCTGGAGTCCGTGTCCACCACTACCCACCTTCCCACCCTGGTCGCAACGACCAGGGCAATGAGCCACGACGGCTCGCTAACGGACTGGGTAAGTGCGGACAACCCCCTCACCATGCAGCGCCGAGGACACGGACTCGTGGGCCTTGGCACCGCACTAACCCTGCGCTTCCAGGGGCCCGATCGTTTCCGGGAAGCCTCAACAGCATGGAGAGACCTAGTTTCGCTGGCGCAGGTCGATGACCCAGTCAACGAGCCAGGCAGTGGCCTGGTCTGCATGGGCACGTTCACCTTTGCCGATGACTCAGCGCAGGAGAGTGTTCTTGTCATCCCCCGGGTGGTTATTGGGCGCCACAACGGCAAATCGTGGCGCACAGATATTTCCCTCGATGGTGAGGCCCACCCTTCGCCAACCTCCAAGAAATCGGCGCCGCCACAATTGCAGCCCCTCTCGTGGGGGCCGGGCCTACTCGGGGAGGATGACTATCTGCGAGCGGTGGAGGCGATCATTGCGCAGGTTCAAGAGGGCGTCGCGGACAAAGTCGTTCTAGCCAGAGACCTGGTTGCCCATGCGCCAGGTGTTCAAGACTGGCGCCAAGCTCTCACCCGGCTGGCAGACGCATACCCGGATTGCATGACGTTTGCCATTGATGGCCTGGTGGGCTCAACACCAGAAACTCTGGCTGTTGTGCACGACGGACGGTTGAGTATTCGAGTTCTAGCCGGAAGCACGGCACGTGGCAGCAGCCCGGCAGAGGACCGGGCCAAAGCTGAAGCGCTAGCAACCTCGTCCAAAGACAACGACGAGCACCGCTTCGCGGTCAACAGTGTGGTTCAGGCCTTGGAACCCATCACCCCCCACAGCGCGGCTGACGAGCAACCCTTCACCCTCAAACTTGCGAACGTGTGGCACCTGGCCACCGATATCGAGGCCACGCTTCCCTCAGGCGTCACCAGCCTCGAGGTCGTCGGCGCCATTCACCCCAGCGCCGCCGTGGCGGGATCTCCCACGCCACTGGCGCTCGAGATCATTCGCCAGTTGGAGCCCTTCGACCGCGGTCGCTATGCAGGCCCAGTGGGGTGGATGGATGCCAGTGGCGATGGCGAATGGTCCATCGCACTGCGCTGTGCCCAGTGGTCACCCGAGGGAACCATCACCGCCTATGCCGGAGCTGGCATCGTCGCCGATTCAGAACCGGCGTCTGAGTTGTTAGAAACCAGACTCAAGTTCAAACCTGTTCTTGGGGCTTTTGGCCCCCACGGGGACTAGTTTCCCCGAGCGATAGCGACGTCGACAATCAGCCTGGCATCCCCAGCACTCAACGCCTCGGCTAAATCACCGAGGTGATTCACCCTGCGATATTCCCAGCCATAAGCGCCAGCCAACGCTTCGAGAGAAACTTCGTGCGGCGTCAACAGCACCCGGTCACGGTCTTCCTGTGATGCCACCTGACTCACTTCCAGTTCATCAAAGATGGTGCCGCCACCATCGTTGGCGACAATCAGATGCACGCGGGAAGAGTCCGCAACCCCTGGCTCGACGAGCAACGAGCCCACATCGTGCAACAAAGCGAGATCCCCCAGGAGCACTCGCGTAACGCCGGTCGCCGACGAGGCGAGGGCGATTCCCCTCGCCGTCGACACGGTCCCATCAATCCCAGAGAGGCCCCGGTTTGAGAAAACAGGGATGTTCTTGCCAGGGACAATCGAATCCGCGACCCGAACCATGCGCGAAGCACCAAAGACCAACCGATCATGAGGCCACGTTGCCTCCCAGATAGCAAGCGCCAAACTCTCCCGTGTCACGGGTTGACGCAGAACCTTCATTTCTTGGGTGGCAAAAGCGCTCCGTGTGGCGGGGTCGTTGGACGTGAGCGCCTCAATATCCGGTGCCGCCGGTGTGATCTGGGCAAGCTGCGCCTCGTGGAGGCGCCTCCCCGCCATTACCCAGGGCTTGACCCACAACGTGGTCTCTTCCTTGGTCGCAGAGCGGGTGGCCACAACGTCATCAACCACCTGGGCAACTCGGCTGGGGTTCGCGGCCTCTAGTTCCCTGCCCTTCAGAACAATGTGGCTCACATCAGTGCGCCCCAAGAGCGCTGACGCCTCTCTGGAAAGCGTGGGGCGACCGACCGTCACCACTCTCTGAACGCCGCCAACCAGTGCTTCATCACGCAAAACCTGCCGATAGGAGGGGACCAAGTGGGGCCCAAAACGCGCCCCACTGACGACTTCAGCAATCAGTGGTGCTCCAAGCTCTAGTGCCAACGCTTCGGCCCGAGAGCCAGCACCATGCCCAGCGATAACCAGGGTCCCAGCCTCAGGTTCGAGGTTCAGAACGCTATCTGCGCCCTGGTCATGTCTAGATGGCGCAAAGTCTGGAACCGTAACCTCTGGCATGACCAGAGAATCCTCTGGGATTGCTGCGCTCAGTGGCTCACGAAAAGACACACTGACATAGGCGGGGCCGCCGCGATACGCGGCGGTAGCGACCTCAGCCGCAATTCTCTTGGCCCCCGTGCCATCCGAGCCATTAGGCGCTGGGATGGTCCAACTGGGGACTCGTGGCCCAAAAAGCTCGTGCTGCAGAGTCGTTTGATTGGCACCCACACCGTGAAGTTCTTCAGGGCGGTCAGCTGCCACGACAATCAGTGGAACCCCAGCGTGAAGAGATTCGAGAACGGCTGGGAAATAGTGAGCGGGCGCAGAACCGGACGTCGCGATACAGACACTCGGCCGCTTACTCTCAAGCGCCAAGCCCAAGGCCCTAAAGGCAGCCGATCGCTCATCGATCACCACGTGAACACTCAGCGCGCCCTCGGATACTCGCTCCCAGGCGAGAGCTGCAAGCGCTAAAGCTTGAGACCTAGCCCCCGGAGAAACAACAACGTGAGAGACGCCCTTCGCAACAAGCTCCCCGAGGAAAGCCACCGACCAATCGGTGGCGGGCGAGGCGGTCATGAGTTCCGAGGCGGAGTGTCCTGGTCGGGTGAATCACCGTCCGGGCCCTGCGCACCCGGACCTCCTGGGCTTTCATCATCAAGCTTGCGGAGCTCCTCTTCGAGCCGGCGGATTCGCTCGTCAGATTCCTCGCGGTCGATAGAGCTCAAGAAGGTGGGGTTGTCATCAGGGGCACTGCCCACAGTCCGTGTGGCCTTTGGCTTTCCACGCGCTTTGCCAATAAGGAGCCACAAAATGGGCCCCAGCACGGGAAGCGCCACGATCACAGCTATCCACAGCGGCTTCGGGAACGCTCGAACCCGGGGTGCATGCGTCATAAAGAGGTCGACAAGGGCATAAATCGTAAACGCCACTACCGCGACGGCACCGATCACTATCCAACGGACCATATTCACGATTGTACGCGCCTACACTGAGAGGATGACCCCCTGGATTCGCTACAGCATCATTCGAATCGGACTTTTCGCTGCGGCATTCGCGATTCTGATGGTTCTCAACATCGTGTGGTGGGCCTCAGCACTGCTCGCAACCGTCATCGCGTTTGCCCTGTCCTACATCTTCTTTGTCCGTCAGAGAGACAAACTGGCGGAAGATTTAGCCGCCCGCCTCGAGCGCTCCAAGCAGCCCGATTCGGATGCCCTGGCCGAGGACGCCCCAGGTTCAGAAGGCGATCGCGGCGCCAAGTCCTAGAGCGTAAAGAACGGCGTTGAGGGACATCAGTCCGAGGGCAGTGATTAGTTCCTTCGGGGTCTTAGCCGTCATCACAATGACGATGATGACGAGCGTCACGATGGCTGTTACGAAGACCACCGGTGCCCAGATGAAGACCAGCGACAAAATCCCAAGAATGCCATAGGGCAGAAGCAGCAGAAGCGCCAAAAGAATGCGGCTTGGTCGATCTCCCAGACGAACAGCCAAGGTGTTCTTTCCAACCTGAGCGTCCTGCTCACGATCCCTGATGTTGTTGACCAACAACACAGCACTGGCAAAGAAGCCCGCAGCCGAACCGGTCAACCACGTCTCAGTGGGGATAGATCCGACCATCACCCACGCTGTCCCCATCGTCGCGACCAAACCAAAGAACACGAAAACAACAATTTCGCCAAGGCCCTGGTAGCCATAGGGCGAACGGCCTCCCGTGTAAAACCAGGCCGCGAGAAGGGCAAGGGCGCCGATGGCGAGGAATATCCACAGCTGGCTCGCGACCACGAGTGCCAAGCCGGCCAAGACGGCCACTGCGAAAGAGACGAATGCAGCGCGCTTCACCTTCCCCGGCTCCACACGTCCAGAGCCGGTCAGTCGAGCGGGCCCAACGCGCTTGGCATCCGCGCCACGGATGCCATCGGAGTAGTCGTTTGCGTAATTGACCCCCACTTGAAGCGCCAGAGCCACCACGACACACAACAGAAACAAGACCGCATCAAAAGCCCCTGCCCACTGGGCTGACGCCGCTCCAAGAATGACAGGAGCTAAGGCGAGGGGAAGAGTTCGCAGTCTCGCCCCCGCAAGCCAGTCGGCTGCGCTCACACCCTGAGTCATGCGTGGGGGCCCTCTGCGAGAGCAGTCATCGCCAGCCGGTCGGGTTTTCCAGAACCGAGCACCGGAATCGAGGACACTCGAACCACTCGATCGGGTCTTGCCTCAGCGCCCAGTGCCTTCTGAACGGCAAGACGAATGCGCACCAGATCCAGTGCTCTGGTGGTTACCACTACTGGGACATGCCCCCACTCAGAATGGTGCGCGCCCACAACAAAAGCATCGGCGACCCCCAGTTCGCGCTGGATGGTTTTCTCCACGGCAGCCAAGGCGATCTTCACCCCACCGGACACGATGACATCATCCAGACGCCCATCGACCACCACCAGACCCTCGGAAGTCACATGGCCCGCGTCATCGCTGAGATACCAGCGATCATCGCCATCCATCACAAAGCTGCGTGCCGTGCGCTCGGGGTCACCGATATACCCTGAGGCAAGCACCGAACCAGCAATTGCTAGCCTCCCATCGATGTCCCGAACGCGTGTGTCCCCAATAGGCCGCTGATTCCACACACAACCACCCGCGGTTTCGGAAGAGCCATAAGTGCGAATGAGTCGATATCGGGCATCAGTTGCGCGAGTGACCAGGGTTTCTGGAATCGACTGACCACCCACGAGGATTGCGCTAAAGCGTCGCATCAGCTCATCGAGTCGTGGCATCCCGGGCGCATCATCGAGAATCCGCTGAAGCTGAGCGGGAACCACTGCGGTGTAGAGGGGTGCGCTCTGAGCCAGGAGCTCATCGGCAACGCCGGTCATGGCAACCGTGGAGAAGGGTTCTGGATGAAGCGCTACCGCTGTTGTGCCAGCAACCAGTGAGCGGGTCACTACTTGAACACCGGCGATGTAGTGGGCTGGCAGTAACTGAAGCCACTGGCCTGGGCCTCCAAGTTCATGATGCGCGGCCTCAACACTGGCCAGCAAAGCTGGCGCGCTCAATGCCACTCTCTTGGGGGCTCCCGTTGTTCCACTGGTTTCGATGACAAGAGCGACGTCGTCCTCGACCTCCATTGGCGCCGTCGCCGTGAGCTTTGCCCCGCCGGGCCTTGGCAACACGGCTGGGCCGCCATGGAAGAGGGCGTCGTTCAGTGGCTCCGCTAAGGCCCGCGGGTCAGAGACGTCAACAACTTTAAGCTCACGCATCAGCGCTTGGGCCTACATGTGCCAGGGATAGGGCGACCAGTCAGGCCTGCGCTTCTCGAGGAACGCATCGCGCCCCTCTGCAGCTTCGCTTGTTCCATAGGCCAAGCGAGTCGCTTCACCGGCAAAAAGCTGCTGCCCCACAAGCCCGTCATCAACAGCATTCATTGCGAACTTCAGCATCCGAATCGCCGTGGGACTCTTGGTGAGAATGGTGCGAGCCCACTCGAGTGCCGTCGACTCAAGCTTTGCGTGGGGAACAACCGCATTGACCGCACCCATCTCCAGCGCCCGGGTGGCGTCGTACTCCTCAGCCAAGAAGAAGACCTCACGGGCGAATTTTTGGCCGACCTGTTTGGCGAAATACGCAGAACCATAACCAGCATCAAACGAACCGACATCAGCGTCGGTTTGTTTGAACTTGGCGTGCTCTTTACTCGCGACACTGAGGTCACAAATCACGTGAAGACTGTGGCCACCACCTGCTGCCCAGCCAGGAATCGCCGCAATCACGACCTTCGGCATGAAGCGAATGAGGCGCTGCACCTCAAGGATGTGCAGTCGACCGCTGCGGTTCGGGTCAATGCCAGAGGCATCGTCGGTGCTGGAGTACTGGTAACCATCAGCGCCACGAATGCGCTGATCGCCACCGGAGCTAAAGGCCCACACGCCATCCTTGGGGCTTGGGCCATTCCCGGTCAGAATGACCACACCCAGAGTGCTCTGCAGGCGGGCGTGGTCTAGTGCCCGGTAGAGCTCATCAACAGTCTGAGGGCGAAAAGCGTTGCGCACTTCGGGCCGATTAAATGCCACTCGGGCAATCTGCCCATCATCGCTCTGGTGGTAGGTGATGTCTTCGAGACCGTCGAAGCCCTCGACGGTGTGCCACACTGACGCATCAAAGAGCGGTGAGGGCTTGGAAGTCATGCCCTAAGCCTACGACGGGATAACCATGGAAAACTGTGGAGCATGAGCTCCCCCTCCCTGCGTGACCTTGTGGCCATTGCCCACGCGGTTTCGATTCCGATGACGACGCCGTTTCGGGGGATTACCACTCGCGAGGCTCTGATTTTTGACGCTCCCGACGGCCCGGCCGAATGGAGCCCATTCCTCGAGTACGACGACGCTGAAGCGGCAACCTGGCTCCGCTCGAGCATCGAACAAGGCTTTCACCAAGACCGCGTACCAGCGGTCGCGCCTGGCACCATCGCTGTCAATGGCACGATCCCGGCAATTGACGCGGCCGAGGTGCCGACCTTTCTCGCCGGGCTTGGATCACCAACCTGCGTCAAGGTGAAGGTCGGTGGCCCAGGATCCACCAGGGCGACTGACGTCGCCCGTGTTCGCGCTGTTCGGGACGCTCTGGGAGCAACGGGGCGCATCAGAATTGATGCGAATGGTTCGTGGACTCTAGATGAAGCCGAACACGCCATCCGCGAAATGGAGCCTCTGGATCTCGACTATGTCGAGCAGCCGGTCGAGTCTGTGAATGACATGGCGGTTCTGCGCCAGCGCATGTCTGAGCTGGGGATCGGGATAGCTGCTGACGAATCTATTCGCAGAAGCTCTGACATCACGACCGTGTTAGAAGCGAAGGCCTGTGACGTGGTCGTGCTGAAAGTTCAGCCACTAGGCGGCATTGTGAACGCACTGGCCATCGCAAAAAAGGCCCGCGAGGCCGGATGTGATGTGGTGGTCTCGAGTGCGCTTGAAACCAGTGTTGGCTTGTACTACGGGGCACAGCTCCACCAGATTCTCTCGACCCACCAATCACACAGTCTCGACGCAGGCCTAGGCACAGCGTCGCTCTTGGAGGGCGACGTGGTCACGACCCCTCTTCTCGCCCACGCAGGGCAACTCGTCGTCACTCCCCCAGCCCTCGAGAACGAGTTGCTCCGTCATTACGCGATGACTGAAGAGAGACGCGAGTGGTGGCTTGGCCGCCTGGAGCGTTGCCTGGCTTTGGTCTAGAGGCCGGAGTAGGAATGAAGGCCTGTGAAGGCGATATTCACCACGGTGTAGTTGAACAAGACAGCTCCAAAACCAATGATGCCAAGCCACGCGGAGCGTGCCCCACGCCAGCCGCGGGTTGCCCTGGCGTGGATATACCCAGCAAAAATCACCCAAATGATGAACGTCCACACCTCTTTGGTGTCCCAGCCCCAGTAGCGCCCCCATGCGCGCTCAGCCCAGATAGCACCGGCGATCAACGTGAAGGTCCAGAACACGAAGCCCACCACATTGAGTCGATAGGCCAGGGACTCAAGAACGCCGGAGGCGGGCAGAGTCTTCAACAGACCTGCCTTCGCCATCTCGCGTGCCTCAAAGCGCGCCCGCACCAACTGCAGAATCGACAGGCCTGCACCAAGTGCAAAGAACGCGGTGGCGAGGCTCGCAACAAACACGTGGATGACCAGCCATGCCGACTGCAGCGCCGGCGGTAGTGGGACCACATCGACATAGAAGTTGACTGTCACGATTCCAAGCGACAGCAGAACAAAACCAGAGATGTATGCGCCGAGATACGTGAGGTCGCGCCAGAACAAGCTCCCAAGGAAAACTCCCACGATGAGGGCCGTCGAGGTCAGCCCAAACTCAAACATGTTGGCCCAGGGAACGCGCTCCCCGGCAATACCGCGCAGGACAGTGGCAGCCAGATGGAAGATCCAAGCCACAACAAGAAGGCTCATACCAATCCGCTGGAAAAGCGTCCCCGGCGAGTGTTTCGCGCTCGGCTCATCCCCGGCGGCCGGCGCCCCCATCGAGGATCGCTTGGCCAAATCCCACGTGAAGAAGAGAAAAGACACCGTGTAGACGGCCATCGCAGAATAGACGGCGAACAACGACAAGCTGGCGAAATCCATCATGATGTGACCAGCTTATGGTCGTGTTCCTGGGAAAAATCAGCGACTAAACGGCCCAACTCAGCTTCCAGCCCTGGGTCATCGCCGCGAGCCAGTGCTGCGAACTCGACTCGCACCAAGCCGGTCTCATCCGCTTCGTGGACCCGAATCCAGGCGCGGCGCCTGGTCACAAACAGACTCACGACGAGCCCGCCGAGGATAACCGCTGAGGACAGCGCAACGGGCAGCTGGGTTGGATCACGATGGATATCAACACTGATGAACCGGGGCAGAGATGTGAACTCAATCGAGCCACGCCCTCCCGGCAATTCTTGTGATTCACCGAGGCCCAGAATGATCGAGTCTTCTCCTGTCTCCCCACCGGTGACCTGGGTTAACGAGTCGGTATCGAGGGAATACACGTTGCGAGGAATGCCCTCATTTAGACCGAGATCGCCCTCAAAGACATTGAACGTGAGCACGGGCTGGTCGGGCTCTGGATACACAGACGTCAGCGCTCCACTGGGCAGAGCAACTGCCGAGGGATAAAGGAATCCAATCAGCCCTGTTTGAGACCTGAGCCCATCGGGCAACTTCACCACACCAATGCTCGTGAGGTTGGAATCCTGGGGAAGAAACGGAACCGGCTGGCTGAACACCACATCGCCCTCGGGTGATCGAACCGTCACCCACGGGGCGAAACCGTTGCCCAGCAGATAGACGGATGTTCCCTGAATATCCAAGGGTTCGTTCACCTTGACCTGGGCTTCGCGGCTGGAGCCTTCCTCAGTCACGACCAGGTGGGCTGTGAAGTCGAGCGCGTTGGCAAAGCCGCTGTTGAGATCAAACTCATACTCGGGGACAAACTCTTCCAAGGTGAGCGAATAGGGCTCGAGGGACTCCTCGGCAAAGAATCGACCTGGATTAAAGAAGTCGTAACTGGTCAGCTGATTCGTGAAGGTTTGGCCCTCGATGATGATGCGCTGGCCGGAGTACTTGTATCCCGTCCCAGCGGCAAGGCCAATCAAAATCCCGACGAGCCCCAGGTGAAAAACAAGATTGGCCGTTTCGCGGAGATAACCGCGCTCGGCTGCCACAGCACCATCTTCTGGGGCAACGCGATAGCCAGCCTTCGTCAACAACCGCTCTGCACTTGTCAGCATCGCGGCTCGATCACCGGTGACCTGAATCGAGCGGTAGTGCTCTAGCCGCTCAAGCCTCACTGGGGTGGCGGGCGGAGGTTGCCGGAGCGCCTTCATGTGGTGTTGGGCTCTCGGCAAAATGCACCCCACAAGGGACACAAACAATAGGAGGTAGATGGCCGAGAACCACACGGAGGTGAAGGTGTCAAAGAGTTGGAGGCCATCCAGAATGGCAAAGAGCTCCGGATCATCCCGCTCGAACTGAATCACCCCATTGGGATTACTAGAGCGCTGAGGAACAAGAGACCCCGGGATGGCAGCCAAGGCCAGAAGCAACAACAGCACAAGAGCTGTCTTCATACTGGTCAGCTGGCGCCAGAAGAATCTTGCCCACCCCACCGCGTCAAGGGTGGGTTGAGCAATCGGTGCAGCTTGGCGACCGTCGTCATAATCAGAGGGGCGTAGTGGTTCCACTGATCACCGCCTGAAGGCTTGACATCCAAAACTGCCACACACCAGTCACCATGGCGGTACCAATAGCCATCAAAATCACACCACCGGCGATGTTGATTGCCCGCATGTGCTTCTTGAGCCAGCCCACTGCCCCTGTGACCCAGCCAAAGCCGAGCGCGATCAGGATGAACGGGACGCCCAAACCGATGCAGTAGGCAATGGCGAGCACCACAGCGCGCGGAATATCGCCGGCGCTGAGCGCCAAAGTGTTCACAGCAATCAAAGTGGGTCCAATGCAGGGAGCCCAACCAAGTCCAAAAACCACCCCGAGCATCGGGGCGCCGAGATAACCATTGGCACTAGCGAGGGGAAGTTTCGTCTGTCGTTGCAGGAACGACACCTGACCAATGAAGACAAACCCCATCAGGATGACCAGTAAGCCGGCGAAACGAATGATGATGTCCATCCACCCGAGAAGAAGCAGGCCAAGGGACGCAAACGCGACAGAGAACCCAATGAACACCGTGGAGAAACCGGTGATGAACAGCAGCACACCCACAACAACCCGAGTCTTCGGTTTGGTCGCGAGTTCGGTGGTGGAGGTGAACCCGCTCACGTAGCCGAGATAGCCGGGGACTAGCGGCAGGACGCACGGTGATGCAAACGCGACCAACCCCGCAAGCAAGGCCAGTGGCAAGG
This sequence comes from uncultured Microbacteriaceae bacterium, assembly GCA_964467805.1. Classification (GTDB taxonomy): domain Bacteria; phylum Actinomycetota; class Actinomycetes; order Actinomycetales; family Microbacteriaceae; genus Pontimonas. The sequence goes on from CAYXSU010000005.1 coordinate 14,654, forward strand.
CGAGCAGCAAAGAGCCGCTAAAGATTACCTCGCCGATGGAATCCATTAGCTTGGCTCCTCAAGAACGGACTCGATCATGCCTACAAGAACGTCGGGGTCGCTCAGGAGACCGGAAATCCGCCCGGCAACGCGACCTTCCTTATCAAGAACCAAGGTCGTGGGAACGGCGTTGGGAGCGATTTGTCCAGAAAACGCCAATCGCACTGCGCCGTCGTTGGCATCCAACACTGAGGGGTAGGTAACACCAAACTCCTTGGCAAAGGTCAGCGCGGTCGGCGCTTGGTCCATGATGTTCACACCAACAAAAACCACACCCTGATCCTGGAATTCTTGGTAAACAGCCTCCAGGTCGGCCGCCTCGAGGCGACATGGTGGGCACCCGGCATACCAAAAGTTGACCACCATGACTTGGCCGGCATAATCCGCGCTACTGAACGTGTCACCGAGTTCGGTGGAACCGCTGAATTCCACCGGGGTGGTCCTGGAGTCCGGAGCCACAATGGTGAGGGCGCCATCTCCCGAGATGTAGTTCTGGCCCGTGCCCTCTCGATACTGTGCCGCCAGTTCATCACCACTTGCGGTGCAGGCGCCGAGGGTGAGAGCAAGCGCCACTGTTGTGGCGATGTGAAGGGTGCGCATTTAGACGGCACCCGTATCGATGGCATCCTCGAGAAGATCAGTTGCCGGCTCGCGGTAGCTCTCCTCTTTCCACTTTGTGCCGATTTTCCGAAAGCTTGTGATGCTCGAGAGACCACACCGTCGCTGGTGAGGCATATGGGGCAGCGGAATACCGGCTGCCGTCCTGTGGAAGATCCAGATAGCAACCTGGTGGCTGACTAAGGCCACTTCACCTTCATCCACCGAGTTCCACGCGTGCTCTGCCATATCGAGCATGCGCTGCGAAATCTCACGATAGGGCTCACCCCAGCTTGGCTTCCAGGGGTTCCGGAAGTGCACGAGCATCGAGGGCTCCCGAAAGACCCGGCCAAGATTCAATCTGGTGCCTTCGAAAACGTTGATGCCCTCGTTAAGTCGCTCGTCAATCGTGATGGGAACATCAACGCGCTTCGACAGCGGTGTTGCCGATTCAACGGCTCTTTGCAGTGGGCTGGAAAAGATTTTGGCAATGGGCCTGGTGGCTAGCGCGCTCGCCGAGCGGTCAGCCATCTGCTTCCCGCGCTCAGAAAGGCCAAAACCATCGAGTCGACCGTAAAGAATCTTGTCTGGATTGTGAACTTCACCGTGGCGAACGAAGTGAATGAGGTCTGCAGGCACGAGCTCAAGTCTATGAGGACATGGCTTCAGGGACGCTGAGCCGACTTGTAGACTCGGCTCTTGTGACCTCACGTATTCGTATTGCCGATCTCGCCCACACGGCCGATGGAACAACGGTGACCCTCGGGGGTTTCGTTGAGACAGTACGAGACCAAAAGAAGGTCCAGTTCGTCATCCTCCGCGACGAGTCCGGTGCCGCCCAGCTTGTGAACCCCGCTCTTCGCGAAGATGACCTCGAAGCGGCCTCAAGCCCCGAGCGACGTTCTCTCACCGACGCCATCTCGGCACTGGCCTCTGGCTCTTTCATTGAGGTCACCGGTGATCTCAAGATTGACGAGCGCGTCAAGCTCGGCGGTCTCGAAGTGAAAATCGCGTCGATGGTCGTGACCGGAGCAGCCGAACCAGAACCTCCCATTGCTGAAGACTCCAGCGTGGATAAGCGCATGGACTGGCGTTTCCTTGATTTACGCAGGCCGGGGGCAAACCTCATCTTCCGCGTCCAGACAACCTTTGAACACGCGATGCGCCAGTGGTGGGTGGAGCGCGACTGGATCGAAATCCACACCCCGAAACTGATGGCGAGCGCCAGCGAGTCCCGCGCGGAGCTGTTCGAGGTCGGCTACTTCGACACCACCGCGTA
>CAYXSU010000005.1:16668-89209 GCA_964467805.1 uncultured Microbacteriaceae bacterium
CCAGCGAGTCCCGCGCGGAGCTGTTCGAGGTCGGCTACTTCGACACCACCGCGTATCTGGCCCAGAGCCCCCAGTTCTTCAAGCAGATGGCTCAGCCCGCAGGCTTTGGCGCGGTCTTCGAGATCGCGCCGGCCTTCCGTGCGGACCCCTCGTTCACCGCCCGTCACGCTACGGAGTTCACGAGCGTTGACGCCGAGATGAGCTGGGTCGAATCACACCACGACGTGATGGCGATGCAGGAACAGGTCATCACCGCCGGTATCACCGCCGTGGTAGCGAAGTATGGCGACCAGGTTCGCGACGTTCTTGGCGTCGAGCTCAGTGTCCCCACCACCCCGTTCCCTCGGGTGAGCCTCGCAGAAGCACGCGACATTGTCGCCGCTGGTGGTTACGACCTTCCCCGTGCAGATGGCGACCTAGACCCCGAAGCAGAACGTCGCCTCTCGGCCTACATCCAAGAAAAGCACGGCCACGCGTTTGTGTTTGTGACTGATTACGACACCTCAATTCGGCCGTTCTACCACATGCGTCACGCCGACAACGATGGCCTCACCAACTCCTATGACCTGCTGTATCGAGGCACAGAGATCTCCACGGGTGCGCAGCGCGAGCACCGCATCGAGATCTTGGAAGCCCAGGCCAAAGACAAGGGCATGCACGTCGATGAGCTTGGCAGCTACTTTGACTTCTTCCGCCACGGGGTTCCACCCCACGGCGGGTTTGGCATGGGCCTGGCCCGGGTCATCATGTTGATGCTGGAGCAATCGAGCATCCGCGAAACGACCTTCCTGTTCAGAGGGCCAAACCGCCTGCTGCCCTAGGGCCGACTAGCCACGAATCGGCAGGGCAGTGGTTGCCCACCCAAGCTCGGCCTCCAGGCGCGCACCAAAGTCCAGAGCTATCCGGCTCAGAACCGCTGAATTCGCGTGCTCTAGATCGAGCGTGATCGGCAGATCTTCACCAAACTTCGCCACCTCAATACTCAGCACTACCCCTTCCGGCAGAGCCACCGTAACATCAGCCGGATCGTCAAGAATCCAGGGCAGACCAAGGGTGTCGGAAAGAAGACCCAAGGCTTCGGTTTTGGAAACAAAGACGGTTGTCACCAAGCTGATGGTTGCCATCAGAGCTCACCTTTCTTGGCCTTGCAGGACTTCGAGCAATAGCGGACAGAGTCCCAATTCTTGGCCCACTTCTTGCGCCACTCGAAGGGAAGTCCACACACAGCACAGATTTTTGGCTCAAAGCCGTTCTTTGTTTGCGCAACCCGTGGCATGATTCGACCCTACGTCACGGGCCCTGGGCGTCTACTTACCTCGAGCTAATCGACTGGAACTTCCGGATGGAGAGTGGAACAAAGATGGCCAACATAATCGCCATGCCAATAATCACCGTGGCAATGGGGTTTTGTGAGGTCCAGGCGTCGCCAATCGGTGTTCCAGGGGGAGTGTTGCCAAAGAGGTCCCTCGCAGCTTGCACCAGCGCCGAAACCGGATTCCACTCTGCGAACACGCGGAGTGGCGTGGGCAGAGTGTCGGAGGGAACAAAAGCATTCGAGATGAAGGTCAAGGGAAAGAGCACCAGGAACGAGACGTTGTTGATGATCTCGGGGCTTCGCACGCTCATTCCGATAAACGCCATTACCCAGGAGAACGAGTAGGCAAAGAGCAGGAGCAACCCGACGGCGAAAACGGCCTCGGCGAAGCTGGAGCGAACCCGCCAACCAACAATGAAGCCGGTGACCATCATGACCACCATCGAGCTTGCGTTGATCACCATGTCCCCGTTGGTTCGACCCACCAGCACTGCAGCCGGATTCATCGGCAGCGTCCGAAAACGGTCAATAATGCCGTCCTTGAGATCTTGAGCCATCGCGGATCCCGAGTAGGTGGAGCCAAAGACAACGGTCTGAGCAAAAATCCCCGCCATCAAGAATTCCTCATAAGAACTACCGGGGATATCAATCACCCCGCCATAGACATAGGTGAAGAGCAGGACGAACATAATGGGCTGGATAAGGGTGAAGACCAGGATGTCTGGCACCCGCTTGATCTTGAGCAGATTGCGTTTGGTAGTAATCCACCCATCAGACAGGAAGCGACCAATCGGTGTTCCTGTGGGAGTCAACGAGGTGCTCATGCGTTTTCCTCCTGAAGGACCGCGTGCCCGGTGAGCTGCAAGAACACGTCATCGAGCGTCGGCCGCCGCATTCCGGCGTCGTTGAGTTCCACCCCAGCGTCCGCTAAATCTTTGAGAACCTTCTGCAATGTTTTTGCTGCGTTCTCGACTGGTCCCACCAAGGTCCTGGTGTCAGCACCGGAGGTGATGTCCCCGGTCACGTGACGTGCAAGGACGGACCTGGCCTTCTCAATGTCGGCGACGTCATGGACTGTCACTTCGACTCGTTGGCCACCAACGAGAAGCTTCAGCTCATCGCTCGTGCCCTGGGCGATAACGCGACCCTCGTCGATCACGGCGATGTTGTCCGCCAGCTGGTCGGCTTCTTCCAAGTACTGAGTGGTCAAGAGAACGGTGGTTCCCTGGCCCACCAAAGTCTTGATAACGCCCCACAGCGCAAGCCGGCTCCTTGGGTCAAGGCCGGTAGTGGGCTCATCGAGGAACAACACCGGTGGGTTTACGACAAGCGCTCCAGCTAAGTCAATGCGCCGTCTCATGCCGCCCGAGAATCCCTTGACGACGCGGTCGCCGGCCTCCACCAGATCAAACATGTCGATGAGTTCCCGTGCCCTGGCTTTCGATTGAGCCGGAGAGAGGTGATAGAGCCTGCCGACCATGTCAAGATTCTCAAAGCCCGTGAGGTTCTCATCAACGGCGGCATATTGCCCACTGACGCCGATCATTCGGCGGATGTCCTCGGGGTGATCGACAACATCAACACCGTTGATGCTCGCGGACCCGGAGTCCGGGGTAATCAGCGTTGTTAGAACCTTCACGGTGGTGGTCTTGCCCGCACCGTTTGGCCCAAGCAGAGCTTGGACGGTCCCCTGGGGAATCTCCAGCGAAAGGTTATTCAGCGCTGTGACTGTTGTTTTTCCAGCTTGGTATGTCTTAACCAGATTGCTGGCCTCAATAAACGCACTCACGTTGCTACTTTCTGCCCGAAGGCGTGAGAACCCTAGTTCTGGGGGAAACCCAGGTTCAAGCCACCGTGGCTGGGGTCCAGCCAGCGGCTGGTAACAACCTTGGTGCGGGTGAAGAAGCGGAAGCCTTCTTCACCGTGTGCTCTGGAGTCCCCAAAGAGCGAGTGCTTCCAACCACCGAAGGAGAAGTAGGCAACAGGCACGGGGATTGGCACGTTGATGCCGATCATTCCGACCTGAACCTCGTTCTGGAAGCGCCTCGCAGCACCACCATCGTTGGTGAAGATTGCGGTGCCATTTCCAAAGGCGCCGGAGTTGATGAGCTCAAGACCCTCTTCATAGGACTGAACACGAACCACGGAGAGCACTGGCCCGAAGATTTCGTCCTGGTAGACCTTGCTGGAGGTGGGAACACGATCAATCAGGGTTGGACCCAACCAGAAACCACCGGGCTCACCATCTGGCTTGACATCGCGACCATCCACGACAACGGTGGCACCGTCTTTCTCGGCGATGTCGATGTAGGAGGCGACCTTGTCGCGGTGGGCCTCTGTAACCAGAGGGCCCATGTCGCAGGAGCGACGACCGTCGCCCACCTTGATGCCAGCCATCTTTGTGGCAATGGCATCAATCAGTGGATCGGCGATGGGCTCAACAGCAACCACGACCGAGATCGCCATGCATCGCTCACCCGCAGAACCGAACCCAGCGTTGACGGCAGAATCCGCGACGAGGTCAAGGTCGGCGTCAGGCAACACCAGCATGTGGTTCTTTGCCCCACCAAGAGCCTGAACCCTCTTGCCAGCCTTCGCGCCCGTTTCGTAAACGTAGCGAGCTATCGGAGTGGACCCCACAAACGAAATCGACTGCACATCCGGGTGAACCAACAGAGCATCCACGGCTTCCTTGTCGCCGTGGACGACATTGAAGACACCATCGGGCAGGCCTGCCTCGGTGAGGAGCTCGGCAACCCAGTTCGCAGCCGAAGGGTCCTTTTCGCTCGGCTTCACGATTACACAGTTACCAGCGGCCAGCGCTACCGGGAAGAACCACATCGGCACCATGGCCGGGAAGTTAAAGGGGCTAATGATTCCCACAACACCCAGGGGTTGCTTCAGGGAATAGACATCGACGTCAGTCGATGCGTTCTCCGAGTACTCACCTTTCATCAGGTGGCCAAGGCCACAGGCAAACTCAACAACCTCTTGGCCACGCTGGATTTCACCCATCGCATCGGAGAGCACTTTGCCGTGCTCGGCAGTGATGATGGCTGCAAGCTCAGACTTCTTTGCCTCCAGGAGCTCCCGGAAGCGGAACATTACTGACTGGCGCTTAGCAACCGAAAGGTCACGCCACGCGGGAAATGCGGCATTCGCAACGGCGACGGCCTTGTCTAAATCTGCCGCACTGGCCAGTGCGACCTCCTTAGAGACCGTTCCGAGCGCCGGGTCATAGACCGGCGCTGTGCGCTTTGAAGAACCGGCAAAAGCCTTGCCGCCGACGTAGTGAGAAACAACAGCCATGACCCAGGCCACTCCTTTAGGAACTAGGGAAGAACGCTCTTCCCGACTCTATCTTTTCTAGAAGCTCGAGGCGTCAATCACGAAGCGATAGCGGACATCACTACCGACGACCCGATCCCAGGCTTCGTTGATTTCTTCAGCCTTGATGATTTCGATGTCAGAGCCGATGTTGTGCTCGGCAGCGAAATCCAGCATTTCTTGAAGCTGGCCGACCGGGCCAATCATGCTTCCGGCGATTCGACGGCGCTGAGCCAGCATCGAAAACGCCTTGATCGGATAGGGCTCGGGCGCCAGGCCCACCATGACCAACGTGCCATCAAAAGCAATGAGCTCGAGGTAGTCATTCAGGTCAATCGGGGCAGAAACGGTGTTAATGATTAGATCAAACTGCTTCTTGTGGGTCTCAAAGACTTTGCCATCGGTGGTGACAATGAACTCATCAGCACCCATGCCGAGAGCGTCCGCGCGCTTTGATTCCGAGTGTGAAAAGACGGTGACGTGCGCTCCGAGGGCACGGGCGAACTTAACGCCCATGTGGCCAAGTCCACCGAGCCCAATAATGCCGACCTTCTTCCCGGGGCCAGCACCCCACTCCTTGAGCGGTGAATACAGCGTGATGCCCGCACACATCAGCGGCGCGGTGGCGGCGGGGTCCAAGGAATCGGGCACGCTGACCACATACCGCTGGTCAACAACGATGCCGGTGGAATAGCCGCCCTTGGTGATGGATTTACCATCGCGCTCGAGCGCATCGAAGGTTCCGGTCATGCCCTCACGGCAGTAGTTGCTCATCCCGGCCACGCAGTTGTCACAGGTGCGACAGGAGTCGACATAGACACCAACACCGACGCGCTGGCCTAGCTCAAATCGCGACACATTGCCGCCAACGGCGGTCACTCGACCAACAATCTCGTGCCCTGGAACGAGGGGGAAATTGATCTCGCCCCATTCGTTGCGACCCGTGTGGATATCGGAGTGGCAAATTCCCGACCAGTCAATGGCGATCTGAACATCATCAGCGCCTACATCGCGCCTAGTGAAACTCCAGGGAACCAGCTTCCCTTTTTCGGCCATCACGGCGTAACCACGAACGTCCATCATCTTCTTTCGTCAGCAATGTGAGGCGTTCCCCATTATGTCCTAGTGCTCCTAGGCTTAGGCGATGACCACCGTCGAGCTACAGATCACCACTATGGCTCATGGTGGCTCAGGAATTGGCCGCATCGATGGGCGGGTTGTCTTCTGCCCCGGCGTTCTTCCCGGCGAAGTTGTCGAAGTTGATCTCGTTGAAACATCCAAGAAATCCTTGTGGCGGGCCCAGCCAATCAGGCTCATCAGCGAAAGTGAACACCGCGTCTCGCACATTTGGCCAGAGGCCGATATCGGCAGGCCTTGGCAAGCGCGCGCCGGTGGCGCCGACTACGGCCACATCGCTCTTGACCACCAACGGGTACTGAAAACCTCGATTCTTCAGGATTCGCTGCGCCGATTTGGCAACCTCGAGGGCGACCTGATTGACAACGCCATCGTCCAGGGAGTCCCTGGCGATGATGAGCGCGGTGGTCTGCACTGGCGCACCAGGGTGACCCTGCACGCCAACGAGGCCGGCCACCTAGGCCCCTATGCCGAGCGCTCCCGAACCGTCATCCCAGTAGAAGGCCTCCCGCTGGCCTCACAGGCCATCGGCGACTCTGGTGTCTTAGACACTCTGTACAAAGGCTCGACCACTGTCCGTGCTCTTGATACCGGTGGCTCTGGGGTTCGACTCGTCGTCGACAAGCAGACGCCAGCCGACATCGTGGAACATGTCGGCGATGTCGAATTCTCGCTCTCAGACCACTCGTTCTGGCAAGTGCACCAACAGGCTCCAGCAATTCTGAGTGCTGCAGTTCAGCGCGCGCTCCCGCCCGAGCGACTGGTCCCCAGTGCCGAAAACCTTGACCTCTACTCGGGCGTCGGACTCCTCGGGCATGCTCTGGCATCAGTAAGCCCCGAGCGGTTGAACCTCACTGCCGTGGAATCAGATGAGCTCGCCACGACGTACGTCGGGAAGAACCTCGATGGCATTGCTGATGTCACAGCGGTGAATGCTCAGGTCCACCGGTGGCTGGAAACGGCAGTCCAGGGCTTTGGGCCACAGAATGCTGACAAGTGGCGTGAGGCCACGGTCATCCTCGATCCACCCCGCAGCGGAGCGAACACCGAAGTCATCAACTCGCTAGCCGACCTCGGCGTGAGCACGATAATTTATGTCGCCTGTGACCCAGTAGCACTCGGGCGCGACGCTGGGCTACTGGCTCAGGTGGGCTACGAACTGGTATTCCTGGAGGCATGGGATCTTTTCCCTCACACTCATCACATGGAATCCATAGCCACTTTCATTCGAACTTAGGAACCACGGTGCCAACGCTCTATCTCGCCTCTACCTCCCCAGCCAGGAAGCAGATTCTCCAGGATTTGGGGCTCCAGGCGATTGTCCTTCGGCCAGATGTTGACGAGGAACTAGCGGTGGCCGAGATGACCGAAGAGGCAACGCCTGAGGCGGTCGCTCTTCATTTGGCGAGGCTCAAGGCAGAAAGCGTCCTCGACCCCTCTATCGATGGCCTCGTGATTGGTGGCGACTCGGTATTTCACTTCGAAGGCCAAAACTATGGCAAACCTCTAGAGCCAGGGGTTGCCAAGCAACGCTGGCTCGCGATGGTGGGCAAAAGCGGCACGCTCTTCTCCGGCCTATGGGTCATCAATCACAGCGGTGGAGAGGTTGTCCGGGCGGCGGGTGAAGTAAGTCACGCGAGCGTCCACTTCGCCGATTCCATCGATGAGCAGGACATTGATGCGTATGTGGCGACAGGAGAACCGCTTCAGGTTGCGGGCGCCTTCACTCTCGATGCCAGAGGTGGCGCGCTCATCGACCGGGTCGAGGGTGACCCGCACGCGGTCGTTGGGATGTCCGGCGCTTCGCTACGGCGCCTCATCAATTCTCTCGGCCACCGCTATTCCGAGCTCTGGTAGCCACTCATCGCATGGGTCGTTTGCGTGTCGTTCAGAATCGCTTAATGAGCAGTCAACATCCCAGGCCTTGACTGAACGAAAATGAAACTCTTGCTGCTGTATGCCCGCGCCATCCACACTCTTCGGGGAGCCCTCGAGCGTCGGGGACTCCTACAACTACTAGACGAGAGGGCTACTCGGTCGACTCGTGCCCTTTGGGTGAGGTCGCTGCTCTCGGTGATGGATTTTGACGACTTCACCAAGCTCGATCTCCCATGGTGGACCTTTTCGGCCAGTGCCGAAGTGCGAGACTTTTTGGCCCAGCGACCCCATGCCCGAGTTTTCGAATGGGGTTCTGGATCATCGACCGTCTGGCTAGCGCGACGCAGCGCCTCGGTAACATCCATCGAATCAGATGCCGGATGGGCCCAGAGAGTCTCTCGTTCTGTTCCCGGTCACGTCACCATGGTGACCCCCGCCATTCCACGGGCTACGAAAGACACCCCCGTGCACTCCAAGCGCTGGGGCTATCGATCCCTAAACTTCAGCGCATATGTGAATGCAATAGACGCAATCCCCGGTGACTTCGATCTCATCGTGATTGATGGCCGTGCTCGAGAGGCGTGTTTCGCGCGGGCTCTTCCTCGACTGGCAGAGGGTGGAACCATTGTCTTTGACAACACCAACCGCCGGCGATACCGCAAGGCACTCAAGAATTACCGAAATGAGATCGCGGTGACAATGTCCACTGGTCTCACCCCAATCCTGCCGTGGCCCTCAACCACTGCTCTCGTGACCAAAAGGTCCGCTCAAGCAGCGACGAGTGCCCGAATGCGGGTGGCGAGAGCGCTCGCGTAGTGCCCAAGCAGAGCCTGGTTGTTGTTCTCCCAAGACTTGTCAGCAACAGCCAGGTAGGCCTCCCGCGACATCGCTCGACGAGCAACGTCATCATCCACGAGGGCATGAACCTTCTCGCGGAAGGCGCCCCAGCGCGTGTGATCGACCAGATAGCCATCAATGCCATCACGAATCAGGTGCCGCTGGCCCCCAATTGAGGGGGCAACAACGGGCAGACCTGAGGCGTGAGCCTCCTGAATGGTCTGCCCGAACGTCTCCTCGGTGCCGGCGTGAACAAAAACATCCATCGCGGCATAAGCGTTTGCGAGGTCATCACCAGAGAGGCGACCGGTGAAAGTCACGGGGTAACCAGTGAATCGGTCCTCTAACTCCTGGCGATCCGGGCCATCGCCGACAATCACAATCCGGGTTCCGGGGATTCCGCAGACCTCAATCAGGCGGCCAACCTGCTTCTCGGGGGCTAGTCGACCGACATAGCCCACGATGCACTCAGCTTGGGGTGCCCACTTGGCGCGAAGCTCCTGAGCCGCAGGGGTGTTTCGGCGGGTCGGGGAGAACAACCCGAGGTCAACCCCGCGCCCCCAAATATCGACGTTGTCGATGCCGAGTTTCTTTAGACGATCTACCCCATCCTGGGTGGGAGCCAAGTTGAGCGTTGCGAGCCGATGAATGCTCGCGGTGAGAGCATCAAGGATGTTTGTCGCAAAGTCGAGACCGTAACGCTTCATGTATCCAGCGACATCGGTTTGGTAGATGGCCACTGTGGGCACGCCTCTCCGGTGGCCATAGGCGATGGCCTCCCCACCCAACCAAAACGGCGCGGCCACGTGAATCACATCGGGCTCAAAGCGGTCCAGCGCGGCAGAAACGAAGGGTGTGGGAATTGCTACCGGAAAACCGCTGAGAACAACCGCCGGGCTCTTGATGACAGGGACACCGCGATAGCTCGGGCCCTCAGATGTCGGCGCGATGACCAGGAGCTCGTGGCCGCCGGCGAGCAAAGTATCGATTACGCGCAGAACAGAGTTGGTGACGCCATTGACGGAGGGAAGAAAGGACTCCGTAACAATGGCAACTTTCATCTGGCCACCCCGGCGTTCAGTCGTTCTCGGCCAACGGCCATGTAGTAGCGGGCAAAATCAAGCGACGACTTCACCATCTGCACGCGCTGGTCATCCGACTGGGCCTTCCCTGTCGAAACCTCGGCGATTACGTGCCCGCGGAACCCGCTTTGCGCCAGCAACTCCAGTGTTTCTCCTACCGGCTGGGTGCCCTTGCCGGGGAGGAGGTGCTCATCGAAGAGGTGGAAGCTCTCCTTCGGGCTTGTCCCGTCACACAGGTGAACGTGAGCGAGTCGCTCACCCCACTGGCGAGCAAGCCGCAGGGCGCTAACACCCTGCATGGCTGCATGCGAGAAATCGAGAGTCAATGACGGGAGGTCTAGTTGCCCAGGATCCCAACTGGGCGCGTAGGCCTCGATGTTTATAGAAGAGGCCGCCCAGCCAAACATGTTCTCGACGGCGATAGTCACTCCGTGAGTGTCCGCCACCTCGTGGACGACCGTCTCAAAGCGCCTCGAATAGAGAAGTTGCCAACGAAACGGCGGATGGACCACTACCGTGTCCGCACCCAGCATGACAGCGAGTTCAGCGCTGCGCTCAAGCTTCTGGGCCGGGTCATACCCAAAAACACCGTGGGTCAGCAGGAGGACCGGGGCGTGGATGGACACGATCGGCAGGTCAAAGCGCCGCGAGAGGAAATCAAGCACCCTAGGGTCCTGGGTTTCTGGCGCATTCGTCACCATTATTTCCATGCCCTCAGCGCCTGCCTCTTTGGCGAGACGGAAGGCATCCTCCAAGCTGAGTGGAAAGAACGAGCTCGTGCTGACGCCGATGCTGTACATGCTTCAGAGAGTAGAAACACGAAGCAAACCGATTGGAAAGTTCCGGTTACGTGTTGGCCACCAATTAGGTCAACCAGCGCAATACTGTGCCTGTGGAATTAGACACCTGGCTGCTGTACACAATTGCTGCGCTAGGGCTTTCCCTTACTCCTGGCCCGAATGGCCTTCTCGCCCTTACCCACGGCGCTCTCTACGGCGTGCGCAAAACCCTGTTCACCATCGCCGGTGGTGCGCTCGGTTTCACCATCATCATCGCTTTGTCCCTTTTTGGCATTGGCGCACTGTTGGCCGCCTCTGCCGAGCTCCTCATCGTTCTGAAATGGGTCGGTGGCGCATATCTGGTGTGGCTTGGCATCCAGGTCTGGCGATCACCACCGCTTGGCATGGACAACTCCCAGACTGGCAACGTAATCGCCGGCACCGCTGTATTCCGCCAGGGTCTTCTGGCCGCAGTGACAAACCCCAAGGGAATCCTCTTCTTCGTGGCGTTTCTGCCTCAGTTCCTCACTACCGACCTCCCACTCTTTGGCCAGTTTGTGGTGATGACAATCACCTTTGTTGGCATTGAAATCCTTTTTGAGCTCTCCGTTGCCGCTGGATCAGCCAAAATTCAGCCCTTCCTCACACGATTCGGCAAGCGCTTCAACCACGTCTTCGGTGGTGTCTTCATCGCCATTGGGATCGCTTTGCCGCTGCGCGGCTAGGGCAGAGAACCTAGGCTGGTGCCATGGACGCCACTCCGTTTAGCCTCCACGGCTCCGCCGCTCTGATTACCGGTGCGGGCAGCGCAAGAGGCATTGGCTTCGCCGCAGCACACCTGATGGCGCAACTGGGCGCCGAAGTGGTCCTCACCGGCGCCAGTCATCGAGTGCTCGAGCGCGCAGAGGAACTGCGCGCAGAAGGACACTTGGCCCACGCCGTGGTTGCTGACCTCACTACGGATGAGGGAATCACTGCACTCCATCAAGCATCGCTGGCGACCACAAGCCCCCTGAGGATTCTTGTCAATAACGCCGGCATGACGAGCGTGAATGCGCCAATGGAGAGCACTGGTGAGAGTGCCGGAATTGATGGCACTAGCCGGGAGGCCTTCGAACTCGCTCTCGCACGAAACCTCACCTCAGCGTTCATGGTGACCAGGGCCTTGTTGCCCACACTGAGAGCGAACGGCGATGGCCGCATCATCATGGTGACCAGTGTGACCGGCTCCGTGATGGCCATGAAGAACGAAGTGTCTTACGCGGCATCCAAGGCCGGGCTTCGCGGCCTCATGTCCGCACTTGCTATAGACGAGGCGCCCCACGGCCTCACCGTGAACGCGGTGGCACCGGGCTGGATCGCCACTGAGTCTCAAACCGATTCCGAAAAAGCAGAAGGCATAGTCACGCCGATGGGTCGATCGGGAGCCCCCGAAGAAATCGCCTCGGCAATCGCGTGGCTCGCAAGCCCCAGCGCCTCCTACATCACCGGCCAAACGATTGTGATCGATGGCGGAAACTCAATCGCGGAAGAGCGCGCTTAGCGACCCTCTTTGTTCTTTAGCGCCATCCCCGCGAAGAACTCCCAGATCAAGCGGTGCGCATTGTTCACTGTGACATCTGCGTGGTCATAGGCGGGCGCGACTTCCATCACGTCAAAGCCCACCACATCGAGCTCGAGGGTGAGTCTGCGGATAATCCGCAGCAAATCAATCGGGGCAAAGCCGCCTGGTTCGGGAGTTCCTGTTGCCGGGGCGAAGCCAGGGTCCAGGACATCGATGTCTATAGATATATAGGCCTTGGGGCCTTTGGCTTTGGCTTCTTTGATGACGTCATCAACAACGGGCATGGTGCCCCGCTCCCAGAACTCCTGCATCATGAAGTGCTTGAGCTTGTTCTCGCGCATCCACTTCTGGTCTTCTTCGCCGGGCCAATACCCGCGGAGCCCCAGCTGCAAGAACCGATCGCCAGGGATAGCGCCGGATTCAATAATCCGGCGCATCATTGCGCCATGGCTCGCGAAGTTGCCTTCAAGTTCATAGGCCGTGTCGGCGTGAGCATCGAAGTGAATCATCACCACGTTGCCAAACCCATGTTGCTCACAGACCGCCGTTACTGCCGGGAAGGTCACCGAGTGATCGCCACCAAGCACCACAGGAACGATGCCCCGCCTGGTGACTTCGCTCACCCGGTCATAGATGGCCTGACGAGATTTTTCCCACATGCCATGGCTCGTGATGGCATCACCAAAATCGACAACGTTCAAGTGATCGAAAATTTCCACGCCCAAATCGAGGTGATACGTACCGGGGTCGTAGGCGTTGGCGCGCAGAGCCCTCGGGCCAAAGCGGGCGCCTGGCCGGTTGGTGGTGCTGTCATCCCACGGGGCACCAACAACCGCCACATCTGGCTTGATGGCATCGAGCTGCGACGCTTCGGTCACAAAAGGCCGCATGCCAAAGGTGGCGATGCCTTGATAGGACGGTGAATCTAGCTGTTCGCGCATGCCAGGGGGAACAAAATCAGAAGAACTCATTCCCCCAGGCTAGGCGGAAATCCCCCAGACTAGAAGCATGACTACCATTGACTCGATCATCGCGTCGTTCCCTGAACAGCAGGCTGCGGCGCTAGCCACGGTTCGCTCCCAGCTGCATGACTTGTTGCCTACCGCCGTCGAGGATTTATCGTGGGGAATGCCGACCCTTCGGGTTGAGGGCATCATCATGATGTCGTTTCTTGGCTTTAGCCACCACAACAGCCTCTTCCCAGGACCCGAGGTCCAGGAACTCCTAGGTCCCGCCCTCGATGGCTACACCACCACAAAGGGCACCATTCATTTTGATCAACACAAAGCGCCACCCAAAGCGTTCCTCAAGAAACTGGTGGAAGCGCGAATCACAGTAATCAACCGCAGTTTCCCCAAGAAATCGGGCGCTTTCCTGGAGCTTTACAAGAACGGTGTCGTCAAGGCGCGAGGTTCCTACAAGGGTGAGGCCATGCACGGCGCCTGGTCTTTCTATCGCAAAGATGGCACGCCAATGCGCAGTGGCTCTTTCCGGTTGGGCGAGCAGGTCGGTACGTGGATTACCTACGACAGCGCTGGCGACGCCTATAAAGAAACGCAGTTCGCGCGCTAACGCCCCTCAGTAATCATTCGGCCGACTGTTCGGCCGGCCTCGCGCAAATACAGCGCCGGGTGATCGATTGATTCCTGCAGGCTTGGTGCACTCGCAGTAATTTCGATCACGGTGACCCCGGATAGCTCTGCGCTCATCGGAGAAACACCACACACCACCACAACGGGAATGTTCTGTGCTTGGGCGCGTTCGATCACAGCGCCCGTGATCTTGCCTCCAAGACTTTGGGTGTCAAAGGAGCCCTCCCCTGTCACAACGAGATCAGCACCGCTCATGGCTGCGCCCACGCCGGTGAGCTCCATCATGGCCGTTGCGCCAGATTCTTGGGAGGCTCCCAGCGCTGCCATAGCTCCAAACGCAAGGCCCCCGCCAGCCCCCGCCCCCGGGCGTTCAGCCTGCTCTTGTCCAAACAACTGGGCAAGCCGAGCTAGCCCGCCCTCGAGAAGTTCGACCGCGTCTGGGTCCGCGCCTTTTTGGGGCGCAAACACGGCTGCTGCGCCAGTGGGGCCGAGCAGTGGATTAGTGACATCGGTCAAAACCCGAAGACGCGTTCTAGTGAGCCTGGAGTCAAGGCCCGAGAGATTAACTGAGTCGAGATTGTGGAGTGACCCCCCGCCCACACCTATAGCGTCGCCGTTGCGGTCCAGACCGATAGCCCCCAAAGCGCGAAGCATCCCGAAACCACCATCGGTCCCCGACGTCCCACCGACGGTGAGCAGGATCTCGGTGGGACCGGATGCCAGTGCCTCTTTGATCAAGTGTCCGACCCCGGCGCTCGATGCTGCCAGTGCTTGGGTGGGCGTGGCGCCGGGGAGAAAGCCAAAGGCCTGGGCCGATTCAATAACGACCACACCATCTCTGGTGGCAAACGACGCAACGACAGGTTCTCCCCAAGAACCTGGAGCGGTGACACGGTGAATGTCGAAACCGTGGTGCGCGAGAACATCAAGCGTGCCCTCACCGCCATCGGAGAGGGGTTGTGCGATCAGGACCGCCCCTGGTGCGGTCTCTCGAGTCCCCTCGGCCACAGCCTCGACCACGCCAGTGGCGGAGAGAGAGCCCTTGAAGGAATCCGGGGCGATCACAATCTTCATCGTCTGAAATCATCGCAGGCATTCGTGCTCTAGCGTTACGGTGTGACCCACCAACAAGCCCAGGCAGTTGCCTATCTGCAAGAGACCTGCGATGTCATTGCCCAACTTGCCCAGGTTTACACGCCACCGGTCATCTCACCCCAACCCCCAGAGCGATACTTCGAGATTCTGGTCTCATCAATCATTGGCCAGCAACTCTCCGTGAAGGCCGCCGACACCATCGAGGCCAGGCTTCGCCAGGCCGTCGACGCCATTACGCCGGAGGGAATCGCTGGCCAGGACCTTGAGCTTCTTCGCGGGCAGGGTCTTTCGTATTCCAAAGCGAACTACATTCTTGGTCTCGCTGAAGCGTTTGGCACCGGGGTGATTGATCCCCACGCACTGCCAGCGATGAACCCAGCCGAGGTAATTGCCGAACTCACCGCCCTCAAAGGAATTGGGCCGTGGACGGCAGAGATGTTCCTCATCTTTGGCATGGGCCACCCCGATATCTGGTCGCCCGGCGACCTTGGATTACGCAAAGCCGTTGAAGCGCACTTTGGCACTGAACAATCCTCCACGGAGGTCGCCAAACGCTGGGCTCCCTATCGCTCCTACGCAGCACTGTATTTGTGGGAATACGTCGACAAGGGCGAGAATCCCATCGCCTGAAAGGGAACCGCTCTCGAGGCTGGACCGGCACGCCTGGGACCGGTACTCTCAAGCCCATGCGCGCGAGAAGCTGGTTAACAATTGGTCTGGGGTCACTCCTTGTGGTTGGTGGCGGTGGCGCACTCGCCGTGGGCGACTACGTTTACCGAGAGGGCACGTCGCTCCCCTGCAGCATCAACGACGATGACCTCAACAACTCACCAGCTTCCTTCTCCACGCCGCTAGAGGGCCCCTTCCCTGGCGAGGGCTGGAACAAGTGGATTGACTACGACCTCTCCGAGTGGTGGCTTCCTGAAGCCCCGGTTGAAACCGTACGGATCCAGGTCGCCCCAGAGGTTGAACTCGAAGCTTGGTGGATTGTCGCCGGTTACCCAGCAACCCAGGAAACAGTCATCGTCACCCACGGCTATGGAACAAGTCGCCGAGACTACAACGCCCTCTTGCCAAGCGCCATGCTTGTGAAGGACGGTTTCAACGTTTTGCTCGTTGACCAGCGTGACACCGGTAATTCGACCTGTGTTGATGGCCGACACTCGGCAGGCCAGGACGAGTCTGACGACTTTGCCGCTGTTGCCGAGTGGCTAGTGCTGGAGAAGGGCATCCCGCCGGAGAAGATTGGCATGTTCGGCGTTTCGGGGGGCGCGATTGCGACTGCGATCTTGCCGGCAAAGACCGAGAACGTTCAGGCCTTCGCCCTAGAGGCGCCCATTTTTGATTTTGCGGAGACAGCCAGGCGTGAGGTCGTGTTCCAAGGATTCCCCGCCTTCTTGTGGCAGCTTGCTGACACCGCCGCCAAGCTTCGCGGTGTGAACTTGAACGAAACGCCAATCCCGACGGGCATCGAAGCAGCCGGTAATCGGCCGATTCTTTTGCTCCATGGCACCGAGGACCAGCGTCTTGCTTATGAGGGCGCACTCAAGTTCCGTGATTATGCAGAGTCGGTTGGGGTTTCGGTCCAGCTCGAGACTTTTGAGGGTGCCGATCACACCGAAGGCATGCTCTCGGAAACGGAGCGCTATGCGGACGCCCTAACGTCGTTCTTTGATCAAGCGCTTCGCTAGCTAGGACCGAGCGCCGAGCCGCCAACCTGGCAAGCGCCAGTCGAAGGCGATCGCCAGCATTCGAACGACAACGATGGCAGCAGCCCCTACCAAAACGGCAACAACGTCGGGAACGCCAAGCACCAGCAACCCCCACACCAGCCAGCCGCCCATAAACGCAATCACGGCATAGAGCTGGAAGCCCTTCACAACCCAGGGAACGTCATTAACCAAGATGTCTCTAATGACACCACCGAAGGTGGCAGAGATAACACCCATTAATGTCGCCACCAAGGGGCTTGCCCCTTCGATAAGGGCGATGTGGGTGCCAGAGGCCGCAAAGAGCCCAAGACCCAGTGCATCGGGCCATTGCATGGCCCGAGCGGTTGGTTCTAGATGTCTAGCTCTAATGACGAGTGGGCCCAACACGCTCAGGATCACTACAGCCCACACCCACTCCTCATTAGCAACCCAAAAGAAGGGCCTGCGATCGAGAAGAACATCACGCAGTGTTCCACCACCAAGAGCAGTGAGAAACGCGACCACAACGACGCCAACCAAGTCGAGTCGCTTCTGCGCGGCAACCAGGATTCCAGAGACCGTAAAGGCCAAAACGCCCACACCCTCAAGAATCACAAGAAGTCGGCCGAGAGTTTCTTCGTCGAGCGCTATGTCCACGAGCCCAGTGTCCCAGACCGGGCCAGGAACACGTCGATTGAGCTACTACTGACCTAGGTCAAATTCCTCCGACGCACGACGATCGTATTCGTTTCGCACCTGGTGGTAGTCGTTCCAAGCATCGGTGTCAGAACCTCCGTGGGCGAAGACCTGAGCGCGCAGTTCATCCACGCCTTCAACACCTAGTTCTTGAGCCAACGCCCAGGCATCGAGGAGATCTAGGCGCTCCCGAAGTTCATCGAGACTTTGATCAGCCAGCTTCGGGACCACCACTCACCACCTCTGTGTAGATGTCTCCCACAATCCTATGAGGCTCCACCAGAAGAGTCCTTCTTGGTCAACACCTGGTGCATTTCGATGGTCAGAACCTCGATGCGCTCCGACAATTCCCGAATTTGCTTGGTGATCTCAAGGTTCTCTTGGTCCACTTGGAACGTGTGGACCGCGAGCTCAGAGTTGATTTGGTCCTCTCGCTTGGCTGCAATCAGGAGAATCGCTCCCTGCAGCCCTGCAACACAGGAAAGCACCAGATTCAGAAGAATGAAGGGATAAGGGTCAAATCCTTCCGTCCCGTTAAACCAAATCCAGAGCGCCAGCACCCCAAGAGACGCCAGCACAAATGCCCACGACCCCATGCCGTTCCGAATAACGTCTGCCGCTCGATCACCAAAACGCAGGTGGGTTTTCCCAAAACGCCTCGTTGCGGGATGCTCATTCCAACGTGCCATCGTTTGCTCCTTGGGTCAGTGGTGGAGCCCATCGTAATCGTGTCAGTCCACAACGCCTTCGGGCTTCACGACCTAACGCAACTCAAAGCGTGGGTCCGTTCGCGCTTCCAAAAATCCGGTTTGGCGCGCCCGGAGGGACTCGAACCCCCAACCTTCTGATCCGTAGTCAGATGCTCTATCCATTGAGCTACGGGCGCGTGGTCGCCGAAACAACCGACCCCGAGCATATCAGCCACCGGGAAGGATTTTTTGGGGTGCGCCACAAGCGTGCATCACCCCTTCTAGGATGTATTTGTGGCAGAAGAAAAGAAGAACACCTCCGCATTCACCGATAAAGAGCGCGAAGCCATGCGCGAGCGCGCCAGGGAGGCCAGAGAGTTCAAGAAGCTCTCGGGCGACGAGCAAGTGGCCCGCAAGATCGCCGAGATGGCCCCTGCCGATCAGAAGCTAGCAAAGGCTATCCACTCTCTTGTCATGGGGATTTCACCAAAAATCACCACAAGGACTTGGTATGGAATGCCCGCCTACTACGTAAACGACAAAATTGTCTGTTTCTTCCAGGCGGGAAGCAAATTTGAGAGCCGCTATTCCACATTTGGCTTCCAAGACTCAGCGAAACTGGATGACGGCGCGTTCTGGCCGACGGTGTTTGCCGTCACCGCATGGAACGACGACGTGAAGAAAGAAATCACAAGACTCGTGACAAAGGCCATTTCTTAGCAGCAAGAAAACCAGCCAAACACTGGGCAGAAGAGGCGACGAGCGCGGAGACGGTGGGATTTGAACCCACGGTTCCCGTGAGGGAACTCCACCTTAGCAGGGTGGTGCACTAGGCCGAACTATGCGACGTCTCCTGAAATGCCCCTAAGAACACTTCGTCGATAACTATATCGACGCCGGGTACTAGCGCGGAACCGCGCAGGTCTCATCCCCCGCGGTTTGGCCCACCAGACCCTCGAGAACTTCGATCTCTTCAGGCGTTGGGGCTTGAGTGCCGGAGGCGTTTCCATCAGTCGTTGAGCCAAAGCCGAGTGATCCATCCGCCAACGTGAAGGGCTCATCGGTCGCCAAGCGCTCTGCAACAACCCGACCAAGGTCGGGATGAGGGATGACCCGGCCCGGATAGAGCTCTGGGTCAGCATCGAGGACTGGGTACTGAATAAAGATGATGTTCTCGTTGGGCACACCCCGGAGGGCGCGTGCCATAGAGACCATCACATCAATCCGGCTAAGGCTCGTGGAGAGAACCATCGTTTGAGAGGCAACTGAGGCAATGCCATAGAGCTTTTCAATGTTGTTGAACACTCCATCTGCCTGCAAGGTTCGAACGAGCGCCGCCATGTAAACCTGCTGAGAGGAAATACGCGCCAAGTCACTGCCATCCCCAACACCCTTACGCGTGCGAAGGAAGGCCAAAGCTTGGCCACCTTCAAGGGTGTGGTAGCCAGCCTCTGGGAGGTTCACACCTGACCACGGATCAACCAGCGGTGCTGTGACACAGACTTCAACACCGCCGACGGCGGTGGAGAGCTGGGCGACGCCGGTGAATGTCATGAGTCCGGCGTAGCCGATCTCGAGTCCGGTCAACTGCTCCAGAGACATTGCTACGCAGGGCAAACCCCCAATACCCATGGTGGTGTTCAGCGGCGCCATCGTCTGCGGCTCTGACATCGTGCCATCGCCCTGCGGGCACGCAGGGATATCAATCAGGAGATCCCTCGGAAAGCTCACAACAATTGCTCGGTCGTGGTTCTCGCTCACGTGGACCAGAACATTGACGTCGTTCAGCTCCGAGTCAACGAAATCAAACTGGTCGCCTTGGCCGACTCGTGTGTCAGAACCCACAATCAAGACGTTGAAACCGCCCTCCAAGTCGCCAATATTCGGCAGTGCAGCGGCGCCAGGCCCGTCAAGGGCGACTGTCACCAGATTCGACTGCAGGCTTTGCACGGTCAGACCAAGGACAATTCCGGTACTCAGAACGAGAACACTGACGAGGCCAGCCGCTACAGCGGTCACGAGCTTCCAGCCAGCGAGTCGCTTCTGTATGCCGTGCAAGGGCTGCGGGTAATCAGCAGAGCGCTCAAAGAGGGAGGGTGCTGGGGGTTTAGCGGAATCGACCACTGGCTCTCCCCCTCTTCATCAGATCTGTGGCGGAGGGCGTGGGATTCGAACCCACGAGGCATTGCTGCCCACTAGTTTTCAAGACTAGCTCCATCGGCCGCTCGGACAGCCCTCCGAATGCGATTCTAGGGCACCGCGGTCATCGCTCAATGGGTGAGGGTGGCAAGCGCTGTGGCGACTCCGTCTTCAGTGAAGTCACCGGTCACCTCGTTTGCATGAGTCCGAACTTCCTCTGGCGCCTGACCCATTGCAACAGCTCGGCCCTGCTGGGCTGCCCACTGCAACATTTCGATGTCGTTGCGGCCATCACCGATGACCATGACGCGGTCTAACCCAAAGCCCAGCTTCTCCCGCACCAATTCCAAAGCTGTCGACTTGTTGATGCCCTCCGGGGCGATATCAAGCCATGCCGTCCAGCCCACCGTGTAGCTCACCTGGTGAAGGCCCATGCCCTCGACGACCTTCAAGAAGTCATCAATTTCGTGGCCCGGGGCAATCACCACAACACGGGTTGCAACCGTGGTCAGAAGTTCGTCAAAGGTCACCTGCTCGCTCATTGCATCGAGAGCGCCCTCGGGGAACCAGTCCGTGTAGCGATAGAGGCCGGTCTCATCTTCGACGGCGTAGTGAGCTTCAGGAAGCGCCTGCTTGATTCGAGTAAGGACAGGGGTTGGATCAAAGTGCTCGACGTGAAAACGTCGATAGCCAGAGGGTGCCGTGGTGTCACGTTTGAGCGTGATGGCGCCGTTCGAGCAGACCACGTACTCGGGAACGATAGCGAGACGCTCAAGAACAGGGATGGTCATCGACACTGAGCGTCCGGTGGCCAGCGTCACTTCGTGACCAGCATCTCGGGCCGCCTGAACAGCCTTGACGACCTCATCTGAGAGGTGCCCATCTTCGTGAAGTACGGTGCCATCGATATCGAGAGCAACCAGCCAGCGCTCAGATGTAGTTGTCATGTCGCCTATGTTTACCAGTGTCGGCTTAGCCAGCGCTGATAGCGCTGGCCCCGCCCATGTAGGGGCGAAGAATCTCGGGGATTGCGACTGACCCGTCGGCCTGCTGATGGGTCTCGAGAATCGCCACAATCCATCGGGTTGTGGCCAAAGTTCCATTAAGGGTGGCCACGGGTTCGGTGCTCGCATCCTTGTCCCTGCGGAATCTGACGTTGAGCCTGCGGGACTGGAAGGTCGTGCAGTTCGAGGTGGAGGTGAGCTCCCGGTAGGCGCCTTGGGTCGGAACCCACGCTTCGACGTCATATTTGCGCGCTGCACTGGAGCCAAGATCACCGGCTGCCACATCAATCACGCGGTAGGCAAGCCCCAACGACTGCAGCATCTGTTCCTGCAACGCCAGGAGACGCTCGTGCTCACTCTCGGCGTCGGCGGGGTCGACGTAGCTGAACATTTCCAGCTTCTGGAACTGGTGAACCCGGATGATGCCCTTGGTGTCTTTTCCATAGGAGCCTGCTTCCCTGCGGTAGCAGGTGGAAAGCCCGGCATAGCGTAGCGGGCCGCCTGACAGGTCCAGGATTTCACCGGAATGGTAGCCAGCCAGCGCGACTTCAGAGGTGCCGGTCAAATAGAGGTCATCCTCGCCCAAGTGGTAAACCTCGGCGGAGTGTTCCCCAAGGAATCCAGTGCCCTGCATGATTTCTGGCTTCACCAGCGTCGGCGGAACAAGAGGAACAAAGCCCTGTTCCATGGCGACCTTCATACCCAGTTGCATCAGGCCCATCTCAAGGAGTGCGCCAGCGCCCTTCAAGAAGTAGAAGCGTGACCCAGAAACCTTGACCCCGCGTTCCATGTCGATAATCCGTAGCGCTTCGCCAAGATCGAGGTGGTCTTTGGGTTCAAAACCAAAAGAGGCTTTGGTCCCGACCTCTTTCAATGTGACAAAGTTCTCTTCTCCACCGGCCGGGACGCCGTCTATGACGATGTTCGGAAGCGCGCCCAGAGCAGTAGCCGCTGCTTCCTCGGCCTCGGTCACCTTCGCGCTGGCATCCTTGACCGCATCAGAGAGTTTCTTGACCGAGGCCAGCAGAGCATCCTTCTCGGGCCCTGACGCCTTCGCCACGTCTTTTCCGATCGCATTTTGCTCGGCGCGGAGCGCCTCAAACGCTGTGATGGCATCCCGGCGGGCCTGATCTGCGGCAAGCGCGGTATCAACCAGTCCCTCATCGGCGCCCCGGGTGCGCAGCGAAGCCCTCAGAAGGTCAGGGTTTTCGCGAAGAATTTGGGGGTCAATCACCCCCCTAGTCTGTCACGCTTGGTCTGGGGAACCCGATTTCAGGCGCTCTAACCACGCCCGTGCTTCGACGAACGCTTCGTCGGTGTAACGGGCAGAAACTTCTGGTCGGTGACCGTTTGCTCTGGGGTAGGAACCCAAGAACATTACCTTCGGGCTGAAGCGACGAAGGCCGAGAAGCGCGTCTGCGACGCGCTCGTCGTCAATGTGGCCATCGAGGTCAATGACAAAGCGGTAGCGTCCCATCGCATCGCCGATCGGACGCGACTCCAAAAGGCTCATGTTCACACCGCGCGTGGCGAACTGTTCGAGCATTTCTAGGAGGCGACCAGGGCCATCGTCGGGAAGTTCAGCAATGATGCTGGTTTTGTCAGCACCGGTCCTCGCTGGCGGTGTTCCACCTTTTTGAACGAGGACAAAACGAGTGTGAGCGTCAGGGTTGTCGCCAATGTTTTCTGCGAGCACGCTGACGGCGGCGTGGGAGGTGATTCCGGGAGGGGCAATCGCCGCATCAGCCAGCCCATCGTCGATGATGCTCTGCGCTGCATGAACGTTTGAGTGAGCAGGCACATGGGAGTGGGTCGGAAGGTTCTTTTCCAGCCATCCACGGCACTGGGCATAGGCAACGGGGTGCGCAGCAATTGTCGTGACCGACGACAACCCAACACCTGGTTTGGTCGCCAAGACGAAACGAACTGGCACCATGTATTCGCCAACAATGCGCAATTCGGGTGCTGCAGCAAGTGCGTCCTGAGTGGCGCTAACGCCACCCTCGATGCTGTTTTCAATGGCGATCATGGCGAAGTGGCTGCGGCCTGAAAGAACGTCATCGAGCGCTTCGCCTACGTTGTTGACCGCAACCCAGGTTGCCCCCTGGGCAGCCTGGACCTGACCTAGTGCCTCCCACGTGAATGTTCCCACCGGGCCCAGGTAGCTATAACGGGTCTCTGTCGTTGCCACCGCTCGAGTCTAGTTTGCCTGGCATGCCAAGCGGGAGAGGCAGTGGCAGACTGATGGCTACCGACTTAGTGAAGGGCCGTCCGCCATGACGCAACACCACCGCTTCGATGACATCTCCGTTGAAGACCTGGTTGCGCGCGGGAGCATGAAGTGGACCAGAAACGCCGGCCAGTTAGCCGCGTTCGTCGCTGAAATGGACTTTGGGACAGCCCCGGCGGTGACCGCCGCGCTCGAGCTTGCTACGGCAAAGGCGCAACACGGTTACCTTCCACCGGCAGCACTTCGCGACATGGGTAGGGCAACAAGTGACTTCCTCGAAGCCCGTTTCGGTTGGAGCGTTCCACGGTCCAGGATTTATGCCACTGCTGATGTCTTGAGTGCCTACGACGTCGTGCTCGAACACTTCTCCAGGCCTGGAGCCCCTGTTATCCTCCCGACACCCGCCTATATGCCCTTCCTGACCTTGACCCGGCTGCGCGGCCGCGAGGTCATCCAAGTGCCCATGATTGAGGGCGACGACGGTCGCCCCGAAATGGACTTGAAAGGCATCGCAGATGCCTTTGCCGCAGGTGCCAATCTCTTGATTCTCTGCAATCCCCACAATCCGCTTGGCCGTGTCTACACACGGGAAGAACTGAGCGCACTAGCCGAGGTTGTCGACGCTCATGGTGGACGGGTCTTCTCTGACGACATCCACGCCCCTCTCACCTTTGGCAATCACCACCACGTGCCCTACGCCTCTATTTCCGAGGTAACCGCCGGGCACACGGTGACCGCGGTTTCAGCATCAAAAGCGTGGAATATTCCAGGCCTCAAGTGCGCTCAGTTGATCGTGTCCAACGACGCCGACTACGAAGCGATGAAAGACATCGCCTTCATCGTTAACCACGGGGCAGGCACTTCCGGTGTGTTGGCAAATGCGGCTGCCTACAGCGAGGGCGTGCCCTGGCTGGAGGATGTCCTCTCGTATATCGACCGCAACCGCTCGTTGCTCACCGAATTGCTGGCCAAGCATCTGCCCGAGGTTCGCTACCGCGAACCTGAGGGCACCTATATCGCCTGGCTTGACTGCAGGGGATTGCCCGACGTGACGGACGGCAAATCTTGGGCCGAGTTTTTTGCCACCAAAGCCAACGTGGGTGTCACCGACGGTGCGTTATGCGGAGAAGCGGGCATTGGCCACGTTCGCCTGATGCTTGCAACCCCCAGCCACATCCTGGAGACCATCATCATCGCGATGGCGACTGCCGTCCGAGAAGCCCAGTAAACGCGGTTCTACACTGATGGCTATGAGGATTGAGCACCAGCCAGCATCGCACCGCTATGTGCTGATCGATGGCGAGGCCATTGTCGGCGAGGTCGACTACGTGAAGGCTGGCACCACCCTCTCACTGGTGAGGGCAGAGGTACCCGTTGAATTGCGTGGTCAAGGCCTCGGAATTCCGCTTGTCCGCGGAACCCTCGAGGCCATCCGGGACGAAGGCGGGCTGAGCGTTGTTCCTGTCTGCCCCTACATCGCCAAGTTCATGATGAAGAACAGAGAGTTTGACGGCCTGCGCGCTTAGCGCCTGGGAACAATAATCGGCCTCGGCGGGCGCCCCACCTGCTCGATATCAACGTCAACACCATAGACGCGGCCGACACGGTCAGCCCGAATCACCTCTGCTGCCGTGCCAACAGCATCCAGTTCACCGTGGACCATCATGGCGACTCGGTCAGCATGCCCAGCAGCAACCGAGAGATCGTGAACCACAACAACCACCCCGCGACCACTGGTCGCTAGTGCCTTGACGGTATGCATTACGTCTTCCTGGTGTTTGAGGTCGAGAGCAGCGGTCGGCTCGTCCAACAGCACTAGGGGTGTGCGCTGTGCCAAGACCCTGGCCAGCGACACCCTGGCCTTTTCGCCGCCGGAGAGTTGAGTGAAGCGACGGCGCGCTAGGTGCGAGACGTCAGCAACCTCGAGAGCCTCGGCTATGGCCGCCGCATCCTCTGCGTACTGGGGCGTCCTTGCCCACGGAGCCCTGCCCATTTCGACAATTTCCCACACAGTGAACGGGAAGGACACAGTGTTGGACTGCATCAACATGGAGCGCAGCCGCGCTGCGTCCTCCGGACGATAGCGCGAGGCTTCCTTGTCCGCGAGAGCAACGCTGCCCTTCGACGGCGCCAAATCTCCGGCCATTAGGGACAGAACAGTTGACTTTCCGGCCCCGTTCGGGCCAACCAGGGCAAGGACCTCGCCAGGGTGAACCTCAAGGCTCACATCCTTGATGATGTTTCTTCCCTCAAGCTCAACGCTCACACCCCGCAGCGCGACCAACGGTGTCGTCATGCCCACCCTCCGCTGCGTCGGCGCTGCTGATAGAGCAGTGCAAAGAAGAATGGCCCGCCGACAAGAGCGGTCAGCATGCCAATGGGCAGGTCAGCCCCGGCCACCAACGTCCTGGTCAGAAGATCAGCAATAGCCAACAGGGCTCCACCGCCCACAGCACTGGCCACGAGGAGCCCTCGGTGCGCAGGGCCCAAAGCCATCCGAATAATATGGGGTACCACTAGCCCGACAAAGGCAATAATCCCCGCGAACGCCACCGCGACACCAGTGAGTAGCGCTACCAAGACAATGGCAATAATCCGTAACTGCTCAACATCAACACCTAGGTGGCGAGCGTTTCGCTCACCAAGGGACAGAAGGTCAAGGCGGTGAGCCAACATCACCGCAACGATGGTGCCGATCACCAAGACGGGCAGAACAATCACTACCTC
Organism: uncultured Microbacteriaceae bacterium; assembly: GCA_964467805.1. Classification (GTDB taxonomy): domain Bacteria; phylum Actinomycetota; class Actinomycetes; order Actinomycetales; family Microbacteriaceae; genus Pontimonas. The sequence goes on from CAYXSU010000005.1 coordinate 42,451, forward strand.
TGACCAGACAGACCCGGCGAGTGACCCCAACTGCCAAAACACGATCTGCTCTCGGCTGGCAGTGTCCGCAAGAAAGAGAACGAACGCCAGTCCGGCCTGAGCAAAAGCGTTAATCGCAATTCCCGTGAGCAACAGCGTTACAACCTCGGTGCGCCCACCTGCGCGCGCAACGGCATAGACCAACAAGGTCGCCAGCAGTCCTCCCAAGAACGCCAGGAGAGCAACACCGCCACCGCCGGCGGAAATTCCGAAGACGATTGCGGTGGAAGCACCCAAGGCGGCACCAGCAGACACACCAACGACGCCGGGCTCCGCCAGAGGGTTTCCAAAGACGGCTTGCATGAGAGCTCCGGCAACAGCCAAGGCGGCACCAACGGCAAGCGCCATCACAATTCTTGGGAAGCGCACCACCTGGAGTGTTGCCTCCACGACAGGATCCTCAGGCGCCAGCGCGGTGTTGATTCCGAGCCATCCGAGGATTGTGCCGACCACGTCTGAGGCCGTCACGGCCAACTGCCCGGTGATGGCGGACACCACAACCGCGCCCACGAGCACGCCGGTAAGGGCCAATGACAAAATCAGCCCTCGCAGGCTGAGTCGGCGACGAATCGGTTCGGGAGGGCTCACGGTACCCGATACAACCACTCGGGGGTGGCGAACTTTTCCACCGCGAGGGCCTTGGCCCTGGCCATTTCGCCCTCGGTGACACCTCCGGTGCGCAGGCCGTAGAGAGCCTTGAACGTGCCGACGAGATGATCTTGGATGGCTTCTTTGCTGAGCCCCGTGTGGGCTTTCAGTGGGTCGACCCGCTTGTTCGCACTGGCCACACCCTTGTCGCTGATTTTTTCCCGCCCGATACGCAACACCTCGACCATGCGGTCACCGTCCATGTCATAGGCCATGGTCACGTGGTGCAGAACTGCACCACTGCCAAGGCGCTTTTGGGCGGCGCCTCCGATCTTCCCCGTGGGGCTCGTGATGTCGTTCAGCGGCTTGTAGCTGGCATCGATGTTGAGGCCGCGAAGCGACTGGATCACCCAGTCGTCGAGGAATGCGTAGGAATCTTGAAAGCTCATTCCGGAGACTAAATCAGTTGGGGCATAGAGCGAATAGGTGATTGCGGTCCCAAGCTCCATGAACATGGCGCCACCACCGCTCACCCGGCGGACGACCTCCATGTTGTATTTGGCAGCGTTATCCAAGTCGACTTCGTTCTTGAGCGACTGGAACGATCCGATAACGACGGCAGGCTTAGCCCATTCCCAGATCCGAAGGGTCGGCCCCCGATTCCCGGTACCGACTTCTTCGGCAAGAACTTGATCAAGAGCCATCTGCTCGAGCGGCTCCAAAGGGGTGGGAGGAATGTATTCCCACTCGTAGTCAAGAAAGCTTCGGGCGCCAGTTATTGCCCGGCGAACAACCGTTCCCACCGCCTCCGGGCTAAAGCCCATCATGACAACGTCATCGGGCAAGGCCACTCGGACGGCGTCCGAGATAGCCTCGGTCGAGGAGCTGACGGAAAGCCCCACAATGGCCCGGTTAATCGAGTCGAGAGCGTCGTCGGGCTCAAGGAAAAAGTCGCCCGCTACCTGAACAGACGTAATGCGCTGAGCGTCGACTTCTAGGTCAACAACGACGAGTTTGCCCCCGGGGACCTTGTATTCAGCGTGCACGTATCCAGCCTAGGCGGTTGGTGCTTGGAGCCTGCTATCAAGCCAGGCGACCAAATCCTGACGCACCTCGGCCGCGTTCGTTTCATTGAAGACCTCGTGGCGTGCACCCTCATAGACAACAAGTTCGACGTCAGAGGCACCGACGGCCACATACGCATCAGCCAGCTTCTTGGCGCTTCGCTCGCCGCCCAGGCTGTCATCCGAGCCGACCATCAACAAAAGCGGAATGTCGGTGTCCAGCGGCTTGGGAACGCCGATGAGCCTGGCTGCGTCAATGGGGCCGAAGAGCTTCATGGTGTTGGCGACAAACGTAAGGGGGTCCTTACGCCACGCTTCGTGGACGCTAACGTCACGGCTCAACCACTCGGCGCCGATGGTGCCCAAGTGCTTGTGTTTGGCGTTTAGGTCACCGGCGTTCATGTATCCGGGAACCCGGTAGGCGGTTCCCGTCATGATCATCCCTGCATAACGATGGGCGTCGCCCTTATTGAGAAGAATCTGGCCAATCAGCGAGCCCCAACTGTGGCCCAAGAAGAACACCGGCACTCCGGGGCGGTTCTCTGTGATGACGTCGGTGAAGTTGCGCACCGCCTGAATGGTTGCCGGTAAGCCACCGGGGCCAAGCTTGCCAAGCTTCTTGTAGTTGCCCTCCCACTGTTCAAGACCAGTGGCACCATGCCCGCGGTGTTCATCAGCCCAGACTTCATAGCCAGCCTTCACCAGCGCGTCAACGAGTGACTGGTATCGGAGCGCATGTTCACCCAGACCGTGGGCCAACTGAACGATGGCCTTGGCCTTTTTTGCGGGTGACCAGACGTGGTAGTGAATGGTGACCCCGAGGGAGTCAATAAAGATATCGTCAGTGCGCTTCGAGGCCATGGGTTTCATCGTAGGCCAGTGGGCTATGCCGGTCTATGCGAGTGGCCCCAATAGGTCAGAGGCAACAGTGCGGTGAACAGCCTCGGTGTCACTCGGGTGATAAACCCCGGCGAGAACATCCCTCTGTAATCGGCTGAGTTCGTGTCCCGCGCGATAACCGCTGCCTCCGGCAACCCGCATCGCCTGGTCCACCACCCTCCGTGCTGTCTCGACGCTGTTGTGCTTGACACCGGAGAGTAAACGGAACCAGTGAGGGTGCGGAGGCTTCGCCTCCTGCACCCAACTGGCATAGGTCTCAAGCTGAGGACCGAGCGCATCAAGGGCGATTGCAGCATCAGCCACCTGCCAGCGAATTGCTGGGTCTTCTGAGGCCACGGCGCCATCGCCCATGCTGCTGGTCTTGGCCTTCGCGCTCTGAATTGCTAGCTCCAGAGCGCGGTCAGAAATCCCCGCATACACGGCTGAGACCAGCAACAGGAAGTTCTGGAAAATAGCAACCGTAAACGCATCGTCGTTCGGGCCAACCGGGATGCGCCTGGCCACCCGCGCTGACTCAACAACAACACCGTCAAGCTTCGTGGTGTAGCTCTGCGTGGCTCGCATGCCGAGCGTGTCCCAATCCGGTGTGTTCGACCAGCCCGGCTGATCGCGGGTGATAAAACCGTGAACAATCTCATCGCCGTGGCGCCCCAGCACACTCAGCCGCGTCCACGCCGGTGACAACGACACAAAGATCTTGGTTCCAACGTAGGCAAAGCCCCCGGCTACTTCTTCAACCCGGGTCGTGGAATCCGTGAGGACCTCGTCGTTGCCCTTTTCGCTCACCCCAAAGGCAAAAAGTTCTCCGGCGGCTCCGTCATCGAGGACCCACTGCAATTCCTTATGTCCTGAGGCCACCATATCTCTGGCAACCCCCATCCAGGTCAGGTGCATCCCAATACCGAGCGCTGTTGCGGGGGCATGAGCGGCAAGCAAGCGCTGATCAGCAATCATCTGGGGCAAGGAACGGGGCGACAAGTAGCCAATCGCTCGGAGCTCGTCGAGGTCTTCGTGGAAAAACTCGTTGTTTAGGTCGTAAGTGCCAGCCCGCGAGCGAATGCGCGAGAGAACGCCCTCGGTCAGGGCCGAGGAATCGCGAAGGTCAGACTGCGCTGGCACGACGCTAGGGTAGCGCGGTGAGTACCTCGGGCGCTGGGAAAACCAGTGCGGGATGACGCAGTGCCAATGAGAAGTCTTGACCAACCGCTGGCAGGAAGGGAGCTGCAATGCGAGCGCGCACGCGCTCGCTGTGGCCCTCCAGAGAGAACTCGACCAAGGCGTCGTGACCCGCGTAGGCGACCGTCTCGACCTTTGCCTTGATTCCCTGCTGTGAGGGGACCAGCCACTCGGGTCTCACCACAACTCGAACCTGGTCGCCATCGCGCGGTTCGCCAACTTGTGATGTTGCGGCGACATCACCCAGGGCGCAAAGAACATGGCCGGTGCAGCCCAAACGGTTCTCTGCTGGACCGCAAAAGTCCTTTGCCCCACACAGAGAACAATTCAGCGCGTCATCCCGCCACACACCAGAGAGCTCGACGGTGTCGCCCACGAATGAGGCAACCCACGGGGTAGCCGGTGATTCATAGACCTCAAGGGGTGTGCCGACCTGGACAATCCGTCCGCCGTCCATCACCGCAACAAAATCAGCAAGGTCGAGTGCCTCTTCGCGGTCGTGCGTCACTAGGATCGCGGTGGTCTCTTGATCGCGCAGGATGCGCGCCACGTCTCTAGCGAGTGAGTGGCGAAGAACGCTATCCAAAGCGCCAAAGGGCTCATCCAAAAGCAACACATCAGGCTTCGGAGCGAGCGCTCTAGCGAGCGCAACGCGCTGCGCCTGGCCACCGGAGAGTTGACCAGGAGATCGATTCAAGAACCCTTCGAGGCCAACCAGACGCGCAAGCTCTTCGACCCGCTCATTACGCCGGCGGCCTTTTGGTAGCGCGAACCCGATGTTGTCGCCAACGCTCAAGTGCGGGAACAAGGACGCTGCTTGGGGAACCCACCCGACACCGCGCTGCTCCGGGGGAATACGGTGGTTCTCGCTGGATAGTTCCCTGGAGCCGACAGTAATCGTTCCTCCGTCGATGGAAACCAGACCGGCAAGCGTCATCAGAAGGCTTGTTTTTCCGCAGCCCGAGGGTCCCAAGATTGCCACCAAAGAACCTGAGGGGACCACCAGCGACACGTCGCGCAGGGCGGGGCGGGTTCCGTACGAGAGGCTGACGTTAGCCATTGTGACTGTGGTCATAGCTCCTCCTTGGCGACGGATCCAACACCGGAGAGAATCATCGCAGGTATTGCTGCAACCAAGACCAAGACAGCGGCATAGGGAGCAGCCGCACCGAATTCAGCGGCAGCGGTCTTCGACCACAACTCCGTAGCGAGGGTGTCGAAGCCCGTCGGGCGTAGTAGCAACGTTGCCGGCAGCTCCTTCATTGTGGTGATCGCCACCAGCAGGGCGCCAATGCCCAAACCAGGGAGCGCCAGGGGCACTGTCACCCGATACCAGGCCTGAAAGGGGCTAGCACCGAGCGTCCGTGCAACACTCACGAGCTCCGGGGAGACGTTTTCAATACTCGATCGGGCAGTGCCCAGCGCCTTTGGCATAAAGAGCACCGCGTAAGCGAAGACAAGGACAACGAGAGTCTGATAGAGCCCCGGCAGCACTTGGAGGCTAAAGAACACCAAGGACAACCCGACCACGATGCCCGGCAACGCGTTCGAGAGATACCCCATGCTCTCGAGTGCCCCCACCCAGCGTGAGGAATAGCGAGCCGCCAACGCAGCGATTGGCAACGCGAGGAGCAATGCGAGCGCTGCCGCGCCTAGGGAAACTCCCACGGTGTTGCCCGTTGCGGTGGCCAAACGGGCAACATCGAGCGCAGCGAGGGTTTCGGCCTGCAGCAGTCTCACGCCAAGCCCCACCAGGGGAACAACAACGCCAATCACAATCGGTGTTGCGATGAGTGTGACCACGAAGACGCGAAGAATGGGCCGAACCGGCTCCACAGCGAGGTGAGTCGCAGCGCTGCGATCCACCTGTCCTCTGGCACTGCGCTCGGCGCCAACGAGAGCCAGGGCCATCACGACGAGCAAGAGCGCGAGGACCGCCGCTTGGCTTCGGTCAAAGCTCGCCGCGTAGGCCTGTTGGATACCCCAGGTCAGTGTTTGGAATCGGAGCATGGCGACAAGACCAAAATCGCTCAGCGTGTAGAGAAACACCAGCAACGCACCGGCGATAGCAGCTGGCCTGACCTGAGGCCACGTAACGCTCCAAAATGCCGACACCGGTCCCAGCCCCAGCGTGCGTGCAACCGCTTCGCCATCAGCTGACGTCCCGCGTAGCGCCGCTGCGACCGGGAGGATGACAAAGGGCATAGTCACAGCGGTGAGTAGAGCGAAGCTTGGCCAAAAGCCGTTCAGGCCAGGCACCAGCACAAGCCAGCCATACGAGGCCAAGTAAGAAGGCACCGCGAGTGGCAAAGCAGAAAGCAGCAACCACATCCGCGGCGCGCCAATACGAAGCCTAGAAATCAGAGCCGCAATCGCGGTTCCCAAAAACAATGTGGTCGCAGTGACGGCAAAACCGAGCGCGAGGGTGTTGAGTGTGAGGGGGCCCACTCGAGGACCGGTGAGTATTCCCACCAGAGCCGGGCCAGTTATCTCGGAGCCTCTGACCACGAGATAGACGAGCGGAATCGACACGAGGGCAATTGCCCCGAGGGAGGCCACAACCAGCCACCAAGGAGGTCTAGAACCGATTCGCCCGTTGGCATCAACGCCAGAGGTGTCGGCGCCTGATGGCACCGACACCTCTGCCGCAGCACTGTGGGACACAGCTGCCCTTCCGGGAAATGAACTAGAGAATCAGACCGTACTTCTGCAGCAGCGACTGGGTCTCAGCCAAGGTGCGCAGGTCCGAAAGGTCTAGGTTAGCCACTCGAAGCCCCTCGAGTGCTGGGGCACCCTCGGGTGTGGGTAGCCCAGGGACCAACGGATACTCAAAGGTGACCTCAACGAAGTACTGCTGCGCCACGTCGGAGACCAAGAACTCGACGAGGCGGAACGCATCTGCGTCGCCCTGTTGTGACACCAAGACACCAGCTCCTGTCACATTCACAATTGAGGCCGGGTCACCCGCGGGGGTGTAGTGCAACTGGGCACGCATGTTGTCGACGCCACGTTCTGCAGCCAAACGGTGCCAGTAGTAGTGGTTGATGAGGCCAAGCGGAACGATGCCATCGTTCACTGCTTCGAGGATTGCACCGTTCTTTTCATAAATCTGCGGGTCATTGATGACCAAGCCCGATACCCACTGATCCGCCGCAGTCTCACCGAGAAGAACACGGTAGGCGGTGACAAAGGATTGGAAGCTCGCGTTCCCGGGCGCTACGGCAAGCTTGCCTGACCACTGAGGCCCGACAAGGTCATCAACACTCTGGGGTAAGTCTTCTGCCGCAACGGTTTCACTGTCATAGACGATGACGCGAGCGCGGCCGGTCACGCCGACCCACGATGAGTCGGTGGAGGAATAGTTTGGGTCGACACGGTCGGTGATCTCTGCAGGAAGCGAGACAAACAGTCCCGCGTCGCTCAGCGCGCCGAGTGCGCCCGCATCTTGAGACAGGAACACTCCCGCTGGGCTTTGATCACCCTCTTCAAGCAGCTGGGCTGCGAGTTCGGAGGTTCCCGCATAACGAATGTCGACCGTAATGCCGGTTTCTTCGGTGAACATATCGATCAAGGGCTGAATAAGGGTCTCTTCTCGGCCTGAGTACAAAATGACGTAGTCGTCGGCAACGAGCTCCACGGCGGTCGCCTCTGTTTCCGGTACCTCCGGTTCACTCTCAGCAACCGGTTCGGCAGCGGGAGCACAGGCTGCGAGCCCAAGAGACAAGGTGGCGACTGCGGCTAGAGCCAACGTACGCAGGGCGATAGGCATTTTTCTCCTTCACGAGACGAGGGTGCGTGGCCATTCAGCGCACCAGAGCGATGTCACTAGTTAGGTTAGCCTAACTTAACTTCTGTGACAAGTACCTGACGCTATTTTTCTTGACCCAACTCGGAAAGCACAGCGACCAGTTGGTCAATTCCCCAGTCAAGATCACGCTTAGACACGACAATCGGAGGCGCCAAGCGAATAGTTGATCCATGCGTGTCCTTTGCCAAGACCCCGCGCGCCATCAGCGCTTCACAGACCTCGCGGCCAGTGGCAAGGGCTGGATCGATCTCGATGCCGGCCCACAGACCGACGCCTCGAACGTCGAGGACGCCATGCCCAATCAGCTCACGGAGCCTGCGGTGAAGGTGGAGGCCCAACGCCTGGGAGCGTCTTTGCATGGTCCCAGTCGCAAGTAACCGAACCACGGCAAGCCCAACCGCTGCGGCCAAAGGGTTACCACCAAAGGTTGATCCGTGCTGGCCCGGAGCGAGAACACCCATCACCGATCGCTTGCCCACCACCGCGCTGACAGGGACGATGCCACCGCCCAGCGCTTTGCCCAGGATCACCATGTCAGGAACGACGCCTTCGTTCTGACACTGCAGGGTGGCTCCGGTTCGTCCGAGCCCGGATTGAATCTCGTCAGCAATCATCAGGATGTTGCGGTCTTTGGTCAGCTGGCGAACGCGAGCAAGATAGCCCTCGGGTGGAACGATGATTCCTGCCTCGCCCTGGATGGGCTCGAGCAAAACAGCGACAACGGAATCATCGATCGCCTTCTCGAGAGCATCAGCATCGCCATAAGGAACCGAGACAAATCCCGGGGTGAACGGACCAAAATCTCTCTTGGAGGACTCGTCCGAAGAAAAGCTGACGATTGAAATCGTGCGCCCATGAAAGTTGTTCTCCGCAACGATGATGGTTGCCTTGTTCGCAGCAACGCCGCGAACTCGATACCCCCAGGCCCTGGCGACCTTGATGGCGCTCTCGACGGCTTCAGCACCGCTGTTCATCGGCAGCACCATCTCCATGCCCACGAGCTCGGCGAGCTCTTTGGCAAAGGTGCCCAGAAGATTGTGGTGGAAGGCTCGAGAGGTCAGCGTGACCGACCGAAGTTGGCGCCTCGCTGCTTTCGTGAGGGCTGGGTGGCCGTGGCCAAAATTAACCGCCGAATAGGCGGCCAAGCAGTCCAAATACTTTTTGCCTTCAACGTCTTTGACCCACGCACCCTTGGCGCTCTTCGCCACAACCGGGAGCGGGTGATAGTTGTGGGTGAGGAACGAGTCCTCAAGTGTTAGCGCTTGGCGCGTTGCCCGGCCCGTCATGATCTCAACTCCAAGGTGCAGCACTTGACGCCGCCCCCGCCAAGGAGGAGCTCGGAGAGCTCCACGCCAATCGGGTTATATCCTCGTTCGGCAAGATCGGCGGCAAAAGTGGTCGCCCGCGCCGCGATGACAACATTGTGGCCATCGCTAAAGCTGTTAAGCCCCAACACCGCTGCGTCCTCTTCGGTGGCGATGATGGCATCGGGGTAGCGCTCGCGAAGGATTCCGATGGAGCGCCCATCGAAGGCGCTTGGCAAATAGGCGATCGTGGTCGAATCGACCACGGCCAAGGCTGTGTCGAGGTGGTAGTAACTGGGATTAATCAGCTGAAGCGAAACAACCTCGCGCCCATAGATATCGGCGATTTCCTTGTGGCTTCCGGTGTCGCTGCGAAAACCCGACGCCGCCAGTATCGTGTCGCCAACAAGAAGGAAGTCACCCTCTCCCTCGTTCACTGCAGCAGGCTCGACAACCTCGAAGCCTTGTGCCCGAAACCACTCCATGTATGCGGGGCCCTCCGGGCCGCGCTCCTCGTGGTGGAACTTTGCACCGTAGGCGATGCCATCCAAGACAAACCCACCGTTGGCCGCGTAGACCATGTCGGGCAAGCCTGCCAACGGGTCAATGACGTCGACCTGGAAACCCAAATTCTTATAGGTGTCATAGAGCACGCTCCACTGAGATAAGGCGAGGCTCGTGTCGGTCGGGTTCTCCGGATACATCCACGGATTGATTCGGTAGCTGACGGTGAAGTGTTCTGGGCGACACATCAGTACACGCGGTGAAGAGGCCGGTGCATGGATCAGGCTGGCGTCATCGAGAGTGCTTGTCACGGTCATACCTCCAGTCTCACACGCAACCTTCGCGCTTATTCGGAATTGAAACGCAGATATCCTGCGTTTTTGGGGGCTATCTCGCAATAAATCCACCTAAACTCATCCCATGGACGCAATAGACCACAAGATAATCGGAGAACTCCGGCACAATTCGCGCGCCAACTACGGCGACATCGGCGGAATCGTCGGGCTATCAGCCTCAGCGGTGAAGAGGCGGGTGGACAAACTGGTCGCCGATGGCACAATCCGCGGCTTCACCGTTCACGTCGACCCAGCCGTTGACGGACTTGCCGTTGAGGCCTATGTCGAACTGTTTTGTCGGGGAACCGTCTCCCCAACCGATCTGCAACGCATCCTGTCTACGGTCCCCGAGGTAATCGACGCGGGAACAGTCAGTGGAGATGCTGATGCCATCGTCCATATGAGGGCGAAAGACATCGGAGCTTTGGAGGACGCGCTCGAGCGCGTCCGCATTGCTCCGAACGTGAACCACACCAAGAGCTCGATTGTGCTCTCGCGGCTCATCCACCGCCCCAGGGACTAGACGCGGAGCTCGAGGAACCGCAAATCGGGCGCCCCAAAGCGGTGCGCCGTAATCGAAACAGCCTGTTCCTTAACAAACGGCAACATCTCCACGCGACCTGACTCGGTCACCTCGTCGCCATAGATGGCCACCTCTGGTGCGCCATCAAACGCGACGGCGAGCGCGTCTGCACGGCTACCGAGCAGACGAACGCGATCAGGCAACGATGCAGCCGTGCGCGCGACAAATCCCCGCTCGCTTTCGACCACAACGTCGCCGAGGCGCCCCGAGCCCTCGGGGCTCTGGCGCATGAGAGTGAGCACATCCTCCGGAAGCGCGTCAGCCATCGACAGGGAGATAGTCGCCCCAGCACGAACGCCAGCTGCGAAAACACGGACAATCTCTGCCACAGAAACAAAACCAGACGCTCGAATGGTGACGGCACTCGGGCGATAACGGAACACGTTCCGCTCCACACCAAGACCCGATGGGTCATGGGAGACTCCATACGTGCTCTCCCAGACCCGACGATCATCCCCGAGGCTACGAGTGAGAAAGGCGCGCTCCTCGGAATCGGCTTCGGTGGCGGTGGATATGAGCCGCTGATAGTAATCCTCGAGTGCTGGCGGTTGTTCATCCGAAGCAATGTCGCGCTTCTGCCATTCACCCAGGGCGAAGAGGTAGTTAGGGCCGCCAGCTTTAGCGCCAGGACCAACACTCGATTTCTTCCACCCACCAAAGGGCTGGCGCTGGACGATGGCTCCGGTGATGCCACGGTTGATATAGCAGTTGCCGGCCTCGACACCCTCCAGCCAGTAGGCGACCTCATCGGTGTCCAGCGAGTGAATACCTGCCGTGAGTCCGTACTCAACGGCGTTCTGGATGCTGAGGGCTTCAGCAAGAGTGCGTGCGGTCATAATGCCAAGAACCGGACCGAAGTACTCGGTCTGATGGAAAGCGCTCCCGGGTCTGACGTGGTCGCGAATACCAGGAGACCAAAGACGTCCAGCGGCATCCAGCGATCGTGGCTCCAGAATCCATTCCTCGCCCTTGCCAAGCTCGCTCAAACCCTGCTGGAGCTTAGGGCCTGGGGCCTCAATCACCGGGCCCATGACTGACTCAGGATTGTCGGGGTAACCGACGCGCAACGTGCTGGCCGCATCCACAAGCTGTCGACGGAAGCGCTCTGAAGTTGCGACCGAGCCGACCAAAATGACCAAACTTGCAGCCGAGCACTTCTGTCCAGCGTGCCCGAAGGCGCTTTTCACGATGTCGGCTACCGCCAAGTCAAAATCGGCACTGGGCGTGACGATGATGGCGTTCTTGCCGCTGGTTTCTGCCAGCAGGGACAAGCTCGCACGGAACGAGCGGAACAAACGGGCGGTCTCAAAACCACCGGTGAGAATCAATCGATCAACACCCGGGTGGGCAATCAACATGCGGCCCACTTGGCCTTCTTCAACATCAACGAGTTGAAGAACATCCTTCGGCACACCCGCAGCCCACAGGGCCTCCACCATCACAGCACCACAGCGCCTCACCTGTGGAGCGGGTTTGATTGCAACGGCGCTACCCGCGGCCAACGCGGCCAAGACGGATCCAGCCGGAATGGCAACAGGGAAGTTCCACGGCGGGGTCACGAGCGTGAAGCGGGCAGGCTGGAATCGAGCGCCCTGAACCTTATCCAGTTCGAGAGCTTGGTGGGCGTAGTACCGGGCGAAGTCAATCGCCTCACTAACCTCGGGATCGCCCTCGGCCAGAGTTTTGCCGGCTTCTTGGGACATCACGGCTAGTAGCTGGCGGCGCCTGTTACCCAGCTCATCCGCGACACGAAGCAGAATTGCAGCCCTGTCCGCAGCAGATTTCTGGGCCCATTTCGCACCAGCAGCCCGGCCCTTAGCAATGACGTTCTCAATGGCAATGCCCCCCGCAATGGGCCCCTGGGACTCCGGTATTGCTGCTCTCTTCAGGGCCTCGGACCCGAGTGCTTTGCCGGCGCGGGATCCGGCCAGAGCGCGAACGCTTTCGATCCACTCGCGATTCTCCGCCAACGAAGGATCGGTGTCTGCCTCGTTGTGGAAAGTGGCGTGTGACGAGGAAGCTGCCTTCGACCTGTTCTGGTTCCGATTCGGCGCCGGTGACTTCTGGCCAAGGGCCTTCAGTGACTCGCGGAAGCGCCCTTCTTCTCTGGCGAAATACTCCTCGCTCTGGTGAAGATCGAATACCGCGGACATGAAGTTCTCGGGGCTCGCGTTCTCATCCAAACGCCGCACGAGATACCCGACGGCTGCATCAAACTCGCTGGGGTGAACCACCGGTGTGTAGACAATGAGGCGACCGACGGTCTCGCGCACCGCATCGGCTTGATCGGGAGCCATACCAATCAACATCTCGCAGTCGACCGCGCCGGAGACGCCGCGGTGTTGCGCCAATCGGTGTGCAAATGCGAGGTCAAAAAGATTGTGGCCAGCGACACCGATCCGTAGAGACTTGGTCCTAGCCGGAGTTAAGGCCCATTCGAGCACCCGCTTATAGTTCGTGTCCGTAGCCTGTTTCGAGGGGAGAACCGCGAGCGGCCAATCGTGTAGCTCGGCATCCACCTGCTCCATCTGGAGGTTCGCACCCTTCACGACCCGGACTTTCAGGGGGGCGCCACCGGCCTTGACCCGGGCCGTGGCGAATGCGCTGATCTTCTTCATAGCATCCAAGGCTTCGGGCAAATAGGCCTGGAGAACTATGCCGCCGGTGTAGGACTTGAGGCTCTTGTCAGAAAGAACAGCCTGGAAGACATCGATTGTCATATCGAGGTCTTTGAATTCCTCCATGTCGAGGTTGATAAATGTTGGCGGCGTGGTTGCTGCGGCCTGCTGATACAGAGGCAAAAGTCGCTTGACGACTCTGCTGACCGTTTGGTCATACGCCCACATCGAGAGTTGACTCGAGACCGCGGACACCTTAACCGACACATAGTCCACATCGTCTCTGGCAATGAGTGCGCTCACCCCCGCGAGGCGCCGATCCGCCTCGCGCTCGCCCAAGACCGCCTCTCCCAGAAGATTGATGTTGAGCTGATCGCCTTTTTTCCTAAGGCGCTTGAGAGACCGAGGTAGCTTCTTCTCGCTGGCATCAATAATCAGGTGGCCAATTAGCACCTTCAGCGCAAAGCGGGCGATGGGGACCACAAGCCCCGGAAAGATAGGGGCAAAGAATCCGCCAAGGCGAATGAGCAAGCTCAAAACCGGAGAAAGGAAGCCAGGGATGTCCTGGGACAGTTCACGAAAGTTCCTGGCCGCAACGCCCAAGTCTTCTGGTCGTGCAACGCGATCAACAAATCCCAGAGCAAATGCAGGACCCTTCGGGTCCTTCAAGACCCCGGCGAGGCGCTGGGAACTTGGATGAGGCTTCGGGTGAAGTTGAGCCGCGCGATTGAGCCAGCTTCGAACGAGGGCAACCGACTCGTCAGCGAGCGACTGCGCAAAGGCTGTTCCAGAGGTCCGCTGGGTTCTGGACGCATCATTGCTAGGGCCGGTTGGCATATCGAGAATGCTAGGTGCTGACCAGTCTTTTTGCACGTTAGTGGCTCGGCTCGCGAGCCCCGCAGGGCTTCCTGCCCCCTCTACACTGGGGCCATGAACGAGGTTGTTCCTACCCGCTGCGATGTGGTCATTGTGGGCGGCGGCCACAACGGTTTGACTGCTGCCGCTTACCTCGCACAGGCGGGCTTGAGCGTCGTGATTCTGGAGCGACTCGAGGAGTGGGGCGGTGCTGCGGTCTCCGCTGAATCGTTCCCAGGCGTAGACGCAAGACTCTCGCGCTATTCCTATCTCGTGAGCCTGCTCCCCCAGAAGATCATCGACGACCTGGGGCTTGAGATAACCCTGGCCAAAAGACGCTACTCGTCCTTTACTCCCGTTCCGGGAACTTCGAAGGGCCTCCTGATTGATAACCATGACGCAGATGCCACCGCGGCGTCCTTTGCCGCGATTGGGGCCGCGGCAGACGCCGAAGCATGGGGTGCCTTTTATTCAAGGACCCGGGTTCTAGCGGAGGCGATGTTCCCCGGAGTGACTGACCCCCTCGTCACTCGCTCTGAGGCGAAAGCCCTGCTTGCAAGTCGCCCGGGCGGGTCCGACATCTGGCGGGACTTCATTGAGCGCCCGGTAGGGGAGGTCATCGAATCCAGCTTCGCCGATGATGTGGTCCGTGGCGTGGTTCTCACCGATGGCTTAATCGGCACCTTTGCGCCTAATCATGATGGCAATCTCGACGCGAACAAGTGCTTTCTCTATCACGTGATTGGCGGGGGAACAGGCGACTGGGATGTCCCCGTTGGTGGCATGGGCGCCGTCTCAGGCGCCATCCTCCATGCCGCCCGCGCGGCCGGCGCACGACTGATTGGCGGGGCCGAGGTGACCGGGGTGGGCGATGACCGCGCCGTCACCTTCCTGCGGGATGGCACAGAGCACACCATCCAGGCTCGTTACGTGCTGGTCAACGCGTCACCGGAGGAGCTCGGCCGACTGCAAAAACGAAGTGTCCCTGATCGCGCCGAGGGCGCTCAGGTCAAAGTGAATATGGTCCTAACTAGGCTTCCGCGGTTGGCCGACCCAACAATCACGCCCGAGCAGGCATTCGGTGGCACCTTCCACATCAACGAAACCTGGTCCCAACTTGCGCAGGCCCACAACGAGGCGACTGAGCTGCGAATTCCCAGCCCTCTGCCCTGTGAAATCTATTGCCACTCGCTGACGGATTCGAGCATCCTCAGCCCCGAGCTCGCTGAGCAAGGAGTCCACACGCTGACAGTGTTTGGGCTTCACGTCCCTCACCGGCTCGCAACGGCCTACGAACCGGACGTCCTTCGGGCGACCCTTCAGCAGGCAGTCATCGATTCGCTCAACTCGGTCCTTGCAGAACCAATCGGGGACCTGCTGCTGCGCGACGCACACGGGAATCCCTGCATTGAAACAAAAACCACTAGCGATCTCGAACACGCTCTGAAACTGCCCGGTGGAAACATCTTCCACGGGCCACTCGCATGGCCGTTCGTCGAAGACGATGCAGACCTCGGTACCCCCGCCAAACGCTGGGGGGTCGCCACGGCCACTGAGGGGGTTCTGCTGTGCGGTTCAGGTGCCCAAAGAGGCGGTGCCGTCAGCGGCATTGCGGGTCACAATGCCGCCATGGCGGTGCTCGAGATGGAAGGTCCTTAGCTAAAGAAGTCCGGTCCCATGCGGCCGAAACCATCCATGTCACCAAACTGACCGATGGTCGAGGCAACAAGGACAATCCAGCCAATCAAGACCAGCGTGCCAATAACCATCAGCGTCGCGCTCACCGCGACAGCAACCTTCGCCGGAACGTTTGAAACGCCTGCGCGGTTTGACCAGACCCAAGCAAGGATTCCCAGAATGAGCGCTGGAATCTGCATGAAGAAGGACAAAACTAAGGCGACGAGGCCCAGGGTCTGACCCGGGTATTCGGGCTTGCCGCTGAGAGCTGAGTCGGAAGTCACGGCCTGGTGGTCTTCGGCTGCGACGGGTTTCTGTGGTGTAGCCATGGTGTTCTCCTACCGGCGGTGGTGATTTACTTGCCGCCATTTCTCAGCCTAGACACTCGAGCTGGAAGTGCGATGGGTGTCGGGCGACTCGGGTGCCCCCGAAAAACGACAGAATAGTTCTCATGAGAATTGGAATTCTGACCAGTGGTGGCGATGCTCCCGGCCTGAACGCTGTTATTCGTGGCGCCGTACTCAAAGGAACGCGCGTTCACGGGCACGAGTTTGTCGGATTCCTTGGTGGCTACAAAGGGCTCTGCGATTCAGACGCGATTCCCCTTGCTCGGAACGAAGTCAAAGGTATCGGCAACACCGGTGGCACCATTCTTGGCACCTCCAGGACCAATCCCTTCGACCACGGCGGCGCACCGCGCGTGCGCGAGGTACTCGACGAGCATCGCCTCGATGCCCTCATCGCTATTGGCGGCGAGGGCAGCCTCGCCGCTGCGAAAGAACTCTCTGACCTGGGTCTGCCGGTGGTCGGTGTCCCTAAGACCGTAGACAACGACCTCAATGGCACTGACTTCACCTTCGGTTTTGACACCGCAGTGAGCATCGCGACAGAGGCGATGGACCGCCTGCGCACAACGGGTGACTCGCACTCCAGGTGCATGGTCGCCGAAGTGATGGGCCGCCATGTGGGTTGGATTGCTTTGCACTCAGGTATGGCAGCAGGAGCTCACGCCATCTTGATTCCTGAGCGCAAAACAAGCATGGACGAGTTGCTTCACTGGGTGCGCTCGGCGCATGACCGCGGTCGCGCACCACTGGTAGTCGTCGCTGAGGGTTTTGCTCTCGACACCATGGACGATGCCCACTCAGAGCGGGGACTCGATGCTTTTGGCCGCCCGCGTCTTGGCGGTATCGGGGAGAAGCTCGCCCCGCTTATCGAAGAAGCAACGGGAATTGAAACTCGGGCAACCACCTTGGGTCACATTCAGCGCGGTGGGACCCCAAGCGCGTTCGACCGAGTGTTGGCCACGCGCTTTGGCATGAACGTTATTGACCTGGTCAACGCGCACAAGTGGGGACACATGGTCGCCTTGCGTGGAACCGAGATTCACACCGTCAACTTCTCTGAAGCACTTGGCGCATTGAAGACCGTTCCCGCCGAGCGCTATGAGGCCGCGGCGATGCTCTTTGGCTAGTCAGGCCAGCGCATGGTGGATCGCCGATGACGGGTCCGGCGGTCGGACTACCCACTTCCGAAACGACATTGCGAGCCAAGAACTAGGAGAGGGAATCCGCGTTCGCGTGGAATTCTCCGCCCTGAACTACAAAGACGCTCTAGCTCTCACCGGGTCGCCAGGAGTCGTTCGTACCACGCCCCTCGTTCCCGGAATCGACGCCGCTGGGACGGTGGAAGAAAGTTCTGACCCCAGGTTCCCTAAGGGAACCCGGGTTGTCGTCACCGGTTTCGGTTACGGAGAAGATCGCCATGGCGGGCTCGCCACGGCCATTGTTGTTGCTCCTGAACACCTGATGGTTGTTCCCCAGGACATGACAACCCGGCAGGCGGCAACGTTTGGGACCGCTGGATTCACCGCGCTCCTGGCGGTTCATGCCCTCACGGACCGCGGCCTCAAACCTGCGACGCAGAAACTTCCCATCGCCGTCACCGGCGCAGCCGGTGGCGTGGGATCTTTTGCCATCTTTTTTCTTGCGAGCCAGGGTTTCGCGGTCCACGCAATCACGGGTCGGACCGATGAGTCCCCTTACCTGCGGGCTCTCGGTGCGAGCGACGTGATCTCGCGGCAAAAGGTACTGGGCTGGCCCCAACGCCCACTTCTGCCAGAGACGTTTGACGGAGCGGTGGACCAGGCAGGGGGTGAACTACTCGCCAAGGTCTTGGCTAGCACGGCCGCAGGCGGGGTAGTCTCCGCGAGCGGTTTGGCGGGCGGGATGGCATTGCCGACGACCGTCGCGCCGTTCATTCTGCGTGGTATCACGCTGGTCGGAGTCAACTCCGTCTATCAAGATATGCCGGCGCGAGAAGCACTGTGGGCTGAGTGCGCCAAGCACTCCTCGTCATTGCCGTGGGACCAGATTGGCCACACCATTCCACTCAGCGAGGCCAAAGACACGGCTGAGCGCGTGCTTGCAGGGCTAACCCGCGGGCGGGTCGTCGTGGAGATGCCTGCTTAGTCGTCGTCTCCGAAAACTGCCCACAAGATCGCGGCAAGAGCCCCAACAAGCGCAATCCCCCCGCCGATGAGCCAGCGCGCGGGGTTTCGGTCGTAGGACTCTGAAATCCAGGTTCCGGCCTGCTTGGTGAGTTCTTGCGGACTCAGACGATGTTCGATTTCATCGAGAGTGCTCTCAAGCTCGGTGCGCGTTTGCTCAACAAAGTTCTGAACGTCTCTCTTCGACATCTACTTCTGCCCTCGAATCACGCGAATGTCGCGCCGAATGCTCTCGATGGTCTCGTTCGGCGCTGGGCTCCGAGTTGAGGCCATCGATGCGGCACCCACGCCAGCAAAGACGACCGCCACCAGCAGAACGCCACCGCCGGCAATCAGCGCTGCCGCCCACAGCGGCACCACCAACGACAGCGCAAAAACGGCAGCAAAAATGAACAGCAACAACGCCAAAAGAATTAGCGTGAGACTGATGACAAACATTCCGAGCCCAATTCCAATCGACTTGAGCTTCGAAATGAGCTCCGTCTTGAGCAACTCAAGCTCGGCTCTCATCAGCTGAACGATGAGGTGCGGAACGTCGGTGAGGAGCGAGAGGAATGGCTTCTTCTCTCGACCCTGGTCGCCACGCTCCGAAGCGGACATTATTTGGCCTGACCGGCCGACTTGGTTCCCCGCGCTTGACGAATCGTGGAGGAAACCTTCTTGGCCGCGGCACTCGCTGCTTCAGCGACATCGGGAGCCTTGTCCTTCACAAACCCTTCGACGGTGGCCACCTGTTCCTGGATACGGGGGTCATTCCAGACCTTCATAGCACCCGCCCGAATCTGCTCATAGCGCTCCCGGCCAGCCCTAGTGCCCAAAACGTAGCCCAGTGCCACCCCAAAAACGAAGAGAATCTTGCCCCTCATTGCTGCCTCCGACTTGTATTCCAATTTTGGCATGTATCGCCAACTGCCCCAGCGTAGCGCTGAAACCCAATTATCACCAGATGGTCACCCGGTGCTCGGGTGCCAACCACAAATCGTGGTCAGGCGTGACATCGAATGCCTCGTAGTAGACATCCAAATTACGGGCAATCTGGTTGCAACGGAACTCCGGAGGAGCGTGCGGATCGATCTGCAACAACCGGAGCGCCTCTTCCTCACGGGCCGCGAGCTTCCACGACTGAGCCCAGGACAAGAAGAAGCGCTGTGCTGCCGTGAGGTCATCGATGACCGGTGGCTCGGCTCCATCCAAAGACATGAGATAGGCCTTCCAGGCGATCGCGAGTCCGCCAAGGTCTCCGATGTTCTCGCCGATCGTAAGTTCTCCGTTGACGAAGTGGCCGGGCAGGTCCCTCGGCGCAAGTTCTGAAAACTGAGTAATCAACGACGCTGTGCGTTCCTCGAAAGCCTCACGGTCTTGGTCGGTCCACCAGTTGGTGAGCCGACCGTCGCCGTCAAACCTGGACCCTTGGTCGTCGAACCCGTGACCGATCTCATGGCCAATGACCGCTCCAATGGCGCCGTAATTTGATGCAGCATCACGGGTCGGGTCAAAGAACGGGTATTGCAGGATTGCAGCGGGGAAGACAATCTCGTTGAAGCCTGGGTTGTAATAAGCGTTCACGGTCTGAGGGGTCATGAACCATTCATCGCGGTCCAGAGGTGACCCGATCTTGCGCAACTCCCGAGCGAACTCGAACTCGTTGCCAGCAATCACGTTCGCCCAGAGGTCCCCCGGTGTCACCGTCAGTGTCGAGTAGTCCCGCCACACAGCCGGGTAGCCAATCTTGGGGCGGAAAGTGGCGAGCTTGTCTAGGGCCTTCTTCTTTGTCTCTGGCCCCATCCACGCCAACTCTGCGATGCTCTCGCGATATGCGGCAAGCAACATCGCGACAAGCTCGTCCATCTGATCCTTGGCGTTGCTCGGGAAGTGTTCCTCCACATAGAGCTTGCCCACGGCTTCACCCATCACTGACTCAACGAACGACACCCCACGTTTCCACCGGGCTCGAAGCTCTGGGGTTCCGGAGAGCGTGGTGCCAAAGAAATCGAAGTGCGCCTGCACAACATCCGCCGTGAGGTGAGGGGCAAAAGCCGTAATTGTGTGCCAGGACATCCAGTCGGCAAGCGCCTGCGGCGATGACGTCATCCAGGTCTTTGCAACGGATTCAACAAAGCTGGGCTGCCGCACGACAATCTCGCGAACGCTGGTGGGTGGAATTCCAGTGCGAGCCAGCCACTGCTGCCAGCCAAACTGGCCGAGTGTTTTTCCTAGTTGATCCCCCGACCACATGTTGTAGGTGGCCTCGGCATCCCTGGATTTCACATTGTCCCAGTGCCCTGCAGCAATGTTGGTCTCCAGCTCAATGACGCGTGCCGCGCGCTCCGCCGCATCGCCAAGGCCGGCGAGGGCGAACATCCGAGCGATGTGGACTTCCAGTGCCCCGAGAATCTCAGCATGTTCGGGCTTGCGGTAATAGGACTCATCCGGCAGAGACAATCCACCCTGTTCCACGAACATCACATAGCGCTCTGGGTTGCCCGGGTCGTTATCGACAAAGAGTCGCCATAACCCTTCAACCCCCGAGCGCTCGATCTCTCCCAAAACGCCGACCAAGTCCTGGTGTCCACCGGGAAGCGCTGACTCAATTCGGGCAATCATGTCCTGGAGTGGACGAAGTCCCACCTCTTCGATGCGGGCTTCATCCATGAAGCTCTCGTAAAGATCGCCCACCTTCTTGGCTTCTGATCCAGCCGGCGCATTCTTCGCGCGCTCGATAATCGCGAGCACAGCCTTCTCAGCCTCTTCGGCCAACACGGTGAATGCGCCATAGCGGGACTTATCCGCGGGAATTTCGGAGCGCTCAAGCCACCGCCCATTCATGTGGCGATAGAGATCATCCCCTGGGTGAATGGAGGGGTCGCGTTCATCGAGTTCGATTCCACTAGACACGATGACCACCCTACGACGCTAAGCACAACGCCAGCTGGACTGGGCCGGCGACCTGGTCGGTGGCTCTAGACTCAGGCGTTGTGCGCCTCGTAATCGCTACCTGCTCAGTCGACTACTCGGGTCGCCTCAATGCTCACCTTCCCCTTGCCACCAGAGTGGTCATGGTGAAGACCGATGGAAGTGTCCTCATTCACTCCGACGGCGGCAGTTATAAGCCTCTCAACTGGATGTCACCGCCCTGCTCTCTCGAAATCGTTCAACCGGATGATGACGTGCGCTCCGAGGGTGTGATTGAGGTGTGGAAGGTTATTCACCACAAGACGGCCGATCTCTTAATGATCAACATCCACGAAATCCACAGCGATCATGCCCACGAGCTCGGTGTCGACCCGGGCCTGATCAAAGACGGTGTGGAAGCAGATCTTCAACGGTTACTCGCTGCCAACATCGAGACCCTCGGCGAGGGTTATCGATTGATTCGCCGTGAGTACATGACCGCTGTGGGGCCAGTCGACATCCTCGCCAACGATGCAAACGGGGCGACAGTAGCAATTGAGATCAAACGCCGAGGGGACATCGATGGTGTTGAACAGCTCACTCGATACTTGGAGCTTCTCAACCGGGACCCCCACTTGGCGCCTGTTCGCGGCATTCTTGCTGCTCAGGAGATTAAGCCCCAAGCCCGAACGCTTGCCACCGACCGGGGAATCGACTGCGTAGTGCTCGACTATGACGAATTACGCGGAATCGACGATTCCCACCATCGCTTGTTCTAGTGCTGTCCTAGGCTTAGCGAGATGTTGACCTACCAGACCGTCCTTTTGGATCTGGATGGCACCCTTGTCGATTCAGCGCCTGGCATCGTCTCGACCATCGCCTTCACGTTGCAAGAAATGGGCCATCCCATCCCTCCCATGAAGGACCTTTTGCGGTGGGTCGGACCACCATTGCCTGAGTCTTTCGCCACCAGGGCAAAGCTCGCTCCGGCCGATATCCCTGAAGCAATCCGGATTTATCGTGCGCGATATCTCGATGTTGGCGCCTATGACGCCAAGGTTTTCGACGGCATGGGTGTCTTTCTGCGAGCTCTCAAGGATTCGGGCGCAACGATTGCCCTAGCGACTTCCAAGCCCACGACCCCTGCCAGCATCATGCTCGAGCACTTCACCCTCGCCCCCTACTTTGATGTCATCGCCTGCGCCGCAGACGATGAATCCCGGGGCCGAAAAGACCAGGTCATCGAAGACGCGCTGACCGGTCTTCGGGCCAAGGGTCTGCCCACCGACAACTGCATCATGGTGGGTGATCGCATCCACGACGTGGAAGGTGCCGAAGTCCACAACATCGACACCATCATGGTCCGCTGGGGTTATGGCGGTCCTGCAGAGTGGGATGCGGCTCACACCAGCGTCGACACCCCCCGCCAGCTCCACCAGGCACTTGGCCTGCCTTTCCACCAGGACTAAAGACCGTGAACCGGGACGTGGTCGACTTGGAAGCACTGCCGCTCCGGTTCAACGCGCCCGATGGTTGGCGAGTGCCAGACCCTCTCTTCATCAGCCTTCATCAGGGTGAGGTTTTTCCCGACGACTGGCAGCCCTACCCCGAGGCTCCGGCGATTCCACCGTCCTGGCCCTGGTGGGAGGAAAATGGCACCTCCTGGTATCGATTTTTTCGAGATCGAGCGCCACTCCCCGCCAGGGCCCTGGGGAACTGGTTTTCGTTGGCCGCTCTTGGCCTGTTTATGTTCGCGGTGTCACCCTTTGCCCTGCCTGGTTGGTATGTCGCAATCGGCGGAGTGATCAGCCTTGTTCTGCTCATACTCGGGATCAGAGGCGTGATTCGAACCATGAATAGCCAGTCTGTCGGCCCACTCGAACCCTTCGATGCCATCAGAGCCTGGGCAGCTCAGCGCCGCAGTGAATACTTCGCCCAGGCGTACGCCGCATTCCGCCGGTCAGACTCCAGAGAAATCAGCATGGACACCTTTATCGCTTCGCAGGAAGCGCTGTGGTGGGGCGAAAGCGCCGCAAGCGCAGAGAATTAGTCACCACAAAGACAGACGAGAATGCCATGGCGAGCCCCGCCACAATGGGGTTCAATAATGCGGCAACCGCCAATGGAATAGCAGCGACGTTATAAGCAAAAGCCCAAAACAGATTGCCACGGATTGTGCCAAGCGTCCTGCGTGCCAAACGAATCCCGTCGCTGACGCTGCGCAAATCACCGCTCACAATCGTGATGTCTCCGGCTGTCATGGCAGCATCCGTGCCCGTTCCCATCGCGATTCCTAAATCGGCTGTGGCCAAGGCGGGGGCATCATTGATGCCATCGCCCACCATGGCAACGTTGTGACCGGCGGCCTGCAAGTCCCGAATGAGCTGGGTCTTCCCCTCCGGTGTAAGGCCGGAGTGAACAACGTCAATCCCAACCTGGGCGGCGATGCGCGCCGCCACCACAGCGTTGTCTCCAGTGGCCATCACGGGGGTGAGGCCCAAGTCAACCAAACGTGCGATTGCCTCGCGGCTGGTGTCCTTCAGAGTGTCGGCAATGACGAGTGCGCCCACGATGCTGCGATCACTGGCGACGGCGGCGACCGTGAATCCTTCGTCGATAGCGGACTGAATTGCCGCATCGATCGGACCTACTAGCTCGTCGCCTTCACTTCGCAACCATCCCAGTTGCCCAACGGCGGCCAGCTTCCCTTCAACCACAGCCCGCTGTCCGCGGCCCGGAACAGTCAGAAACTCGGTACCTTTAGGGCGGCTCAGACCGCGCTCGTCGGCGGAACGGAGGACGGCGCGAGCCAGCGGATGCCCCGACCCCTCCTCGACGGAGGCGGCAAGAGCGACAACCTCGTCCTCGGAGTGGCCCGGTGCGGTGAGGACAGCCGTCACGCTCATGTCGCCCGTAGTCAGAGTTCCCGTCTTGTCGACAACCACCGTGTCGATGGTTCGGGAGTGTTCCAGGATCTCCGGCCCCCTAATGATGAGTCCGAGCTGTGCTCCGCGGCCCGTTCCGACCAGCAGCGCTGTGGGGGTGGCTAAACCAAGGGCGCACGGGCAAGCAATGATGAGCGTTGCCACAGCAGCCTGGAACGCGACCTCGAGCGGACCACCGAGAGCAAGCCAGGTGATGAACGTGCCCACAGCAATGACAATCACAATCGGCACAAAAACACCGGATATCCGGTCGGCCAAGCGCTGGGCGTTTGATTTACCGGTCTGGGCTTGTTCCACCAGGGCTGCCATCCGGGCAAGCTCCGTGTCCTTGCCAATCCGCGTCGCCTCGATCACTAGAAGCCCGGATGTGTTGATGGTCCCACCCACGACCGCGTCACCGGCTCCGACTTCGGTCGGGACCGACTCACCGGTCATCATCGACGTGTCGATAGCGGCCGTGCCCTCAATTAGAAGCCCATCCGTGGGGATGCGCTCACCCGGGCGAACAACAATCAGGTCGCCCACCTTTACCTCGGCGATCGGAACGACAACGTCGAGACCATCCCTGCGTACCGTTGCTTCCTTGGCTCCTGACTCCATTAGAGCGCGAAGCGCTGCCCCGGCATCGCGCTTAGCGCGATGCTCCAGGTACCGACCAAGCAACATGAAGGTCGTCACCGCGGACGCAACCTCCCAGTAGATTTCGTGACTACCGGCGCCAGGTGCACCAAAGAGCGACAGGGTCATCGTCATTCCGGGGCGCCCAGCACCTCCAAAGACCAAGGCGTAAAGCGACCACCCGACGGCTGCTAGCACGCCGACCGAAATCAGGGTGTCCATCGTCGCCACTCCGTGGCGAGCATTGATTGCTGCCGAGCGGTGGAAGGGCCACGCCCCCCAACCAGCGACGGGGATTGCCAAACCTGTGACGAGCCATTGCCAGTAGGGAAATTGCAGAACCGGCACCATCGACAGCGCGATAACGGGAACGGTCAGAATCGCACTCACAATGAGCCGTCGGCGCACGCTCTCCGCTTGGACGGTTGATTCCACCGACTCATCTGTGTGAACGGTGGCGTGATAGCCGGCGTTCTCGATGGCACCGAGGAGAACAGCCGGCTCAACCGAACCCTTCACAATGGTGGCGCGTTCGGTGGCGTAATTGACGCTTGCCTCAACACCCTCCACAGCGTTGAGAGCTTTCTCTACCCGCGTCGCACACGACGCGCAGGTCATCCCCTCGATATCGAGTTGGAGTGGGGTGGTCATCGCCCTGCCCTACTCGGAGACTGGTGTGTATCCGGCGCCAACGACCGCGTCGGCCATTTCCTCGTCGCTCACAACATCATCGCCTGTGAGCGTTAATCTCGAGCGACCATTGGGAACCAACTCGATCTCCACTGACTCGACACCGGGAAGCGCAGAGACCGCTGTTGTCACGGAATTGACGCAGTGGGAACACGTCATTCCTTCGATGAGGAGGCTCTTGGTGACAGACATCATGATCTCTTTTCTGGCAATTAATCCAGGGGGCCAGGCCCTCGCGAAAAAGTTCGCGACATATTCAGCTTTATACGACACGATAGACCCATGTCTGGAACCGTCCAATCTCGCGTTAAGTCACAACCCGTAGAAGGATCTTTGGATCCGAGCCTTGTTGCCGCATGGAGCGAGCTGGTGTTTCCCGGCTCCGATGGTCACCACGAACATTTTTGTCCCGCCGATGGGACTTCCCTTGGTCGCTTACCTCAGTCATCACCCACTGATGTGGAGCGCGCGTTTGAGAAGGCGCGCGTCGCTGCCGCGTCGTGGGCAAAGACCCCACTGTCCTACCGCCGCTCCGTCATGATGCGATTCCACGACGCTGTGCTCGATTACCAGAAAGACCTGCTTGATGCGGTTCAGTGGGAGACCGGTAAGTCCCGGTCTTCTGCCTTCGACGAGGTCGCCGATGTTTGTCTCACCGCTCGCTACTACGCCAATAGCGCGAAGTCCCACCTAGGCACCCGCAAGCGCCAGGGGGCGCTACCACTGCTCACGACGAGTGAAGAGCGCTACGTGCCAAAAGGCGTGGTGGGCATGATTACGCCGTGGAACTACCCACTAACTCTGCCGCTCGGCGACGCCATTCCGGCACTGCTCGCCGGCAATGGCGTGGTCTTAAAACCAGACCACCAAACACCCTTCAGTGCGCTCTCAGCGCTGAAGCTTCTGTTTGACGCAGGCTTGCCGCGCGATCTGTTCCAGGTTGTTGTTGGCGATGGGCCGACCGTCGGTGGCGCCATCATCGACAACGCCGACTTCGTAATGTTCACCGGCTCCACAGCCACCGGAAAACTCGTTGCCGGAAAAGCAGCGGCTCGCCTGATCGGCTTTTCCGCCGAGCTTGGCGGGAAGAACCCGATGATTGTGCTCGATGACGCTCCGCTCGGACGCGCGGTTCAGGGTGCAATCAATGCCAGTTTTTCTAACTCCGGGCAACTCTGTATGTCGATCGAGCGTCTCTATGTCCATGACGCCATCTACGAGACGTTTGTCCCCAGATTTGTCGAGGCCGTCAAGGCTTTGAGCATTGGCATTGCGCGTGATTTTTCCGCCCAGATCGGGTCGCTGATTTCGGCCGAACAGCTTGAGAAGGTTACTGGCCACGTCAACGACGCTGTGTCCCGCGGGGCAACCGTCCTGGCCGGTGGCAAGCACCGACCAGAGATTGGACCCTACGTTTTTGAACCCACCGTTCTTGAAAACGTCACCGAAGACATGCTGCTCTGTCGGGGTGAAACCTTTGGTCCTGTCGTAGCGATCTATCGATTCCACTCGGATGAGGAGGCAGTGGCCCTGGCCAATGACACCGCCTATGGGCTCAACGCCAGCGTGTGGGGCTCCCCACGAAGGGCCCGGGCTCTCGCCCGCCAGATAGAAGCGGGCAGTGTGAACGTGAACGAAGGCTTCACCGCGTCCTGGGCGTCGACTGATGCCCCTATGGGCGGATTCAAGGAATCTGGCGTGGGTCGGCGCCACGGCCGTGAAGGCATCATCAAATACACGAACATTCAAACCGTTGCTTCGCAACGCGTGATCAACATCGAGGCGCCAGGATCCATGAGTGGCGAAGCGTTCGCCAAGACAATGACGCTTGGCCTTCGAATCCTCAAGCGCCTTCCTTTCCGACACTAACTTCCAGGAGGAATGATGTCTGAGCCCTACAGCCTTGCAGGAAAAACTGTCCTGATCACCGGAGCGGGCAGTGGCATTGGCCGGCTCATGGCCCTCGGCGCCGCCAAACGGGGTGCGAAGCACGTGGTCATCTGGGATCTGAATCTCCAGGCCGCCAAAGCAGTTGTTGCCGAGGTGAAAGCCGTTGGCGTCACGGCGAGTGCGCAGAAAGTCGATGTGTCACAGCGTGAGGCCGTGATGACCGCGGCTGCGAAAACTTTGGCCGATGTGGGCGGCGTCGATGTGGTGGTCAACAACGCCGGAATTGTCTCTGGCAAGAACTTCCTGAACCTGAACGAAAAAGACATCACGCAGACCTACGCGGTGAACACACTCGCGCTGTATTGGACGATTCAGGCTTTTCTGCCAGGCATGCTCGAAAGAGACAGCGGGCGTCTGGTGACAATCGCCAGTGCTGCCGGTTTAGCGGGGTCTGCAACCCTGACCGACTACTCGGGGAGCAAGTTCGCCGCGGTGGGCTTTATGGAGTCCCTCCGCGCAGAGCTCCGTGACGGAGGAAGCAGTGTCAGCTGCCTCACCGTATGCCCGTTCTATATCAGGACAGGGATGTTCGATGGCGTGAAGTCCGGAAGCCCGCTGTTGAAAATCACCGATGCGGAACCCAGTGCTGCAAAGATTCTGGATGCCATCGAGTCCACGAAACGTGAGTTGCTCATGCCCGGCATGGTCTACTCGGTGCGCTACCTGCGCCTACTGCCAGTGGTGGTGTTCGACTGGCTTGCCGACGCATTCGGGATAAACAAAGCCATGAAGACTTTCCGGGGTCGGCGCTAACTTACGTGCGCGAGGGGGGACTTGAACCCCCACGCCCTTGCGGGCACTGGCACCTGAAGCCAGCGCGTCTGCCATTCCGCCACTCGCGCAATGATGGTCGCCCATCAACCAGCCGAGAGTACCACAGGAGATGCCTGTGATTTCGGGCCAGGCACCAGCCCCTGGCAACGTTAGCCGGCTAGCATCACACCACGGCCAAACACCAGGGCAGAAGGGAAATCGTGGGCTTTCTCGACAGCTTCGAACGACAGGTGGAGCGCCTGGTCGGTGGGGTATTCGCCAAAACCTTCACCAGCGGTGTTCACCCTGTTGAGATCGTCGCTGCCCTGAAGAAGGAAATCGACGCGACAGCCAAGCCGATCACGAGAACCCGCGTTCTAGCCCCCCACTCCTTCCATGTCGGGCTTTCCTCGATTGATTTCCAGCGGCTTAGCCAACTTGGCCCAGAGTTCACCAGTGAGATTCGCCAGACGCTTGAGGACTATCGAGTGATCCGGGCCTACTCCTGCCAGGAAGCAATCTCCGTCCGCCTTGAGGAGAAACTGACTCTAGCCGAGGGAATGGTTGATGTGCGAAGCGACCGCGTAGGAAGCGTCGTCTGGGTTCCCACACTTACCTGGAACTCCGTGCGCTATCCGCTGACCAGAAAAAGCACCGTTGTTGGGCGGGGGACTGACTCGGATGTGCATGTCGTCGCTCCCGGGGTTTCGCGACACCACGCAGAGATTCGATGGAACGGCAAGCGCTGCGAAGTTGTCGACTTGGGCTCCACAAATGGCACCAAAGTCGATGGGGAGAAGGTGCAGAGAGCAGCCCTCCCAGACTCGTGCACGCTCGGTGTCGGCCAGGCGCGTATTCTGTTTGAGGTGGTTCCGCTCTCGCGCGCCGCATACGATGCTCTGGCCCACACCCCGCTGAATTCAGCAGAGGAGACTTCATGAGTGAGCTCACGCTGTTTCTTCTGCGCATCGCGTTTTTGGGTTTGTTGTGGGCTTTCATCTTCGCCATTGTGTACGCGCTGCGTACTGATCTCTTCGGCCCGCCGCGCCGTCGCGTTGAAGACGAACCAAAGCTAGTGGAGCGCGTGAACGGCCTATCGGCCCCGTCCGGCTCTGCCCCAGCCCCTGTGGAGGGAATTGCTTCACGAATTGTCATCACATCAGGCCCTAAAGAAGGCCTCGAAATCGAGCTACTGCCCGAAGAGCAGTTCACCATCGGGCGTTCGGGCGATTCGCGCCTTGTTTTGCGTGATGATGTGACTTCCACGCACCACGCTCGATTGATGCTCTGGAATGAGCAGTGGATGATTCAAGACCTTGATTCAACTAACGGGACGTTCGTGGACTCAAAGCGAGTAAGCATCCCCACCCCGGTTCCGTTGAATACCCCCATCAAAATAGGCACCACGACGTTCGAACTCAGGCGCTAAGTCACCATGGCTAACGATTCAGTGCTCAGTGCGGCGTCGTCCCACATCGGGAAGATTCGTGCAACCAATCAAGACTCTGGCTCAGTGGGTCGACACCTCTATGTCGTTGCCGATGGGATGGGGGGTCACGCTGGTGGTGACGTAGCCAGCGCGCTTGCTGTTCAGCACCTCTCGCGCATAGATCGCCCCTACACCAGTGTTGATGAGGCCAGGGAAACCCTCTTCACGAGCATTCTGGAGGCGGGCCGCGAGCTGACCACCGCCGTCGAAGAGCACCCTGAACTCACCGGAATGGGCACCACGGTGAGCGCCATGATTCGCGTCGGTTCCCAAATGGTTATCGCTCATATCGGTGACTCTCGCATCTATCGACTCCGAGAAGGTGTGCTCGAACAGATCACTAGCGACCACACCTTCGTCCAGCGTCTTGTCGATAGCGGCCGCATCACCCCCGAAGAAGCCGCCGTCCACCCGAGGCGAAGTGTGTTGATGCGCGTGCTCGGCGACGTTGACGCAGAGCCAGAAGTGGACACGCATGTGGTCGACACTCAGCCGGGAGACCGGTGGCTGCTGTGTTCCGATGGGCTCAGCGGCTATGTGCCGGAGCGGGACATCGCAGAAACGCTCCTCACCGTCGACGATGTTGAGCTTGTCTGCCACAAACTCATCACCCAAACGCTCAGTGAAGGCGCTCCAGACAACGTCACTGTCGTCGTCGTTCGGGTTACCGAGAATCTCGAGACATCGCCGCCCTCAGAGCCACGAATGGTGGGCTCGGCTGCCGAACCGCTGACCTATGAGTCAGGGCCTGTTTTGCGCAAGACAGGCCTGCCAGCGCTCCTGTTCCACCCGTTGCGTGCTCTTCCGCCAGCAGATGAACACTTCGAACCAGAAGAGCAGTTCCTGGAGGAACTCATCAGAGAGGACCGGCGGCGACTTATCCGTCGCCGGATCGTCTGGTTGCTCTCGGTTTTCCTGCTCGTGGGCGCTCTCGTCGTGGCCGCCGTGGCCGCCTATCAGTGGACTCAAACCCGGTATTTCGTCGGCGTCAACAACGATGTGGTGACCATCTATCGTGGGGTCCCCGAAGACGTGTGGGTCTTCTCACTTTCTAGCGTCTACGAAGAGACAGACATCCAGGTTGATGAACTGCCGCCGTATCAGCAAGAAAAGGTGACCCAGGCCTACTCGGTGGAATCACTCGAAGAGGCCAGAGAATTCATTGATCGGCTGGTGGTGATCACTCCGTGAGCGCCCCAAGCTTGCCTGTGCCGCCAGTTTCGCCAGTCACCGGGCGCGTGGTGCTGCGAATCAAAATGCCCCAGAAGCTAAGGAACATTGAGCTGGGGCTCCTCCTCGGTGCTCTCGGTCTCAGTGCGTTGTCGCTGGCGTTGGTGCAGTGGGGAGCTTTGGGAACACTTGACTGGACACTACTCACCTACGCCGCTGGCCTCGCCGGGCTCAGCCTTGGATTGCACCTTGTGCTCCGGGTGATGGCCCGGGATGCCGACCCGTTCATTGTTCCGATTGCCACGATGCTCAATGGGCTTGGTCTCACCATGATCCACCGGCTGGATCTTGCGGCTGGTTCAACTGGCTGGGAAGCAGCGGGGGTTCGTCAAATGGCGTGGACCGCTGTTGCTTTGGTCATCGCCATTGCGGTTCTTCTGGTGGTGCGCAACTACCGGATCCTCTTGCGCTATCGGTATCTCGCCATGCTCTCCGGGGCGATTCTGTTAACGATGCCTTTGTGGCCAGGAATCGGTAGAACCGTCAACGGTGCCACCATTTGGGTCGAAATTGGCTCGATGACCTTTCAACCGGGCGAAGTGGCGAAGATTGCCCTGGCAATCTTCTTCGCCGGTTACCTGATGACAGCTCGAGAAAGCCTGCGCAGTGTGGGAACAACGTTTCTCGGGGTCCGTTGGCCACGAATCAGAGATCTTGGGCCCCTGCTGATTATTTGGGTGTTGGCCATGGGTGTTCTGGTCTTCCAGAGGGATCTCGGGACGTCCCTGCTCTACTTCGGTCTGTTCCTTGCTATGCTCTACGTCGCCACGAACCGCATCCTGTGGTTGGTCATTGGGGGTTCGCTATTTTTCGCGGGGGCAGCCGCTGCCGCGAGCCAGCTGTCCTATGTTCAAGGTCGCGTGGATGGCTGGCTGGACTCGTTCAACCCAGCCGTCTACGACGCGGTGGGCGGTTCCTATCAGCTAGTCCAGGGCATGTTTGGAATGGCTGAGGGCGGGTTCATCGGCTCGGGCCTTGGCCAGGGCCAACCCAATCTGGTTCCCTTGGCAAATTCTGATTACATCGTGGCCGCGCTC
The DNA here is from genome assembly GCA_964467805.1 of uncultured Microbacteriaceae bacterium. Taxonomy (GTDB): domain Bacteria; phylum Actinomycetota; class Actinomycetes; order Actinomycetales; family Microbacteriaceae; genus Pontimonas. Next base: position 74,015 of record CAYXSU010000005.1, read on the forward strand.
GGTGAAGAACTTGGCCTCTTTGGCATCTTTGGACTCTTGGCCCTCTATCTCTTGTTGGTGAGTCGCGGTTTCCGAGTCGGTTTCACCGGAACCGACGACTTTGGCCGCCTACTCTCCACCGGCCTCGCATTCGTCCTTGCGCTTCAGGTCTTCATCGTCATCGGTGGAATCACGCGCATCATTCCGGTCACCGGCCTCACCACACCATTCCTTGCAGCTGGTGGCTCGTCTCTGGTAGCCAACTGGATCATTGTCGTCCTGTTGCTGCGACTCAGCGACGACGCCCGGGCTAACGTTCGGGCAGAAGCGGGGGTCAGCTGATGATTACACCGCTGCGCCGTGTGGGAATCGTTGTGCTCGCCATGTTTGCTGCGCTTTTTGTGTCCTCAAGCGTTATTCAGGTGGTGGCTAGTGAGGACATCGCCGAGGATTCACGCAACGTTCGAACCCTGTATGAAAGCTTCTCGGCGGAGCGAGGCCAAATATTAGTCGGCGGGGTTCCCATCGCCCGATCGATTCCCGTCGACACCCAGTTCAAGTTCCTGAGGACCTACTCGGATGGCGAGCTATATGCCCCAGTTGTTGGCTATTACACACTCAACCAGGGCAACGCCGGCATCGAAAGTGCACTCAACTCGGTCCTGACCGGGCAGGCAAATTCCCAAGCTTTTGAACAGCTCGTTGCCCTTGTGACCGGCACTACGCCGGAAGGCGCGAGTGTTGCGCTCACCATCGACCCCGCCCTCCAGCAAGTGGCCTGGGATGCGCTGGGCGACCGACGCGGCGCTGTGGTTGCTCTTGATCCGTCAACCGGACGTATCCTCGCGATGGTCTCGAAGCCCTCATTTGATCCGAACCCGCTTGCCTCGCACCAGAGCTCAGTGGTTCTTGATGCATACAACGTCTTGAATGAAGACCCCGCCAAGCCCCTCGCGAACCGAGCAATCGCTGGTGACCAGTACTTCCCCGGCAGTGTCTTCAAGGTCCTCATGATGGCAGCAGCGCTGGACTCAGGCCGCTATTCGGCGGAGAGCGAATTCCCCAACCCCGCGGAACTCGCATTGCCACTGAGCACAGACACCATTAAGAACTCGGGTGGACGCCTCTGCGGTGGCGAGGAAACCGTCACCCTCGAAGAAGCCTTCCGCCTCAGCTGCAACATCCCTTATGCCGAACTGGGTCTCGAGCTTGGCGAAAACACCATCGGCTCGCTCGCCGATGCCTTCGGGTTCGGGGCAACGCTTGAGATTCCGCTGCGCGTGACGCCCAGCTCGTTCCCGAGGGGGATGGACCAGGCACAACTGATGCTCGCGTCGTTTGGCCAATACGACGTCCGCGTCACGCCGCTGCAAGTGGCGATGGTCAGCGCCGCCATCGCCAACAACGGCGAGGTGATGAGGCCAAACCTCATCGACTCAATCATTGCTCCGAACCTGCGAGTTCTTCAAAGTTTTGAGCCCACGGTCTATTCCTCCCCTGTGTCTCCGTCGACCGCTCAGGAATTGACCCGGCTGATGGTCGGCAACGTCTCCCAGGGAGTAGCGAGCAACGCAGCTATTGTCGGGATTGATGTGGCAGGAAAAACTGGAACCGCTGAAACCGGGCTCGACACCGGACGGTCATTCTGGTTCACCGGCTTTGCGCCAGCAGAGACGCCCGAAGTGGTGGTTGCAGTGGTCGTAGAGGGAGACCGTTCTGAGGGCTCCGCCAATAGCGTGGCAGCACCCATTGCGAGAAAAGTCATGGAGGCGGTGATCATCAGATGAGGCCGACTACAGGTCAGGTTTTCGGCTCGCGCTATGAGCTGATCTCCCGCATTGCTATCGGTGGAATGGGCGAGGTGTGGAAAGCGAATGACTCCGTCATTGGCCGACACGTTGCCATCAAGATTTTGAAAGAGGAGTACCTTGGCGACCCGGGTTTCCGCGAGCGCTTTAGAACCGAGGCCAAGAACGCCGCCCTGGTCAACCATGAAGGTATCGCCAACGTCTTCGACTATGGCGAGGAAGAAGGCAGCGCTTATCTGGTGATGGAACTTGTGCCCGGAGAAGCGCTGAGCACCGTGCTGGAGCGCGAAAAGATTCTGCCAGCAAGCCGGGTGTTGGCCATCGTTGCGCAAACAGCCGCGGCCCTTCACCAAGCCCATTTGGCAGGGCTTGTTCACCGTGACATTAAGCCGGGCAACCTGCTCATCACGCCCGATGGAACGGTGAAGATTACCGACTTCGGAATCGCCCGTCTCGCCGACCAGGTTCCGCTCACGGCGACCGGACAGGTGATGGGGACGGTTCAGTACTTGGCGCCTGAGCAAGCGGGCGGTAAGCCGGCTTCGCCGGCCACCGACATTTACTCCCTCGGCATCGTTGCCTACGAGGCATTGGCAGGCAAGCGGCCTTTCCGCGGTGAATCTCAAGTTGCTATCGCCATGGCCCAGATTAAGGAAACGCCGCCCGAGTTGCCGACCTCAATCCCCGAACCAGTTCGGCGCTTGGTGATGTCCTGCATGGCAAAGAAGCCGGACGGCCGTCCGGCAAGCGCTCACGATCTCGCTCAAGCCGCGCTTGCGCTTGCCCGCGGCGACACCGACGAGGGCCTCGCTCTGATTCCTTTAGTTCCAGAGACAGCGACGACCTCGGGTGAGACACCGAAGGTGTCGACTGAGAGCGGTGCAAAGTCAGGACCGAAGAAGGCCCTCACGCTGGGTCGAAACTTCTGGATTCTCTCCGGTGTTGGAGCATTCGTCGCGCTAGCGCTGATTGCAACGTCCTTGACAATTTTGCTCCAGTCACCCGCGGAAGAGGTTGCCGACGACATCATTGTGCCAACGCTTCCCGAGATGACTGAGGAGGAGCCACAAACTGAGCTCCCGGAAGAGACCCCAGAAGAGGACGCGGAAGTCCCCGTTGAGACGGTGAGAATCAGTGAAGCCGAAATTGTCGGCAAAACCAAGGCACAAGTTGAGGAGCTGTTGCGTCAAAAGGGCCTGCGGCTCGATCCAATCACCGGCAACATTGCCCCGGCTGCTGACCTCGTTCAAACTGCGTACCGGGTGAACCCGCAGGGCACTGTCGCTAAGAACACCCTCATTGCGGTCTACTTTTACGCCACTATTCCCCAACCGCCAAAGCCGCGCGACATACTGGTCACACCAGCTTCCGGGCCATACGAACCAGGCGCAACGATTCTTCTTGAGTGGCCAGGCTACGCTCAGTGCCCGTCGGGTTTCCCGCTCTCGAGCTACACACTCCAGATAGTGGGCGGACAGATTCTCGATGGTGACGGCGGGACTGTCCTCCAGCCTGAACAAACCGCGGTGAATGTGCTTGTCGGAGACGGCACATCCCTCAAGGCAAGTTACCTCGTGAACTGTGGAACGTTGACCTCACCCCTGTCCACCGAGCTCACCCTGACCATCACAGCGCCTGAAAACTAACATCCGCATAGACTGATAAAACCGCCAACTACCAAGGATTGACTGGACAATGACTTCTGCTGGGCCATGGACCGGACGCCTGCTGGGCGGTCGCTATGAGGTCCGCGAAGTCATCGGTCGTGGTGGCATGGCTGATGTGTATCTGGGCGTTGACGCCCGTCTCGGTCGCCAGGTGGCGATTAAGGTGCTGAAGTCGACGCTGTCCTCGGATGCCACTTTCCGCAACCGCTTCAGGCTAGAAGCGATGGCGGCATCGAAAATGTCTCACCCCTCCATCGTCCGTGTATTCGACGCTGGTGACGAAGAAAATGGGCCCGAAGACGCCACGCCTCCAGGGAGCACCACCCCTTACATCGTGATGGAGCACGTCGAGGGCCATCTCTTGAGCGACCTCATGAGAAGGGGCCGGCTCGAGGAGCGCCACGTTCTCAAGATCGCCGATGGCGTGCTCACCGCACTGGAGGTATCGCACAGGGCAGGAATCGTTCACCGCGACATCAAACCGGCGAACATCATGGTGACCGAGGACGGCACCGTAAAGGTGATGGATTTCGGTATCGCTCGCGCAGTCTCCGATGCCACAGCAAACCTCGAGCAGACCGCCTCAATCCTCGGTACCGCGCTCTATATCTCTCCCGAGCAAGCCAGGGGCGACGAGCCTGACACCCGGACCGACCTCTATTCGCTAGGTGTTGTGATGTATGAACTCCTAGCGGGCAAGCCTCCGTTTAACGCCGACTCACCGGTTGCGATCGCCTACAAACACATCAGCAAGCCGGTGCCACCACTCGCTGAGGCTAATCCCACAATCTCGGGCGATGTGGCCTTGATCGTCGAGACCGCGCTGCAGAAAGAGCTCGACGACCGCTTCCCGACGGCCCAGGCCTTCCGCGCAGCCATAGAGGACATTGCCCAGGGCCGCGCACCGCGCCTGCCCAAAGCTGGAGCGCGCGCCTATGTCGAACCTGCCGTGACCGGGAGTGTCCCAACGGCGAGTGTTGAGCCTGAGTACCGGACCAAGGTCGAGGGCTTCGACATCTTTGAAGCTCGAGGAATTCCCCAGCAGAGCGTGCCAAACCTCGCGATTGCGATGGGCTCGGTCCTCGCAGTCCTCCTCGTCATCGGAATTGTTCTCTGGGTGTTCACGTTGAACCCTGCAACAACAGCGACCAACGCTGCGCCACAGCTTCCAGACCTGACCAATCAGAGCGAGGAAGTCGCCGTCCAAACGGTGACATCCCTCGAACTTCGTGCTCTCGTAGAGTACGAAGCGAGTAGCACCGTTCCAGAAGGCGTTGTCCTGAAGACAGTCCCAGGGCCTGGTATCCGCATTGGTCGCGGTGAGCCTGTGCGCATTATTGTCTCGAGCGGGCTGGCATCGTTCCAGCTACCCGACATCAGAAACCTCGACATCGATGAAGCGAGAGCCCAGCTTGAGCAGCGCGGGCTCGTGATCGAAAGTGTCATCGACACCTACTCGCCAAGCCTCGCCGACGGCTTGGTGATGGCGACTTCGCCAGAACCCGGAACAGCAATGCGCCCAGGTGACAAGGTGACCATCACAGTCTCAAATGGTCTCGTGCTCATCCCTGATGTGGTTGGGCTCACTGTCGGAGAAGCCAATCCCTTCTTGACCGGCCCATCAATGCAACTCTCTGTTCGTTTGGAAGTGGCCAGCGACTGTGAAGGTCAGATCGTTAGAAGCCAATCGCTGCCTGCTGGCGAGCACCCACAGCGATCGGAGATCACCCTGGTCTATTGCGGTGGTGCCGGTGCCACCGCTCCTGTCGGTTAGGACTTCGGAGAGAGCCTGGGGCTCAAGCTTTTCGCGGCCTCCGCTGCGCCAGCCAGTCCGGTAACCTCCAGCCAGTTCGCCACCATGGTGTAGCCACCCTCAGTCAGCACCGACTCTGGGTGGAACTGCACGCCAAACACCGGTGCGCTTCGGTGGTTGAGTCCCATAATGACTCCGCCCTCGGTTCTAGCAGTGACCACAAGCTCGTCAGGCACCGTATCGTCCACGACGGCCAGGCTGTGATACCTGGTAGCCGTAAACGAGTCGGGCACCCCGACAAACAAAGTGCTGTCGTCGTGCACGACCTGGGAGGTCTTTCCATGCATGAGCTCTTCTGCATGCGCAACAGTGGCTCCAAAAGCTTCAGCGATGGCCTGATGACCGAGACAAACACCGAGTAGCGGCACCGACGCTTCGACGGCTTCCTTGACAATCTGAATGGAAATACCCGCCTCTGCAGGTGTTCCCGGGCCGGGTGACACCAGGATTCCGTCATATTTGGCAACAAGGGTCGCCACATCACCCGCAGGAACGTCGTCATTGCGAATGACGTCGGTCGTGGCGCCAAGCTGATGGAGGTAGCCATTGAGTGTGTACACGAAGCTGTCGTAGTTATCGACAACAAGGATGTGAGTCATTACTCTCCTAAGGTCGATTCTTCAACAAAAACAAGGTCTGCCACTACAGGGAAAACAAGAGCCATCAATAATGCGACAATGGCTGCGCCCAGTACCACAAGCTCGACAACCTTGACCCACACCGGCCCCGGCAGGAGTCTCCACAACGCGGCATACATTATGAGGCGAAGCCTACCAAGTGGGTGATTTCACTGGGTGGGCCTGATTCCCGGGGATACCAGCTCTCGAACACTGCATAGGCGATGATGCGCTCGGCTTCAGAAAACCTAGGGTGACAGCTAGTCATCGTCAGAATGCGCTCCTCTGGCTCCACATCAGTGAACCGCGGAACCTCGTTCAATACGCTCATCGCGGTCGGCCACACGTATTCGAGATTCCTAAACCGATAAACAAACCAGCCCTCGCGGGTCTCGACATAGATGCGATCGCCCACTCTCAGCTCACCAATGTCGGCAAACGGCGCTCCATAGGTTGTGCGGTGTGCCGCAACGGCAAAGTTGCCCACCTCACCTAAATCTTGGGTCTCCGGATAACGTCCGACCCCTAGGCGCGGATTGTTCAGAACAGTAGGAAGGTCAACACCCTCGGCGATGGGGCGGACAAAATCATCGCCAAATCGAGGGATGTAGAGCGTGGCGAAGGCTTCTCCCTCGGCATCCGCCACTACCACCGGTGGCTCCCCAGTGTCGGCACGGCCCTGCGAAGACCCGTATGCCTTTCCGAATGTTCCCTTTTCAGCCTCCTCCGAGAAGGATTGGGACAACTCTGCCCCAGCGGTGTTCTGTTCTGCCCCGACGACGACGTCGTTGATGAAGATAAACCACACCCAGAACAAGCCCATCAGGACGCCTGCTGTAATCAGAAGCTCCCCGGCCACACCAAGAATCGCGGATCGCCGGCGCGCTCGAGCTGCACGGCGCTGGGCCAGACGGGTCTCCACTGCTTTAGTTTAGGCACCCCAGACCTTGAGGTTCCAAAAAAAGGCCAAACAAGTAGACTGTTGCCCATGGCTAAACGATCTAAAGATCCCGTCAGCACGAGTAGCTCCTACGAAGAGAGCAACGACAACCCAGTGTGGTTCAAGCCGGTGATGTTTGGCCTCATGCTCTTTGGCCTCGCTTGGATTTTGACCTATTACATTTCTGGAACGGGCTGGCCGATTCCACCCATCGGCGCATGGAACATCGCAGTGGGCTTTGGGATCATGTTCATCGGTTTCTTGATGACAACCCGCTGGAAATAACACCGAGCGACTTACACGCCTGTAATTCTCCCCAGTGGGGACAACCTGTGGATAACTTCTACAGCAGGGCGCCCGCAAACGTCGCCGCCACGAGGCCGACCGCAACACCTATCAACTGCGTGCGCTCCTGGGAGCGGGTTGAATTACCCCTTGTTCTGACAAAAATCCAGGCGACAAGCGCTCCAACGAGAAGACCACCGATGTGTGCCTGCCACGAAATGCCCGGCACCACGAAGCCAAGGACCAAGTTCAGCCCCAAAACAATGAGTAATTGCGCGTTCGCGCCACCAAAGGAGCGTTGAATCACAAAAAGCGCCCCGAACAGGCCAAATATGGCGCCGGAGGCGCCTACCACCGCAGAACTAGGCGAGAGCCAGAGCACCGCAACCGATCCGCCGAATCCAGAGAGGAGGAAGAGCCAGAGAAACCGACCGCGGCCCACCAAACGCTCGACGAGGGTTCCCAAGATGTAGAGAGAGTAGCCGTTGAAAAGAATGTGGAAGATCGACGACGTCGAATGCACAAACATGGTCGTAAGCAGCCGCCACGGTTCAAGGGCTGTAATCGGGGGCCAATAGAGCAGCAACTGAGTGACAAACCCACCGGTCAGCCACTGAAGGGCGTAAACAACAGCCATAGTCCCGAGCAACACATAGGTGACGACCGGACTAAAGTCGACACCACTCGGCGTACGACCGAGCAACCGTCCAGCTATGCCACTGGTCCTTATCGATGATGCCTGATCATTCTTTCGGCACTCGGGACAGTGAACCCCAACGGGTGCCGGGGTCTGACAATCACCACAAATCGTCCTCGCGCACCGTTGGCAGAGAACGAAACTCTCTCGCTTGGGGTGGCGATAACAGAAGTCATCGCTTGAGCCGGGTGCAGGCTCCACTAAAGCTCGGTGACGGTGACGCCCGTCATAACGACGTCTGCCAGCGGCCGATCGCTTCCATCGGTGGGAGTAGCCTCAATCGCACGAACCACGTCCTTGGACGCGTCATCCAGGACAACACCGAAAATTGTGTGGTTCCCTTGCAACCAGGTGGTCGCTGCTGTGGTGATGAAGAACTGGCTGCCGTTGGTTCCCTGGCCGCCCCGCTTGCCCGCGTTCGCCATTGCCAACACAAAAGGCTCGGTGAAGTTGAGCTCGGGGTGGATTTCATCGTCAAACTGGTAGCCGGGTCCACCCATCCCGGTGCCCGTGGGGTCGCCCCCTTGAATCATGAATCCGGGAATAATCCGGTGAAACACGACATCGGCATACAAGGGGCCCTGGCCGGGCGCTCGCGTCGTCGGGTGCGTCCACTCAATGTCACCGGTTGCAAGACCAACGAAGTTAGCGACAGTCTTTGGCGCGTGGTTTCCCAAAAGGCCAACCTCGATGTCCCCGTGGTTGGTATGAATAATGGCGGTGTGAGTGTGTGCGGTCATTTCTCTATTCTGTCAGCACCCACGACTTAGTGTGCCGTTGACAAGCATCCCCAGAGAGCTCAGAGTTAAGTCTGCGACACTGGAGACTCACGATCACAAGAGGACATCATGGATTTCGACCGCAAGACTATGCGCGACATCACTAGGTTGGCGACCGAAGCTCAGCGGTTGTGGGACGAGCAGCGGGAAGTGCTGAGTCACGCTAAGGATGTCGCACTGGACGCTTCGCGCCAGGCCGGGAACGTGGCTCGCAAGGAGCTTCTGCCTCGTGCGCGCTCAACCTACAAGAACACAATCGAGCCGAACCTCTCAAGAATTCCGTGGAAGAAAGTTGCCCCAATGCCAAAGAAGTCCTCACATCCTCTTGTCTACGTTCTCATGGCAATCGGAGCCATCGCTGTGGCTGCGATTAGCTACGCGGCCTGGCAAACCTTGCGCGCCGATGACGATCTGTGGGTGGAGGAAGACGCCGAATAGTCATTGTCTTCGGTCATCGTGTCGCAGCCTCGCCGTGCCTAGACTGACGACATGACTACTCCCCAGAAAGCAATTCTTCTCCCGCTCATTGGGCTGTTTGTTGGGTGGGCACTCTTTATGTTCGCTAGCTTCAGCGAACTCTTCGTCCAGCCCGTTTATGACGACAATGGTTTTTGGGTCAGCGACGGACCATCGGTGCGAGCCTCGACATACCTCTACCTCTCAGGCATCGCTGTCTTCTCGATTCTGTCAATGCAAAGCCTTCGCATCTCGGCTCGTCATCGGCTCGCGGTTGGTGTTGATGAGCCGCTAACCAAGGCTGCCTACAGATTTGCAAATCTGACCGTCATTATCGGTCTTGCAGGGTCTGTCATCTTCGGAATTGCGACGTTCCTTAGCGCCTTCAACCGCTTTGGCGCGGATGAGCCGTTGATCAACCGGCTGCTGGGTGTCTACGCACCCATCGTCATTGCCGCTGCCCTGGTCGTTGTGATCATTCTGGTGGCGTTCGTGCTCCGCACCGACCAGCCGGAGGGCAGCGATAGCCCCAAGGCGGGAATGTCTGAACGGCAGAAGGCGCTCGGCCTTGGCTACGCAACGCCCATCATCGCCGGCGCACTTGCCATCGTCTTCGGGCTAGTTGTCTACGACATCACCGGAACTACCCTCGAAGCGTGGGTATGGGTGGTTATCCAGGTGATTATCGCCGCCGGAATTATCTTGGGAACCCGCTTTGCCCGCCTGGCAAAAGCTGAAAAACCGGCGCCACCAAAACCGCGTACGGCATGGGCAAGCGGCGCGTGGAATCTGAACTTTGTGCTGTCCATTGTTTTTGGCGCAGTGGTATCAGTCATGGCGTTCACTTTTGGAGGCATGGCGTTCGAGGAACTACGCGACTACAACTTTGACTACGTCGGTTGGGAAGTTAAGCCCTTCACGCTCGGCTGGTTCCTGGGTGACTTCGCACCAGCGTTGGTCCTGATCTTCCTGGTGACTATTGGCCTTTACGCAACGATTACCGAGCGTCACCGTGCACCAGAAAGCACACGCTAAAGGGTCTCTGGAATCTCTTCTGACTTCTGGGGCTGCTGCTGGGCTCGCTTGGATTTCCGGACGTAGGCTTCGCGGCGCCTCGAGGCAAGGTAGCTGCCAATGGCAACCAGTGGAAGCCCCACCACCATTCCCAGTGTTAGCGGTTCTGACAAGAAGACCACACCAAGCAGTAGTGCCACGGCGAGGTTCACATAGGTAAGAAGGCTTGCCCTGGCAGGACCAATTTCCCTGATCAAACTGAAGAAAAGCACAAACGCAAGCGCCGAGCATGCAAGCCCCAGCACCAAAACCGATCCCCAGGCTTCAAGCGAAGGTCCTTGAGCGATATCGGCTGGGAGCGTGAACGCGGCGAAGGGTGCATAAACGATGGTGACCATTGTCAGCGACACCGCGATGACGCCCAGCGTGGGGACATCGGATGGCATCCGGTTCGCGACAATCGGTGCCACTGCGTAGCCCACAGCAGCCGCCAGCACCATCAAAACCGGTGTAAGCCCGACCAGACCTGAGAACACATCGAGGCCCACGAGCGAGAGAACTCCGGAAAACCCAATCACAAGTCCGAGCACAGTAATCGGGTGCCAGGCCGACCTGTCACCGAGCAGTCCCACAAAGAACGCAGCGATGAAAGGAACCGAGGTAATCAAGAGACCAGCGAGACTGGAGGAGATTTCTCGTTCAGCCTCAGTGATGAGCCACCAAGGCCCCACCATCTCGAGCAAGGCAAAGGCCAACACAGCCGGCCATGCTTGCAGCGTTCGACGAAGCATCCCTTTTCGCACTGCAATGGGCAACAACACAAGCGTTCCCAAGAAAACTCGGAGGAAGACGATACTTACCGTTTCGAAGTGATCGAGCGCAACGGCAATGAAGAAATACGGCGTTCCCCAGATCACTCCGACGGAGAGAAACAGCAGCAGGGCGCGACGTGACACCAGGTCAGCGTAGTCGAAATGCGGCACGCTCCGACACGGACTCGCCCCGCTCACTGGAGCGTCAAGCAGAGAATACGGCGCCTTAGACTGTGCCTGCATTCAGAGAGGGAACAGTGGTCGATTTCGCGGTTCTGGCAGCGTTCATCCCGGCTTCTCTGGTGATTATCCTTTCCCCAGGCGCCGACACCTTTCTTCTCCTGCGCTACGCCATTCGTGGCGGGCGATCAGCAGGGTTCAGCGCAATGTTGGGAATCCTCGCAGGCCTCGGCATCATCTCGTTGTTGCTCATCTCAGGGATAGGCCTCCTGGTCAGTCAGTATCCCCTAGCTCTTGATGTCCTTACGCTTGCTGGCATCGGCGTACTGGTTGTCCTCGCCGCAATAAGTGCCCGCGCTGCGCTCAGGCTCGTGAAGGCAGCCGAAGGAGCTCCGACCGCAGTAAGCGCCGATCTCTCACCAGCTTTCTCGGCCTCCGAGCCGTTCCGAATGTCCCTGATCACGAATGTGACAAACCCGAAAGTGCTGATCTTCTATCTGGCATTCTTTCCCCAGTTTCTTGGGAGCGCGAGCAGCGTTGTCTGGCAGCTCAGCCTTCTAAGCCTCGCGTTTCTGGTCGTGACGGTGGTGTGGCTGGTACCTCTCGTGTTCGCGGCATCAGCCGCGTCGGCGTTCTTCCAGCGACCCAAGGTTGCTATCGCCATGGAGTTCAGCGTCGCAGGCGTCTTCCTGCTCTTGGCGGTGCTGTTGGCGGTGGCCGCCTAAAGCGCAGACGGAATCAGTCGCTGACCTCTCCGACTTTTTCCCACATTTTTGCCATAACCCACCACTGCCCATCGAGATAGACGATGTTGAGATAGTCCTGCATGACCCCACCAAACATCTCCAACTGCATCTTTAGGAGAGCAAGTGTTCCAGAAACTTGGTCGAAGCTCAGCACAGCATCCCGTCTCTTGTTGCCAAGGGTGGCGGGAGACTGGCGCGTGGCAACCGCCTCACGGTAAACGGCATAGGGGCGAATGTTGATCTGGCCATCAACAACGCCATAAAGCACCGAGTCAGGATGAAACACGCGGTCAAATAGCGCCATGTCTTGCTCGTGCATGAGGTCAAAGTAATCCACGACGAGCGTGCGAATGGCTGGGTCTAGGGTGTCGAGGTCTATGGCTGTCATTTCTCCACGCTAATGGGTCCAGCCGGAGGCGGTATTAGAGAACTAGATTTCTAGAAATATTTTGCTACTATTGAATCGTGGTGTTCAGTAAGGAAAATCAATGAGCAAGTCGTGGACATTCTTGAGCCATCACGGCCATGTCCTGATTTTGTTGGCGAAAAATCCGGACGAAACAATCGACAACCTCGCGGCCCAGGCCGGTGTCACCTCAAGGTCGGTGACATCAATTCTCAAAGACCTCGAAGTGGCGAATTACATTTCCAAGCGCAAGATGGGCCGGCGAAACCACTACGAGATCAACACGGGGGGACCACTCCGACACCCGACAAGTGCTCATAGAACTATCGGCGAACTTATCCAGTCTCTCGGAACGCTTTCGTCGTGAGCCTCGCCGAAACACTCAGCCTCGCGCTGGTCAACCTCACATCACCGCCGGTTCTGGCATTCGCGCTCGGCCTGATTGCGGTAAGCATCAAGAGCGACCTCCGTCTGCCAGAGCCCGTCTATCAGGCTCTGTCGATCTATCTGTTGCTCGCAATCGGAGTCAAGGGTGGAGTGTCGCTCTCAGACGCCACTTGGAACGACGTCGCACTGCCCCTGCTGGCCACGGTAGTGCTGGGGTTCATCATCCCGATTCTTGCCTTCGTGGGCCTGCGGGTCACCTCTCGCCTCGACACCGTGAATCGCGGAGCGATGGCGGCCCACTACGGATCCACCTCCCTCGTGACATTTACGGCGACCCTCGTCTTCCTCGACACCATTGGTGTGAGCTATGAAGGCTTTGTCACGACCCTGCTCGCCACAATGGAAGTACCCGGCATTATCGTGGGGCTCCTCCTGGCCAGTCGGGGCGCCTCGGCCAACGTGAGCTGGCGAGGAACGCTTCAAGAGGTGCTCACTGGTCGATCAATCGTGTTGCTCGTCGGTGGGCTCGGCGTTGGACTCATTACCGGAGCCAGTGGTTACCAAGGGATTGAGCCGCTGTTCTCCGGGCTGTTCCCGGGAATCCTCACCCTCTTCCTTTTGGAGCTCGGCATCGTGGCGGGTCGCCGGCTCAAGGATCTCGGCCTTGGTGGTTGGCCAGTCGTGGCGTTTGGTATCTGGTTCCCTCTAGTCTCCGGCTCCCTTGGGGTAGTCGCTGGCCACATGGCTGGGCTCAGCCTCGGTGGTGCCACGATTCTTGGCGTGATGAGCGCCTCCGCCTCCTACATCGCTGCCCCCGCGGCAGTTCGACTGGCTCTGCCCGAGGCCAGTCCCGGGATCTACCTCACCGCGGCCCTCGGCGTCACCTTCCCGTTCAACCTCATCGCAGGAATTCCCCTCTTGCACTCCCTCAGCACCTTCCTGGCAGACTTGATCTCATGACCAGAAGCCGCCGGAAGCTCCTCACCATCGTGGCTGAATCCAGTCTTGAAAAGCGGCTGGTGACAGTCCTCCACGACTGTGGTGCCCGCGGCCACACGGTGTCCACCGCCCACGGCGAGGGCCACCGGAATCAGAGAGCCGGGGACATCTCGGGCGGTAATGTCCGAATTGAGTCTGTCCTCACCGAGGCAGTCCTCGATGCGGTCCTCGAGAAACTCACCGCCGACTACTTCCCCCACTATGCGGTCAGCGCCTGGGTCGCAGACGTCGAAGTGCTGCGAGACGAGCGGTACTAGTCAATCGCATAGACGCGGCGGAACAATACAGCTGTTCCCGCCTGGGGAACGCACTCCACCGTCACACTGGTGAGGTTCCTATCCACGATTTCTAGGCTCTTGCCGACCCCGAGGAGCCTGGTCAACGAGGTGGCGAGGTGGTCTATCACCCGCTCGCTGAAGGTCGACTCGTGGCACACGATTGCCACGCGGTCATATCCAGCCGAGACCTCCCACGAGACAATGACCCTCTGGTTGTTGAGGGCGGCAACCTCTAACTTGCCTTCTAGGGTCTTCCGAAACTTGCGCCGCACTGCGGGGTCAATTGCCATAGCTAATCGATTACCGCCAGAAAAGAAGCCAGCGCCTCGGGCACGAAGTAAAGCGTTGCTATCCCAACGCCAACGAAGGCAATGGACACAAAGCTCCCGAGCGCAAAGCCAACTCTTCTGGCTCGTCTTTTCGTGCGCTCGATCTGCCGTTCGTATGCCTCAGGCTGGAGTCGTCTAAGCCGCTGGGTGAGATAGGCAGCCTGGTCTAAATCCTCCACGCCGCCCCCTGGCTCAAAACAGAAAATTGTCATCCTAGGGTGACAATCGTAGGAGCAGGGGAGGGAGAAAATAACTCAAATTCTCGTCGATATCTTTACCGGCTTTAGTGCGGATGCGGACTAGCGGAAATCGCGAGGGCGGTGCAATCCCTGCCGGGCTGTCCTAATCAGCTACTTTGGGTTGCGCTCGGAAATAGGCGACAAGAGCATTCGCGTGGCCGTGGCCCATGTTGTGCTCCTTTTTCAGGACCTCAACCATCGTCATGTGGGCCTTGTCGGCATGGGGGGCAAGGACATCAAACCAATGAGCAACAGGGTGGCCGTACTTCTTCTCAATGGAAGGGAAGTAGCTCTGGGGCCCCTTGATGGCGTCAGTCACGACGAAACCGAGAGTTCGGCCAGGCGGGCTGGCGCAATCTTTCCAACCAACTTGTTGTACTGGCCTTCCGAGGGAAGAAAGATGCGGTGGATGTCGTCATCGCCACTGTCACCGAAGTGGTTAGCGGCAGCGGTCACACCGATCGCGACGATCTCGAGCGTCGTCGTGTTCACGTCCACAAAGTAGTACGCATCAGGCATGGAGGACAGTGTACGACAACGCCTTACCGCCGCAAGAACCTGTGGAGTCTAGGCGCATTGACGTACCTAGCAAGGTCGGGACTTGGAACGGGTCTACTTGAATTTTCGGGCTGTTTCTCGGACTATGTTTTCAAGGAGATTTCTCGTTCTGAGATAGAAGGTGTTGGGGGTTGCCATGGCTGGAGTTGCAGACATTCTGTCTGGTGGGACAAGAACCTCAATTGGCGATGCGGACCAGGTTATTC
>CAYXSU010000006.1:0-60458 GCA_964467805.1 uncultured Microbacteriaceae bacterium
TCCACCATCGGTTGTGTACTCAAGGGACAACGTCCCACCGCCCGTGTGTGCGGGAAGGGTGTAGCCCAGTGTTAATTGCCCATCACCACTTGACGCAGAGGTGCCAGTCGGAGGTCCCGGATTGAGGCTGTAACGAACAGTGACGACACCGGACCCCCCGGCACCGCCAAGGCCATAACGCGCGCCACCACCACCACTGCCGGTCCCACTCACACCGCTCTGGGCGTTCGAGAGGGTACCAGTGCTGCCAGAACCTCCGCCGCCACTCCCTCCCGAGCCCGACGTACCGAGTCCTCCGTGCGCTCCGCCTCCACCGGCTGCGTAGGAAACGGAAGACCCTGTCAGTGTCGAAACAGTCCCGGCACCGCCGACGCCACCATCACTGTAAGCGTAAGCTCCGGAACCGCCAGCGTTACCGCCAACACCTCCTGATCCGCCACCCCCACCGCCAGCGCCGCCACCGAGGTAGTTTCCCGATTGAGCGCCACCGTTGTTTCCCTGCGTCGCAACACCAACTGAGCCGTTCCAGTTACCTGCGCCACCGCCTGAAGCGCCCGCTCGGCCCGAGGCTGCGGTGCCGTCGTCGCCCGCTTGACCGCCACCACCGCCTCCATTGGCGGTCAGGCCAAATGCACTCGATGCCGAGCCGTCAGCAGACGGCGAAGTTCCAAGATTTCCGCGATGCGCCGAGTCCGGCACACCTCCCCTACCCACCGCGACTGTGTATGGACCCGACGAGAGCGTCTCGGAACTGGAGCGAAAGCCTCCAGCGCCGCCGCCTCCCGCACCACGGTTATTCCCGAGCGGAATACCGCCAGCGCCACCACCACCGACAACCAGATAATCAACAGAAGTTACGCCGCTTGGCGGAGTCCACAAACACGCCCCGACTGTGCTGAACGTTAGCGACTTGTATGAAACGCCGAGTGCACCGATGGTTCCGTTCCCGGTGTAGGCAGTTTCTTCAGGCAGGCAATCCGGGGTCACCTTCGGGGTGTTGTACATGACAATTGACTGGATAGAGCCGTCGAAGAATGCATCCGCAGCCCAGTTGCTTTCTCCAATGAAGTTGTTGGCCCTCGAGACGGAGCTAGGTTTGAAGACAGTCAGATTTTCGGTACGGCTGTTGCTTCCGTTGTATGCGTCGAGCTGGACGCCATTCCGGTAGAGGGAACACCCTCCGGTGGCGGAAACCACAACCGAATAGGTGTGCAATCCAGGAATAATTCCTGTGTTACCAGTAGTCCGACAGTAGCCAGCGCCCTGACCGCCGACTACCACGTCGAAAACGATGTCGTTGGTGTTGTCAAATCTCGCAAAAAAAATGTTGTCACTGACTGGCCCGTTGCCGAAATCGATTACTCGCTCCCAGACATCGACCGCTTCAAAGTCGACAACCGCGTGGAGGGAAAATCCGCCGGAAAAATCCATTGTGAACTGCGGAACCGTGACGTAGTGGCTGCTCGCGCCAATAAATTCAAACGCCTTCGACCGGTCACCCCGCGCGAGGCCATTCATCAGAGTGCCATCCAGATTGCCGGCCAGGTCGTTCCACTTGCCCCCCGCAAGATAGTCAGACCTCGACGCGTCGAATCGGAGTACCGAAGTATCGCTCGTCGAAGCACTCGCAGGCGCGACAGAACCCCCCACGGGCACTACCGACGGGATGAGCGCGAGCAGAAACACCGTGAGGGTTCCAAGCCAGAATCTGAGCGGATTTCTCACAGTGTTGCCAGTCTAAAAACGGGGCAACGACATGCCACTATCGCGAACTCCATTTGGAGCAAAGTGTCACACTAGGGTGACACTTTGGCGACCTTTTTTGACCCACTTTGCGCCACCCGGGATTGTGGGGACTAGGTTGCCAAAAACGGGCTCTAGTGCCCGTACCTTCTTTGGCGGCGACCAAAGTCACGGAGTGCTCGGAGGAAGTCGATTTCACGAAGGTCTGGGCCGAGCGCTTCCACGAAGTAAAACTCGCTGTGGGCGCTCTGCCACAGCATGAAGTCACTGAGACGTTGCTCGCCGGACGTTCTTATGACGAGGTCTGGATCAGGCTGTCCCTGGGTGTACAAGCGCTCGGCGATGGCCTGGATAGTGATGCTCTCGGAGAGGTCTGAGAGTGTGCCACCGATGTCTTGGTGTTCCTGCACCAGCCTTCTGACTGCCTGGGTGATTTCAGCGCGCCCTCCATAGCCCACCGCCAAGTTGATATGAAGACCAGAGTTCCTGGCGCTGCGCTCCGCAGCGCCAGTGAGGGTGTCGAGAAGATGCGGGGGCAAAGAGTCGGTCTGACCCACATGCTTCACGCGCCAGTTCGAGAACCTGGAGAGCTGATCGGCAAGCGACTCGATGATGCCCACCAGTGCCGAGAGTTCTTCCTCATCACGGCCGGTCAGGTTGTCGGTGGACAGCAGGTAGAGGGTGACGACAGAAACACCTTGTTCCTCACACCAGGTGAGGAACTCGTAGATCTTGTCGGCACCGGCTTGGTGGCCTTGGGAGCTGGAGGCCAGGGCGCGTGCCTTTGCCCACCGACGGTTGCCATCCAAGATCATGGCGACGTGTTCTGGCCGTGCCAGCTTGCTGATTTCTTTGAGGATGCGACGGCGGTAGAGGCGATACAGAAGGCCTTCGCCGAGCAACCGGGTAATCCAACTCACCCGTCTACGCTAGTCCTTTCCCAGCCCCTTGGTGATTCCCTACAACTCATTCGGATTCTGGCTGTGCCGAGGCCTAGTGTGAAGATATGGCTCCTGACTCATCGACTCCCCAGGACAGCGCTTCCGATTCCGGCGCTCTCCACCTCCCTCTGCTGGAAGAGTCGCTCGAGTATGCGGCTGTTGAGCATAAGCCCACCTGGCGAGGCTGGATTCACCTGGGCACATTACCTCTAGCCATCGCAGCAGGCATTGTGCTTGTGGTACTCGCTTCGGGGGTGGCAGCGACGGTGTCGAGTGCGGCCTTTGCTCTCAGTGCTGTGTTGCTCTTTGGAATCTCTGGCACCTACCACCGCTTCTCCTGGAAGCCGAAGACGAAACAGGTTCTGCGCCGTCTCGATCACGCCAACATATTCACCCTGATTGCCGGCACCTACACACCCATTGCAGTCTTGGCGCTCCCCAGCGACAAAGGGCTGTTGCTACTCGCGGCGGTCTGGGCGGGAGCCCTAATCGGAATTGGTCTTCGAGTGTTCTGGCTAACGGCGCCCCGCTGGGTTTATGTGCCCCTCTACTTGGGCCTTGGCTGGGCAGCCGTCATGTATCTGCAAGATTTGTTGGCCGCGAACTTCGCCATGATGATTCTGGTGATTGTCGGTGGCCTCGCGTACTCACTAGGCGCCGTGGTCTATGCGCTGAAGTGGCCAAACCCCTCACCCAAGAACTTCGGGTTCCACGAAATCTTCCACGTGCTGACCGTCGTTGCCTACATGTCGCACTGGACTGCGGTGTTGCTGGTTGCTATGAACCCGCCGGTGGTGGGTTAGCTTCACGATCGAGCTTTTCCACGATCTCGGCGCGGTAGCGCACGCGACGAACTCGCCTCGTCATATCCACGATGATGACGACAACGCCCATGGCCACGAACAAGGTCGCAAGAAAACCAATGACTCCAGGGGTTACCGAATTGGGGTCCACCTCAATGGCCGGAATCAGTGGGGTCTCGCCGAAGACAAAGAGCAGCGACGTCATAATGGGGTTTCCTCCAAGCTCCTAGTCGGCCAAGCCCGTTACGCTTCTTGACAGACTACCGAGATGAGTGGGAGCAATGGCTGAGAACACTGACCTGATGGCCACGCGCTATGGCCAAACGCGCGAAGCTGCCACCAGGACAAGGATTATCGGCACGATTGCCGGCTTATCCTTCGCGGCAGTGCTGGGCGCTTGGCTTTGGTGGGGTGGGGCTTTGGAGACTCCGTCTCAACTGCAAACACGGGAACTTGGCTATGTTCTGGTCAGCGACCGTGAAGTCCAGGTTAACTTCGAGGTGACTACGCCCCCTGGGACCGAGGTCAACTGTGCTGTTCAGGCCCTCAATGGTTCCTACGGAATCGTGGGCTGGAAAATCGTTAACTTGGCACCTTCTGAAACGTGGACCAGAACGTTCCAAGAGACCCTGCGCACCAGTGAGCCGGCCGTGACCGGCTTGCTCTATGAGTGCTGGTTACCGTAACCTCAGGGAACACAAACCGGCCCTCAAGGGTGGCCGGTTTGTCCTATTACAAGGAGAGTGTGATGGCTGGCGTTGAATCTGACAACACGGTCTGGCTGACTCAGGAAGCCTACGATCGGCTTGCCCTGGAACTCGAAGCGCTCACCACGAAGGGCCGCCAGGAGATTTCTAAGCGTATTGAGGTTGCCCGTGAAGAAGGCGACCTCAAGGAAAACGGCGGCTACCATGCCGCCAAAGAAGAACAAGCGAAGATGGAAGACCGCATTCGCACGCTGACGGCGATGTTGAAGCACGCCGTCGTGGGCGATGTCCCTGCCAGCTCCGGAGTGGTTGAGCCCGGCACTGTCGTCACCGCCCACATCCACGGCGACCAGGAGAAGTTCCTTCTCGGCTCTAGAGAACTCGCCGGTGACACCGACTTGGACGTGTACTCCGAGCAAAGCCCCTTGGGTCAGGCAATCATGGGTCTCAAGATTGGCGAAAGCTCGACATACACCGCGCCAAACGGGGCTGAGATTGCCGTCGAGATTCTCGACGTCGAAACTTTTATCCCCTAGAAATCCACGCGGGGTTCATACCCGTGGTCGCGAAGCGCCTGGAGCACCTGTTCAGCGTGCTCAGGCCCGCGCGTCTCGATGTGAAGCTCGAGTTCCACTTGGCTGATCTGCAATCCGGTGCCGTGACGGGTGTGAAGCACCTCAACGACGTTGGCGTTTTGATCCGCCACAATTTTCGACGTCTCTGCCAGCTGGCCCGGGCGGTCAGGAAGCGGAATGCGCATCTTCATGTAACGACCAGCACCAGCCATACCGCGGCTAATGACGCGCTCCATGATCATCGGGTCGATGTTGCCCCCACTCAGGATGACGACGGTTGGACCGGTGGCCTTGATCTTGCCGGCAAGAATTGCCGCAACACCCACCGCGCCGGCAGGCTCCACGACCATCTTTGCCCGCTCGAGCAACACCAAGATGGCGCGCGCAGTGTCGTCATCACTGACCGTGACGACCTCGTCGACCATCTCTTCGATGATGTCGAAGTTCAGGGTGCCAGGCTTTTGAACGGCGATACCGTCACAAATCGTGGAACCGACGGTCACCTCAACTGGGTGACCGGCCTTTAGTGATGGTGGGTAGGCGGCAGCATTTTCTGCCTGAACCCCAATCACTCGGATTTCTTTGCCCTCTTCTGCAGCTTTCTGTTTGATGGCGCTCGAGACACCAGCCATAAGGCCACCGCCGCCAATCGGCACAATAACCGTGGTGACATCGGGCACCTGAGCCAAGATTTCTAAGCCAACGGTTCCTTGGCCGGCGATCACGTCGGGGTGATCAAACGGGGGAATACGAATGGCGCCCGTGGATTCTGCAAACTCTTGGGCTTTCTTGAGTGGCTCGATGATGTTGTGGCCAGAGAGCACAACTTCGGCGCCATACGCCCTCGTCGCTTGCAGTTTTGGCAAGGCAACACCCACCGGTGTGAAGATGGTGGCTTTGATGCCCAGTTCCCGGGCAGCAAAAGCCACGCCCTGCGCGTGGTTACCGGCACTCGCGGCAACGACACCTTTAGCGCGCTCCTCGGGAGTGAGTTTGGACATCCGGTTATAGGCGCCACGGATCTTGTAGGAACCGGTTCGTTGGAGGTTTTCGCACTTCATGGAGACCCGTTGGCCCAGAACTTCGCTCAAATAGCGGGAGAGCTCAACCGGGGTTTCTTGCGCAACACCAGCGAGGGTCGCTTGAGCGCTGTAGAAATCATCCAGGGTGGGGCCCACGACCGCAGCGGTCTTGGCCTTGAACGGATTCACTGTGGCACCACCTTCGGGACAGCCTTGGCGACAGGGTCCTCGCGCCATTGCCCCGAGGCAATGTAGCGGATGACGACGTTGGAGAATGCGGTGAGCGGTACCGCGAAGAGAACGCCGGGAATGCCCGCAATGTAGCCACCGGCTGCCACAACTACCACGACGCCTAAGGGATGAACCTTCACAGCCGCACCCATAATCAGGGGCTGAACAATCTGACCCTCAATTTGCTGAACAACCAGCACGATAATGAGCATAATCAGGGCAACCGCCGGGCCTTCAAAGACCAAGGCAACCAGGACCGCGAACGCACCTGTTACCGTGGCGCCGATGAAGGGCACGAAGCTGCCAAGGAAAACAGCGACCGCGATGGGGAGGACCAAGGGAAGACCAAGAAAGAATGCGCCAGCACCGATACCGACAGCACTAATGAGCGCCACGAGAACCTGGACGCGCACGAAGCTAAGCAAAGTGCCCCATCCGGCCTGGCCAGAGCCATAAACCGCGGGTCTTGCGCTCTTGGGGAATAGTCCCACAAGCCATGCCCAGATGCGGTTTCCATCGTGGATGAAGAAGACCAGGCCAAAGATTGCGATACCAAGCCCTACGAGCCAGGAACCGATGGAAGAGCTAAATGAGAGCGCACCATTGAGAATCCAACTGGAATTCAGCTCAAGCTCACCGGTGAGCTGGTTGAACCAGGTGCGCAAGTCTGCTTCGGATAGCTCGAGTGGCGACTGCAAAAGATAAACCACTAGTTCGTCATAGGCGACCCGGGTCCGATTGAGAACCTTGTCCCAGCCCCGCATCACCTCGTTCACCACCAACCAAATCAGCGTCGTGATAAATCCAAGGAAGAGTATGACTGTCGTCAATGTGGCGAGCCACCTAGGGAACTTCCAGCGCAACAGCAGCAAATTAAGGGGAGCGGCAAGCGCCGAAAGCAGCACGGCAATCATGAGTGGAACGACCAAAAAGCTCAGCTGAGCGAGGAGAAAGAGAATCATTGCGCTGGCGGCAACGATGAGAAGCAGGCGCCACGACCACTCGGTCGCGAGCTGCAAACTATCGGGGACCAACGGCCGCTTGGTGTCCTTCGCGGCGGCCTTCCTGGGCGTGAGCATGCCCTTAGTCTAAGTCGTTTAGCGAAAGCCGAGACTAAAACCGGGCTTTGTTCTCCAAGAGTCGCTTTACGCGGTCAGGGATCGGCGGGTGGGTCTGGAACATACGGTCGATGACACCAGGCTGAATGGGGTCTGCCATCCACAGATGCGCCATGGATGCCTGTTGTTTCTTGAGTGGGCGACCATATTGGCCCAATTTCTGGAGCGCGCTCGCGAGGGCTTCCGGGTGTCTCGTGGTGAGCGCTCCCGTTGCATCGGCCAGGTACTCCCGCTGCCGTGAGATGGCGGCCTGAATCAGTGCCGCCAAGAGGGGGGCAAGAATCATCGCGGCGATGCCCACAATAAGGATGAGGGGGTGTCCGCCGCCGCCCTCTTTCCGCATTCCACCAAAGAACGCCATGCGGGCGAGAACGTCAGCGACCAGTCCCACCACCACCACTAGGCCAAACACAATGGTGGTCACACGAATATCGAAGTTCTTCACGTGGGCAAGCTCGTGAGCCATGACGCCCTCTAGCTCCGAGTCGTCCATGATCTCCAGCAAGCCCGTAGTTGCGGCGACTGCAGCGTGCTCGGGATCACGTCCCGTCGCAAAAGCATTGGGTGCTGGGTCATTGACGATGTAGACCTTGGGCATTGGCAAACCTGTTGTAATAGCGAGGTTTTCAACAATCCGATACAACCTGGGGTTGTCGGATTTTTGGATCTGGACCGCTCCCGCCATTGCAAGGGCTTGGGAGCCAGCCGAGTAGTACTGGATGGCTACATAAACCAGCGCGCCAATCAACACACCAAAGAAGACAACGCCGGTGCCGTTTCCCGACATGAAGATGTCAGCCAAGTAGCCAAGAGCGCCCACCAGGATGAGAAAAAACGCCATGATGAACCAGGTGTTGCGCTTATTGGCGGCTATCGCCCGATACACAGTGCCTCGTCCTCGGTGAATCTAGAACTGAACGCGGGGGGCTTCAGCAATCGCTGCAGCGTCAGCGACTTCGAAGAAGTCACGCTGGTCAAAGCCAAGGTTCTTGGCGAAAAGGGTGTTCGGGAAGAGCAACACCTTGGTGTTGAGTTCTCGGACTCCACCGTTGTAGAACCGCCTGGATGCCTGAATCTTGTCTTCGGTATCAACAAGTTCGGCCTGGAGCTGCAGGAAGTTTTGGCTGGCTTGCAGCTGGGGGTAAGCCTCTGCCACGGCGAAGATACTCTTGAGTGCTGCCTGCATCATGTTCTCGGCCTCGGCGGCGGCGGCGGGGTCACCAGCACTCAGTGTTGCCGCCCGCGCCTTCGTCACCTCTTCAAAGACCTGCTTTTCATGGGCGGCATAACCCTTGACCGCCTCGATCAGGTTCGGAATGAGATCGGCACGACGCTTGAGCTGAACGGTGATGTCGCTCCATGCCTCATCAACGCGCACGTTCAAAGTGACCAGGGAGTTGTACGTACTCCAGAGATAGATACCAACAATTGCGGCGAGCACTAGCACGACGCCGACAACAACGAGAAGATCCATGTCGAAAGTGTAAAGCTTCAGGCTGGCAATTAGATGAAGGGTGCCCCGGCAGGGACTCGAACCCTGACTGGGACGATTTTAAGTCGTCTGCCTCTGCCGATTGGGCTACCGGGGCCAGCGCCCAGTCTAGCGAGCGGTCGCTTTTGCCTTTGTGGTTTTCGCCGGGGCTGGCCTGGTCGCAAACTCTTCGAAAAAGTCTCTCGGTGTTTGGACTTTACGAACGCTGCTGAAGTCCCGTCCCCAGAGGAGGTGGAGTAACCAGTTGGTGAACACCCGGGCCTTGCGCTCAAACATAGGAATCGCGAAGCCGTGATAAAAGCGGTGCATGACCCAGGCTGGGAAGCCGACGATACCGATTGACCCGCTCTGGAAAACCCCATAGCCGATACCGAGGCCGGCGACAGCGCCCAGGTTCTTGTGAACGTAATCGTTGGGCTCCTCACCGCGGAGCACCGCAACCAGATTCTTCGCAAGAATCTTGCCCTGGCGCACAGCGTGCTGAGCGTTCGGAACACAGTAACCGCCAACGCCGCCGCCACTGAGGTCCGGCACTCTAGCCACGTCACCCGCGGTCCACATGCCCTCGAGAATCGTGTCGCCATCCTCCACGCGCAGGTCCGCGCGTGCGCAAATACGCTCCCGATCATCGAGCGGAATTCCCGTGCCACCCAACATGGACTGCGCCTTGACTCCAGCAGTCCAGATCACGATGTCGGTCTCAATCACCTTGCCGTTAGAGAGCTCGAGGCGACCGCCGACAGCGCTCTTGAGTTGGGTGTTCAAGTGGACGTGGGCCTGACGCTGCTCAAGGTTTTTGATGACCCATAGGGAGCTCTTTAGCGACACCTCAGGCATGATGCGATCCATCGCCTCAATCAGGTGGAATTGGGTGTCATCAATGGAGAGGCTCGGGAACTCCTTCAACATCGCACTCACCAGACTGCGAAGCTCAGCAAACGCTTCGATGCCCGCGAACCCGCCACCGACAACGACGACAGTGAGAAGACGGTCGCGCGCTTTACCGGGAGGCATGTCTGCTGCGATGTGCATGTTGTCGATGACCCGGTCACGAACCGCGATGGCCTCTTCGATGGTCTTCATGCCAATGGCAACGTCAGCGACGCCAGGGATGGGGAACGTCTTTGACACAGCGCCGGCGGTGATCACGATGTGGTCGTAGGAGAGGTCAAAAGATGGCTGATTCTCCGGAGTAATGGTCACACTCTTCTTCTTGTGGTTCACACCCGTCACGCGCGCGGTGATGACACGAGTCTTTGGAAGATGGCGACGAAGGGGAACGATTGCGTGACGGGCCTCAATGGAGCCGGCAGCAACCTCCGGGAGGAAGGGCTGATACGTCATGTAGGGAAGCGGGTCGATGACAACCACTTCGGCTTCGTTTCGACGAAGCAGCTTCTCGAGTTTGAATGCCGTATAGAAGCCGGCGTATCCGCCACCGACGATGACAATGCGAGTCACACAACACCTAATTTCTTGCTAAACCAGGTCCTAATCTAGCGGTTTCTGGCCCTCTGCAAGACAAGGACAAGCCCGCTAATGAGCGCCACCAGAAAGCCCACCCCAAACAGTCCGGTGATCGCGTAGGGCGCCAGATCAAATCGCTGGGGAACGGCCACAGCCTCCGCCATGACAGGCAACTCCCGCTCCTCGGCGCTCTCTCCAGGGGGGCCAAGCGGCACGACAATCGGATTTCCCTCTTGGCGCCTGTGAAGCACTATCCAGTCATCGATGGAGCCCAAGGGATTCGTGGACACGAGCGGAACATCCGCGGTGAGGGCGGCATAGGCGTCAACGAGCCCGTAACCATAGAGCGGGTCAGGCGTGGTTTCACTCACCGGCCGGGCAGTCACCAGCACGCGATTGATCACATTCGCTGCGTCCAGGTTGGGATAGGCGGCCCTGACGAGCGCCACAATTCCGGCCACAATCGGCGTCGCGCCACTGGTCCCAGACCACGACACATAGTTCCCGCCGGGAACAGCGCCCACGAGTCCTTCGCTGGGTGCCATAACGCCGATGGTTATTCCCTGCGCGGAAGCCGTGTCGCTAGCGCGACCTTCTCTGGTCACGCCGCCCACGGTCAAAACGCCCGGCATAGTCGCGGGTGCTCCCACAGCAACCGTTCCGCTGCCCCGGTTGCCGGCCGCCGCGATGACGACGACGTCGTTAGCAGCTGCATAGCTAAACGCGCGGTCCCAGCTCTCAGGCCAGTCTCTGGTGTTCCTGGTCAGAGACAACGAAATCACATCAGCACCGTTGTCGACTGCCCACCTAACGGCCCGGGCGATCTGGTCATCGGGCGAGACATCCCCGCCACTAAAGCTCATGGAAACACTCAAAAGCTGCGCCTCAGGGGCGCTACCGATGACCCCATCGGTACCGTTGTTTCCGCGACCCGCTGCCAGGGATGCAACCATCGTTCCGTGACGGCGGTCGGACCCGACCGGCGTCTGACCGTTCGATGACCCGAGCCCAGACACGTCGGTGCCACCGACGACTGCGCCGAGGAGGTCTTGGTGGGAGCCATCTATGCCGGTGTCGATGATGGCGATGCGAACACCAGCGCCTCTCGTGATGCTCCATGCCCGATCAATCCCATAATCGGCAATCCAGTACTGGCGCTCGCGAACCTGGTCAGCATGGGCAGAGGGCACCGGTGCCACAATCGGGATGCCCACCAGCAGGGCGAGAAGCAACGCCCCTCGCCCCGCGACCTTCCCACTCAGCACTGGCATGGGTCCAGCGACCAGTCTGCATCGGCAAGCGCCCAGTCCCCCACCGGATTAACCCCGGGGCCAACCGAGAGCGAGTGTCCCATCAAGGAATGCAGGCACTTCACGCGATCAGGCATCCCCCCGGCGGAAATCCCCGCAATCTCATCGACAACCTCGATGGATTCGCGGGTATGGATATAGGACTCATGGGCAAGCCGGTAGGCGGCTGCCGCGTGCGCGTCTTCGCTTAGCCGTGCTTGGTAGTCGGCCATGCGCCCAGCAGCCTCAAGCCGTGAGGCCGCTCTGGTTGCCTCGGGTTGGGTCAAGTAGTACAGGGTGGGAAAAGGTGTTCCATCGGCCAGACGGGGCGTGGTGACCACAACGACAGGATTCCCGCACACGCACCTGGCAGAAATCCCCACGATGTCCCTAGCAGGACGGCCGAGCTGAGCACTCACGACCTCGATATCGTGCGGGGTCGGTGGGTCGCCTAGAGCCTTCACTGTGCTGGTTCCCCGGCGGGCTCACCGGGTTCAGTGTTCTCACCGGTAGTGCCCTGAGGGCTAGGAATACGCTCAGGGACACTCTGGTCCACGGTCACCGGTGCACGGGAGGTCGTGGCAGCTACCAGGTAGGAGGACAGGAGCGCTTCGCGCCAGTCGGTCTCGGCGGCAACGATGTTTTGGGAGATAACGGTGTCGGCGTCGTCTTCGTCGTCGCCGAGATCATCAATCACCAAGTAGGTGATGTCACCGGGATAAACGAACATCAACCGTTCCCTAGCCTGCGTCTCCACGAAGCTCGGATCCTTCCAGCGGTCGCGCTGCTCCTCAAGTTCGAAAACTTCCTGCTGCGTTTGCTCCAGGTCGACCCTCAACTGCGCGATTTCCTGCTGCTGCTCAGCCAAAATCCTCAAAGACGGGGAAAGAATCACCACTCCAGCAACCAGCAAGGCAAGGATTGTGACAATGAAGCCAGAGGCCTGCAATGACAGCAACAGAGACGCGGCCGCTTGGCGGCCTCGCTTCTTCGGTGGTTGTGCAGTAGTCACGGCGTCAGTCTAAACAGCGCGGCTTGCCCTTTCCCGAGGGCGCGCGTGCCTTTAGTGAAAGCGTGGAAACGCGGAAGCGCCCGCGTAACGGGCGGCGCTGTCGAGTTCTTCTTCGATGCGCAGCAACTGGTTGTACTTGGCAACCCGCTCGCTTCTGGCAGGGGCACCAGTCTTGATCTGGCCACAGTTTGTTGCCACAGCAAGATCGGCAATCGTGGTGTCCTCTGTCTCACCGGAGCGGTGAGACAGAACAGCCGTGTAGCTGTTCGAGTGAGCCATGGCTACTGCGTCCATCGTCTCGCTGAGGGTTCCAATCTGGTTGACCTTCACGAGCAATGAATTCGCAGCACCTTTCTCAATACCGGTAGCAAGGCGGGTGGGGTTGGTCACAAACAGGTCATCTCCCACGAGCTGAACCTTGTCACCAATTGCACGCGTGAGTGCCACCCAGCCATCCCAGTCGTTCTCATCCAGTGGGTCCTCGATGGTGACCAGCGGATAACTGGCAACAAGTTCGGCGTAGTAGTCGGCCATGAAGCCAGAGTCGCGCTTGGAGCCTTCGAACATGTAGCTGCCACCGCTAAACATTTCGGTGGCTGCAACATCGAGCCCAAGGGCGATGTCTTTGCCAGGCTTGAAGCCCGCCTGGGTGATTGCGCTCATCAGGAAGTCCAGTGCGGCGCGGTTGCTGGAAAGTTCAGGGGCAAAGCCACCCTCATCGCCAAGACCTGTCTGCATGCCAGCCTTTTTGAGCTCTGACTTGAGCGCGTGGTAGGTCTCGGTTCCCATCCTCAGGGCTTCACGGAAGCTACTAGCGCCAATGGGGAGAACCATGAACTCTTGAATATCTACAGCGGTGTCGGCGTGAGCGCCACCGTTGATGACGTTCATCATCGGAACGGGTAGAACATGCGCCATGGCGCCACCGACGTACTGGAACAGCGGAAGATCTGCAGATTCGGCAGCGGCCTTGGCCACCGCCAACGAAACACCCAAGATGGCGTTGGCGCCGAGCTTCTCTTTGTTTTTGGTGCCATCGGCAGCGCGAAGCGCGTCATCAACAGCGCGCTGTTCGGTCGCATCAAAGCCTTCAATGGCGGGCCCCAAGACGTCAACCACAGCGGCGACAGCCTTCTGAACACCCTTGCCCATATAGCGAGCCTTGTCGCCATCCCGCAGTTCATAGGCTTCAAAAGCACCAGTCGAGGCACCGGAGGGAACAGCGGCGCGAGCAACGGTGCCGTCTTCCAACAGAACATCGACCTCGACCGTGGGGTTTCCCCGGGAGTCAAGAATTTCGCGGGCAGTTACGGCTTCAATCGCGGCCACGAGGGCTCCTCTTCTAGTACTTGCTGCTCACCTGGGTTCCAGGCTCGCTCTCCATCTTAGTTTGTGGCCCTGGGCCAGCTTTAGTTGCCACCCGATAACTCGCGCCAGGTCAGGCTGGCGCTATCGGATAGGTCCGGGGTGACTTCGGCCACACGAGAAAAGCCATCTGTGACCAACTGCTCGTAGGTGGGTCGAAGGTTCTTTGACTTTGGCACGAGTCGAACGGTGTGACCGGTGTCGACCAACTGAATCTTCAGCGTGACCAGGTGCTCGCTCGGGTTCTCTTTGTCATAGAGCAGGGCAACCCGATCCGGGTGGGCGGTGTGATCCACGGGCAAAACTTCGATCAGGCGCTCAAATCCCAAGGACACTCCAAAAGCTGGGACATCGGTTCCCAGGAACCGGCCGATCATTCCGTCGTAGCGTCCACCACCGCCGATGGATATCCCCAGGTCGGGGTGGGCGATCTCCACAATCGACGAGGTGTAGTAGCCCATCCCCCGCACCAAGGTGGGGTCAACAACTATCGCGCCTGGGTCCAGAACCCGAGCTGCTGCCCCAGCCCATTCACACAAATCCGTGGCGGCACTCAGTGCCTCAGGCGAGCCGCCCATCACCTCGGTGATGACGACTGGGTCAAGAGAAACAGGCGCGCCAGAGAGGACGGCAGCAATGACACCGTGGTCGAAACCAGCCGGCACGCGCTCCGCCAGTTCAGCCAGGACACCTTCGGCGCCAATCTTGTCGAGTTTGTCCAGGGTGATCAGCGCATCACCGTGGGATTCTGGCGGGATGCCCGCAGCCCCCAAAAGTGCGGTCAACAGCCTGCGGTCATTCACCCGGAAGGTGTAACCGGTGATACCGAGCCGGTGGAGCGCATCTGCGGTAGCCAGAACAACTTCTACCTCGGCTAAGCCAGACGCTTCACCCAGAATGTCGATATCGCACTGCACAAACTGGCGATATCGGCCCTTCTGGGGGCGTTCCGCCCGCCACACCGGTCCGGTGTGGAAGGAGCGGAAAACCGACGGCAAGACAGCGTGATTGCTGGCATAGAACCTTGCCAGAGGAACGGTCAAATCAAAGCGCAGACCGAGATCCGCGAGGTCCTCGGGAGCAGCCGCGCCACGCAAATCCTCAGCGCTCAGCCCGCGTTTAAGGATGGCAAAGCTCAGCTTTTCGTTGTCTCCGCCAAGGCCCGAGTGCAGACGCTCCAGATCCTCAATGGCAGGGGTTTCTATCTCTTCAAATCCGTGACGTTCATAGGTCTCACGAATGATGCCAAGCAGGTGCTCGCGACGTTCCTTATCGCGGGGCGGAAAATCCCGCATTCCCCGTGCAGAGCTCACAGCCATAGGGCGATTCTGTCACTAAGCGCCAGTATCACCGGGAGCCAAGCCGGAGCCTGCTGGTTCGGCTTTGCGCACCTGTTCTTCCAGACGACGCGTTGCCCCGCGCAGGGCTGTCTCGGGGTTTAGGCCAGCCCCGCGCGCCGCGTGAACCAGAGCCAAGAGGTAATCGCCAAGCTCTTCTTCACTCGCGAACACCGGAGTCTCGTGTGCGGGAGAGAAATCCACGACACCAGCAGAGCGCTTGAGCGTACTGCTGGCCCTCGCAAGCGCCGAAAGGCGCTCGGGGATTCCCTCGAGAACACTGGAGCGATGTTTTTTCTCTTCGGTCTTGATGTCTTCCCACCGCGCAGTTACTTCTTCAACGGTGGAGGCATCGCCCCCAGCAAAAACGTGCGGGTGGCGGTGTCGCATTTTGCGATCAACGCCAGCGGCAACATCGTCAATGTCGAAAGGTTCACCGGGATGTGAGGCAGCAATGTCAGCGTGAAAGAGAAGCTGATACAGGACATCGCCGAGTTCTTCCCGCAGATCATCCCGGTTGCCAGTTTCGATGGCCTCAACTAGCTCAAAGACCTCTTCCAAGAGATAAGGCACGAGGGTTTCGTGGGTCTGCTCGGCGTCCCAGGGGCACCCACCCTGCCCGCGCAGTGTGGCCATCGTGTTGATTAACGCGCCAAGGGCGAGGTGCTTATCGGTCATCGCTCTAGTCTGCCGGGGTGGCGGCATCGGCCGCTACGGGGAAGAGCGCATCGATCACACCTGCAACCCAGGTCACCAGTGCGGTGTCGCTGTAGTCCTCGGGAAGTGGAATCAAACACACCCGCGCTGGAGCGATGTATTTGGCCTTCGGATACAGGCGGGCCATCCGTACCTGGAGCGAATCCGGCAGTGGCGGGCCCACCACCCGGAGATTCGCTCCGATCACCATGACCTCACTCAATCCACTCGCCATCGCTCTACGGCGCAGTGTTGTGACCTGAACCAGGGTGTCAACGGCTTGGGGCGGAGCGCCATAGCGATCCGTCATTTCCTCCACGAGCTCGCCGATGTCACCCTCACCGGCAGACGGCGCTGCAGCGCCGGAGAGTTTTTGATACATCTCCAGACGCAAACGCTCACTATCGATGTAGTCGGTGGGGATTCTCGCATCGACGGGCAATTCAAGCCGGAGCTCGGTGAGCCCCGGGGCGACATCATCCCTGAACAAGGCGATGGCTTCGCCCACCATGCGCAAATACAAGTCAAAGCCAACGCCTTGAATATGGCCGGCCTGTTCTGCACCAAGAAGGTTTCCAGCGCCTCGCATCTCTAAGTCTTTGAGCGCAATTCGTGTTCCGCCACCCAAGTCGGTCGTGGCGGCGAGGGTTGCGAGGCGGTCGTGTGCGTTTTCCCCCATCGGGAGCTCTGGGTCATAGAGCAAGTAGGCGTAGCCCCGTTCACGGCCCCGACCTACGCGGCCGCGCAACTGGTGGAGTTGAGAGAGCCCATAGCGCTCAGCGCGATCCACAATCAAGGTATTGGCGTTGGTGACATCAAGACCGGTCTCAATGATTGTCGTTGAGACCAACACATCGAAGCGTCGCTCCCAGAAATCCACCATGACCCGCTCGAGGTCAGCTTCTGCCATTTGTCCGTGAGCAACTGCAACTCTCGCCTCGGGAACCAGCTCAGCAATCTGTTGTGCTTTCGCCGAAATGCTCTGAACGCGGTTGTGCACGAAGAACACTTGCCCCTCTCGCAGCAATTCACGACGAATTGCTGCGACCACTTGGGCATCGTTGTAGGGGCCCACAAACGTGAGGATTGGGTGGCGCTCTTCTGGCGGGGTGGCGAGCGTCGACATTTCTCTGATTCCGGTGACCGCCATTTCCAAGGTTCTAGGAATCGGTGTGGCGCTCATGGCGAGCACATCAACATTTGTCTTCAAGGCCTTCAAGGAGTCCTTGTGTTCAACGCCAAAGCGCTGTTCCTCATCGATGACGACCAAGCCCAAGTCCTTGAACACCACGTTCTTGCCGAGGAGTCTGTGAGTGCCGATGACGACGTCGATACTGCCATCGGCTAGTCCAGCAATCACTGCTGTGGCTTCAGCGTCAGTCTGGAACCTCGAGAGGGCGCGGACATTCACGGGGAAGGGTGCATAGCGCTCTTGGAAGGTCTCCAGGTGCTGCTTCACGAGCAGGGTTGTCGGGGCAATCACTGCCACCTGTTTCTGGTCCTGGACGGCCTTAAATGCTGCCCGAACGGCAATCTCCGTCTTTCCGAAGCCCACATCACCAGCGACGAGGCGATCCATCGGAATGGGTCGTTCCATATCGGCCTTGACGTCATCGATGGTGGTCAACTGGTCAGGCGTCTCCACAAACGGGAACGCTTCTTCTAACTCTCGCTGCCACGGGGTGTCGGGCGAGAAAGCGAAGCCTGGGGCTGCCATGCGCGCGGAGTAGAGCTTGACCAGGTCGACCGCGATATCGCGGACGGCTTTGCGTGCTTTACCCTTGGCCGCGGCCCAATCGGAGCCACCCAGCTTTGACAGTGCGGGATTGTCGCTGCCCACATAGTGGCTCAGCTGGTCCAGTTGGTCGGTGGGGACATAGAGGCGATCCGCAGCGCCACCGCGTTTGCTCGGTGCATACTCCAAAACCACAAACTCACGCTGGCTCTTGATAGCAGCCCGTCCACCGGTCGAGATTTCGCGCTGAACCAACTCAACGAACTTCCCCACACCATGGGTGTCGTGCACGACGTAGTCACCGGGGGTCAAGGAGAGCGGGTCAACGACCCGCGTTCTTTTGGTCGCAAGCACTCGACCCGCTCGCCGCGATGCCGTCACTGCCTTCCCATACATTTCACGCTCGGTGAGAACACTGAGGCCTCCCTCAGTGAGCCAGAAGCCCTCACGGATGACCCCCTGGGTGACCAACACAACTCCTGGAGTTGGTTGGGTACTCAGGGTTTCATCGATGCGATGGGGAATATCGCGCTCACCGAGAACTTGAGCCGTACGCTCAACCAGGCCGTGGCCGGCCGCGACACAGACGACTGTGTCGCCCGCGCTCACCCTCGATGCCACAAACGCCCACACTTCATCGGATCCAGGCTGCGTCAGAGGAAGTGGCGCCACACCAGGCCGAAGCGTGTCAGCCTCGCCGCTATCCAAGCTGTCGATCGATATCCAGGGCCTGGGGGCAACCGCCGCACGCAGTTCCTCATGAGACAAGAAATCTCCTGAATTCACATCAACCGGTGCGGCCCCACCCGCCATCGCCGCTGCCTCCCACGCTGCGTGGAGAAACTCGCGGTTCGTGTGCAGGAGCGCTTCTGCCCTCGCTGCAACTTTCTGAGCAGAGAGTTCAATGACGACGGTATCGCTCGGGAAGAAGTGCGAGGGCGGAACCAGCCCCTCCACCAACAGCGGCTGGAGGGCTTCCATGCCCTCCACAGGAATACCCTGAGCCAGTTTCTCCAGCATCGTCTCAAGACCCGGATACTCTCCCTGAAGCTGCGCGGCACGCTGGCGCACCTCCGCACTCAACAACATTTCCCTCACCGGCGGCACCGCGATCGTTTCCAGGTCGCCGGGTAACGAGCGCTGATCCGATACGGCAAAGTAGTGAAGCGTCTCAAGTTCAGACCCGAAAAAATCCATCCGGATTGGATGCTCCGCCAGCGGGGGGAAGATGTCCAAGATTCCACCGCGCACCGCGAACTCACCGCGCCTGGTCACCAAATCCACTCGCGCGTACGCGGCGTCATGTGCGTAGCTGACCCAGTCCTCGAGAGAGGAATCCTTAGCGCCCCTGAACGCAACCCTCGTGGGCACATCGAGAATGTGGGGGTTCACCGGTTGCACAAGCGCCCGCACCGATGCCACTACGACCAGTGGGGCGACTCGGTCGCCCCGGGCCGCCTCGGCCAGTGCGCCAAGCGCACTGCGCCGTCTGGCAACCGTTTCAGCGTGAGGGCTCAGACGCTCGTGCGGCAGTGTCTCCCAAGCGGGGAAGTCGAGCACGGTGGTGTTGGGCGGAACTAACCCGCGCAGTTCGTCTCGAACCTGATCGGACTCTCGCCCTGTTGCACACACGACCACGACGACGCCGGTGGGTCCGGCGTTGCTCAGAACGGCCGCGACGGCTGGTGACCACGCCCCAGCGGGCAGCGTCAGCGAGCCACCAGACTTAAGTTCGGTGAGCGCCCTGGCAACAGCCTGATTCTCAGCTAGCCAGTGGGAAATAGGGGCAGGACTCACTCGCCTCAGTCTAGGTGCCAGTCAGGCGCTCTAGGAGAGTGGGTGGATGCGCTGCTGAGCTGCGAGGAGACCTTCGACGGCCATCGCTTCGGCTCCCCGACAGGCTAACTCCAGCGTGGCTGGCAGAGCCTCGTCTTCACCGGCGCTAAAGCGCCCCAGCACGTAATCCGCCGGTGGGACTCGTCCTTCAGGCCGCCCAATGCCCACCCGCACACGACCAAAGTCTGTGGTGCCAAGGATTCGCGTGATGTCGCGAAGTCCGTTGTGGCCAGCGTGTCCACCACCAAACTTAAGTCGCACAACACCTGGCTCAAGATCAAGCTCGTCGTGGATCACAATGATGCGCTCAGCGGGAATCTTGTAAAACGAAGCCATGGCAGCCACCGGGGTTCCCGAGCGATTCATGAAGCTTGAGGTCGCGGCCAACCGCAGCGTCACACCGCTCGGGTGCTTGATTGCTGCGGTCACCCCGTGGCTCTTGAACTTCTGAAACGACACCGACGCGCTCTCGGCGCACGCTGCGACAACGCGGAATCCCACGTTGTGACGCGTGCGCTCGTACTCTGTGCCTGGATTACCAAGCCCCACAATCAGCCACTCGGTGGCGCCTGTGGTTCTTGCTAAGCCGAAACGTCCAAACAGGACTATTCGCCACCTGCGTCGCCGTCAGACGAACCGGAATCAGCCGACTCCGAGTCGCTCGTTCCTTCGTCAGCCGGAGCGCCGGCGCCGGACTGCGCTGCGCCCTCGCCTTCAGCAACGGGCTGGTCATCAGAAACCTTGGCCGGCTCGTGAATAGCAAGAACCAACATCTCGGGAGCGCTCACGAGGGTTGTGCCCTCGGGCAGGCGAATTTCACCGGCATGAATTTGGCTCCCAGCGGTGAGCCCCTCAACAGAAACACTCACGAACTCTGGAATGTGGGTTGCTTCGGCCTCAACGCTGACGGTGGTGTGCTCAAGCTGGACCATCATGCCGGGGTATGGATCGCCCTCGACGTGAACACTGATGTCAACGGTAACCTTCTCGCCCTTGCGGACAATAACCAGGTCCAAGTGCTCGATGATCTGGCGTACCGGGTCGCGCTGGATGTCCTTGATCAGCACCAAGTGCTGGTCGCTTGGAAGCTTCAAATCAATCAGCGCGTTTGCGCGACGGGCAATCAGCGTCGTCTCGTGTGCGGGAACCGCGACGTGCAGCGGGTCTGAGCCGTGGCCGTAGACCACTGCGGGGATTTTTCCGGCGGCGCGAAGCTTGCGCGCAGCACCTTTCCCAAATGACGTGCGGACGTCGCCATCCACAGTTTGGTTTTCAGCCATCTTCTTGCTCCTAGGTCAGTGTGTTCTCGAACTCGAACGTCCTAGCGTGAGGAGAGACCATAGGAGCCTTCTCCACCGCGTCGATTACGAAGTGTCATCGGACACTTCCTCGCCGAAGTACTCCGTCATGCTAGCCCAGGGTGTGCCTGCAGGTCTAACCGAGTTTTTGGTTCCGTCTCGCCCGAAGCGACCACACGCCAAGAACCAACACAATCGCCACGGTAGTGGCGATGACGGATTGCCACGGCAGTGTCACCACCAACACTGCGCACCCCACCAGTCCCACCCACGGCAACCACCAGGGAAGAACCCTTTCGGCTGCTGGTTGACGGATGGCACTCCAGTGGGCGATGGCGTAGTAGCTGAGCACTGCGCCCGAAGATGCGCCGACCAACCAGAGTGGGTCAAAGAACAGAACCACAGCGACAGCCGCCATTCCCATCACTACCTCCGCAACCACCGGTGACGAGGTCCTCGACCACACAAAGCCCAACCGTGATGGCAAATCGCCGGCCTGGGCCATCGCCATTGAAGTTCGACTCAAGCCGGCCAAGATTGCAGCGAGGGAGCCCAAGCTTGCAAGCGCTGCCGCTGCGATAACAACGGGTGCCAGTCCAGAGGGGGCAAGCTCCGCAAGGGGCGCTTGACTCGCAGCAAGACCTGCTACACCGATTGTGGCGCTCAAGACCCATCCGATGAGGGCATAGAGCACCAGCACGGCCAGAAGTGTGCCGATGATGACCAGTGGGAGTACTCGCCTAGGATTCTTGACCTCATCGCCGAGGGTGGCCATGCGTGCATAGCCAGCGAAAGCAAAGAACATAAGCCCTGCCGCCTGCAGAACGCCAAACCCTCCCGCATCAACCCACTCGAACTGCCCGGTCGTAGCCGGCCACGACACCGCGAGCGTGCTGACCAAGATGCCAAGAACAACAACCACGATCACCATGCCGACGCCGGCGGTAGTACGAATTCCGGTGATGTTCAACGCGACAAACAGTGCCACGAGCCCCGCGGCAACAATCGGCGCCTGATCGGGAGCCAAGTACCGTGCTGCAACAAGGGCGATAGCTCCAGCGGAGGACGTCTTGCCGATGAGGAACAACGAACCCGCGAGAAACCCGACCCTTGGCGACACATACTTCTGACCGAATCGATATGCCCCACCAGACACCGGGTTTTGCAGCGATAACTGCGCCATCACAAGGGCGTTGAGAAGGGCAATCGTGCCGGCAATCACCAAGGCCACAAGGAGCAATGAGCCAGCTCTCTGTGCAGCCGGAGTCCACACATAGAAGACACCGGCACCAATCATCGAGGACAGCCCAATCGCACTAGCCCCCAGGGGACCCAGGCGTCGCACCAAGCCGGTCACGCGCACAGCATAGTCAGCGTGAAAGACTAGAAGGTGACCATGAGCACGAACTTTCCTGACGATGACGAACCGCCATTTCGTCCTGTGCGCAAACGCGTCATGCAAATCGTGGTCAGCGTGGCAATCGCAGCGCTTGTTCTCCCCGGTTTCATTGTGACCTGGTCAACCCAGGTGCGAACGGCGAACTTTGCGTGCGAAATCGCAGTCGACTACTACGCCCCAGGTGCGAGTGCGGCGAAAGCTAGCTTTAGCCTGCTCAATCTCTCTCTTCCTGGCTGGAATTGCTACGCCGTGATGTTCGATGGCAGTGAGGCCTTCGTTGCCCACCTAGGCGTGATTCCTGGCGCTCCGCGCCTAGTGCCACAGAGTGGAAGCTAAGCGGCGCCGTCAAACATTGAGGTGACTGAACCGTCTTCGAAGACCTCGCGAATTGCCCTAGCCAGCAGCGGCGCAATCGGCAAAATCGTCAAGCGGTCCCAGCGCTTCTCAGCAGGAATGGGCAGAGTGTCGGTGACCACAACCTGGTCAATGAAGTCGGACTGCAGAACCTCGGTCGCGGGATCTGAGAACACCGCGTGGGTCGCAGCGACAACAACACCCTTGGCGCCCGCGTTTTTGAGAGCTTCTGCTGCCTTCGCAATGGTGCGACCGGTATCGATCATGTCGTCAACAAGCAAACACACGCGGCCTTCGACCTCACCGACAATTTCGTGAACAGAGACCTGGTTGGGAACCCTGGGGTCACGTCGCTTGTGGATGATGGCCAAAGGAGCGCCCAGTTTGTCACTCCAGACATCGGCAACGCGAACGCGACCCATGTCGGGGCTCACGACAGTAAGGCTCTTCGCTTCGAGAGTCTTCTGAACGTGCTCGAGCAAGACCGGCATCGCGAAGAGGTGGTCGACGGGGCCGTCGAAGAAGCCCTGGATCTGTGGAGCGTGGAGGTCAACACTCATAATTCGATCCGCCCCTGCGGCGTTGAAAAGATCAGCGATGAGCCTGGCCGATATGGGCTCACGACCGCGGCCTTTCTTGTCTTGACGGGCGTAGGGATAGAAGGGCGCAACGACGGTGATGCGCTTGGCACTCGCCCGCTTGAGGGCGTCCACCATAATCAACTGCTCCATCAACCATTCATTGATGGGGAAGGGGTGTGCCTGAATGACAAACACATCGGACCCTCTAACGCTGTCGCCATAGCGGGCGTAAATCTCACCGTTAGCAAAGGTGCGCGCTTCTGTGGGAACAAGCTCAGTGCCAATTGCCTTGGCCACTTCTTCGGCAAGTGAAGGGTGTGCCCTACCGCTCACCAACACGAGATTCTTCTGAGTGGTGGCGGTGATATTGGTCACAGTCGTTTCGCCTTCTTTTCCGGGGCGCCTTAGCCCCTCTCAATTATCTCTTAGTGGCTTTCTTACCGCCAGCAGCCTTCTTGGCAGCGGTGGCGGCCGGCGTGCCGTCTCGGTTGGCTTCAACCCAACCTTCCAGGTTGCGCTGTGCGGCAACGCTAATGGCCAATGCGCCGGCTGGGACATCCCGTCTCACCACTGCTCCCGCAGCTGTGTAGGAGCCATCGCCCAGCGTGACGGGTGCCACAAAGACTGTGTGTGACCCGGTGCGCGAATGGGCGCCGACAACAGTCCGGTGTTTGTTTACCCCGTCGTAGTTGGCAGTGATGGCACCGGCGCCGATGTTTGTGCCCTCTCCAATGTCCGCATCACCGATGTAGGACAGGTGAGGAACCTTGGCGCCACGAGCCAAACTGGAGTTCTTAATCTCGACAAACGCACCAACCTTGCCGTCTTCCCCGACGTCAGCACCCGGGCGCAAATAGGAGAAGGGGCCAACGCTAGCACCGGCACGAATGTGCGCACCCTCGGCATGGGTTCGAACGACCTTGGCTCCCTCGCCAACGGTGGTGTCGGTCAGAGTGGTGTCCGGACCGATGATCGCCCCGGAGGCAATGCTGGTATCCCCGCGCAGTTGGACGCCGGGGAAAATCTCGACGTCGCTAGCGAGTCGGACTCCCAGGTCCACGAAAAAAGTCGCGGGATCGTGAACCGTCACCCCTTCTAGCTGGTGGCCCCGGACAATCATCTGGTTCAACAGTGCTTGCACTTCACCGAGTTGCACACGATCGTTGATGCCCTGGAGCAACCATGAATCCTCAACACGAACAGCGCCGACTTCGTGGTTTTTGGCCAGAGCCTCGACAACGTCGGTCAGGTACTTCTCCCCCTGCGCGTTGTGAGTTCCAATTGAGCTGAGGGCATCTGCGACGGCGCTGCGACTGAACACGTAACTGCCGGCGTTCACTTCGAGGAGTGCTTGTTCTTCCGGCGTCGCGTCTGCCTCTTCCACCACACGCACAACCCGACCATCGCCTTCTCTAATCACCCGGCCGTACCCACTTGGGTCATCGAGCACGGTCGTGATGATGGTGGCTGGAACCTTCTGATCGCGGTGGTGACCTAGAACAACACGCAACGTGTCTGAATCGAGCAGTGGAACATCGCCGCTAACAACCACAACATCACCCTCAAAAGACTTGGGAAGGGCAGCAATCGCGACCTCGAGAGCTCGACCGGTTCCCGGAGTGTCATCCTGGACAACACACAACGCTTCTGGGGCCCAGTCGCTGACTACTGCCTCCACCTGCTCGCGCTCGTGGCGAACTACAACGAGAAGGTGCTCAGGTTCGAGGGCCTGAGCAGTGGAGAGAACGTGACCGATCATCGGCACACCAGAGAGGGTGTGCAGGACTTTCGCGGTTGCCGATTTCATTCGGGTCCCTTGGCCGGCAGCCAAGATGACGACGGCAAGCGCGCTGTGCGACATAACCATCATTTAAGCCTATGGAGGGCGCTGTGACGGCCAAGCTAGTGATGCTGTGTTGGCTCCGCCCCCAGGATTCGAACCTAGACCTAACAGCTCCAAAGGCTGTCGTGCTGCCGTTACACCAAGGCGGAATGGCCCGGAGGCCTCCCCTAGTCTGCCAGAGGTCCGATAATGGTGGGGTGAGTGTTTCAGGGGACGATGTCGATCGCATTGTCCACGCGTGGCGTCGAGAACGCCCCGATCTCGATGTGTCCCCTCTGGAAGTCCTCTCCCGCGTCACCCGGATCGCCAAATACGTGGAGAATTTCCGCCGGGAAGCCTTTCGGTCCTCGGGCTTAGAGTCCTTCGAGTTCGATGTTCTCGCGGCCCTGCGTCGCGCTGGTGAGCCTTACCGAATGAGCCCCAAGAACCTCCTTCACGAAACGTTGGTGAGCTCGGGTGCCCTCACCCACCGCCTGACGAAGCTCGAAGCGAGGGGCTTCATCACCAGATCCGCTGACCCTGATGACGGGCGGGGAGTTGTGGTCACCCTGACACCCTCTGGCGTTCGGGCGGTCGACACCGCGTTGTCCCACCTCATTCATGCAGAGCGCTCACTGCTGTCATCGCTTGGCAAAAGTGAGCAGCGTGCTGTTGCGGGGGCGCTCCGCCAGCTCAACAACGACATCACCCAACGCTAAGCCAGCTCTCACAGGGCCGTGTCATACTCGATGCGACCCCCGCACCCAGGAGAATCCGTGTTCGCTACATCACCGCGTCATCACCGATTGCGCCTTCTTACCGGGCTCTCCGCAGTTGTGGTGGTGCTCGTCGACCAGGCCAGCAAATGGTGGGCGGAAAGCTCCTTAGAGCTCCTTGAGTACCACCCGGTCATTGGTGATCTGCTCGGCTGGCGCTTGATCTATAACCCAGGCGCGGCTTTTGGGATGGCGGCAGAGTTCACCTGGGCTCTCACCATCCTCGCTGGCATCGCCGTCATCGCCTTGACGGTCTATGGGTTCGCTAACCGCGCGCCCTCGATCGCAATCGGAATCGCAGCGCTCCTCGGTGGAGCGATTAGCCACCTCGGCGACAGGTTGTTCCGTGAACCAGGCTTTGCCGTGGGACACATTGTCGATTTCATCGACTATTCGGGGTTCTTCGTGGGCAATGTTGCCGACATCTTCTTAGTCGGTGGCGCAATCTATCTGGTGATTGCAAGCCTGTTCCAGAAGGAACCTACGAAGACACCAGATGAGCACCCCGAGCAGGTGAACTCGTAACGACGGCGTGACGACCGACAGAACTGCAGAAGTCTTGAATTGCCTCAGCGTGCTTCTGATCGCGTGCGAGCATCGCGCAGGTCGGTCCAGAGCCTGAGACCATCACCGCAAGCGCCGAGGCTTGGAGTCCAAGCTCAAGGGTTTCGGCAAGCCCAGGGTCAAGATCAATGGCCGCTTGCGCCATGTCGTTGA
Organism: uncultured Microbacteriaceae bacterium; assembly: GCA_964467805.1. GTDB lineage: Bacteria > Actinomycetota > Actinomycetes > Actinomycetales > Microbacteriaceae > Pontimonas. The sequence goes on from CAYXSU010000006.1 coordinate 26,317, forward strand.
TGAGGTGGGCGGCCAGGGCCTGCGCATCACCCTGGTAGAGGGCATCGATGAAGGCCTCTGGTAACGACGGTGGCAGAACCACGTCAACGTCTGCCCGGAGCTCATCCAAACGTCCGTACACGCCTGGCGTTGCCAGGTGTTCCATCGAGGGAACAATCACCCAGTGGAGCGGCAACGACTGGAGAGGCTCAAGGATCTCCCCGCGGCTTCGACCAATGGCTGTGCCACCTTCGAGGAGAAAAGGGACGTCGGACCCGAGCTCCGCTGCGATGTCCAAGAGCTCAACCTGCGATAGCCCAGCCTGCCACAGCTCGTTGATGGCGATCAGCGTGGCGGCGGCGTCTGCCGACCCGCCACCCATCCCGCCACCGACAGGCACCTGCTTATCGATACGGATGGCAACCGCATCGCTGCGGCCAGTCGCTCGTGCGACGGCAGCTACGGCTTTCATTGCCAGGTTGTTGCCATCAAGGGGGATCTCCCCGAGGTTCACATCCCCCGTGAGGGCAATGGAGAACTCTTCGGCCGGACTGAGCGCTACTGTCTCCCAGATGTTCACTGCTTGAAAACACGTCAACAGGTCGTGATAGCCATCTGCTCGTCTCGGACCGACCCTGAGGACAAGGTTGACTTTTCCAGGAGCCCTGGCGATCACGCTGGAGGCAGGCACGTCGCGAAAGGGCATACCAGCAGACTAGCGAACGGAGCTTAACGCCCCCAGGACGGAACAATCTCGGGCACTATCGAGCGATAGACGAGTAGACCCAGCACCTCGATACCCAGCTGAACGATAACCACGAGTGGCACCAGCCCCCAGATATCAACATCGAGTGCCAGGGCGATAGGCAACATGATGATGCCGCCCCGCCCGGCCCCCACAATCATCATCGCTCGCTTCTCAGCTTGGCTGAGCGAGGCAAGAATGCCAGCCAGAAGCCCAATCGGAGCAAGCAGCACGAGGAACGCAAAGAAGAGTGGGACCAATCGATAGAGCTCTTCTAAATGCTCAAGTTGCCCGGGCACACGATTCCAGAGCACAACAGCGATGGCGACACTAATCACCGGAACGGTGAAACGCGTCAGGTGGATTCGTGCGCTGGCCGCAGCGGGGACGCGTTGGCCAATGCCCTGCCACAGCAGGGCCAGCAGTGACGGAGCAATGATGACCGCCCCGATGACGACGAAAGTGGGCGGCAAATCCTCCAGTCGAAAAGCACCGGTGCTGAGCACCACGGCATAGAGGGGAACCACAATCAACTGGCCTACCAACAACAGGGGCTTGGTGGCCAAGACGCTCTCGACGTCACCGCCCGCTTGGGCGGCCGTCGAGAGCGAGAGCGCTACCCCCGGTGCCAGCAGCACAAGCAGCAGACCCACCTGCAACTCGGGCGCCTGCCACAGCAACCGCGAGAGGACGAAGGCAATCAGCGGAACCACAAGCAGATTGAGCGCGAAGAGCGGAACCAGGACGCGTGGCTTGGCGAGTGCCTTTCCTACAGACAAGAGCGGCAGGGAGGAGACCACCAGAAACACCATCAGTGCCAAAGCCCCCCACTGAAGTGCAACGAGAACGGGACTTTGAAAGGGCGCATAGACACCTAGCGCTCCACCCAGAGCAATGCCCGGAAGGATCCAGGCGATGGAAAACCCCCCGGCTTTGGTCATCTCATCGCCAGCCAGGTCTTGGCCAAACTCACATAGCCATCGAGTGACCAGGCCTCACCGCGATCCTCGGGGTTGAGTCCAGCTGCGGTGATGATCTCGCTCACCCGTTCCGGCCCGAGATAAGAAGCAAGCGAACCCCTGGACATTTTTCGTCTGGTGGCAAAAGCATGATCAACCAAGTCCCACACAACCTGGCGAACGGCCTCATCACCTGGGGCCGGCCTTGCTTCCATGGCAACCAGCAGAGAGTCAACGTTTGGAACTGGCCAGAACACTTGCCTGGACACACTTCCCGCAATCGACCACGTCCCATACCAAGCGGCCTTGACGCTGGGTCCGCCATAGGCTTTCGACCCCGGTCCAGCCGCCAACCGTTCCGCAACCTCGGCCTGCACCATCACCAACACACGAGTCAACGAGGGCAGAGTCGCGAGCAGATGCAAAACAATGGGAACTGAGGTGTTGTAAGGGAGATTGGCGACAATCACTCTCACATCAGCGGGAATGTCAGTAGTCACCAAAGCGTCAGCGTGAATAACCTGAAGCGGCTTGCCCGGCTGCAGCCTGGCAGCCGTCTTCGGCAATAACTGTGCCAGCCGGGCATCAATTTCCACCGCCACCACACCAGCACCAGCCTCAAGAAGGCCAAGCGTAAGTGAACCCAAACCTGGCCCCACTTCAAGAACGCGCTCACCTGGTCCCACGCCGGCTTTGGCCACAATTTTTCGCACGGTGTTGGCATCGTGCACAAAGTTCTGGCCAAGCTTCTTCGTGGGTACTAACGAAAGCTCTGCTGCGAGGCTTCTAATCTCGGTCGCACCGAGCAGACCACTGGCTGCCTCAGAGGCGCTCATACGGAAGCCCGATCAGTGACAGGACTTTCATCCCACCGGCCATACACCTCATAGGTGTTTGCGGTGAGCTGTGTTGCGAGCTCGTTCACCCCAACACCCAGAGTCTCAGCCATGCTGCGCACTGTGTAGGGAACCATGTAAGGGCTATTGGGCTTGCCCCTAAAGGGAATCGGGGTGAGGAACGGAGTGTCCGTTTCCACCAGGATGTGCGAGCGAGGCATCACTCGCAGAGCGTTCCTCAAGCCCTCAGAGTTCTTGAACGTGACCGTGCCAGAGAACGATGCATACCAACCGTTCTCCGCAAGAATCTCGGCTAACTCGCCATCCCCACTAAAGCAGTGGAACACGGTGCGCTCTGGCGCACCGTCAGCCTTGAGGGTTTCGACCACTTGGCGGTGGGCGTCACGGTCGTGAATCTGCAGCGCCAAATCGTGTTCCTTGGCCATGCGAATGTGTTCGCGAAAGCTGTGGCGTTGAACCTCGTGGAGCGGCTCCTCGGTTCGGAAGAAATCAAGGCCCGTTTCACCAATCGCCACGACCCTCGGTTTGCCCGCAAGACCAGCAATGGCGTCGAGCGCGGCAGAGAGTTGACCTCGTTCATGAAGCCGCGGCGCCTCATTGGGATGCAGGGACACGGCAGCGAGCACACGGGGCTCGCTGGCCGCGAGCGCCACAGACCACTCCGATGTCTCAACATCGGTGCCGACTTGAACAACACCTGCCACCCCAACGGCTGCCGCCCGATCAAGGTGTTCCCGATAATCCATCGGGTTTTCACCATCAGCAAACTCGAGGTGGGCGTGATTGTCATAGACCGCAATTTCAAGAGGTTCTGGATCTGGCGGATACGACAGAGCGCGATCGCCAGCCTCTAGATCGCCGCGTTGCCTGATGTGGGCGGGAAGGGCTTCCTCGCTGGGCATCGAAGCTTACTTTTCCTGCTCAACCCTGGGGAACAAAGGCTCCAGTTCGCCAAGGTGTGACCCCACCGGCAACACTCCCCGGGTTCCCGCTTCAAAGATCTTCTGGTCAGCAAGCGCACCCAGTGACTGATTGGCACCTAGGGCACTCCAGAGCTTCTGGGTCGCTTCTGGCATAAAGGGCGAGAGGACAACGGACAATGCCCGAAGCGCATCGGCCACCGAATACAGCACGGCATCTAGACGCTGCGCGTTAGCGCCATCCTTGGCCAGAACCCAGGGTTCTTGCTCCGTGATGTAACCGTTTGCCTCTTCGACAATCCGCCATATCTGGTGAAGGGCTTCGTGGGGCGCAAGTGCGTGCATAGCTTCATCGGCGGCAGCCACCGCGCTCTTCATGGTGGCTGCGAGGGCGTCCTCAGCCTCGGTGTTGCCAGGAGCAGGGTTTGGAACGACACCATCGCGGTAGCGATGGATCATCGCGATTACTCGCGATGCCAGGTTTCCAAACCCGTTGGCCAGTTCCGCTTCGTAACGAGCCGAGAGGTCTTCCCAACTAAACGAACCATCAGAACCAAAAGTGATGGCGCGAAGGAAGTAGTAGCGGAAAGCGTCGGACCCAAATACGTCGGTGATGGCGGAGGGGGCAATACCCGTGAGCTTCGACTTCGACATCTTCTCGCCACCAACAAGCAACCAGCCGTGCGCGAAGACCTTTGCCGGTGGTTTGAGGCCTGCAGCCATGAGCATGGCTGGCCAAATCACAGCGTGGAAGCGGGCAATGTCTTTACCAACAAGTTGGATTGCTGGCCAGCGCCTCTCGAAGTTTGCCTCGTCGGAACCCCAGCCAGTGGCCGTGATGTAGTTGAGCAGTGCCTCAAACCACACGTAGGTGACGTGGCGGCTGTCGAAGGGAACCTCAATTCCCCAGTCAATATTCGAGCGCGAAATGGAGAGGTCATCAAGACCCCTGGTCACAAAGGCGACGATCTCGTTGCGCACGCTAGCTGGTTGAATGAAATCGGGCTGATCGCGATAGAGCTCCAGCAGGCGCTCCTGGAAGTCGCTCATCTTGAAGAAGTAGTTCTCTTCCTTCAGAACCTCGACAGGACGGCCGTGAATTTCACAAACCTTGTGGCCTTCGTATTCCCCTTGGCCGTCGTGAAGATCTCCCGGCGCCTTGTATTCCTCGCATCCCACGCAGTAGAAGCCTTCGTACTCGCCCTGGTAGATAAAGCCCTTGTCGTACAGCAGGGTCAGGAACTTGGTGACCGCAGTTTCGTGACGCTCTTCAGTGGTTCGAATGAAATCGTCATTGGCCAGATTCAACGTCGCTAGCAATGGCTTCCACGCTTGTTCAACGAGTCGATCAGCCCATTCCTTGGGGCTGACACCATTAGCCATTGCCGTGCGCATAATCTTCTGCCCGTGCTCGTCAGTCCCGGTCAAAAACCATGTGTCAATGCCGCTCTGGCGCATCCACCGAGATAGCGCGTCAGCGGCAACCTCGGTGTAGGCGTGCCCAATATGCGGCACGTCATTCACATAGAAGATTGGTGTCGCAATAAAGAAGGATTCAGGGCGCGTGATTGCCATAGAACGACAATCCTAGCGACCGTCGTTGCGGGCGCGAAGGTACTGAGAGGGCCACCTGGCCTCCAGACCGAGCTCCACCGCCACGCGCCTGGCGAAGGTTGGCTCGCGCAAGAAAGCCCGGCCGGCGAGAACGACATCGGCGAGACCATCCTTCACAATGCTCTCCGCCTGCGCAGACTCAGTAATCAGTCCGACCGCGGCCACCGGGATGTCCGCTTCGTTGCGGATCCTCGTGGCAAAGGGCACCTGATATCCAGGCCCGAGCACGATGTTTTGGCTCGGGTCGAGACCACCTGAGGACACGTCCATCATGTCTACGCCAAGCTCCTTCAGCATGCGAGAGAGCTCGACGGACTCATCAATATCCCAACCGCCGTCAATCCAGTCGCTCGCCGAGATGCGAACGAGCAAGGGCATCCCCTCGGGCATGGCCTCGCGCACAGCCTGTGTGACCTCGAGCAGAATCTTTGCCCGGGCGGCCAGGTCGCCACCATAAGCGTCGGTTCTCGCATTGGAGATGGGCGACAAGAATTCGTGGAGCAGATACCCATGGGCTGCGTGAATCTCGATCGCGTCAAAGCCCGCCGCCACCCCGCGACTGGCCGCTGCGGCAAAGTCGGCAACGAGTTTCGTAAGGTCGGCAATCGTCATCTCTGCGGGGACTGCCATAGTTCCAAAAGGCAACGCACTCGGCGCCAGCGTTTCCCATCCGCCCTCCGATGCAGGAAGCGCTGTTGGGCCCTCATGCCATGGAATCCGAGCCGACGCCTTACGACCAGCGTGAGCGAGCTGGATGGCAACACGTGCCCCTTGCTGGTGCAGAAACTGGACCACACCCGCCCAGGCATCGCGCTGGTCGTCGTTCCAGATGCCGGCGTCGCCTGGGGTAATGCGCCCTTCCGGGCACACGGCAGAGGCCTCAACAATAATGAGGCTCGCGCCACCCGTCGCGAATGCGCCCAGGTGGACATGGTGCCACTGGTTCACAACGCCATCAACGGCGGAGTACTGGCACATCGGCGAAACCCAGAGACGATCTGCCACAGTGAGAGAGCGCAGCGTAACCGGACTAAACAGGCTGGAGTTCACGCGAAATCCTTCACATAGGGACGGCCTATTGAGCGTAGCGCTCGGTGGGTTCTACTCTTTGTCGCCCCCAATGCTCGAGCGATATAGCTGGCCCTTCGGGATACCCCATTCTTTTGCAACGCTCGCGCAGGCCTCCGAGCGTTTGACGCCCTCGCCCATGAGCGCCTGAACAGCCTCAAGGGCTCCGGCGAGGTCACCGCTCCTGGCGGGTTGGCCGCCCACCACCAGGACCACTTCGCCCTTTACGTTGCCCGAGAAGCGCTCTGCGAGTTCGCCGAGGGTGCCCCAGGCAATCTCTTCGAACATTTTCGTGATTTCTCGGGCAATGCAGGCTGGGCGATCAGAGCCGAAAGCCTCGGCCATCTCAACTAGTGATTGCCCAATCCGATGAGGAGATTCAAAGAAAATCAACGTCCGTGGCTCGCTAGCCAATGACTCGAAGTATCCGGCGCGGCCTTTTTTGGGGATGAAGCCCTCGTGAACGAATCGATCGGTGGGAAGCCCACTGACTGCCAGGGCGCTAAGGCCGGCGCTTGGCCCAGGGATTACCGTAATCGGAATGTTTCGAGCCCTGGCCGTGGAGACCAGCAGATAGCCCGGGTCACTCACCAGCGGCATTCCAGCATCAGAGATGAGAACCACGTTCATCGTGATCGCCTGGGTCACGATCTCATCGACCCCAGCAGATTCAGAGTGTTCGTTTGCTGAGAGGAAGCGCGCATGGGTAGAGAGCTCCAGAGCGCGAATCAGTGATTTTGCGACCCTGGTGTCCTCTGCCACGATGACGTCGGCCGTGGCCAACGCTTCCTTGAGCCGCGGGGACGCATCACCAAGGTTCCCAATCGGGGTCGCAGCGACAATCAGCACGAGCCCTATCCTGCCAGGTGCGCCTCAAGCTGCTCGATTGTGGTGATTGGCATACGACAGACTCCACCCTCACACAGATACGCCACGGGCTCGGACCCATCAGTGCGGCCCTCAAACAGCGAGAAACCCTGAGCGACAAATTCCTGCGCCTTGACTCCGGAGACCACCGCAACAACGGCGGCTGAATGCCACAGGCCCTGCGCTCGGAGCACCAGATCATTGACGTGGTCCGCAACAACGACAATGTCCCTGGCAGGCCTCGCGAGCTCCGAGAGGACCCGGAGGACTCCCCCGCTGCCCAGAGGCATCGCCATCGCGTGGGCTGTGAACGGAGACACCAGGTCAACAGCCCACTCTCGGTAGGAACTCTCACCGGTGAGGCTCGCGAGCCGGAGAGAAGCGAGAGCAAGCAGAGCAACTCCCGAGGGGCTTGCCCCCTCGGAGATGTCCGTGCTTCCACTCATTCCGTGCTGGGACACCAGCGGATCGGTCGTTGCCTCCGGAGGGAGCGCTCGATAGGAATCAACGAGAGTGCGGCCCTTCGTCACTAGGTCCGGATCTGCAAGGGCAAGCCCCAGCTCGAGGAGACCAAGAGCGAACCCGCCATAGTCCTCCGCGGTCGCCACCGCGCCAGAAGCAACACCATCACGTGACAGGCGAACCAGCGAGCCGTCCGCTCGAACATGGTTGTCCCAGAGCCAGTGGGCGATGTCGACACCTAGTGTTGCAGGGTCACCGGCAACGCCCGCTCGATGGGCGAGGGCTAACCCCTCGAGAGCAAGCCCGTTCCAGCCGGTAACAACCTTGTCGTCAACGGCTGGTGGAGCCAACTGAGCGCGCGCCTTCGCGTCGAGCGCGAAATAACCACCTTCACTCGAGACACCGTCAATGATGCTTTCACTGTCCTGGGCCGAGCCGAGAGCGCCACCAACAAAGAGCTGATTACGGAAAAAGCTCACGATGCCAGCGGCGATGTCCGTCATGCCAATTCGTGAATATGCCTGCAACAATCCCGCGTTATCAAAGAGCATGCGCTCGTAGTGGGGATCGCTGAAGTCCCGCATCGTGGAATACCGAAAAAACCCACCCTCGAGGGCGTCCCGAAGGGGCGAGCCCGCATAGGTGGCAAGCAGTCGCGCGGCAAGCGCGCCTGCTTCCGCGTTCGATCCGGCAGCCTCCGAAAGCAAGAAGTTCACCACCGGGGTGGTGGGGAACTTGGGCGCCCCACCAAAGCCCCCGTGCTCTGTGTCTTCTTGGGCAATGAACGCATCAACAATGACGTGGAGCTGATCACTAGTCGGAATGCCGGCCCTCCCGGATACGGCTTTGCGGTGAGCTACCAACGCTTCAACGAGCGAGCGCGAGCTCTCAAGGACATCCGCTCGCTTCTCCTGCCACGCCTTGGAGACCGCCCCAATTACTTCGGGGAACGAGGGCAACCCGTGAGCGGACTGCGGCGGCAAATAGGTGGCGGCATAAAACGTCGCGCCTTCAGGGGTGGCAAAGATGTTAAGTGGCCAACCCAGGTTCTCCGTGAACGCTGCAGCCTGCGCCATATAGAGCGCATCAACGTCCGGGTGTTCTTCCCTGTCGACTTTGATGGCGACGAGGTTCGCATTGATGAGGCCGGCAATCTCGGGGTTAGCAAAGCTCTCCCTGGCCATCACGTGACACCAGTGGCACGTCTGATAGCCGATGGAAATCAAAACTGGAACGTCGCGTTCGCTAGCAACCTCGAAGGCTTCTTCTCCCCAGGGGAACCAGTCAACAGGCTGGCTGGCATGGGAGCGAAGATAGGGGCTAACCGCGTCGCCGAGGCGACTCATCGACACTTACCAGTTGCCATCATCCGGGTGGGTGCCCACCCGGCGATCGGCATCCATCGCTGCGATGGCAGCCATGTCATCGCTTGAGAGCTCGAAGTCGAAGACATCCAGGTTCTCCTTCAAGCGCGCCTTCTGGGAGGACTTGGGGAAGATGATGATGCCCTCTTGCAGGTGCCAGCGCAGAACAACCTGGGCGATGCTCTTGCCGTGAGCGCTCGCAATGTCGGCAAGGCCTGGCAATTCGGCCAAGTCATACTTTGCTTGGCCGAGTGGCCCCCACGCCTCGGTGAGAATGCCGAGCGGTTCCTGGAATGCACGAAGGTCGCGCTGCTGAAAAGCAGGGTGTAGCTCAACCTGGTTGACAGCGGGAACAATGCTGCCGGCCTCTAGCACGCGCTCAAGGTGTTCCTTCTGGAAGTTCGAGACACCAATGGCCTTGGTGAGGCCGGCCCGGTAAAGGTCTTCGAGAACTAGCCATGTCTCGACGAACTGGTCGCGCAACGGCGCCGGCCAGTGAATGAGGTAAAGATCCACCTGATCGAGACCCAAAAGATCAAGGCTCGTCTGCAGGGCCTTCGCTGCAGTCTCGCTCCCCTGGTCTGAGTTCCACAGCTTGGTGGTGACAAACAGTTCGTCACGTGGGATGCCGCTCTTGGCAATAGCTCGGCCCACAGCACCTTCATTGCGATAAATCATCGCGGTGTCAATGTGGCGGTAACCCACCTCGAGGGCGTCTAGGACAACCTGCTCGCAAACGTCGTCATCGACTTTGAACACGCCAACCCCCAGCTGAGGAATGACATCCCCGGTGTTGAGAGTGAGCGAGAGTTGGCCAGCTGGAGTTTTCATATTCCTATCCTCACACGCCCCACACCCTCAGACAATGGCAGTGGGAGGAGACTCCGTCGCTGTCTCCTCCCACTGACCTAGTGCTGAGTTTAGTGAAACACCCGCTTATTTGGTCGACGTTGCGTTGACCTCGTACGAGGTGTTTGTTGACTCAAAGAAGTTCACCAGCTGCAACGTGTCGTTGGCGGTTGCCATCCACTTTGCGGGGTTGGTGACGTTGTATTCGGTTTCGAAGCCGAGTTCTTCAAGGCGACGGTCAGCCAAGTACTTGACGTACTGGTTGATGTAGTTCGCGTTCAGACCGAGGATGCCATTGGGAAGTAGGTCGTGGTTGTAGGCCTCTTCCATCTCGACTGCGTCGAGGATCATCTGGCGAATCTCCGCTGCGAACTCTGGAGTCTGCAGGTCGGGGTTCTCTTCCAGAACCGTGAGGATCAGGTTGATTCCGAACTTAAGGTGCAAGCTCTCGTCACGAACAATCCAGTCCACGAGCGAACCGAAGTTTCGCAGCAGGTTGCGCTGGCGGAAGCTGAGCGCGACCATGAAGCCCGAGTAGAACCAGATGCCCTCGAGGATGACGTTGTAAGCAACGAGGTTTCGCACGAAGTCCTGCTTGCCCTCGGTGGTCTTAATGTCGATGGTGTCCTCGGTCATCCGACGGATGAACTTGACCTCGAAGTCTTCCTTGCGGGCCATTGAGGGGACCTCGACGTGAGAGGCGTAAGCGGCCTCGCGGTCGATCGGGAACGTCTCGAGGACATACTCGAAGCTCATGCAGTGGTTGGCTTCTTCCCACATCTGCTTGGCGAGGTAGAGGTGCGCCTCTGGAGCGTTGATGTAGGGGTAGACACCGAATGCGAGTGCCTTGTTGACCAGCAACTCGCTGGGGTTGAAGTAGCTCATCAAGAAGGTGATGGCGTGACGCTCTTCGTCCGTCATCTTCTTGAAGTCAGCGATGTCTTCACCCAACTGAATTTCGTTAGGGAACCAGGTATTAGCAACAGCCTGGTCGTAGAGGTCCATTGCCCACTTGTACTTCACAGGCTTAAGCAGCAGACCTTCTTGTACTCCCTGTCCGAGGATTCCCATTGTTTTTCCTTTTCTATAGATCGTTTTTTGTGTGATGAAGGATTACTGGCAGCTATCGCACTGCAGTAGGTCCATAGGGTCTGTTGGCACGACGTAACCGTCGAGGGTTTCAGTGTTCATTACTCGGCCGCCTTAGCTCCGGAGAAGCCAAAGCCCTTTTTGGGGGCCGGGGCACTACCGGCGGCGACGGGTTCGGCTGAACCCCCTGCTGCGCCAAAGCCCTTCTTAGGAGCTGAGGCGTCAGAGTCACTGATCTGCTCGGCCTTGTTGACCTTGACGGTCGACTGCTCGGCAGTGTGGCGTGGCTTCATGTGCAGGTAGTACGTGGTCTTCACGCCACGCTTCCACGCTCCGGAGTAGATCGACATCAAGTCGTCGATGTCTCTGGTTTCCAGGTACATGTTGCGGCTAATCGCCTGGTCAATCCACTTCTGCGCGCGCGCTGCCACTTCAAGGAAGGCAAAGGGCGAGAGTTGGAAGCTCGTCTTGTAGATGTCCTTCAGATCCTGAGGAATCAGGTCGAGGCTCTGGATGTCACCCTGGCTGCGAAGGATGTCTTCGCGGGTGCGCTCCCAGAGGCCACGCTCGCGTAGCGCCTCAACCAGGTTGCGGTTGACCTCGAGGAACTTACCCGAGCTCGTCGAACGGCTGAAGATCTGCGAGAACTGGGGGTCAAGACCAGGAGTCGTGCCGGCAACGAGACCAATCGATGCGGTGGGGGCGATGGCCATGAGGGTTGCATTTCGCATACCACCCTTGACCTTCGCGCGAAGAGCATCCCAGTCGAGACGAGTGGTGCGGTTGACCTCAACAGGAACGCCGCGGTCAGCCTCGGTCAGGTCAATAGTGTCGAGAGGCACCATGCCCTGCGACCAACGTGAACCTTCGAAGTTCGGGTACGAGCCGCGCTCACGAGCAAGGTTCGCCGACTCATCGATGGCTGCATAGGAGACGTGCTCCATGATTTCGTCAATCAGGTCGTAGGCTTCTTCGCTCTCGTAGCTGTAGCCAAAACGCTCAATGACATCGGTGAAGCCCATGACGCCAAGGCCGACGGCGCGGTTCTGCTCGTTCGAGTAGTCCGCCTCCTTCACGCTGGAGCGCGTGATGTCGATCAGGTTGTCGAGCTGACGCACAGCGATGCGCGCGCTCTCCTCAACCTTTGCCCAGTCCATCGCGCCATCCAGCACGTGCTGGGACAGGTTGATAGAGGCCAGGTTGCAGACAGAAACGTTGTCAACGTCTTGTGGCAAGCAGATCTCGGTGCAGAGGTTCGAGAGGTGAATCGTGCCGGAGTTGTTGTTGATAGCACGGTTGTTGATCGTGTCTTTCCAGGTCAGCCACGGGTGGCTGGTGCCCTGGAGAGAAATCAAGATTGCCTTGAACTGCTCCCTGGCGCCGATCTTCTTGAACATGTTGAGCTTGCCGGCTTCTGCCATCTCGACGTACTCGGCGTAACGAGCCGAGAATGCTGCACCGTAGAGCTCGTTCAAGTCAGCAACCTCGAGCGGGTCGAAGAGGTACCAAGGCTCGTCATTCTCGACGCGCTTCATGAACTCGTCAGAGATCCAGACCGCAGTGTTGGCGGTACGGGTACGGCGGTAGGGGTCACCAGAGTTCTGACGGAGGTCAAGGAACTCGGGGAAGTCCATGTGCCAGTTCTCCATGTAGAAGCACAGCGCGCCAAACTTCTTGCCACCACGGCTGACGGCGCGAAGCACCGAGTCAATGGTGTGCATGAAGGGGATGGGGCCAGTCGAGGTGGTGTTGTTCGAGCGAATCGGCGATCCCTGAGCGCGCAGCTTGGTCACAGCAAGACCGATACCACCGGTGCCCTTGGTCAGCCACATGACATCGCGAGTGGTCTTCGCGATGTGCTCGATGTCGTCCTGCATTTCCATGACGAAGCAGTTGGCGAGCTGGGGGTAGCTGGTACCACCGTTAACCAGGGTTGAGCCGGCAGCCAAGTACTCGAGCTTCGACATCTTCTCGTAGAACTTCAGTGCCTGAGTGGTGGGGTCCTTTTCGTTCAAGGAGAGGCCCATGGCGATGCGCATCCAGAAGTACTGGGGCACCTCGAGGGGGTCGCCGTTGCGACCCTTGATGCCATAGCGGTTGTTGAGCGTCACGACACCGATGTACTTGAGCAGCTCATCACGGCTGGGCTCGAGTGCTGCAGCAAGACGGTCAAAATCAAACATCTGGACAAGGCGCTCGTCGAGCAAGCCCTCCTCAACACCACGCTTCACATTCTCAGCGAAGTGCTTCGCGTGAAGAGCCTTTAGCTCCTCGGGGCTCTCGTAGTCACCAAGCACGCGCTTGTAGATGGTCTTAACGAGCAAACGAGCTGCTACAACATCGAACGCGGGGTCATCTTTGACGTTCTGGAGGGCGACCTGGATGACTGCTTCGTCAAGCTGCTGGGTCGTGATGCCATCAAACAGGGTCAGCTCGAGCTCACTCGCGATTTGGGTAACCCAGGTAATCGAGTCGTCCAGCCCCTCTGCTGCAGCCTCGATAGCCAGGTTGATCTTGTTCGCGTCGTAGGGCTCTTTTGCGCCGTTGCGCTTGACCACTGTGATTGTCACGGTGTTGTCTCCTTAATTCTGGTCCGCGGGGACCTCAAACTGTGTCGAAATGATGGTGTGCACGTCTCCGGCGGTGTTCTAGAAGACACTTTTCCTTTGGCAGCTCGACCACTATATATGCCGGTGCTGACATTTTCCATACCCCACATATTGTGGGCGTGTCATCCCCACCTGTGGATAACTACAGGGGGTTTTCCACAGGAAACGCAGCAGTTCTACCGGCCCTAGAGAGCACTATTTCATTGACCACTGACACCACAACCAAGCCCGTAGGCTAGGGAGGTTGTGAAAAGATACGCAAACCTGTTGAGAACTCCGGGTGTCGCCCAAATCATTGCGGCACAGCTCACGGCGCGAATGCCCTCGGGAATGATCTCTTTGGCGTACCTCCTGCACATCGAACAGATGTTTAACTCCTATGGGCTCGCAGGACTGGTCTTGGCTGCAACAAGCCTCGGGCAAGCAATCGCCGGCCCGGTTACCTCGCGCCTGATGGGGCGCCTGGGTATGCGCAGCGTCATCACGGTGACAATGGTTATCGCCTGCTCGAGCATGATCGCGGTCGCCTATGTGGTTGCCCCGATCGGCTTCTACATTGCGGTCGGGTTTATTGGTGGCCTTGCAACACCGCCTATTCAGCCAGCAGTGCGCACGATCTACCCCACCATGGTGAACTCAAAACAGCTCACTCCGCTGTTTTCTATTGACGCCTCAGCCCAGGAACTGATTTGGATCGCCGGTCCAGTGGTGACCGTGTTCATGGCGACCTCCGTGTCCACCGAGGCCGCCATCATGTTGGCCCTGGTGCTTCTGGCCGGCGGCGGCGTCTGGTTCGTGCTAAGGCCGCAACTGGGAACCGTGAAAATCCCGGTCAGCAAGACCAAAATGGGCTCTGTTCTCAAGAAGCCAGCGGTTTTGCTCACCACCGTTGTCGGATTCCTGCTGATCGGTGCTGCGGGCGCCGTGGAAGTTGCCGTCGTCGCTGTCTTTGGACACGGTGGGCCCGAGGCCGGGTTTGTGCTGGCGATTTGGGCGATCGGGTCCCTCATTGGTGGCCTCGCTCTGGGACACGTCCCGATTGGGCCGTGGGCTCTCGCTGTTCGGATGGTTGCAGTCTTCATCGGCATCGCGTTAGCCGGGTTGATTCTGGAATTCTGGTGGATTGCCGGCGCCCTGCTCATTGCCGGTGCGGGGATTGCACCGGCTCTCGCGGTGATGTTTGCCATCGTCTCTTCGAGCGTCAAGTTTTCTGACACCGCTGAGGCGTATGGCTGGATGGGCTCCGGTCAGCTCACCGGGGCGGCACTGGGCTCCGCCGTGGCGGGATTCGCCGTGGATGGCTTTGGCCCGGTCGGCGGCTTTGTCGCTGCCTCAATCTTCGCCCTCATCGGGATGATCATTCCGGCGATTTACAAGAGCTCACTGCCTGATTTGCGCGGCCGGGATGCCACCCCGCTCTCCGACACCGAGCCTGTGCGGATCATCAAGCACTAGTCCTCGAGAGCATCCCGAAGCTGCGCAATCGCGGTGGCGTCGTGGCCGCAACAGCCGCCGACGAAGGTCACTCCGGCGGCGCGCCAGTCGGGCCACCACTGGGCCAAGGTTTTGGGTGTTTGGCCCGACCAGCTGTTCGTCACGGAATCCCACTGACCGCCCCGGTTGGGATAGCCGATGATGGCGGTGTCGGTCACCGAGGCAATCCGCCTGGCTAACGGTGCGACATTCTCCGGAGCAACACAATTCATGCCGATCGCGACCAGCTGCGGTAGCACGGCGACCGCCCTCGCTGCGTCTTCAATGGTTTCACCGGAGACCAGGTGCGCATCATCCTCGCAACTAAAGGACACCCAGACAGGAATGTCCGGGTAGTCGGCCAAAACCGCGACCAGAGCTCGGGCCTCGGTGAGCTCGGGGATCGTCTCTAGGGCAAAATAATCGGGTTTGGCTGCTGCCAACACGGCGATGCGCTCCCGATGAAAATCCTCGAGGGTCCCCTGGTCCACACCGTAGTTGCCTCGGTACTCAGAGCCATCGTGCAGGGTCGCACCATAGGGCCCAACGCTTGCGGCGACCTTCACCTGTGTTCCAGTGGTTGCTGATTGGGCAATCTCCACGCTTCTCGTGAGCGCCAGGTCCGCGTCGTGCGCTGTGAGACCCTCGGCAACAAAGCCAGAACGGGAGACCTGGTAACTGGCGGTGGAGATGATCTCGGCACCCGACTCCACAAAGTCCCGATGTGCGCGCTCCACCACATCGGGGTTTTCGAGCAGGGCTTTGCCCGTCCACAAGCGGCCCGAAAAGTCAGCGCCGTGGCGCTCCAACTGAGTGGACAAGCCACCATCAAGAACCACTACCGGGCGAGCCACAACAACACCTCTCTACAGAAACAACACGGGGACCATGGACCCCACGAGAGCAACGGCCATGATGGTGGTGAATACTCGCCTGGACTTTGGCGTGGTCAGCAGGCGACCGACCACGTGACCGGCCCCAATCCAGATTAGCGAGATAGGCAAAGTCGCCCCGAGAAAAATCAGGCCGGCGAGCACCACCGGCCACACCCCAAGAGTGGTGGGGACGAACGTCGTCACGAAAGTCCCAATCACGATCCACGCCTTGGGGTTCACCACCTGAAAGATTGTGGAGCGCACCCATCCTGTAGGGATGCCCGTGGCATCACTAAAGTCTGGCGAGGTGGTTCGAAGAATCCCCCACGCCATCCACAGGATGTAGGCGAAGCCCACCCACTTCAATACCTGATACGCGACTGGATAAGCGAGGAACAAAGCGCCAAGGCCCGCAGAAATAGCGCCAAACATGACACTGATGCCAATCACAATGCCCACCAGGTGAGGGATTGCGCTGCGAGGGCCATGCGCCGCAGAGAGCGTCAACAAGACAGTGTTGTTAGGCCCAGGAGTGAGAGCCATCGCCCAGGAGAACAGCACCATGGATGTAATCAGGGCTGCATCCACAGCTAAATCCTAGGGGCCCGGTCACCCCCGTTCTGCCAGCCTGGCCGTAGGGTTGCAGCATGTCTATGCCGTGCATTGTGATCGCCACCTTCCACCCCTACCCCGGCAAGCGCGACACGGTCCGCGCGGCCCTCGAAGCGGTCATCCCGGATGTTCACGAGGAAGCCGGCTGCGAGCTCTATTCCCTCCACGAGGAGACCGAAGGCCACCTGGTCCTGATCGAGAAGTGGGCCACCAGAGAGCTCTGGCAGGAACACCTAACCCTCGAGCCAGTGAAGCGCCTGCGCGCATCACTGGAGGGTCTCCTTGAATCCGAGACGCAGGTGCTGGAGATGTATGGGGTGCCAGCCGGTAGCTCAGACCAGGGTCAGCTATAGCAGGATGGCAGTTTCGGTTGCGCCTCTAACCGCCGGCCATGCCGGCGATCTCTTCGCTCTCTCCGACTCTTATGTGGCAGCCCTCTACCCAGCCGAGAGCAACCATCTCGTTTCTGCCGAGGAGCTCTCCACTGCGCCGAACCTGCTCATCGGTGCGTTCACAGAAGATTCCCCGACCGCACCCATCGGGTGTGTCGGGCTTCTTGTCGAGGGGCAAGAGCACGGCACCGCTGAAATCAAGCGTCTCTTTGTGGAAAGCGCATCACGCGGCCTGGGCGTTGCCACTGGCCTCATGAACTACCTAGAGGCCGAAGCCATTGCACGAGGTCTTGTCGAACTTCGGTTAGAAACCGGCATTTACCAAAAGGAATCGCTCGGGCTGTATCTCGGACGTGGCTACGTCACCATCCCACCCTTTGGCCACTACACCGAAGACCCGATGAGCGTCTTTATGGCAAAGAGGTTCATCTAGTACCTCTCGGGAGAAACTCGGTCACATCAATCTGTGGAAGCTGCCCACGGTGCGCAGCAAAAGTCTCCGGCAATTAGGCTGAACCCATGACGACCCTCTCTCTATCCCGCCTTCACTGGGGTCGCCCGAGTGCCGAAAACAAGGCATTGATGGTCCACGGCCTGGGCTCTTCAGCAGCAACATGCTGGCGGGTTATGGAAGCGCTAGCCGAGCAAGGATGGTCAGCAACCGCAGTTGACCTGAGAGGTCATGGCTCATCCCCGCGCGCTAGCACCTACGCCATCACCGACTTCGCCACCGACCTAGAGGCAACAACGCCAGAGGGTGCCACAACCTGGGATCTAGTGATTGGCCATTCCATTGGCGCAGCCGCTGCTGTGGTCGCAAGTAGTCGCAAGCCAAGCTGGGCTAAGCGGCTCGTGCTCATCGATCCAGCCCTATCGCTGGATGATTCGGTTCGGAACCAGGTGCTCGAAAACCAGCGCCTTGGGCACCTGCACCAAAGCGTTGATGATGTCCGCGCGCTCAACCCCCACTGGCACCCCTTAGATTGCGAGCTCAAAGTCCAGGCCAATCGCTCCGCCAGCCTCTTCGCTCTTGAGCACGCGGTCTTCGACAACGACCCGTGGGATGTGACCGAGTATGCCCACAAGGTCAGTGTCCCGACCCATGTGCTGGGTGCTGAACGTGGGCTTGGCAGCATGTTCTGTGGCGACTACGCCACCACCATGCTCGCTGCCAATGAGAACTTCAGCTACGAAGTCATCGAGGGCGCTGGCCACAGCGTCCACCGTGACAAGCCAGCTGAGGCGATGGCCGCGCTGTTGGCGTTTCTGAACTCTTAGGCGTTAACCAGCCGGATCGGCCTCGTGGGCGGGCTGGGGTTGTCAATCAACCGCACGATCTCCTCAGCAAGGCCGGGGCGAATCAAGTGGTCCTGCCCATCGACCCGGGTGGTGGCAACACCGCGCATGCGCTCAATGACTCGAAGCCCTGCAGGAGCAAGGAACGGGTCCCTCGTTCCATAAATCAGGTCAACCTGAACCTTCACCTGGGCAATGTCGGTCACTAACGTCTGCGATTCAATGCACTTCTCCATCGACAGGGCAATGGCTCGCCAGTTTCCGCTGTTGACCTCAATGGCGTTCTTAATCGGCAAGAGCTTCGATAAGGCCCGTGCACTGGCTTGCGTAAAAGCGCGGTTGGAGCGCATGAAATCGTAAAGCCTCCGATAGGCGTCCATCTGCAAGCGCTCGATGGGATCTAAGACCGTCTCGCCCGGCAAATATGCCGGAGGGGCCACCAAAATCAGGTGGGACAGAGCGGGGGAATTCTGCGCCGCGTAGCGGGCAGAGATCAGTGCGCCGAGTGAATGCCCGACCAGGGTGGCCCGGCCGGAAATGCGCAGCGACCTAAGCGTCCTCTTGAGTGCTGCCACATGCTCTTCCAACGTGTAGTTCGAGGTCACGGGCTTGGGGGATTCACCAAAGCCCAAGAGATCAATGGCAATCACGCGGTGGCGGTCGCGAATCAACGGAACAACATTGTCAAAGGTCACTGATGAGGAGGCAATGCCGTGGAGCAACACAACCGCCGGGCCACGTCCTTGGTCGACTGCCACGTGCAACAACGGCGCGCGCGAAAGTCCCAAGAAATCAAGAAAGCCCATGCATGTAGTATTGCGCGACCCACCCGCAACAGCATCGCAATTGTGACCTTGGAGCACACGTGTTTGCGTCACCAAAGTTCTAGAGTTGTGGCATGAGACCATCGCCACGCGCCCTCGCTATTGCCATCGCTTCACTTCTGACCCTTGGTGGTTGCGCGAGTGCAACACCGCAGGCCGACTACGACATGGCGGTCTCCTCCCCCTCGATGGGCGTCGAGGAGTATGCCGAGAGCGCTGCGGTAGAGGCAGAGGGTAAAGCTGGTTATTCGAGCGAACCCGATGTCATTACCACCGGTTATCTCTCCATGAGTGTCGATGAGCCAACGACTGTGGCAGACGCCATCACGGATGTTGTCGTTGCCTCCGGTGGCCGGGTCGCCTCCCGCTCTGATTACACGCCCGTCGACTTCGGCCAGCCAAGCACCTATTTGGAAGTCCGCATCCCCTCATCAGATCTCGATGCAACCGTGGCAGCAATAACCGACCTGGGTGACGTGCAAGAGATTTCTGTCAACACCGTCGATGTCTCCCTGCAGAAAGTAGACCTCGATGCCCGCATCGTGGTTCTTGAAGCAGCCATCGAAAGGCTGACCACCCTCTTGGCAAGCGCTGAGACAACCGCGGATCTGATTACTATCGAATCCGCGCTGGCGGAACGCCAAGCGGAGCTCGATTCCCTCCAGTCGCAGAGGGACTACTTGAGCGACCAAACTCTGTTCGCCACCTTGTCCATTAACTTGATCACGCCAGCGGATGCCACACCCAGTGATCCGGATGGATTTCTCGATGGAGTGATCCGCGGTTGGGAAAGCGTACTCGCCTTCTTTGCTGGCACCGTCGTGTGGGCCGGCATCTTGGTGCCGTGGATTGGTCTAGCGATTGTTGTCGTTGGCCTGCTCTGGGCGATTGCCCGGATTCGCGCAGCTCGTTCGAAGGACTAGTCCCGCTCAAGTCCGATTCGTAGTCGAAGTACCCGCTCCAGCGAGGCATCAACCTGTTCTTCGCTGACCACGCCGGTCTCGACCGCCGCAACGAGGGCATCGAGGATGCGGTCATAGGTCCCGTAGTCGGGATCTGATGCTGGGTCCACCGCCCACATCAATAGGTCATTCCCGGCGACCAAGGCCTGGACCATCACGGTGGCGGGGTCCTGATAGGCCTCTTCGCCAGAGCGCTTCAGCATTCGAAGATCATCAGTAATGATGACCCCGTCAAAGCCGAGGTCATTACGAAGGATGCCAATCCAGTCATCCGACAACGACGCCGGGTCCTTACTAATCGAGGTGACTCGGATGTGGGCCATCATGACGAGCTCAGCTCCGGCCTCGATTCCTGCGACAAAAGGCGCGCCATGAATGGCGAGCCACTGGTCATAGGGCATATCGACGCTTGGAACCACCTTGTGGGTGTCAGCAAAAACCATGCCGTGACCAGGGAAGTGTTTCACCGTTTGGGCGACGCCCGGGACTCTCGCCTCCACGGCCGCGCGGACGTGATCACTCACCACCGCGGTGTCGGTGGAAAAGGAGCGATTATGAATGTAAGCACCGGAGCCCTGGCTCACATCGGCGACCACACCAAAGTTCACGTTGGACCCCGTGCTCGCGACCAGCTCTTGACGGGCAAGAAACGCCGCGGCCGTGTCCTCCACGGGGCCAGCCCCTAAAGCCCTGGCCCCGGGGAATTCATCCCCTGCGATGCGAGCGATGGGTGACCCTTCTTGGTCCACCGTAATCAGCAACGGGAACTCCTGGTCGGCCTGAAGCTCCCCCATGAAGACACTGATGTTTTCAGGGCCGCCCTGTAGGTTTCCTCTCAGCATCAAGAATCCAGCGGCTGGCACACGCTCCAGAAACTCGAGCTGGCGATTCGAATCCATGCCAGCAATGGTGACCACCATCAAACCTGCGAGCTTCTCGCGAAGCTCAGTGCTGGCGAGTTCCTCATCAATGCGCACCTGGATCGGATCAATCGGTTCAGGCTCGGGTGCAGGCAGAGGGACGACTGGCTCAGGCCGAGGAGCTTGTTCCACCAGCGCCGACTCGGGTGCCACGGGCTCGGGGGTGGGAGGAATCGAGCACGACGCGAGAAGGCTGACTCCGGCGAGCACAAGGGCTAGAGCACGGAATCCAAGAGGCACAGATGAAGGTTAGTGGGCTGGCCCTCCCAAGCCCTGAACGCGGTCACTAGGCGTGCCCTGGCAAATGTCCTACACTGTAGAACTGTGGATAAAGACAGGGTAGGTCTTCGGGAACTGGGCCAGAATGTCTCTCGCGTGATGGAGCGCATCAAGAAGGGGGAATCGCTGGTGGTCACTGAGCACGGAACCCCCATCGCTAGGCTCGAGCCCTACAAAGCCCGCTCGCGACTCGAGGACATGATCGCCGAGGGTGACGCCATCCCAGCTGAAATCACCATTCAGGAGTTTCTCGCGACCCACGTTCCCATCGAGTCGGAGATTCGCGGGTCGGAGATCCTTCAACAAATGCGTGACGAAGAGAGATTTTGAATCTCTATATCGACTCCTCTGCGCTGATGAAACTAGTCACCCCGGAGGACGAGTCGGACTCGCTGAGAGACTTCCTCTCGGGAGCTAATCCGTGGTCCACCGCGGTGAGCCTGCTCTCCAGCCAACTGGCCAAGACCGAGATCTTCAGAGCATCGGCGAGAATCGGCGCCGACGCGAGCCGCACCGCCCGTGAGCTGGCCAGAGGCGTGACGTTCTTGGGACTTGACCGCCCAATCCTGCACCAGGCCGCCCTTGTCATGCCGGCCTCGCTTCGAACACTCGACGCTATCCACGTGACCACCGCGCTCTGGGGCGGCCTCGATGTCATCAGCTACGACAACAGACTTAACGAGGCAGCCCGCGAAGCGGGCCTTCGCATCTACTCGCCGGGGATGAGCACTTCGCAGTAGGGCTTTGCAGCCGTGGCAAGCTTTCGGTCCAGGGTGGCCAAGGGTGCCTTCAGCACCATCGCTAGGGCGACATAGGCAGCGTCGTAGAGGGAAACATCATGGCGCAGCGGCCAGACCAACTCGGCGTAGTCCTCAAAACTCACCACGCCCCACCGAACCCGAACCAACTGTCCAAACAGCTCTTCGATACCTGGTGTACCCAGACGTTCATAGCGTCGCAATGTATGGCTGACCTCCGGGAAGATTAGTCCCGGGACAAATATTTCCGATGTCTGCAAAATCTCGCGGCAGGGTTCGCCGCTATCTGTGTCGTCAACCCAACCCTCAACGACAACTGATGCATCGAGGACAAGCCTCACCTGTCGCGACGCTCACGGATGATGGCAACCATCTCTTCCCGGGACATTCGGGGCCCTGGGTTTCTCGCCAAAATGGCGCGGACCTCGTCCATAACTTCGGACATGGTCGGCTTGCCCGTGACCTCATGAAGAACACCCAAAACGTACTCCTGGAGCGACTTTCCCTCAGCCTCTGCGCGCAGCACCAAGGCGGTGTGCACCGTATCGGGGACATTCCTAATCAGCACGTTTTTACCCATGTGGGGAGGGTATCCGCCATGATTGCGTTTTGCAAGCACTAGGTCAGGAGTCGTCGTCATCCCCGCACCATAGCCAGGACAGCCAGACGCCCGCGTAAGTTCTACACAGGAGCAGCGTCGGCTGGCTTAGAGACCCTCGGCCACGCCTTCGGTCAGCCCGATCGTGCCACCACCGGTCGACCCGTGGGCGGCATCGCCTGAAATACCGAGAGCATCGGCAATAGCGCCACGAATGTGGCGCTCTCCAATGCCGTAGAAATCTTCGAGATAAGCCCCAGTGCCTCCGTGGGTGAAGGTGTCCCCCACGCCGAGCGTGATCAGCCGAGCCCTTGACTGACGAGCCATCAGTGCGCCGGCGACAATACGACCAAGGCCGCTGGCCACCCAGTGGTTTTCGATAGTGATGACCACGCGCGCTCCTGCGAGCTTTGCTATCAACGCTTCATCATCAAAGGGCTTCAAGGTGGCGACGTTCAGAAGCCCCAGATCCGGGTGTTCCACCCGGAGCTCATCGACGATGGTCTTTGCTGCGACGGTGAGGTGGCCAGAGACCAGGACAATGACGTCCTGGCCATCGGCCAGGGTCCTGTGGTGGCCCACCCGCATGGGCTCGTCGAATAAACGAGGGACCTCTCCGCGTAGCGCCCTCACATAGACGGGCCCTGGCAGTGGGTGGATGGCATCCAAGACGGTTTCCATGTCGGTGGCATCTGCCGCTTCGATAACAGTCATGTTGGGCAGACCTGCCATAAGGCCTAAGTCATCCAGTGCTTGGTGGGTGACACCACCCGGCGTGGTGAGCCCTGGAAGGAAGCCAAATATGGCCGCCTTCTTGGCGGGGTAGGCAAGCGTGAGTGCAACCTGCTCGTAGGGACGCCTCGTGCAAAAAACAGCAAATGACGTATAGATGGGGTACAAACCCTCGGCCGCCATACCGGACATGGCGCTAATGAGGCCCTGCTCCGCCATACCGGCTGAGACGTGGCGGTTAGGGAACGCATCCCGGAAACCGTCAGCTTCGCAACTGGCGGTCAGGTCATTCGTGACCACCACAACATTGCTGTGGGCTTTGCCGTGCTCAAGCAGAGCGCCATAGAAAGGCTTTAGGACACTTGTTGCCATAGTTGCGCCACCTCCGATTCCAATACGGTGATTTCCTCGGGAGTGAGGCGAACAAAGTGCAGCTTGTTGGTTTCCCACCGAGGTGGCAAGAAACTGAATCCCCGCCACGGCTCGGAGTAGCTCACAAGAATCGATGGCCCAGACGATGCCTTCATCGCTGACATGGTGGCAAAGAGCCCCTCGATGTCGTGGGCATTGTGCTCGTGAACATCGAGCCCGAACGCACGAAGCTTGGTGGCGACATCGCCAATCTCCATAACCTCTGGCATCTTGCCATCAACCTGCATGTTGTTGCGATCAAGAACAATGCGGAGATTGTCGAGACCCTCGGCAACCGCAAGGTGCAGAGACTCCCACGTGGCACCTTCTTGCAATTCGCCATCACTAATCAAGACCCAAATGTTTCCAGGGGTCCCGGTGCGCTTGCGCGCAATCGCACGCCCGACAGCAACACCGAGGGCAATAGCCAGAGAACCGCTGGTGACGACCATGCCCGGTGAGTGCTCGGCACCAATCATTTCCAACACACCACCATCGGTGGAGTGCTCGGCCAGGGCCTGCGGATCCAAACGCCCGGTGGCAGCAAGGGTCGCGTAGTGGGCGGTGGCGTAGTGGGCGGGAGAGATGATTAGGAGGTCTGGACCAGCACCCAACCAGTCTTCACCGCGAAGCCCTGGGTTACCAGGCTTCGGGGTGCCCTCAAACCTGGGCGGCACCATCGCCCCAAGCGATGGGCCAAGCTCAAGGACCCTAGTGTGCAACAGGGCCAAGACTTCAGCCGTTCCACAAGCCTGCGCTAGGTACCCACCGTTTGCGCGCAGAGCCCACTGGGCTGCGAAGCATCGAATCTTTCCGGCAACAGCCGCGACCTGCGCGGCCCCGTCCGGCCCTAAGTCAGTTGTGGCCATCGGGACTAGTTGCTGACTGCTTCGAACGAGCGCCAAACAACAGTCGCTCCAGCGTCGGCCAGGCCTTTGGCCCGCTCACCGATCCAACCAGCACGCCCGTGCTGGGGGTCCATGCCCTTGGTCGCCTCAACGCCCTCGCCGGACTTCTCGGCAGCAGCGCTGAGGGCGCCAGCCATATCACTCGCTGCGTGAGCAGCCCGCGTGGCAGGACCCAGCGCATCCAACAGGGTGCGCTGGCCTTCTTCTGATTTACCGCGAAGGGCAATCTTGTCGAGAGCCGCTTGAAGTCCGGCGCGCAACTGAGTGAGCGGGTCGTCGCCGTCATTGATGGCAAGACCCGCAGCCAAGAAGCCACTGGCATAGAGCGTTCCGAAGGTGGAGGGGGCTGACTTCGAGATTTCCTTGCCGAGGTTCAAGACCAGCTGCTTAACGGAGTCGCCCGGTTCAGCCAACGCCAAACGGATGCCAGCAGCAATCTTTCCGGCCGTCAGGCCAAGATCGCCATCACCCGCCTCGCTGTCGAGGTGGGTGAACTCGTCCGCGTTTGCTTCTAGCCCGTCAGCAAGTTTGTTGAGGGCGTCAATGAACTCCTGCATCAGGCCTGCGTGAAGAAAGGAGTGTGGACGGGGTGGTCGATGTAGCGCTTGAGCTCATCGTCAAGGCGAATCATGCTGATTGAGGCGCCAGCCATCTCGAGAGAGGTAGCGAACTCACCAACATAGGTGCGGTAGACCGACACCTTCTTGGCGCTCAAGAGCTGGTGCACCTTGCGGAACATGATGTAGAGCTCCTCCTGAGGGGTCGAACCCAAACCATTCATCAACACGGCGACTTCGTCGCCGGCTGCCAGCTTCAGGTCTTCCTCGAGCTTGTCGACGAGAGCCTGAGTGATCGAGTCAGCGGACTCGAGCTTGGTGCGGCTAATGCCTGGCTCACCGTGGATGCCCATACCGATTTCCATCTCACCGGCAGGAAGCTCGAAGGTGGGCTTGCCGTTGGCAGGAAGGGTCACGGGGCTAAGCGCAACACCCATGGTGCGGGTGTGCTCGGCTGCCTTCTTTGTAGCAGCAACAACAGCGTCAAGATCGTGACCGGCGTCTGCTGCAGCGCCTGCGACCTTGTAGAGGAAGAAGATGCCGGCGATACCGCGACGCCGGGCTTCCTGACCAGCGGGGGCGGAGGCGACATCGTCAGCGCCGAGAACGGTCTCGACGCGAATGCCCTCAGCGGCCGCCAGGTCAGCAGCAAGATCAAAGTTCAGGACGTCGCCGCCGTAGTTGCCATAGAGGTAAAGAACGCCAGCGCCGCCATCAACGCGCTTAGTGACCTCGAGCATCGTGTCGGCCGATGGGCTCTGGAACACGTCGCCCACAGCAACACCATCAAGCATTCCTTTACCCACATATCCGAGGAACAAAGGAAGGTGGCCAGAACCACCACCGGTGGTGATGGCGACCTTCCCCTTGACGGGTGCGTCCTTACGAACCAGAGCGTGGTTGTCTCCGCCCACAGAATCAAGGGCCTTGGGGTGCGCGAGCAATATCCCGTCGAGCATTTCGGCGACGAATTCGACCGCACCGTTCAAAATCTTTTGCATCGCGACTCCTTTGTCAAATAACAAATCGTCACATTATTGTGACCGATTTCTCACATTGTGAAACATTTAACCGTTGGGATGAGTGTAATGTTTCACTCACCTAACCAACAACTCGGTCATCCTGACTGGGTTGTCACCAACATAGGAGGCAAGGTTGAAGAAGACCAAGTACGGCGTAGCGCTTGCCGCTACCGCTCTGGTTCTGTCCGCATGTGCGGGCGGGGCTGCCGAAACTGAGGGTGCCGCTGAGGCCCCCGCAGAAGAAACTGCCGCATCGAGCGACCTGCGTTTCGTAAACGTAGTCAAGCTCACTGGTGTCGGCTGGTTCGACCGCATGGACGAGGGCATCGCTGCCTTCGCTGCCGAGACCGGTATCGACGCAACTCAGACCGGTGCAGATGACGCAAGCCCCGAGAAGCAGGTCCGTATCGTTGAGGACCTCATCGCTCAGGGTGTAAACGCCATCACCGTAGTCCCCAACTCCCCCGAGTCCCTCGAGGGTGTCTTCCAGAAGGCTCGTGACGCAGGCATCATCGTCGTCACCCACGAGGCTTCGGCACAGAAGAACGCTGACGCCAACATCGAGGCGTTCGACAACGCTGCCTATGGTGCAACCATCATGGACAACCTCGCAGAGTGCATGGGTGGCGAGGGCGAGTACGTCGCATTCGTCGGCCAGGTCACCGCTGCAAGCCACATGGAGTGGGTTGCTGGTGCTCTCGCTCAGGCTGAGGCCGAGTACCCCGGCATCGTCCGCATGGAGGAGCCTCTCGAGTCCAAGGAAGACGCTAACGTCGCTTACGAGCAGACCAAGGAGCTCCTGAAGAAGTACCCGAACCTTAAGGGTATTCAGGGATCCTCTGCTAACGACGTCGTCGGTGTCGGCCAGGCAATCGAAGAGCTCGGCTTGCAGGACTCTGTCTGCGTCATGGGAACCTCGCTTCCCTCGATGGCTGGCAAGTACCTCGAGACTGGTGCAATCGACAAGATCTTCTTCTGGGACCCAGCAGTTGCTGGCCAGGCCATGATGAAGATCGCCCAGCTGCTCGCTGAGGGCGGTTCTCTCTCCGCCGGTACGGACCTCGGTCTCGTCGGCTACGAGAGCCTCGAGCAGAGCGCAACCTCCGAGACCTCATGGTTCGGTAAGGCATGGGTCATCGTTGACAACAGCAACATCGGCGACTACCCCTTCTAAGGAGGGTTAGTCTTGGCGCAAGCCAAGAGCTGAAGTTCAAGGGTGGGGCGCCAGAAATGGCGCCCCACCTCAGTCAACGAAGACTTATCTAGGGGGACCCGATGTTCGGAACACAAGGAATTTCCAAGGCTTTCGGTGGAGCCAAAGCACTCACCGACGTAAGCTTCACTGTTTCTCCAGGCGACGTTCACTGTCTAGCCGGAGAGAACGGTTCAGGTAAATCCACTCTCATCAAAATCATGAGTGGCGTAGAGACACCAGACTCGGGTCTGATTCTCCTTGGCGAAGAACGCCTCAAGGCATTGACCCCCCGCGACGCAGTCGCGAAGGGTGTCCAGGTTATTTTTCAAGACTTCTCTTTGATCCCGAACCTCTCGGTAGCTGAGAACATCGCGCTGTCCACTTCTGTGCTCGAGAAGAAGCGATTTAGTAATCCCAAGAAGAACCGCGAGCTTGCTGCCAAAGCACTTGACTTGATCGGTGTCGACCTGGACCTTGATGCGACCGTGCAGTCCATCCCAGTGTCGTCCAAGCAGTTGGTTGCCATCGCCCGTGCTCTGAACCAGGGCGTGAAGCTCTTGTTCATGGACGAGGCTACGACTGCACTCACTCGTAAAGAGATTGACCACCTCTTCGGTGTGGTCAACAACTTGAAGGAACGCGGTGTTGCCACCGTGTTCGTCAGCCACAAGCTCGACGAGGTTCAAGAGATTGCCCAGACCATCACCATCCTTCGCAATGGTGCCGTTGCGGCTGAAGGCAAGATGAAGGACTTCGACCGTCGCGCCATCTCGATGGCGATGACGGGTAGCGACATTAACGAAGTCCGTCTCGCTCCCGAGGTTCCCAAGGACTCCCCCAGTGTCTTGAGCGTGAATTCGTTGACAGCCCGTGGGCAGTTCAAGAACATCAGCTTCGATGTGAAGGCTGGCGAGATTCTCGGCATCACCGGGCTTCTTGGCTCGGGCCGTTCCGAAATCGCTGAGGCGCTCTTTGGAATGGGCCGGGTGTCCTCAGGCTCCGTGTCCGTCAATGGCAAAGAGGTGAAGCTCTCTGGTCCTAAAGCTGCGGTCAACGCAGGAATTGGCTACGTTCCCCAAGACCGCTTAACCCAGGGCCTGTTTCTCAATCAATCGATATTGAAGAACGTGATGGCCTCCGCCATCACCGACTTCACGGGGCCGCTGGGCATTGTGAAGAGCGCGAGCATGATGGAGACAATCACCGGCTGGATCTCAGATCTCCGCATCAAGACCGATAACCCGCAGAATGTTGCGACCTCGCTCTCTGGTGGAAACCAGCAGCGTGTGGTGTTGGCTAAATGGTTGGCTATGTCCCCCTCGGTGCTGATTCTCAATGGCCCCACGGTCGGTGTTGACATCGGCTCCAAGCGGGAGATTCTCGAGATCATCCGCCAAAAGGCGCTCGAGGGCATGGCAGTGATCATCGTTTCGGATGACATTCCTGAAATCGTCCAGATCGCCAATCGCGTTATCGTGATTCATCAAGGTGAATCGGCCGCCGAACTCCAGGCGTCTGAAATTAGCGAGGCCCGACTCTATGAGGAGCTAGCAGCATGAGTTACGTCACTCCTATGGCCAAGCGCAAGGGCTTGAAGCTGTTTGGCTCTCCCAACGAGCTATTCCTCGTGGCAGCGATCCTTGTCCTCTCGCTCATCATTGGAATCTCGAACCCAGTCTTCTTTAGCATCGCGACCCCGTTCGACCTGGTGCGAAGCTCGCTGATCGAGATTCTTTTTGCTCTGGGGCTTCTGCTGGTCTTGGTCAGCGGTGGTATTGATATCTCGTTCCCGATCGTCGGTATTTTTGCCGGCTATACGAGCGTGGTCATTATGCAGACCTACGGCCTCGACACATACAGCCTCTGGATTCCCCTGGTTCTGGCGGCCATCGTCGGGGCGATACTGGGAAGCATTAATGCTTTGTTGATTGCAGGCTTTGGTTTGCCCACCCTGATTGCAACGCTCGGAACCGCAGGTATGTTCCGCGGCTTCCTGCTCAGCTACGTGGGCTCCGCCTTCCTCGCAAACATCCCACTGGGTCTCGACCAGTTCGCCACAGCTGACTTGATCTCCATCGAAACCAGCGGGGGCACCCTTGCCCGGCTGCACGTCCTGGTCATCCCCGTGCTGATTCTTGCCGTGGCCATCGCCTTCTTGATGCGCCGTACGATGTTCGGCCGCACGATCTTCGCCATTGGTGGCAACGAAGAATCAGCCAGGCGCATGGGCATGAACGTCCGCTGGGCCAAGGCGCAGCTCTACATCCTGGTAGGCACGCTTTCGGGCATTGCAGGGGTGCTGTTCATCTCGCTCCAACGCAAGGCTGACCCTTACGACCTGGCCGGCACTGAGCTGGAAATCATCGCCGCCGTTGTGCTCGGTGGCGCCAGCATCATGGGTGGTTACGGAACCGTCACCGGCACCATCCTCGGTGTGCTGTTGATTAACCTCATCAAGGACAACCTGATTCTGCTGGGTGTCGAGGGCGCATGGCAGCGTGCCGCGGTCGGCCTGATGCTCCTGATTGGTGTGTGTTCACAAGCAATTTCTGACAAGCGCCGCATCAAACAGGCCGTGACCGTCTCGGAGGAGAAATCATGAAAGACATCAGCCGGGATCTCACCAGACGCCTCCTGAGCGACCGCAAGCTGACTCAGCTTGTTATTGTCGCCCTGTTCGTCTTCGCGCTCTTTAGCGTTTTGGCGCCGGATCTCTTCCTCACCCCGAGGAACTTCGTCTCCATGGCGTTCCAGGTCCCAGAAATTGCCCTGTTGGCTCTTGGCGTTATGTTGGCGATGCTAACCGCCGGTATTGACCTCTCAGTGGTGTCAATTTCTAACCTGGCAGCACTCTCCACGTCCTACCTCCTGGTGACTCAGGTTGGCGAAGGCGGTGGCAACGTCTACTTCTGGATCGTGGTTTCCATCCTCATTGGAATGTTTGTCGGTCTACTCGCTGGATTCGCTAACGGCGCCATCATTGCTGGAATCGGGGTCACTCCGATCCTTGCGACTCTGGCGACGCTAACCCTCTATAACGGCATCGCCGTTGGACTGCGCAATGGCCAGTCGATCACGGGTCTGCCCGAAGAATTCGTGGCCATTGGTAATGGCTCGCTCTTTGGCATTCCGATTCCCATGGTCATCCTTTTGGTGGCAGCGGTGGGTGTTGCCATCTACATCAACCGCACCGGTCTTGGCATGCAGTCGGTGTTGGTGGGCGCCAACGAAACGGCCGCCAACTACAGCGCCATTGGGGTCAAGAAGGTCCTCTACATGACCTACACGCTCTCCGGTGGACTGTCCGCCCTGGCGGGCCTCATCATCGCCTCTCGCTCAGCGAGCGCGAACCCCGACTATGGCGCCTCCTATGTGTTGCTCGCCATCGTTATCGTCGTGCTCGGTGGAGTAAACCCCTACGGTGGGTTTGGCACCGTCACCGGTGTGGTCTTGGCCACAGTGGTTCTTCAGATGGTGGCCTCTGGCTTCAACGCTCTGCGTTTCAGCCAGTTCTTCTACCAACTCGCTCAGGGCTTTGTCTTGATTGCGGTCATGGTGCTCAACACCTACCTCGATCGTCGCCGCCTCAAGGCCAAGAAAGATAAGGCGCCCAAAGAATCGTGAGCTTAGAAAGCCGTTTAGAAAAGTACTGCCTGACGATTGCAACCTCAGGCAGGGAAGAGGCGATGATCGAGGCCATCAAGGCTGACCTCGGCGCTTTCACCAAAGACATCACGGTCGATTCTTTCGGCAACGTCATGGCTCGATTCGAGGCAGCAAAGCCCACTGACCAGACGGTCATGGTCTTTGCTCACACCGATCAGCTCGGCATGATCGTCACCAAGGTCGAACCAAACGGATTCATCCGTGTTGTTCGCCTTGGTGGTGTTCCCGAGCGCGTCTTGTCAGGCAGTGTTGTGAAAATTCGTGCTCACAACGGCCAACTGGTCACCGGTGTGATGGGCACTCCCCCTCACCACCTCACGCCAGAGGCCATGAAGTATGTGGTGCCAACAATCGACAAGGCATATATCGATGTGGGCGCCACCTCAGCCAAGGACGTCGCCGATCTCGGTATCGAGATTGGCGACCACGTGGCCTATGAACCCCGCTTTGAAAAGCTGGCTAATGACCGGATTGCTGGGACGAGTGTCGATGACCGTGGCGGTTGCGCTGTGCTGGTGGGCCTAGCCGAACGCCTGGCGAAGAACCCGGTCGCTGTCAACGTCGTGTTGGTGGGTACCGTGCAAGAAGAGTTCAACCTCAGAGGCGCAGCGCTCGCGGCAGAGAAGATTAAGCCCGTTGCTGCGATCTCTCTCGATCTTGTCGCCGCCGGCGACACCCCCGAGATGGGGACCCCGAATGGTGTCCAGGTCGGGGCAGGGCCCGTTATGGGTCTCTACAGCTTCCACGGTCGGGGAACACTCAACGGTGTTATCCCCCACCCTGGTCTTGTGGCGCACACCGAGAAGTCCGCGGCGAAAGCCAAGGTTTCTTTACAGCGTCACGCGACGGTTGGTCTGTTGACTGATGCGTCGTATGTCCAACTGGTCAATGGTGGAACACCATCCATTGACCTGTGTTGGCCAACCCGTTACACCCACACCGGCGTGGAGATGTGTTCACTGGACGATCTGGCAGGTCTCGAGAAGCTCGTGACTGAGATGCTGTCATCGTTCCCGGCCACATGGGACTCTGCGCGCTAACTCACAGGGGAGAAAACCATGGCAGATGACCTGTTGATGGGCATTGACGTAGGCACCTACGAAACAAAAGGTGTGCTGGTCACGCCCCAAGGAAAAGTAGTCGCGACCGAGGTTAAGCCCCACAAGGTCATCTTCCCCCGTGCCGGCTGGGCTGAGCACGACCCCGAGGGCACCTGGTGGGGTGATGTCACCCACGTCAGCAAGGCCTTGCTTGCCACGGAGGGTGTTTCCCCGGATCAGATCAAGGGGGTTGGCATCAGTGCCATCGGCCCTGATGTGCTCCCGATGGACGAAAACTTCCAACCACTGCGCAATGGCATCCTCTATGGCGTTGACACCCGTGCAGTCGATGAGATCGCCGAAATGAATGAGCGCTTTGGTGAGGACTACATCTTCAACGCCTGCGGTAACGCTTTGTCCTCTCAGGCCACTGGTCCCAAGATCATGTGGATTAAGAAGAACGAGCCAGAGATCTACAAGAAGGCGCGGTGGTTTGTTGATGCCACCACCTTCATCGTTGCGAGGCTCACCGGCCGCGTTGTGGTGGACCACTTCTCTGCCGGGTCCCACCACCCCACCTACGACCCCTGGAACCAGCAATGGAACGAGGAACTCCTCGACGGTGTTGTCGAGTCCTCACGCCTTCCTGAGCTCGCCTGGAGCCACGAACTAGCCGGTGGCGTCACCGAGTGGGCCGCCAAAGAAACAGGCCTCAACGTTGGCACCCCTGTGTCGGTGGGCACCATTGACGCTGGCGCTGAAGCGCTCAGCGTCGGGGTCACTGAGCCCGGTGAAATGATGCTGATGTATGGCTCGACCATCTTCATCATCCAAGTGACTGATAACGACCAGGCGAGGGACAAGAGACTGTGGGCTGCGCCCTACCTGTTCCCCGGCACCTGGTGCCTCCTCGCTGGCATGGCAACCTCTGGTGCACTGACCCGTTGGTTCCGCGACAGCTTCGCGGCCGACTTGGTCGCTGCTGAAGCCAATGGTGGCGAACCCGCCTACTCGATTCTGACCCGCGAGGCCGCAGAAGCAGCCGCCGGTTCCGGCGGCGTCATTGTTCTGCCCTACTTCTCAGGTGAAAGAACGCCAGTCAATGACCCCAGAGCTAAGGGCGTCATCTTTGGCCTTAGCCTTACCCACACCAGAGGTGACCTGTTTAGAGCCACCTTGGAGGGCATGGGACACGGCATCAAGCAGCACGTGGATTTGTTCACCGACATTGGCGCACCGCCCCACACGATTCAAGCCGTGGGTGGTGGAACGAAGAACCCCGTCTGGTTACAGAGTGTGAGTGACATCAGTGGTGTGCCACAGAAGGTTGCTCCCCTCACCGTTGGAGCATCCTATGGCGACGCACTCCTCGCAGCCGTCGCTACGGGTCTTGTCAAAGGACCAGAAGCAATCCGCGACTGGCAGGGTGCAGGCACAGTGGTCACCCCGAACCCCGACATGGCACCGACCTACGCGCCACTGCACGAGATCTATACGGATCTCTACCAGGCGACCAAGGAGCAGATGCACAAGCTCCACGACTTGGGTTACTAGAAGTTAGGGAATCAACGCCACCCGGTAGGAAGGCTTGGCCGACAGGTATTCAAACGCGGCCTGTGCTTCTGCCAGGGGGAACGTCTTTTCCATAATCGGCGTCAGGTCGATTTCCCCTGCTGCGATCATGTCGGTTGCCCGCTTGTGGTCTTCAAGATCGGCGCTCACAGCGCCGATGATGCGCACTTCGGTGTTGTGAACCCAGTTGGGGTCAATCTCGAAGGGCTCCACAGGGTGGGCTGAGGCAAACAAGCACAGCGTTCCACGCGGCTGAAGCACCTTGAGTCCTTGCTCGTTCACGGCCTTGGAACCAATTGCGGTGACAACGCCATCAACACCGCCAGGAAACTCGCTCAGGATGGCGTCAACAGCGTCTCCGGAGCTCAGAATCGTGCGCGGGATCCCATACTTGCGAGCCAATGCCAAACGCTCTTCATCCATGTCGACAATTGCAGTGTCAACACCGGCATTCACCAGCACCATGGCGTTCAGAAGACCCATGGGGCCAGCACCAAACACCACGGCTGTGTCACCCTTCTTCATGCCCATCAGGCGCACACCGTGAACAGCGCAGGATAGGGGCTCAGCAAGGCACGCAAGTTCGTAGGGGGCATCGCCCACGTTGAAGCAACCATCCTCGCGGTGGACCTTGTATTCCAAGAAACCACCGGGGCCCAAGTCGCCAC
>CAYXSU010000006.1:60558-63472 GCA_964467805.1 uncultured Microbacteriaceae bacterium
CCATCCTCGCGGTGGACCTTGTATTCCAAGAAACCACCGGGGCCCAAGTCGCCACCCTTGAGGGAGAAGTACTTGAAGTGCTCGACACACGCTTTGTCTTCCCCGCGAAGACAGGGACGACACGTGCCACACTTGGTCGGCCCAAGGGTCACCCGGTCGCCAACGGCGACCATGGTGACATCGGGCGCCACGGCGACAACTTCGCCAGCGTTCTCGTGACCACCAAGGAACGGGAAGCCGGGCTTTTGCTTGCCGATGAACGTGCGCTGCTCCCAGGAACAAATCGACGCAGCACCAATCTTGACCAAGACCTCTTTAGGGCCAAGCTCTGGAACGGGGATGTCTTGGATCTCCACTTCGCCAACGCCAGTAATGACGGCAGCTTTCATGGTGTTCACGCGGGCTCCTTCACGAGCGACAGTGCTTCATCAACCGAAGCATTGCTGTGGACGATGGCAGCCAGGGCTGCAATCAAGGACGCAGGGTCTGGGTGCTGCACAACGTTGCGTCCATAGACAACACCGCGTGCTCCAACTTCCATGGCCACCTTGGTGCGCTCGAGCAGTTCACGGGTGGTCACTTTGCCACCACCACGAACCAGCACAGGGATGGGGGTGGCAATCTCGACAACCTCGCCAAAGCGCTGCATGGGATCGACAGGATCAACCTTGATGATGTCCGCACCAAGCTCAACAGCTTGGCGGACCAGTGTGGCAATCGCCTCGGCGTCTGAGACAGACGAAGAGCCACCCTCGGGGTTGGTCTTCATCACCAGTGGCTCCACCATCAATGAGATACCGCGCTGGCGGGCCAGCGCACCGATCTCTTGGATATTGGAGATGCACTGCTCCTGCAGTTGGGCATTGGCATCAAGCTCGAGCAAGTTCAACACCACACACCCCACACTGGGGTGGCTGGCGTCCTCAAGGGTGTTGGCGTGGGCAGTGTCCCAGGCCTTGCTCACGACTCGTGCTTCATAGACGTTCGTGACATCAAGGCGCAGCGCAACGGTGACCGAGTCGGCAAGGCCGGCATCAATCAGGGTGCGAAGGCCACCAGGGTTCACCTGGATGACATCGGGACTGGCGCCAGCAATGACCTTGAAGGCCTCTGGCAGGTTTTCGATGCCGTTAGAGAACGACCTGGCACCAAAGATGCCGAGATCCATCGCGATGTTGATGCAGCGCCCGGAGGACGCATTGAACATCTTCTCGGCGTTCTTACTGAGCAAGGTCGACGCCTGCTTCCTTGGCAATGGCGAGAATCAGCGCGGAGGCGTTGAGTTCACCATGGCCATCGTTGATGGCTTCCTGGATGTATTTCTGCGCGGTGGCAGCGGTGGGGACCGGGGAACCCAGACGCGACGCAAAGTCCTGAATCAGCTTGGCGTCTTTCAGCATCAGCTTCAGCGCAAAGTTGACCGTGTAGTCACCAGCTTGAGCACCGCGACCCACACCGTAATAGATGGGGGTGCGGAAGTCAGCAACATCGAGCACGCCCTGAACATCAGAAAGGTTCAGGCCAGCCTTCTTGGCCAGGGTGAGTGCTTCGCCAAGTGCCTGCAGCTGTGAGGCAACAAGAAGGTTGCCGACCAGCTTCATGGCAGTTCCCTTGCCACCCTCGCCCATGTAGTGGACAGTTTCGCTGATTGCGGTGAACAGCGGCAATACGTTGTCAAAGACAGCCTTCGGGCCGCCGACAACAATCCAGAGGCCGGCGTTTTCTGCTTCACCCTTGGTGCCAAATACGGGAGCGTCTAGGAACTCGTGGCCCTTGGCCTCGAAGGCTTCGCGCTCACGGTTGCTGGTGGCGGGGTCGATGGTGGACAGGTCCACCACGATGGCGCCAGCGGGAACATGGTCAATCAGTTTGTGTGCACCAAAGACGAGGTCGTCGACGGCCTTGTCGTCGGAGAGGCAATACATAACAACCTCAGCACCAGCAAGAGCTGCGGCGAGGTCGGTGGTCACGGTGAGGCCGGCGGCCTCCAATACTGGAGTGGTCTTGGCGGAACGGTTCCAGGCGGTGACATCGTGTCCGGCTTTCTTGAGGTTCGCGGCCATACCGCTTCCCATAGTTCCCATACCCAAATACGCGATTTTCGTCATCTTTGACTCCTTTTTCTCTGCCACATGGCATTACCCGATAAGCACGGCTCCGTAACGGCCCACAACGAACGATGTCGGTCGCAAAGGCACAGGTGCCTTGTTGAGTTACCACACAATATAACACAAAAAGTGTTAGAAACTGTGACTTAGGGGTTCCCCTGGAAGGTAAATGGCGAGAGCGGCGCGCTAATCACTTTGCAGGCGCCCGACACTTCGAACTCAAAAAGGTCGACACCATCGTGGGTCGTCACGATTGTGTCGACCTGGTCTAGGTCCAGAGTGTGGAAGGGACTCTTAGCCCCCGCTTTGGAAAGATCGGCCAATACCCAAGTCTTCTCAGCATGCTCGGCCAGCAGGCGGTTGAGTTCTGCGATCTCGGGGTTAACTTCACTCAGTCCTGTCTTGCGCGAAATCCCCTGAGCACCAATGACGGCCATGTCTGCGTTATAGCGGGAGATACTCCACGCCGCTATGTAGCCACTCTGGGCTAAGTCTTCCGTAGCGACCAACCCGCCAGTGCTAATTACTCGGACTCCCCTGGAAGCCAAGAACGAAGCGTGCGGTAGTGACGGGGTAATCACCGTCAGGTTCTGATCGGGGTTCAAGAACTGGATGAACTGGGCTGTGGTGGAGCCAGTGCCCACAAAGATCACATCGCCGGCGGTCATATTGCGCGCAGCAAATTCACCAATGCGCGCTTTGGCCACACTGGAGTCGGATGCCCTGGGGTTAACCAGAATGTCGAGTGAACGAGAGAGCTGCGCTGAAGCGCCGCCCCTCGTCAAGGTCATATAGCCCTGATCCAC
>CAYXSU010000007.1:0-44827 GCA_964467805.1 uncultured Microbacteriaceae bacterium
ATGTGTTAAGCACGCCGCCAGCGTTCGTCCTGAGCCAGGATCAAACTCTCCGTAATTAGCTTGTTAGCCGGTGTTTCCACCGACAGACTTGCTGCCGAATGCTAGGCATTCAGGCGAGTTTGTTCTGACTAAATGACTTGTCTACTGACTTGTCCAATTTAATCCAAAGGAATCTCTTTGACAGGATTGCTCCTGCCAACGAGGTTATTTGGCATTGACTTAGTGCACACTGTTGAGTTCTCAAGGATCGGGCGTCGCTGACTCCTCCATCAGTTTCCCGATGAGGCGTCGGACGTCTGTCCGTCTTGCTTATCTCCAGCGCAGCTTTCTGAGCCTGGAACCAACCCGCCCCGATTCGGGGGTGTTTTGGCCCGGCGCTGTGAAACGCTGGATTCGCAAGTCTAGTGAGATGAATCCCCCACTGCAAGTGGTGAATGTTCCGACTAGGTGAAGTCCCGCTTGAGGCCTACTGAGCTAAAGCTCAACGTCGACCTTTGGGGTGACAACCTCACAACTATAGGGGCGCGCTTGAATGTTGACAAATTACTGTCATCTCGGGCGTGTCGAACTTAGTACCGCAACAACGCTGCGTGAAGGCGCAGAGCCTTTTGAGCGACAGATTTTCGCGCATCTCTTCCCAGTTCCTCAAGTCGTTCGGGTAACCACGCCCTCAGCTCGGCATCTGTTTTGGCCCATTCCACCAGGGTTTCCATCGTCTTGATCAGCACAATCCAGTCCACGGAGGTGCTCAGGTGTGATTTCATCACGTCCGTGGCTCTGAGGCGCTCCGCCGTCGAGAGCATCGGGCCGAGCGTCAGAAGAATCTCTGCGATTGTCCACTGAGCCGAGGGCTGCTGGAGCGAGACAACCCAGTCCAGGACTCCGTCCAACTCATGGTGGACCCAGTCCGGCTTCGCCCACGCCACTCGTTTGAGCGCGCTAGAGACCCGAAGACGGACAACCTCATCGTCGCTGGAATAGGTGGAGATGAGCTCCGGAAGGAGAGAGCGATCGGCGATGACATCCTGCGCCACCGAGACAGTGTTTCCCAACGAGTTCGGATGTCCGCCGCTGAGCCTGGCTTCAAAGGAAGTGGCGCTAGCCATAACTCAGGCCAGCGAGGGTCTTTTTGCCTCTCTTGAGGAGCACGGCCGTCGGGTGTGGCGGCTGAGCCACCCCGACTTCCGCGGTCTCGTCAGTCACGGCAACATTGTTGATGCTCACACCGCCCTGGCTAATTGCCCGCCTGGCCTCAGAGATGCTGTGGCACAGCCCTGTCGCAACCAAGGCCTCTGCGACAGTAGTCGAGGGGGTCACCGATGCTCCAGGCAGCTCCGCGAGCGCCTGAGCGAACACTTCTGGATTTAGCGTCGCGAGAGAGTCTTTACCGAAAAGGGCCTCGGATGCTTCCTGGACGCTCTGGGTGATGTCTGCTCCGTGGACGAGGGCTGTGACCTCGTGGGCGAGGCGCTTCTGCGCGGTGCGACGGTGGGGCTCCTGCTCGACTTCGACCGCAAGAGCCTCAATTTCAGCGCGCGTGAGGAAGGTGAAAATCTTGAGACGGTCAATGACGTCTCGATCATCCGTATTGAGCCAGAACTGATACATAGCCCAAGGGCTGGTCAGTTCGGCATCAAGCCAAATGGCATTGCCCTCGGACTTGCCAAACTTGGTGCCATCGGCGTTCGTAATCAGCGGTGTCCCGAGAGCGTGAACACTGACACCGAGCGCTTTGTGAATGAGGTCCGTGCCGCTAGTGAGATTGCCCCATTGATCAGACCCACCGGTCTGCAAGACGCACCCGTAGTTCTCATGAAGCTTGAGGAAGTCCATTCCCTGGAGGATTTGGTAGGAGAACTCGGTATACGAGATACCGGCATCCGAGCTCAACCGTGCAGCGACAGCATCCTTCTTGAGCATGGTGCCGACCCGGTAGTACTTCCCTACATCACGCAAGAAGTCGATGGCTGAGAGGTTTTTGGTCCAATCCAGGTTGTTGACCAAGCGTGCCGCAGAGGTCCCTTCAAAGTCCAAAAAGCGCGAGATCTGATCCCCTAAGCGGTCCACCCACGCCGCGACAACCTCTGGTTCGTTGAGCACTCGCTCGGCTGTTGGCTTCGGGTCACCAATGAGTCCCGTCGAACCACCGACCAAGGCCAAGGGCTTATGGCCGGCCAGCTGAAGCCTCCGCATCACCAACAGCTGGACCAGATTGCCGAGGTGAAGGCTTGGCGCTGTGGGGTCAAAGCCGCAGTAGTAGGTGATGGGCTCTCCCGCGAGGGCCTGGGCCAAAGCCTTCTCGTCCGTGGAGACGTGAATCAGCCCGCGCCAGATCAACTCTTCCCACAGCGAAGGGAAGGCTGGGTCGTTGGCCTGCGCACTCACGACACGATTATCTAGCCCGGACACGCGCCCCAGGCTATCAGCGCCGTAACACAGGGTCATGTAGAGACATCGCGCCAAGTTTTGCCCCAGAATACCTAGGTACCATTTTCCCTTCACTAAGGAGTAACTCCATGTCATTGAAATCCCGTTTACGCAGCCTGAGCGCTGCCCTGGGCGTGGGAACACTTGTTCTCGGCCTTGCCGCGTGTGCTGGTGGAGCCGCAGAGCCCGCCGCGCCCGAGGCTGAGGCGCCCGCAGCGACCGAAGAGGCACCGGCGCTGGCGACCCTCACCGAAGGCAAGCTGACTATCGCTACCGGCGAGCCCGCCTATCCCCCCTACGTAATCGACGACGCTCCTGAGAGCGGTCAAGGCTTCGAGGCAGCGGTCGCATACGCACTGGCTGAGGAACTCGGCTTTGCCCCCGAGGACGTTGTGTGGGTCCGCACCACCTTCGAAGCAGCTATCCAGCCGGGCCCGAAGGACTTCGACCTGAACCTCCAGCAGTACTCGATTACCCCCGAGCGCGCTGAGAATGTCGACTTCTCAACCGCCTACTACAAGACGCCTCAGGCAATCCTTACAGTTGCTGGTAGCGCCGCCGCTGAGGCGACCTCTCTTGCCGACCTCAAGGAGCTCAACATCGGTGCTGCGAGTGGCACGACGAGCTTCCAGGCCATCGAAGAGTCCATCCAGCCAAGTGCTGGCGCACTAGCGTTCAACAACAACGACGACGCAAAGTTGGCTCTTGAGACGGGCCAGATTGATGCGCTTGTGGTTGACCTGCCGACCGCCTTCTACCTGATTGCGGCAGAACTGACCGATGGCGTTCTCATTGGACAGCTCCCTCCAGGAGCTGGCACGTCTGACGAGTGGGGCTTTGTCCTCCAGAAGGACAGCCCCCTCACTGAGGCAGTCAACGCGGCACTGCAGCGCCTGATCGACAGCGGCAAGCTCGCGGAGATCACTGAGGCGTGGCTTGGTAGTGACCAGGGAGCACCAGTCCTCCAGTAGGACGCCGCCTGATCCTCTACTACTGTCGAAGAGTGAATAACGACCCTAACGCCCGGCGTCCCAGCGCAATTGAGCTGGAACGCCGGGCGTTTCGGCGTCAACAGAACACCAAGTCTGTTGCCATCTCCTTCGCCAGCACGATTGTGTTCGCAGTAATCCTCTGGTTCACCGTGATCAACACTCCGGGCTGGGCCCTTGTCCAACAGAGCTTTTTCAACCTTGACGTTCTCGTTGGAGCCTGGCCCAGAGTCTTTGAAGGCATCCTGCTCAACATTCGCGTGCTGCTCTTCGCGGCGGTTGGGGTGCTGATTCTCGCGCTGATTCTTGCAACGCTGCGCACGCTCAGCGGGCCAATCTTCTTTCCCCTGCGCGCTCTGGCCGCCGGGTACACGGACCTGTTCCGAGGAATGCCGCTCATCATCGTTTTGTATCTGGTGGGCTTTGGAATCCCTGGGCTCAATGCCCTGCCGCGCATGCCATTGGAATTCTGGGGAACAATTGCACTGATTCTGACTTATTCCGCCTACGTTTCTGAGGTGTTCCGGGCAGGAATCGAGTCGGTGCACCCCTCTCAACGCCTTGCTGCGAGATCGCTTGGCCTAAGCTACGGCAAGACTTTGCGGCTGGTGGTAATGCCACAGGCCGTGCGCAAGGTAACCCCGGCGCTCATGAATGACTTCATTGCGATGCAAAAAGATGTTGGCTTGATCTCTGTGCTCGGCGCCGTGGACGCTGTTCGCGCGGCTCAGATTGAGACAGCGCAAGCCTTCAACTTCACGCCCTATGTCTTGGCTGGCTTACTCTTTGTCTTGCTCGCTCTTCCCATGATTCGGCTGACCGACTGGTACACCGCAAGGCTCCGCGCTCGTGAGCAGATGGGTTCGATCGTATGACCCAGCCTGTTCTCTCGCTCTCAGGTGTCACCAAAGTATTTGGTGACACCCCGGTTCTTCGGGGCATTGACTTACACATCCATCACGGCGAGGTTGTCGCTGTGATTGGCGCGAGCGGGTCAGGCAAATCAACGCTGCTGCGCTGCATCAACCTCCTGGAGCAGCTCGATGACGGACAGATTTGGCTGAGCGGCGACGACATCAGCGACCCGTCGATCAACGCTGATTCGGTTCGGGCACGCATCGGCGTTGTCTTTCAACAGTTCAACCTCTTCCCACACCTCAGCGTGCTGAGCAACATCACCCTGGCCTCCCGGCACGTCTTCAACGTTTCCAAAGAGCAGGCAACCACGCGTGCTCTGGAGCTGCTGGACCGCGTTGGTCTTGCCGACAAGGCCAAGGAGTACCCTGATCGCCTCTCCGGTGGGCAGCAGCAACGCCTC
Source organism: uncultured Microbacteriaceae bacterium (assembly GCA_964467805.1). Classification (GTDB taxonomy): domain Bacteria; phylum Actinomycetota; class Actinomycetes; order Actinomycetales; family Microbacteriaceae; genus Pontimonas. The sequence continues at coordinate 4,735 of CAYXSU010000007.1, forward strand.
GCATTGGTGCGGGCTATTGCCAACGAACCTGAGGTCCTACTCCTTGATGAAATCACGAGTGCCTTGGACCCCGAGCTCGTTGGCGAAGTCTTGGATCTCGTTACAGATCTCAAAAACGATGGCACGACAATCGTGATGGCTACCCACGAAATGGCCTTTGCAAGGGACGTGGCAGACAGGATTGTGTTCCTCGACCAGGGGTTGGTGGCAGAGCAAGGCCCCCCGTCGCAGGTCTTTGGGGCTCCGCGTGAGGAGCGAACCAAAGAGTTTCTACAGCGCTTTCGCGCCGGAAACTAGTCGGTGTCGAGCGACTCGATTAGCTGTGCCAAGTTGGCCCGCTGCTTGGCGACTTGAACCGGCGCGGTTCCGCCAACACCAACCTTGCGGCCCACGGAGGCTTCCGCGCTCATAACGCTGCGCGCTGCAGGAGTGAGGTGGGGCGAGATGGACGCTAGCTCCTCGTCGGAGCACTCGTGGAGGTCGAGACCCTTCGACTCGCAGTGAGCAACGAGTTGCCCGACAATCTCGTGAGCGTCACGGAAGGGCACACCCTGTTCGGCCAAGAAATCAGCAACATCGGTGGCTAAGGAGAAACCTTTGGTCGCTTGCTCTTCCATCCGGTCGTAGTTGAAGGTCATCGAGGCGATCATGCCGGCCATGGCAGGCATCACAAGCAACAGAGTGTCAACAGAGTCGAACACTGGCTCCTTGTCCTCTTGCAGGTCGCGGTTGTAGGCGAGTGGCAACGCCTTCAGCGTGGCGAGCAACCCCGTGAGGTTCCCGATGAGGCGTCCCGTTTTTCCACGTGTGAGTTCGGCGATGTCGGGATTCTTCTTTTGGGGCATCATCGAGGATCCCGTCGCGTAAGAATCGTGCAGCGACATGTAGCCAAACTCTGCCGAGGTGAGAATCACAATCTCCTCAGCCAGGCGGGAAAGATCAATACCAATCTGGGTAGTGATGTAAAGGAACTCGGCAACCGAATCTCTCGACGAGGTGCCATCCAACGAGTTGTCCATGACGGCGTCAAAACCGAGCTCGCGAGCGATCGCGTCGGCGTCTAGTCCAAGCCCTCCCCCGGCCAGCGCGCCCCCGCCGTAGGGAGAAACGTTGTTGCGCTTGGCCCAATCATCGATGCGCGAAATGTCGCGAACCAAAGGCCAGGCGTGGGCCAAAAGATAGTGCGCCACCAAGACAGGCTGAGCGTGCTGAAAGTGGGTGCGCCCTGGCATAATCCGCTCTCCCGCTTCCTCTGAGCGGGAGATCAGGATTCTCACCAGCTCAATGAGAATGTGGCGAATTGCCCGTGATGTGTCGCGCGTATACAGGCGAATAAAGGTGGCAATCTGGTCGTTCCTACTGCGGCCGGCGCGCAAACTTCCGCCAATCTCCGGGCCTACAGCCTCAATCAGGATTCGCTCAAGCCAGCCGTGGACGTCCTCATCCTGTTCCCCAGGAGCGATAGCCTCCGACCGGAAGTCGTTTTCAATTTTCTCGAGAGCAGAAAGGACAGTGGCCAACGCGTCCGCGCTCATCAGCCCGCGCTCCTTGAGCGCTGTGGCGTGAGCAGCGGTGGCATCGAGGTCGTAGGGCACTAGACGCCAGTCGAAATGAGTCGACTTACTGAGGCGCTGCATCTCGTAGCTGGGGCCCGAGCCAAACCGGCCGCCCCACAGGGCGCCCTCGTGCGTTTGGCCGGACATACCCGTTATCCCTTGTTCTTTGCGTGGCGCTTGGCCGAGATTTTGCTTGGTAGGGACCACAGCTCGATGAAGCCCTTAGCGTGAGACTGATCGAAAGTATCGCCGGTGTCGTAGGTGGCAAGGTCAAAGTCATAGAGACTCTGATCCGACATGCGACCTGTAACCATGGCAACGCCCGACTGCAGCTTCAGGCGAATGTCTCCCGAGACGTGACGCTGCGTGTAAGCGATGAAGGCATCGAGGCTGCGCTTGAGGTCGGAGAACCAGAGGCCGTCATAGACCAGGTTTGCCCAGTCAGCTTCGAGCTTGCGCTTGTAGCGGCCCAAATCGCGCTCCAGGACGAGGTTCTCGAGCTCTTCGTGGGCGGTGATTAGGGCGATCCCGGCGGGTGCCTCATAGACCTCACGGCTCTTGATGCCCACCAGGCGGTCTTCGATGATGTCAATACGGCCAACCCCGTGGCGACCAGCCACAGTGTTCATGATTTCGATTGCCTGCAGCGGCGTGACCGCCTTGCCATCAATCGCAACAGGAATTCCCTCGGCGAAGCGGATGACGACATCTTCTGCAGGCAAGCCCTTCGCGGGGTCATCGGTGTATTCCCAAACCCCATCACCTGGCGCGCTCCAAGGGTCTTCGAGCAAACCAGTCTCGACGGCCCGGCCCCAGACGTTCTTGTCCACGGAATAGGGGTTCTTCTTGCTTTGCTTGATAGGAAGACCGTGTTCTTCCGCGTAGGCAATTGCTTTGTCTCTGGTCAGAGCCAGGTCTCGAATCGGGGCGATACTCGTGAGTTCTGGCGCGAGCGCTGCGACAGCGGCTTCGAACCGAACCTGATCGTTTCCTTTGCCGGTGCAGCCGTGTGCCACGCTGTCGGCGCCAAGCTCCCGCGCGACGCGGGCGAGGTGCTTAGAAATCAGTGGTCGAGATAACGCGGACACCAGGGGGTAGCGCTTTTGGTACAAAGCGTTAGCCCGTAGAGCAGGCATGACGAAGTCGGTCGCGAACTCGTCCTTGGCGTCGACCACAATTGCCTCGACTGCACCGCAATCGAGTGCCCTCTGGCGAATGTCGTCCATGTCCTCGCCGCCCTGGCCGACATCGACGGCAAGCGCTACAACTTCTTTACCGGTCGCGTCTTTCAACCAGCCGATACCGACCGATGTGTCGAGGCCACCGGAATACGCTAAAACGACTCTTTCGGACACTAACGCCACTACTTTCTCTCACGTGGGCACACCACGAACGGGTGAAACTTCAGTCTACTGGCCAGCCTGTCGTCGCTATGCGCGCTCCAGGAGCCACACCATTAACGCTTTTTGAGCATGGAGCCTGTTCTCTGATTCTTCCCAAATCACACTCTGCGGGCCATCAATGACCTCCGCAGCCACCTCATAACCTCGGTCTGCCGGCAAACAGTGCAGGAAGATGGCGTCACTGGCTGCCTTCGCCATCAATGCGCTGTCGACCTGATATCCGGCGAATGTGGCAAGACGCTGGGCCTTCTCATCTTCTTTGCCCATAGAGACCCAAGTATCGGTAACAACGACGTCAACTCCAGTTACGGCGGCTTGTGGATCATTAAGCACCGTAATTGAGCCGCCGGTCTTCGCTGCTAAAGCCGTGGCATCGGAGACTACGCCAGGGTCCGGGGAAAACCCGGCTGGGCAGGCGAGTCGCATGTTCATGCCGGCATTCGCGCCAGCCAGCAGATAGCTCTGAGCCATGTTCGAGCGACCATCACCGAGAAAAGCGACCGAGGTTCCTGGAAGCGCACCCTTGTGTTCACGAATGGTAAGGAGATCAGCCAAGAGTTGGCAGGGATGAAAATCATCGCTCAAGGCATTAATGACGGGAACAGTAGTCCCCGCAGCCATCTCCTCGAGACCTGATTGGGCGTATGTGCGCCAGACGATGGCAGCCACCATGCGCTCGAGGACGCGGGCTGTATCGGAAGGGGTTTCTTTACCACCGAGTTGCGAGTTTGCGGTGGAAATAATCAGTGGCTGGCCGCCTAGATCAGCGATACCGACCGCGAATGACACCCGGGTTCTGGTGGAGGACTTATCAAAGATGACCGCAACGGTTTGCGGTCCTGCGAGAGGGCGCTTCCCGTAGCGGTCAGCCTTCATGGCAATGGCAAGATCGAGGATCTCCGTCTGCTCCGCTGGGGTGATGTCGTCATCACGTAAGAAGTGTCTGGTCATGATGCGACTACCTCAGTTCCTATTCCCTCAGCGGTAAATGCCTCTAGCAGGACAGAGTGAGCAAGGCGGCCATCAATGATGGCCGCCTTTGCTACTCCACCTCGCACGGCGTCCAAGCACGCGGCCATCTTCGGAATCATTCCGCTCTCCAACCCTGGAAGCAAGCCTTCCAACTCGTCCGCGCTCAGACTAGAAATCAACGACTCGGTGTCTGGCCAGTGGCGATAGAGGCCCTGGACATCGGTCAGGAGGATCATCTTCTCTGCTCGAAGGGCGATGGCAAGGGCCGCGGCAGCCGAATCCGCATTCACATTGAGCAGGGACGCGCCATCATCCCCTGGGGCGACCGATGAGACAACAGGAATTTTTCCTGCATCGAGTAGATCAAGAATGATTCCTGGATTAACCCGCACCACGTCTCCAACATGGCCGAGGTCAACCATCGCGCCGTCTACCAGAGCGCCTCGCTTGCTGGCGACAAAAAGGTTCTCGTCTTCTCCAGAGAGGACGACCGCTAGATCGCTGTGTCGATTGATCCGATCGGCAACTTCGGCGCTGATGGTGTTGCGCAACACATCGCGAACAACGGGAATCGCCGCAGTGCTGGTTACACGGTAGCCACCCCGAAACTCGCTGGGGATTCCCTTGGCTTTGAGCGCTTCCGTGATTTGAGGACCCCCGCCGTGAACAACAACTGGCTTCACGCCCACCGTGGAGAGAAAGACCATGTCATCGGCGAAGGACTGCATCAGGTCCCCATCGCCCATGGCATTACCGCCAAGCTTGATCACAAAGATGCTGCCCTGAAACCTACGCATCCACGGCAACGCTTCGGTGAGCGTTGCGGCTTTCCGCAATGCCTCAAGGGACGAGTTCGTCATTGCTCCCATCGCTAGCTCGAGTATGCGCTGTTCTCGTGAACATAGTCAGTTGTTAGATCGTTGGTCCACACGGTCGCGCTCGCATCCCCGGAGTGCAGCTCAATAAGGACATGGGTTTTGCGAGGAGTCAAGTCAACCTCGGTGCGGGGCCGGTCTGGAGCACCCTGGTGGCACACCCGCACACCATTCATCGACACATCAACCCCGTACACATCAAAGCTGGCATCCGCGGTCCCGATCGCAGCCAGCACTCTGCCCCAGTTGGGATCGTTGCCAAATATTGCGGCCTTGAAGAGATTGTTCCGGGCTACCGAGCGACCGACAGCTACGGCCTCGGTCTCGGTCCGCGCGCCAGTCACTTCAATCGCAATTTCGTGGCTGGCGCCTTCAGCATCCGCGTGGAGCTGAAGAGCAAGGTCCCTGCAGAGGGCGGTAAGGGCGCTCTGGAAATCGTCGTAATCCGGCCTAATGCCGCTAGCGCCAGACGCCAACACGCTGACCTGGTCATTGGTCGACATGCAACCATCGGAATCGAGACGGTTGAAGGTGAGCTCGCTCGCCTGGCGTAATGCGCGATCAAGCTGCTGGGAATCCACCAGTGCATCCGTAGTGATTACGACGAGCATGGTGGCAAGTCCGGGTGCCAACATGCCAGCACCCTTGGCCATGCCGCCTAACGTCACAACTCCAGAGGGTGTGTCCAGGGAAACCTGCGCCGTCTTGGGTTTGGAGTCTGTAGTCATGATGGCGCGCGCGGACTCTTGGCCAGAGGCGTCCGACGAGTCACGGCGGGCCACGGCCTGCGAAATGCCGTTGATGACTGCACCACCTGGCAACAATTCACCGATTAATCCGGTCGAGCACACCAAGATGTCTGAGGCACTCGTGTCGCCCAGTGCCTCGGCCAGTGTCTCAGCGCTGCGATGGGTAAGGGCAAAGCCTTCCGGGCCCGTGAAACAGTTGGCTCCGCCGGAGTTGAGCACAATCGCCTTTACCTGTCCATCAGCGATTACCTGCTCGGACCACATAATGGGGTGCGCCTTGGCGCGATTGCTCGTAAAGACGGCGGCGGCACTCAAGGAGGGGCCCTCATTAACCACCACGGTCAGGTCGGGACCCCCTTGTGATTTGAGCCCAGCAGCAACGGTCCCAGCGGTGAAACCAGCGGGGGCAGTCACGCTCACGGAGCAACCCCGTTGGCGCTAAGCCCCATCGTCTCCGGGAAACCAAGAGCGATGTTCATGCTCTGCACCGCGGCACCTGCGGTGCCCTTGACCAAATTATCGATTGCGGCAACCACAATCACACGATTGACAGCTTCATCCAGCGCGACACCGAGAGCAATCGTGTTGCTCCCCAGCACGTCCGCTGTTGCAGGGAAGCTACCGAGCTCCATGACACGCACAAACGGCTCGTTGGCATAGGCGGAGTAGAGCAATTCGCGGAGTTTCGAAGCACTCTGATGCGAGGTAAGCCGCGCGCTGACGGTGGCGAGAATGCCCCGCGACATGGGCACGAGCACCGGAGTCATCGACACGATCGCCGACAAGCCACTGGAAAGTTCAAGGTTCTGAGCAATTTCTGGCAAATGCCGATGCGTCCCGCCCACGGCATAGGGCTTCGCTGAGCCCATCAGCTCAGCACCCAAAAGATCCGGCCGGAGCGTGCGACCAGCACCGGAGGGGCCCACGGCGAGCACAGCGGAGATGTCATCGGCCTGAATGACGCCCGCTGCCAGAAACGGGGCGATTGCCAGTGTCACGGCAGTGGCGTTGCAGCCAGGGGCAACAATCGCCGAGGCCTCGGCAATCCGCTCGCGCTGGCTGATGCCATCACGCCGCGGAAGCTCCGGCATCCCATACACGAAGGGCGTGTGGTGAGGCCCACCGTAGAAGGTGGCCCATGCGCCCGAATCGACAAGGCGCCGGTCGGCCCCGAGATCAATCAACAGCCGCTGATTTCCCGATGCGACGAGCGTTTCACCGAGCGGTCCAGATTCCCCATGCGGAAGCGCAAGTACGACAACATCGTGGCCAGCCAAAACCTCAGGCGTTGTGGCGTGAAACCTCTGACCGGCAAGGGTTGCCAGATGCGGGTGCACCGAGGCTACGGAATCCCCCGCGTGTGAGTGAGCGGTCAGCGTGAGCTCGCCAACTTCGGAGTGATCAGCCAGCAGGCGCGCTACCTCACCCCCGGCGTAGCCACTGGCGCCAGCAATCGCAACCCGCAAAGTCATAAGGACAACCTTAGACCAGTTATTGAACCTAAGGCAGGGTGATTATTGGCGAAGTACCGCGCCGAATGTCGTGGCGGCAAGAGCAACGCCCCGCTCTTTGGCTGCGGTAGCCTCAGCCTGAGTCAGAGTTCTATCGCTGGCGCGGAATCTCAGCGCGAAAGTCAAGGAGCGCTGACCGGGGTCAATCCCCTCGCCCCGGTAGTCATCCACCAGGAACGCCGATTCCAATAGCTCACCACAACCCTCAATAAGAACATCTCGCAACGCGGCTGCCGGAACGTCGAGGGATGCGACGAGGGAAACGTCTTGGGTTGCAGCCGGATAAATTGAGAGCGGGTGCGCGACGTGAGGCTCCAGCCCACGAGCCGCAATGAGCGCGTCAATGTCGAGGGAGAACACCGAGACCCGACCCACAAGGTCGCGCGCTTTAGCGATGCGAGGCAACAGTTCGCCAACAAACCCGACGGCCTTCTCACCCACCATGAGCTCTGCAAAGCGACCAGGGTGGAAAGCGGGATGGGTAGCTTGGGCAACACTGAGCTCTGCGCCAGCTGCTCGGGCTGCTGTGTGCGCAGCATCGAGAGCATCCGCAACCTCGAAAGCTCTGGCTTTCGAGCCAGGCGTCTTCTCCAGAGCGTTGCCGAGAAACACGCCGGTCACATGCCACGGCTGGTGTCCTGTTGAGGCATAGAGCTCGGCTGCAACCTTCGCATCGGGTTTCTTTGCGCCCTCAGGAATGCCGGAGGTCCCGAGCGATCCGGACTCAGTGCGAAAAACAAGACCCACCTCGTACAGGGCAAGAGATGTGAAGCCCCTGGACAAATTGCGCTGGGCGGTCTCTAGCAGGCCTGGAACCAGGCTCACTCGCATGCGGTTCACCAAGGAATCAAGAGCATTGGCGAGGACCACGTCATTCTCGGTGTGGCCGAAAAGCACATTGTCTTCGTGGGAAACGAAAGGATACGCGAGGACTTCGGTCATCCCGGCCGCGGCCAAGGAGTTCATGATCCGACGCCTGACTGTCTGGGCGTGGCTGAGGCCACGGCCAGAGGGTGCTGGGGGAAGGGCCGAGGGAATCTTGTCATAGCCGACAATGCGGGCAACTTCTTCGACCAAGCCGGGCGCGTCGACAATGTCCGGTCGCCACGACGGTGGAGTCACGGTGAGCCGAGCGTCCGTTTCGTCGACCGTGGCGCCGATGGAGCGCAGAATGTCAGAGGTGACAGAGCGGTCCACCTCCATCCCCGTCAATGCCATCACGGCGTTGTGTGGGAGGTCAACAGCGGCATAGTGACCAGCGCCTGGCTCAAACACGGAGGCGCCGAGAGAGTCTCTCGTTCCGCCGGCATAGCGCTCCAAGAGTTCGACGGCCCGTTCAGCGGCGGCGGCGGCCACCATCGGATCAACACCCCGTGCAAAGCGCTTGGATGCTTCGCTTGGCAGCTTGTGACGCCTGGCGGTGCGCGCGATCGAGACCTGATCGAAACCGGCGGCTTCAATCAGAACATCGCGGGTGGCACCTGTGATTTCGGTGGACAGACCGCCCATCACTCCCGCAAGGCCGATCGGCCCAGACCCATCCGTAATCAGAAGGTCTTCAGGATCCAGAGTGCGCGAAACCCCATCCAGGGTCATGAGCTTCTCCCCCGACTTCGCTCGACGGACGGTTATTCCACCGGTGAGCCGATCAAGGTCGTAGCCGTGCAGTGGCTGCCCCATCTCGAGCATCACGTAGTTGGTGATGTCGACGGGTAACGAAATAGAGCGGATACCAGCGAGAACAAGTCTCGCGACCATAAAGGGCGGGGTTGGCAGGGTTGGGTCAATACCGCGGACCGTCCGGGCCACAAAAGCGTGACAACCGTGCGAACCACGAATCGGTGCGCTGTCGGAGAGCGCGACGTCAAACCCAGAGCCCTCAGCAGGGGTGACACTGTGAGCGGGGTCTCGGAACTTGGCACCCGTGGCATGGTGATACTCACGAGCGATTCCGCGAATGGAGAGCGCATAGCCCCTATCTGGTGTGACATTGACTTCCACGGCGACATCGTCAAGCCCGAGCAGGCTGATCGCATCAGTGCCGACCTCAGCAGAAATACCCATAGTGGCTAAACGCAAAATACCGGTGTGGTCGTCACCAAGGCCAAGCTCCTTAGCGGAGGCAATCATGCCATCGGAGGTATGCCCGTAGGTGCTCCTGGCGGAGATGGGGAATGGCCCAGGAAGAACGGAGCCTGGCAGAGCTACGACAACCTGGTCGCCAACCACGAAGTTGTGAGCGCCACAGACAATTCCTCTAACAGCCGGAGCATCAGGCGCGTCTTTAGCCGCCACCTTCACTTGGCACCAGCGAATGGTCTTCCCGTTGCTCTGCGGTTCGTCCACAAACTCAAGGACCTCCCCGACAACCACGGGACCCGTGACCTCGAAGCGGTGAATTGCTTCTTCTTCGAGCCCAACTGAAACCAGCGCCTCGTGAACAGACTCAGGTGTGGTCTTCGCCGGAAGTTCGACGTATTCGCCAAGCCAGGACAGTGGGACGCGCACTAGACCACCATCCCGAACTGGCCGGAGAAGCGAACATCGCCCTCGACCATGTCGCGCATGTCCTGGACGTTGTTTCGGAACATGAGGGTGCGCTCAATCCCCATGCCAAAGGCGAAGCCCTGGTATTCCTCGGGGTCAATCCCCGCGGCGCGCAGCACGTTGGGATTGACCATGCCACAGCCACCCCACTCGATCCATCGGGCTCCCCCGCTGAAAGTTGGGTGCCAGATGTCGAGCTCGGCGCTTGGCTCAGTGAAAGGGAAATAGTTGGGCCGCAGGCGAATCTTGGCCTCATCGCCAAACATCGCACGGGCTAGGTGCTCGAGTGTCCCCCGCAGATGAGCCATAGTGAGGTTCTTATCGATGGCAATTCCCTCGATTTGGTGGAAAACCGGGGTGTGGGTGGCATCAAGCTCGTCGGTACGATAGACGCGCCCAGGGGCCACCACATACACCGGCAAATCTCTCTCCAAAAGGGAGCGAATCTGAACGGGGCTTGTGTGGGTGCGTAGCACCATGTGCCGCTCGACCGGCTCGACGAAGAATGTGTCCTGCATGGCCCGAGCGGGGTGATCAGCATCAAAGTTCAAGGCATCAAAGTTGAACCATTCGTGCTCGAGTTCCGGGCCTTCGGCGATCTCCCACCCCATAGACACAAAGACATCAGCCATGTCTTCCATGAGGACACTCAGTGGATGCCTGGACCCCTGGTGGCGCCTGGCGCCAAGAGCAGTCATGTCGAGAGCCTCAGCGCGCAGGCTCTCTGCTTCTTCGGCGGCGTCCAGGAGGGCTTCTGCTCGCTGGTAAGCAGACTGGACCGCGCCCTTGGCCTCGCCCATGAGCTTGCCAGCTTCGGCTTTCCGATCGGCTGGCACGTCGCGCAGGGTGGCGTTCAGTAACGACAGTTCTGAACGTTCACCGAGGTGGGCGGTCTTCTCTTTCTTGAGTTCGTCTAGTGTCTTCGCACGCGCGAAGGCGTCCACCGCTGCAGCAACAGCCGAAGCGACGCTTTCCGCAGAGATTTCATGAGACGAGGACACGAGCGCCAAGTCTACAAGGCGTCCGGGCTAGCGTCGTTTGGCAAATGCCGACTCGTACAACAACACTGCGGCAGCGGTCTGAAGGCTCAATGATTCTGCCTGGCCAAAAATCGGCACAGACACAACACCATCAGCCAACGCTTCATCCTCGGCACTGAGGCCGTGTGCTTCATTGCCAAGCAGCCACGCCACAGGTTTCGCAAGGGTGCCGGAATCACGAACCTCGAGCAAGCTTTGTCCTGCCGCGTCAGTGGCCAACACCGAAATACCGGCGGCTCGAAGCGCCACAACCGTCTCACCCACGTCCGCAGCCACGACAACGGGGACATGAAAAACACTGCCGGTGCTCGCCCGGACCGCTTTCGGGTTGAATACATCGACACTCTCAGCGGTAACTACCACTGCGTCCGCGCCGGCTGCATCTGCTGAGCGGATGATGTTGCCGACATTGCCAGGATCTTGAACCTGGTGGAGAAGCGCAATCAGCGTTGGCTTCTTGGCCAGTACATCAGCGAGAGAAACGTCGGTAAAGCCGCACACCGCCACCACCCCTTGCGGGGTGACGGTATCCGCCATCTCCTCGAGCACCTTCTCCGTGGCGAGGCTCAAGTGAACCTGGTGCTTGGCAGCCAAGGACACTAGGTCCTTGTGTCGGTCCGTAGCTGCTTGCGTGATGAAAACGTCGACGACAAGCTCTGGCCTGGTGAGCAGCGCTTCCCGCACCGCCTGAGGGCCCTCCACCAGGAAGAGACGCGCTTCCATACGGCGTTGCTTTTTCGCAAGCTTCGCCACAGCACGAACAGCGGGTGACCTGGGGTTTTCTAGCACGTGACCAGAGTATGTGTCTGGGCCAAACGCCACCTGAAGACTCGCTTAACGGCTGTTAACGACAGACGCCACGCGCATGATGCGCGTGGCGTCTGTCAGGAACCAGAAACTACTTGATGACTGGTGCCGAGGTGTCCTTGGGCAGCGCCTTCTTGGCTTCCTCAACAAGCGTGGCAAACGCACCAGGCTCGTGGATCGCCAGCTCGGCGAGCATGCGACGGTCAACCTCAATACCGGCAAGGCCGAGGCCCTGGATAAAGCGGTTGTAGGTCATACCGTTCGCGCGAGCACCAGCGTTGATGCGCTGGATCCACAGGCGACGGAAATCCCCCTTGCGTGCGCGACGGTCGCGGTAGCTGTAAACGAGCGAGTGGATAACCTGCTCTTTTGCCTTGCGGTAGAGCCTTGAGCGCTGCCCGCGGTAACCCTGAGCGCGCTCGAGAACTACCCGACGCTTCTTGTGTGCGTTAACCGCATTCTTTACACGTGCCATGATTCTTGTCCTTTGTGGTCAGGCTTACTTCGAGAGCAACTTCTTGATGACTTTGGCGTCGGCCGGTGCGACAACCTGTTCCTGGTTGAGACGGCGGGTCACTTTCGTCGACTTCTTTTCCAGGTTGTGACGCATTCCTGCGCCCTGCTTCATGACCTTGCCGGTGCCGGTCAGTTTGAAGCGCTTCTTCGTTCCCGAGTGGCTCTTCTGCTTAGGCATCTGTCTCTTCCTTCTTTTCTGTGGTGGTCTTGGGGGCGGCCTTGGCTGCCTTGGGTGCTGCTGGGGTTTTCGCTACTGGAGCTTTTGCGGCTGGCGGTGCTTTCTCGACAGCCGGGGCTTCCTCGTTGACTACCTCCGGCTCACTCCCGCGAGCTGGTTTAGCGGTCTTTGCTTTAGCCTGGGCTGCCTTGGCATCGGCTTTCGACTTCAACGGAGCAATGATCATCACCATGTTGCGGCCATCAATGGTCGGGGTGAATTCCACAACTCCGTGTTCTGCGACATCCTCGGCAAAACGCTGCAGAAGTCGAACGCCCTGTTCTGGCCGTGATTGCTCACGGCCGCGGAACAAAATCATCGCCTTGACCTTGTCGCCTGCCTGCAAGAAGCTCTCTGCACGCTTGCGCTTGGTCTCGTAATCGTGTGTGTCGATCTTCAGTCGGAACCGAACCTCTTTGAGGATCGTGTTCGCCTGGTTTTTTCTGGCTTCCTTGGCCTTCTGTGCAGCCTCGTACTTGAACTTGCCGTAGTCCATAACTTTGACTACTGGTGGGTTCGAATTAGGCGACACTTCGACCAAGTCGAGGTCAGCTTCTTGAGCTAACCGAAGAGCCACGTCAATACGCACGACTCCGACCTGCTCGCCTTCGGGCCCAACGAGGCGAACCTCGCTTGCTCGAATGCGGTCGTTAATCCTGGGATCGCTGATACCTGTCTCCTGTTCTGTCAGCGTTTGTTTCACGCGATAGACAGACAAACCCCATAGCCAAATTGACTATTTCGCACCCTTATCGCTGTGAACCTGATGAGATTCACGGAGTACAACGACCCGGTAGCCTTAGTGTTGCAGGCCCACGCGGGTGGGAGGTTTCTCCACTTTCGCATGCTTCCCACTCTGGGAGCGAGAAGCATGGGCAACGATAGCAGGCTTTAGGCCGGTATGCGAGTGGAAGGTGTGAGATGCCGTGAATGATTCCATCGATGATGAAGCACGCGATATCGCCGAAGTTCCAGCGGTGGAACTGATCACGACGGTCTCGGTCCACCTTCTCTCTGCCGCAGCGGTGAAGTGCGGTCTTGCAAACAACCCCGATGAAGAAACAGACCTGGCAGAGGCCAGAAAGCTGATCACAGCTCTCGCGGGTCTCATCACCGCTGCTGCGCCCGAGATTGGCGATCATCACGCCAGAAGTCTGCGCGATGGTTTGCGCAGCGTGCAGTTAGCCTTCAGAGAGGCCTCCACATTCCCGGATGCTCCCGGTCAGGGACCCGGCGAAAAATACACCGGCCCCGTCAACTAGGCCGGTAGAACTTTCACACCAACGCCGTCGCAACGCTTGGCGACAACGGGGTCACTGGCCCACCGTGTCGAGATCTCAGTGAGCAAGGCTGCCACCGCCTCCGGGCCAAGCCCTGAGACTAAACCAACGACGACCACAACTTCCGGCCCAGCCAGTGTTTGTGCTGGATCCCCACAGACCACCCGGTGAACCATAACGTCGCGGTACTCATCGAGAACCGTCGCAAAACTCGCCCTGACGTGCTCATCCACCCACGGGGCAACATAGGGATTTCCGGTGGCGACAGCCTCCAGAGCACTGCGGCGAAAAACCCTGGAGCCAGGCGAGCCAGGGTCGAGAACGAGCGGAAGACCGTCGCTTGCGGCGGCAAGCGCTGCCCTAGCTCCCTCTACCGGAATGGGCCGTGCCAGAGAATTCCAACGGGACATGGCTGCAATATCACTGAACACCGGAGCAACGGCCCGCCCATCCGGGCCTTCGAGGTGTGGCACAGAGAGCTCCTGTGTTTTCTCCACCACCGCCCCCGTTTCGGTGAGGCCATAATCCCCCGCCTCGGCAATCAGCGGACTCAGCACTCGAGCACCACCGAGCGCGACAACGCACTGGCCCCACGCGCTAGCCAAGTCGAGCTGCGTACGGTCCTCGAATTGACGGCCCAGAAGCTCGTCGAAAGCGGCACGTGCCGCGCGAAGAGTTGGGTCGGCCTCGCCTGAATCGCCGGCAAAAGGATTAGCCGAAAAAGACCGACCCTCAAAGGGCTGGCCAGCCGAATCAGCGGCCGGCAACATCCAGCGCCTCGGTGAGCGTGAATGCTCCGGCATAGAGGGCTTTCCCGAGGATGGCGCCCTCGAGCCCGAGCGGCACCAACTCGCGCAATGCGGCAACATCATCGAGCGAAGAAATCCCCCCGGAAGCAATGACCGGGTGGTCGGTTTGCTGCAAGACGTTCCTCAAGAGCTCAATGTTGGGGCCGCGCATGGTGCCGTCCTTCGTGACGTCCGTAACCACATAGCGCGCGCATCCGCACTCGTTAAGGCGATCGAGGGTGGCGAAGAGGTTTCCGCCCTCTTTCGTCCATCCCCTCGCAGCCAGCGTCTCCCCACGAACGTCAAGCCCCACTGCAATGGCTTCGCCGTATTCCGAAATCACATGTGCTGTCCACTCAGGGTTCTCTAGAGCCGCCGTTCCAAGGTTCACTCGCACCGCACCGGTGGACAGCGCATTCTCGAGGGACTCGTCATCGCGAATTCCCCCGGAGAGCTCAACATTTACTTTTTTACCCACGGCCTTCACAACACGACGAATCACCGCACGGTTATTGCCACGATCAAACGCCGCATCGAGATCAACAAGGTGTAGCCACTGGGCGCCCTGGCGCATCCATTCTTCGGCCGCCTCGACCGGGTCGCCGTAGGACGTCTCTGTTCCTGCTTCGCCCTGGGTGAGGCGCACCGCTTTCCCATCAGCAACATCAACAGCGGGCAAAAGGATCAGCGAAGGCGATTGAGAGAATTCGTTCATAGCAGTGAAGACATGAGACCTTGTGAAGAGAGGAAGCGCATCGCATCAGCCACGGTGCACAAGTTAGAAATACTACCCCGTTAACCCGAGTCGGGTTCTCCCGCTATCAGACCAGAGATCCGACCCAGTTGCGGAGCAACGCAAGGCCCGCCTCACCTGATTTTTCGGGGTGAAACTGGGTGGCGGTGAGCGGACCGTTCTCGACGGCAGCGACGAATCGCTGTCCGTGCGTCGCCCATGACACCAAGGGTGAGGGCAGGGAACCGGTGTCCTCCAAAAGCCACTGCGTTGCCGCGTACGAGTGGACGAAGTAGAAGCGCTCCGACTCAACACCCGCGAACAGGGCGCTCCCCTGAGCGGCCTCAACCGTGTTCCAGCCCATGTGAGGGAGGATTGGCGCCTCGAGCTGCGTTACGCTGCCAGGCCACTGTCCAAGGCCCTCCGCATCAACCCCGTGTTCCATTCCCCGCTCGAACATGATTTGCAGGCCAACACATATTCCCAACACTGGACGGCCCCCGGCCACCCGCTTGTCGATCACCTCTTCCCCACCAACCTCGCGAAGTGCCGCCATCACTGTGGCGAAAGCGCCGACACCAGGGACCACTAGACCGTCGGCCTCAAGAGCCTCCGCGCGATCATTGGTCAGCGTGACATGGGCGCCCGCGCGCTCGAGCGCCTTCAGGGCTGAGTGAACGTTGCCTGAGCCATAGTCATAGACAACAACGCGGGGACTCACTGCTACAGGGCGCCCTTAGTCGAGGGAACGCCCTCAACACGTGCGTCTTTCGCCACTGCCTTACGCAATGCTCGGGCAAATGCTTTGAACTCAGCCTCAGCAATGTGGTGAGGGTCGCGGCCATCAAGGACCGTGATGTGAACAGTCAAATCAGCGTGCATTGTGATTGCCTCGAAAACGTGGCGCACGAGAGACCCTGTGAAGTGGCCGCCGATGGCGTGATACTCGAAGCCCTCGGGCTCTCCCGTGTGAACAAGATACGGACGACCCGAAACATCCACAACCGCCCTCGCCAGCGCGTCATCCAATGGCACCAATGCGTCACCAAAACGAGCAATTCCCGCTTTGTCACCAAGCGCCTGCAGGATTGCCTGCCCGAGAACAATTGCCGTGTCCTCCACCGTGTGGTGAACGTCGATGTCAGTGTCCCCACTGGCCTCAATCTCCAGGTCAATCAATGAGTGCTTGGAGAGCGCGGTCAGCATGTGGTCGTAAAACGGGACCGTCGTCGAAATCAAAGACCGACCGGTGCCATCGAGGTTGAGCGACAGGCGAACGGAGGATTCCGAGGTGCTGCGCTCGAGCGTGGCGGTGCGAGGAGAAATCACGCCTTCAGTGTAGCCAGTGCGTCGAGGAAGGCTGTGGTCTCTAGCTCGGTTCCCGCGGTGACGCGAAGGTGGTTCGCAATTCCGACGTCCCGAACCAGAATTCCTCGGTCCAACAGCGCGGCAAAAAGATGCCTAGGGTTATCGATTCCGCCAAAGAGGACAAAGTTGGCGTGCGAATCGTGCACGCTGTAGCCCAGCGCGGGCAACTCTCGAAGCAGCCGATCGCGCTGCGACCGAATGTCATCAACCATTGAGAGCATCACATCGGCGTGCCGAAGAGCTGCGACCGCTGCCGCCTGGGTGAGTGCGGAGAGGTGGTAGGGCAGGCGCACTAATCGCAGCGCGTCATTGACGGCGGGGTCAGCCAGGATGTAGCCGACTCGGGCTCCAGCGAAGGCGAACGCCTTCGACATGGTCCGAGAAATAATGAGCCTCTCGCGACCAGACACAAGGTCCTGGGCGGTAGGAGCCCCCTCGGGCAAAAACTCGACGTAGGCCTCGTCAACCAGGACGATGCCCGAGGTTGCTTCATACGCGGCTTGAATGACCTGGGGGGAAACCGGGGTTCCGGTGGGATTGTTCGGGGCGCAAAAGAACACAAGGTCAGGCTGGTGGGCGTGTATATCCGCAACCACCGATTCGACACTCAGGCTGAAGTCCGCGCCACGCGCCCCCGGAACCCACCTCGTACCGGTCGCCTCAGCAATGATTGGGTGCATCGAGTAGGTCGGAGGGAACCCTAAGAGGCTCCGACCTGGTCCTCCAAATGCCTGCAGTACGTGCTGGAGTACCTCATTGGATCCGTTTGCGGCCCACACCATGTCGGGGTTCACCGAATTTTTTGAGCCCCTAGAGTTCGCGTAACGGGCGAGCGCTTCCCTCAACTCCGTGAACTCTCGATCGGGGTAGCGATTGATGGTTTCTAGCGCTCGGCCCACCGCGGTCACAATGGATTCGCGGACCGCGGCCGGAATTGGGTGGGTGTTCTCATTCACGTTGAGCGCGTAGGGCACCGCGACCATCGGAGCGCCGTAAGGCTTTTTCCCTGCAAGATCAGCCCGAATCGGTAAGTCATCAAGTGTGGCCACCTGATAATCGTAGCCGGGCGGGCCGAAGCCTTCGGGTCTAGCGGGGAATGGCGAGCTCTTGTCCTGGACTGAGGCTCGCACTCGAGAGCTGGTTCAGGGTCATGAGCTCTGCGACCGTGTCACGGGGATCTCCGGTGGGGTCGACCAGTTCGGCAATGCTCCACAGGGTGTCACCGGACATGACGGTCACATACTCAAAGTCATTGGATGCGGGAATGCTCTCCGCTAGGGCGCCAGGTGAGGTCACCAAGAGTGAGACCGCGAGGACGGGAACCGCGATCAAAGTTGCCAGGACGATACGTCCCCTGCGGGTGATGCGTAGTGTGGTGCTGGTCATGATTGCCCTCCTTGGGTGATTGAGATTCCGGACCCGACCCTCGGCCGGGAGGACCGGGTCCGAATCTCTGTTTCGAATATATGTTCGAATACTTGTGGTGTCAAGTACCGAACACTGTGTATTTCATCAGCCACCACCGACACGCTGTGGAAATCATCGAACGCATGTGTAGAAAAAGTGTTCGATTTGCGTTACTCTGAAGGTATGTTGACCCAACAGCAGCAAAAGATTCAGGCCTTTATTGAGCACTCCCTGGACTCACGTGGAGTGCCACCAAGCATGCGAGAGATCTGTGACAACACCGGCCTCTCCTCGACCTCGAGCGTGTCGCACCAGTTGAGCCAGCTCGAGCGGGCCGGGTTCATCAAGCGCCACGCCAACACAGCGCGGACGTTGGAGATTCTCAAGCGCCTCACCCCAGAGCCCGACCAGCCAGTGCTCTCGCTGGTGCCCCAGGGCGACAACGTCGTAAACGTCCCACTCGTGGGTCGTATCGCGGCAGGTATCCCAATTACTGCAGAACAGCAGATCGAAGATGTTGTGGCCCTGCCTCGCACTCTGGTCGGCAACGGCGAGCTCTTCATGTTGAAGGTCGTGGGTGACTCAATGATTGATGCCGCCATCTGTGATGGCGACTGGGTCGTAGTGCGCCAGCAGGCCACCGCCGACAATGGCGACATTGTTGCGGCCATGCTCGACGAGGAGGCCACGGTGAAGGTGTTCAAGCAGCGCGATGGTCACACCTGGCTGCTGCCTCAGAACAGTGCCTACGAGCCCATTTTGGGTGACCACGCCACAGTTCTTGGCAAGGTCGTCACCGTACTGCGCAGCCTGTAAGGGTGAGGGAAGGGGCCGGCCGATACGCCGGGTTCTGTCCCGAAGCGAACTTCGGTGGCGACCATCTTTCTCGGAGGGCTGTTACCAGCACTCTCTAGCGGCCTACCCGACACCCAAGCGAGCAACTTCAGTGGTGTCTGTTTGGCCTTGCTCCGGACGAGGTTTACCGAGCAGGTTCGGTCACCCGAACCTCTGGTGGTCTCTTACACCACCGTTTCACCCTTACCCGATCGCTCGGGCGGTTTACTTTCTGTGGCACTGTCTCGCGGATTACTCCGGGTGGGTGTTACCCACCGTCCTGCTCTGTGGAGCCCGGACGTTCCTCGGCACTACCGAAATAGTGACGCGACCGCCTGGCCGACCCTTTCCATCACCTACCAGGGTAGAGCCATAACGCCTAGGACACTAGAGGTCCCGATAGGAAGACCCCGAATCAAGCGCTCGGTTCGCCGCAGCATCTGCTCTCGAGTTCTCTTCCCGGGGAACCCATTCGAACGCCACGGCACGGCCCGCTAGCAGCCCACGAGCCTCGTGCGCCAGGATTTGCATGTCGGGGTGCTTGATCTTCCAACGCCCCGACATTTGTTCCACCACTAACTTCGAATCCATCCGAATATGTAGCGAGGCAGAGGGCGCGATCTCCAGCGCCACGGCGAGCCCCTCAATCATTCCGCGGTATTCAGCAACGTTATTGGAGGCAACCCCGCACAGGATTCCAGCGGACGCAATCACCTCCCCGGTCTGTGGGTCGATGACTACGGCGCCACCAGCTGCGTCACCGGGATTCCCCCTGGATGCGCCATCGGCTTCGATGATAAGTCGCTCGTGGCTCACAGCCCTGACTCTGCCGTTCGAATAAGTATCGCGTTGCTATCGGGACACAAAAGAACCTCATCTGCCGCTGCTTGGCGCACTGCTTGGAGGTCTGACTCGGTGAGCGCCACTCCGCTCGCGCTCGAGATTCCGGCCCGCAGATGGCTAGCGCCCTGGCCGTAGCGCTCACGCTGGCGCTCGTAGAGGGCGACCAAATCGGCGGGCAAGCTGGCCACAAGCTCTGCTCTGGCGCTGGTGAGGCGAGCCGTCTCTGCGGCGAGCTCTGCGCTTCGTGCTTGTTCTTCGCTCCGAGCCTGGGCGAGCGCCTCTTCAGCGGTGGCAAGATCACCCGCGATGTGCGACTCCGTGGACTGAGCTTCCTCGAGTCGCTCCATAATCGCCAACTCGATGTCTTCTAAATCAGACCGCCTACCCATCAGGCTTTGGAGCTCATGTTCCAAACCCTGGGCATCCTTCGCAGAGGCGGTGCGCTCGAGGCGTTCTTTATCGGTCGCGATGCGCTTCTCGACCATCGCGACGTCGGATTCTGCGCGCGCTAGCTCTGACCGAATTCCCTCCAGCTCAACGAACGCTTCGTGGCGCCGAGCTTTCAACTCCTCCACGGCTGCAGTGAGGCTCGGAATGTGGAGGGTTTCTGGGAGTGATGCCTGGGTGGATTTCGCGCGAGCCAAACCCCGGTCGTAGTCAGCCAACTCCAGTAACCGCGCTTGGACTTCAGGAGGTGCGCTCAGTGCCATCGTCACTCCCCCACGCGTTGAACCTGGAATGTCCATGGATCAGTGTTGAGATCGCTCACGGTCACCTCAACACCCAACAGAGCCCGAAGTTCGTCCGCCGCGACATCCAGCCACAACCACTCAGCGGCGAAGTGCGAGATGTTGATCAGGCTCGGACCGCCAACAAGCTTGGCGTGCTCACGAAACTCGCTAGCGGGGTGATGGCGCAAGTCACTGGTGATATACACATCGCTGGCCATGACAGCGGGTTCCTGCAACAAAGAGTCTCCGGCGCCTGCACACACCGCCACTCGCGTGATTCGAGCATCCGGCTCTCCAGCAACCACCGGACCGACAGCGGTCTGTGGCAAGACTTCACCGAGTGCCACGGCAAGCTCATACAGGCTCATCTCTGCAGGGAGCGAGCCAACCCTCCCCAGACCATGGCCTGGTTGTGACCCTGGAACCAAGGGTTCCTGCGCAACAAGTCCGATGAGATCGGCAAGGCGACTCGAGGTTCCGGTGGGCACGACATCGGCGTTCGTATGAGCCGAATAGAGGGCCATTCCCGCACGAATCAGCTCAGCCACCACGTGGCCTTTATAGGTCGACTCCGCAACGGTGGTGACACCTCGAAGGAGCAATGGGTGGTGGGCAATGATGAGACTGGCGCCAGCATCCCGCGCCTCAGCAATCGACTCAGGAGTCACATCCACCACCAGATGAATTGACTCAATGACCTGGTTCGCCGAACCCACAACCAAACCGGGCGAGTCCCACTCCTGCGCCCCGGACTCCGGCCAGAGCGTGGCTATCTGTGTGAGCACAGACTCCAGGGTGGGTTTAGCCATGGGCCACCGGGAGCGTTTTTGCACGAATCGCAAGTGCAGCGATTGCACTCACTACACCAGAGACGACAAGTGCGACCAGCACACCGAGCTGCCCAGCACTCACATCAATCAGGCCAGCCAACTCGAGTAATGGCAGGAGATAACCAAGCCAGCCCAGCCAGGAGACTGGGGAGGTAATCATCCCGAGACCAGCGGCGATGCCCACAACCATGCCTGCCAGTGGCGCCACGCGCCAGGCGGGAGCGGCGCCGGTGGCAACGCTATCGAGTCGATTGGCTCCCAGTGTCACATCGAGTGCGAAGCTTGCGCCCCACGCTGCCAAGACGACGCCAGCGACATAGACGAGGCTCGGGACAAAGCTCGCCACGGGTTGGTCAAAGGCAATCGCACCAGCGACAGCCGCCAGGGAAATCACCGCAAAGACGGAGGTCGCCGCCACACGCGATATGCGCACCCCGGTGGAGAGCACTGCAAGACCGCCCGCGAAGAGTGCCAAGGACGCGAGACCAATAAGCGGAAGCACCAGCCCCAGAAGCAGCGGGGCGGGATACCAGGCTGGCAAGTCCGCAGCCAAAGTTCCCACAGGATCAGTCACCAGGGTGATAGCGAGGCGTGGAGTGCTAAGCGCTACCAGTGCCACATAGGACACAAACAGAATCGTGGGCACAACAGCAATGAGCCCGCTCACGGTGGCCACTGCGCGACGCGCACCACCGCCACCGCGGTGATATCGCGCGAGGTCGCCTCCCGTGTGACCGAAGAGCACCAGGAGCGCTGCGAGGGCGAACGAACCCAAAGCAACGATCTGCAGCGCAGAACTCGACCACACGCCGGCCTCGGCAAAACTGAGAGCCGGGGCGGTAACCACCACAAAGCCAATAATTCCCAGCGCTTGGAAGCCGGCAGTCACATACAAGCCAATGCGCAACGAGCGCCCACCAAGAATCGCGAGGGTCACCACAACCCCTGCGATCAAAACAGCAATCGCTGCACGGAGAGCCCATAGCTCAAAAGGCCACCAGCCAGCGCTGGTCACCACGCGGGTTGCCAGGGTCTCCGCTCCAAGAACCAGTAGCCCGACAAGGCCGAGTCGAATGACCAGAATCAACGCTGAAGGCACCGAGTTCCCAATGCGACCAAACGTCATCTGGGCCGTGTGAAGAGTGGAGAGCCCAGTCCGGGCGCCCGCGTAAGCGCCGGCCGCGATGAGCGCTCCCGAAATGAGCGCTGCGGCGCTGAGCGCGACAACCGTCTCCAGCAGGCCAAGTCCGCGTGAGACGAGGAACGCGCCAGCAACGATGCCCACAACCGGGGTTAGTGTCGCCCACCAACTCCAGAAGAGCCCCGCAGTCGAGAGCACCTTCTGGTTCTCCGCCGTTGGGTCCAAACCGGTGCGGTCAACGACAGGCACGCAGTCCTTGACTGTCAGATCCTCAGCAGGCTCATCCTCGACATCGGCGGCCTCGGCGATGTCCGGCTCCGGCGCGGCATCGTTCTGGACAAGAGGCCAACGGTCCTCATCGACCGTGGCATCGTCTAGCTCGGACGAACTCTCAGGTTCTGGCTCGGCTTCTGGCTCAAGTTCGGGTTCGGGTTGAGTGTCATCCGGGGCGTCGTCAACGTCCTCGGGAAGTGGTTCCTCGATGACAGGAAGCGGCTCAGGGGTTCCGCCGTCGAAGATGATGCGCTCCCGAGCGATGATTTCTTCAGCGGATGCACCGCGGGTAGCGCGGGTGAGGTTGGCCCACATGGTGAAGGCTTCTTCCTCTTCCTCGCGAAGGGTGACCTGAGCTTCCAGCTCATTGATCATTTCTGCGGTGCTTCCCGCCGACTCTCCCCGGAACTTCGCGAGAATCGCGTCGTCACTGAGCGAGGTGCGAACGGGGGGGGAGATTGCCGGTTGGGGAAGGGAGGCAAGAGGTGCGATCGGCTCCACAGGAGCCCCAGACTCGTCGGTTTCACCCATCACGGGGAGAGAGCCCGTAAAGGTCGCATCCTCAGCCGGAGGAGTGAAGGTTTTCCGGCGGGGACCCTCGGCGTCCTCTGAATTCTGATTATCGACCATGGTCTAAGAATAGGCGTTCTTGGACGAGGCCCGCGCCCCGTCATCGCGAGAGAGCAGCGCCATCGCAACCAACACTGCCAGGCCGCCGGCCCAGGCGAGTGGGCCAAGCCTCTCCCCCACCACCACGACCGCCAAGAGCCCCGCCGCAACGGGCTCCAGCAATGCGATGGAGGCCACGGTGCTGGAGCGCAAGGTTTTGAGGGCGGCTGAGAAGGCAACGTAGGCGAGGACCATGGGCCCAAGAACCAAATAGCCCACCAGGGCGACCTGGAACGCGGAGGCAAATAGCCCGGCCCCGGTCACCGCGAGAACAGCCAAGAGAACCGGGGAGGCGCCCCCAAACATCGCTCCGATTACCGCGCGCGGACTGTGACCGCGCTCAATCAAGCGCCCGAAGGCGTAGGTGTAGAGCCCATAGGCTGCACCCGCTATCACGGCAAGCGCGACACCGAGTGCGACATTGCTCTCTCGGCCACCCCCGAGATCGACTTTTGCAAAACTCATCACTGCAATTCCGGCAAGCGCGACACCAGAGGCAATCCACCAGAGGCGAGACGGCGCAGAACGATCAACACCCCACTCGAGTACCGCCACCACTAGAGGACCAAGCCCCAGAGCAATGAGGTTGCCAAGCGCAATACCCGCTTGGGACATTCCCCAGTAAAAGGTCAGCGGGTACACAACAACCCCGATGATGCCAAGCAGTGCCCACACTCTGGTGCGACCATCGCGCAGAACGTCAAGGCTCGATTGCCCACCGACAAGCGCGAGGATGACGCCTCCGATACCCATCGTCGCAGCCCCAATAGCAAGAGGCGACACGTCGGCTCCAAGCCAGAAGGCAGCAGTTCCTGTTGTCCCCCAGAACGCGGCGGCTGCCACTACCAGCAACACGGAAGGTGACACGGTGGCCTTTCTGGCGACTGAACTAGTCTTGTTATCAGGACTTCACAGATTGCAAGGACATCATGACATCTGAGCACACCGCCTCGTGGCACAAACTTCGCACCGCGTTGGTTGTCTCGCAGCTCGGCCCCACTCTTCTACTCATTAGCACCATCGCTCTTCTGCAGTTTGGCTTAGCGGAGACTGACCTCTCGGTTCGCATCGCCACCGCGGGCATTCTGCTGGCTTCTGGAATCCTGGGTGCGCTCGTCCAGTTCCAGGTGGCCTCAGAAGCGCAACAGCTCTCGCGCGAATCTGGGCTCCAGGCCTCCAGTGCCGGCTGGCTGTGGGTGGTCAAGTATGTGACGCCGACCATTTTTGTGGGGATCTATATCGCCCTGATGGTGTCTCTTTTCGGCTGAGTCCTGGTGGGCCCGGAGGGACTCGAACCCCCGACATCCACGGTGTAAGCGTGGCGCTCTAACCAACTGAGCTACAGGCCCAACGCCCCATGGTAAACCACATTCCCGATGGTGGTGTCTCACTTTTGACTCTCGGAGCAGATGACTAGACTGGGGGCTCATCTGTGCTGGCGATCCCGGTGCGGACGTTCCCGATCTACCACAACCAGGAAGAGGTCAGGGTGGCTGTCAACGACCAAGATCCGTACTCGTTCAACCAGATGGACTCTGATCCCACAGAAACCAACGAGTGGCGCGAATCGCTTGATTCAGTCGTAGCGCAGTCCGGCCACCAACGCGGCCGAGAGATCATGTTGAGCTTGCTCAAGCGCTCGAAGGAGCTGCACCTGGGCGTGCCGATGGTCCCCACCACTGATTACTTGAACACCATCGCGCCAGAGAACGAACCCGAGTTCCCCGGAGACGAAGATATTGAGCGTCGCTACCGTGCATGGATTCGCTGGAACGCAGCGATCACGGTGCACCGGGCGCAACGCCCGGGTATCGGCGTGGGTGGCCACATCTCTACCTACGCATCCTCCGCGGCGCTCTATGAGGTGGGCCACAACCACTTCTTCCGCGGACAGGACCACCCCGGTGGCGGAGACCAGATCTTCTACCAGGGACACGCTTCGCCGGGTATGTATGCGCGCGCTTTCCTCGAGGGTCGCCTGAGCAGCGAACAACTGGACGGTTTCCGTCAAGAGAAGTCACACCACACCGGTGGCCTCTCCTCCTACCCGCACCCGCGACTGATGCCTGACTTTTGGCAATTCCCAACTGTGTCGATGGGCTTGGGACCTATCAACGCCATCTATCAGGCCCAGCTCAACCGCTATATGCACAACCGCGGGATTAAGGACACCAGCC
The DNA here is from genome assembly GCA_964467805.1 of uncultured Microbacteriaceae bacterium. Classification (GTDB taxonomy): domain Bacteria; phylum Actinomycetota; class Actinomycetes; order Actinomycetales; family Microbacteriaceae; genus Pontimonas. Next base: position 30,002 of record CAYXSU010000007.1, read on the forward strand.
AGCAACATGTCTGGGCGTTCTTGGGCGATGGGGAAATGGACGAGGTGGAAAGCCGTGGTGCCCTCCAGCTAGCCGCCAACGACGACCTTGACAACCTGACTTTCGTCGTCAACTGCAACCTGCAGCGCCTCGACGGTCCAGTCCGTGGAAACGGCAAGATCATCCAGGAGCTCGAGAGTTTCTTCCGCGGCGCGGGATGGAACGTCATCAAGGTCGTCTGGGGGCGCGAATGGGACGCCCTCCTGCAGGCCGATACCGACGGCGCGTTACGAGACCTTATGAATCGCACCCCAGATGGGGATTACCAAACCTACAAAGCCGAGAGCGGCGCCTACATTCGTGAAAACTTCTTCGGGCGTGACCCCAGGACTTTGGCCATGGTTGCCCACATGACTGATGATGACATCTGGAAGCTCAAGCGTGGTGGGCACGACTACCGCAAGGTCTATGCAGCCTTCAAGGCCGCCACCGAGCACAAGGGCCAACCGACCGTCATCCTTGCAAAGACGGTCAAGGGTTACGGTCTCGGCCCGAGTTTCGAGGGTCGCAACGCTACCCACCAGATGAAGAAGCTGACGCTCGAGAACTTGAAGGCTTTCCGCGATGACATGCGCATCCCAGTCTCGGACGCCGCTCTCGAAGCGGATGTGTATCAGCCGCCGTATTACCACCCAGGGGACCAGGACGAGGCAATCCAGTATCTCCACGAGCGCCGTCGTGCGCTCGGTGGTTATTTGCCAGAGCGGCGCTCTCGCTACACGCAGGTGACGCTGCCCGACGATTCGGTGTACGAAGCAGCAGCCAAGGGCTCGGGCAAGCAAGAGGTTGCCAGCACCATGGCGTTTGCTCGTTTGCTCAAGGACCTTCTGAAGAACAAGGATTTCGGCCACCGCTTGGTGCCGATCATCCCGGACGAGGCTCGCACCTTCGGCATGGACGCCTACTTCCCCACGTCCAAAATTTATAACCCGCACGGGCAGAGCTACACCTCGGTCGATCGCGAATTGCTCTTGGCATACAAGGAAAGCCCCGAAGGGCAGATTCTCCACACCGGCATCAACGAAGCGGGCGCTTTTGCTGCCTTTACGGCGGTCGGCACCAGCTATGCCACCCTCGGCGAACCTATGGTCCCGGTCTATGTCTTCTATTCAATGTTCGGTTTCCAGCGCACGGGCGATGCCATGTGGGCTGCTGGTGACCAGATGGCGAGGGGCTTCATCATGGGTGCGACCGCAGGTCGCACGACTCTGACTGGCGAGGGCTTGCAGCACGCCGATGGTCACTCGCCGCTGTTGGCCTCCACAAACCACGCGGTCATCACCTACGACCCCGCCTACGCCTACGAGATTGCCCACATTATGAAAGCCGGACTAGAGCGCATGTATGGTGGCACTCACCCTGACCCCAACGTCATGTACTACCTGACGATCTACAACGAACCCATGGTTCAGCCAGAAGAACCTGCCAACCTGGATGTTGAAGGCCTACTAAGGGGTCTCTATCTTCTCAAGCCAGCCGCTGCGCAGAGCGGGCCACGCGCGTCGATTCTGGCCTCGGGTGTAGGTGTGCCTTGGGCGCTCGAAGCCCAAGAACTTCTCGCCGCTGACTGGGGCGTGAATGCCGATGTGTGGTCGGTGACCTCGTGGAACGAATTGCGCAAGGACGGCGTTGCCGCCGAGCGCCACAACTTCCTGCACCCAGATCAACCCCAGCAGGTTCCCTACGTGACCCAGAAACTCCAAGGTGCGCCAGGACCCTTCGTCGCTGTGAGCGACTTCACTCACGCCGTGCAGGACCAGATTCGGGAGTTCGTGCCAGGGACCTACCTGACTCTTGGAGCCGATGGCTTTGGCTTCAGCGACACCCGAGCGGCAGCGCGGCGCCACTTTGCCATCGATGGCCCGTCCGTCGCGGTTCGCGTGCTCCAGCAGTTGGCTAAAGACGGGCTTGTGCCCGCTGGCTCCCACCAAGCGGCGATCGAGAAGTATCGTCTTCACGATGTGAATGCGGGAACAAGCGGGGCTACCGGCGGCGACGCCTAGTCCACCTGGCCACTAACGATTCGAGGAATCCCATGAGCCAGTCCATGACAAAGAAGCAAACGTTGTCATGGCTGCGCAATGTCTCCGGGGAAATGGCCACCGCCACGCTCGCCAGGCTGGATGCGACCCTGCCCTGGTATCGCGAGATGCCTCCCGGACGTCGTTCAGCGGTGGGCCTTGTCGCCCAAACAGGCATCAGCTCGTTCATTAGCTGGTATGAAAACCCTCAGTCCACGCCGTGGATTGCCTCCGACGTCTTCGGCGTCGCCCCCAGAGAACTGCTGCGCTCGGTCAGCCTCCAACAGACCCTGCAGCTGATCAAGGTCACTGTCGAGGTGGTCGAAGACCACCTTCGCGACGCTCCGGAGGATCTCCGCGAAGCGATTCTTCTTTATTCCCGTGAGATCGCCTTTGGGGCAGCCGATGTCTATGCCAGAGCTGCAGAAGCCAGGGGGCTCTGGGATGCGAGGCTGGAAGCGTTGGTCGTCGATTCGATTTTGAGCGGTGAATACGACCAAGAGCTCCCTTCCCGCATCGCGGCGCTTGGCTGGACTGGTCACGGCGAAGTGTGTGTTCTGGTGGGAACCAGCCCTCGCATGGTGGATGTCGATCAGATTAGGCGCACGGCCCGCCACCACAATGCAGATGTTTTGGTCGGTGTTCAAGGAAATCGTCTGGTGGTGGTCATCGGCCGCCGAATCGACGATGACGACCACACAAAGCGCGAGCAGCACAGTTTTGTCCACATCGCCCAGGCACTGGATGAGAGCTTTGGCCCAGGCCACTTTGTCATCGGGCCCACCGTTCCCGCTGTCGTTGACGCTGTGAAGAGCGCCAAGGCGGCGCTCGCCGGGTTCTCTGTCGCAAAGAGCTGGCGCAATGCTGGCCGCCCTCTTGCCGCGGATGACCTCTTGCCAGAACGGTCTCTCGCTGGAGACCCGTTAGCCAGAAGAAAGCTCATAGCGAGCATTTATGAGCCCCTGCGGGATCACCCCTTAGATCTGCTGGGAACCGTCTGGACCTACTTTGAAACCGGGCACTCTCTGGAAGCGACAGCGCGCGAACTCTTTGTGCACCCGAACACCGTGCGCTACCGCCTCAAGAAAGTGTCTGAGGTGTTGGATTGGGACCCGGGCGCTCCGCGAGACGCGCTAACACTGCACTTGGCCATCATCCTCGGCGCGATGAGCGAACCGAACACCCCGTCGCCAGCTCCGGGTGGGTCGCTGTAGGTTGCCTACAGCGATGTAGCGAAGTTGTAGGCCGGGTCGCACCAACGTTTTCCACCACGCCCCCGAGAAACTGGAGTCTATGTTTGTCATCGCTGCGCCTGGTCAGGGCTCTCAAAAGCCAGGCTTTCTCGAGCCCTGGCTTGATCACCCTGATTACCGGGCAACACTAACGAGTTGGTCCGCTGCCATTGGCGTTGAGCTTGTTGCCCACGGGACGACCAGTGACTTAGAAACCATCACCGACACAGCAATCGCGCAACCGCTCATCGTCGCTGCTGGCATCATGACCGGGCGCGCTCTGCTCGAGGCGCTTCCTGCTTCGACACCTCTTCAGATGGCCGGGCACTCGGTGGGGGAATTTACCGCCGCGGCGCTAGCCGGTGTTCTCACCGATGAGGATGCACTTCGGCTTGTATCCCTCCGTGGACGAGCGATGGCAGAAGCGTCTGCTGCCGAGCCCACCGGCATGAGCGCGGTGATTGGCGGAGAACCAGCGGATTTGGAAGAGGCACTTGGCCACCACGGACTGTTCGCTGCGAACTTCAACGGCGGTGGGCAAACGGTCATCGCTGGCACCAAAGACGCCCTCGCGCGTTTTGCCGAAGAGCCACCCCCTGGCACCCGAGTTATTCCACTCAGCGTTGCAGGAGCCTTCCACACCCCATATATGGCCTCGGCGGTCGCATCCTTGGCCGCTGCAGCTGCGGACTTGGCACCTGGTGAGCCGCAGTACCCGCTCTACACAAATCGTGATGGCTCACTAGTCTCCTCAGGTGCTACCTATGTGGCCTACCTTGTCGACCAGGTCGCAAGGCCTGTTCGGTGGGATTCCTGCATGGACTCGTTTGCTGGCAACGCAATCACCGGCATGATGGAGTTAGCTCCGGCAGGCGCGCTTACTGGGCTAGCCAAACGCGGGCTGAAAGGGGTGCCGACCGTGGCGATCAATTCACCCGAGGACATTGCCCTCGCTCTCGAGATGGTGACTGGCGTATGAGTGAACTGCATCAATCTCGTGGACCTGCTGGAACCCAGATTCTCTCTCTCGGCGCTGCCAGAGGCGACGTGGTGGTCTCCAACGACGATTTGGCTGGGCCTATCGATTCTTCCGACGAGTGGATTCGCCAGCGCACCGGAATCATTGAGCGACGTCGTTCCAGTGCTTCACAGGGCGCCATCGACTTGGCTGAGCAAGCCAGCAACGAAGCCATAAAGAAGGCAGGCATCAAGCCCACCGAGATAGGTGCCGTGATTGTCGCGACCATCTCGAACTCGGTCCAAACGCCCTCGCTCGCAGCGCTGCTAGCGGAACGCGTTGGAGCAACACCCGCCGCCGCATATGACATCTCCGCCGCCTGTGCGGGATACACCTACGGCATCGCCCAAGCCGATGCCCTCATTCGCGCAGGAGTTGCCCAGTATGTGCTCGTCGTTGGTGCCGAGAAACTGAGCGACTTCGCAAAGCCGACTGACCGCAGTATCTCGTTCCTGCTGGGCGATGGTGCTGGGGCAGCGGTAGTTGGCCCGAGCGATTCCGTAGGAATTGGGCCCACTGTGTGGGGATCTGATGGATCCAAGTGGGATGCGGTGGGAATGGACCGCACCATCAAAGAGGCGTTCGAAGATCCCGAGGGCGAATTCCCGACTCTGCGACAGGACGGCCAAGCCGTCTTCCGCTGGGCAGTATGGGAGATGGCCAAGGTAGCCCAGCAAGCGCTCGAGGTGTCGGGCATCTCCGCCGAGGAACTGACCGCTTTTGTGCCCCACCAAGCCAATATGCGCATCATCGATGAGTTTGCCAAGCAGTTGGGTCTCCCCGATTCGGTCTTGATTGCACGCGATATCCAGACGACCGGAAACACCTCGGCAGCATCGATCCCCTTGGCTATGCACCGGCTGCTGGAGGAACACCCCGAGGCGTCTGGCGGATATGCGCTCCAGATTGGATTTGGCGCCGGTTTGGTCTTCGGCGCACAGGTCGTCAGACTCCCCTAGATATGACACCCCGGGCTCTAAGATTGGAGCCGTCCCGCAACACACAAGGAAGAGGAACCCATGGCACACACAACTGAGGAAGTTTTGGCTGGACTCGCCGAGCTGATCAATGACGAGACAGGCATTTCTCCTGATCAGGTGACACTGGAGAAGTCCTTCACCGATGATCTCGACATCGACTCCATCTCGATGATGACCATTGTCGTCAACGCAGAAGAGAAGTTTGACGTGAAAATCCCCGACGACGAGGTCAAGAACTTGACCACCGTTGGCGAAGCAGTGTCCTTCATCACCAAGGCGCAGGGCTAAAGACCCCTTCTAGGGACCACACCGATGACTACCGTCGTTGTCACAGGCATTGGAGCTACGTCACCACTGGGTGGTGACGTAGCATCCACCTGGAAGGCTCTGCTCGCGGGTGAATCCGGCGTGAGCACCCTCGACTACGACTGGGTGCAGACCTATGACCTTCCGGTGACCTTTGCCGGGCAGGCCAAGGTGCGCCCTGAGACGGTCCTTGAGCGGCAAGAGTTCAAACGGCTCGACCCCTCAGCCCAGCTGGCCTTGATTTCCGCTCGCGAAGCGTGGGCTGATGCTGGATCACCCGATGTGGCACCCGAGAGAATCCTGGTCGACTATGCCACCGGTATCGGTGGCTTGTGGACTTTGCTCGATGGGTGGGACACGCTGCGCGAAAAAGGTGCCAGGCGAGTGTTGCCCATGACCATCCCCATGCTCATGCCAAACGCAGCCGCTGCTGCGGTGAGCATGGGTCTCGGTGCGAGAGGTGGAGCACGAACAGTCGTCTCAGCCTGCGCCTCGGGCACTGAGTCCATCGCCAACGCCTATGAACATCTCCAATTGGGCCTCGCCGACGTTGTGGTCGCCGGCGGCACAGAATCCGTCATTCACCCCATGCCGATCGCCTCATTTGCTGCGATGCAGGCGCTGTCTCGTAGAAATGACGAACCTGCGCGGGCGTCACGGCCCTATGACGTGGATCGGGACGGTTTCGTCCTCGGTGAGGGAGCCGCCACGCTGGTTCTCGAGACTAAAGAGCACGCCGAGGCGCGCGGAGCCCGCATCTACGCTGAGCTTGCCGGTAGTGGTGTGACAAGTGATTCGTACCACATCACAGCTCCAGACCCTGCTGGGCTGGGAGCGTCGCGCGCCGTTATGGCAGCGCTCAAGCAGGCCGGTGCACAACCAGAGGATGTCACCCACATCAATGCTCACGCCACCTCAACACCGGTGGGCGATGTGGCTGAATACGCGGCCCTCAAGGCGGTCTTTGGGGATCGGACATCGTCTATTCCTGTCTCTGCCACCAAGGCAGCGACAGGGCACCTCCTTGGTGGCACTGGCGCACTGGAAGCAGTGTTTGCGGTTCTTGCGGTCCACGAGCGGACCGCTCCACCGACCATAAACTTGGAAAACCAAGACGAGGAGATTCCGCTGGATGTTGTGACCTCCCCGCGCGACCTGGGCCCCGGCACGCAGTTGGCGATTAGTAACTCTTTTGGTTTCGGTGGCCACAACGCTGTGGTCGCATTCCGTAGCGTGTAGAGCCTTTCGTAGGCCACCTTTTTCACAGGAAGCGTTCCCCTGCACTATCTACACTGTCTCTAGTGTGCTCAGGGCAATCAACCTCACTGGCTGATCAAGCCGCCCTCTGTGGCCCCCACTCAAGCAACCTCTGTGCGGGGCTGATCTAGTGGCTACTTTCCTCTATCGCCTCGGGAAGGCGAGTTATCAGAACGCGGGCCGCGTACTCGCGGCCTGGCTTGTTGCCATGGTCGCTCTGCTCGGCGCCGGTCTCGTATTTGGCGGCCAAACCGACGACGATTTTCGCATTCCGGGCAGTGAAGCCCAGATTGCGTTTGAGCGCCTCAACGCGGTGTTCCCCACATTTGCTGGGGCAAGCGCTCAAGCCGTTCTCGTGGCGCCGGAGGGCGAGCGCCTTGACAGCCCAGAGAACACGGCGCTCATCGAGGCGATGACGGAGCGCCTCTCGAGGAGCAGTGGAGTCGACGAAGCTGTAAGCCCGTTTGACGAATTTGCCGGAAGAGCGCTCAGTGACGACGGTCGGTACGCGTTCATTCAGATCAGATTTGCCGTAAGCCAACCCAACGTGACTGACGAAATGTTGGAGGAGCTGCTGGAGTCTCGGGAGGTTCTCGTCGGTTCTCCCCTCATCGCCGAATTTGGCGGAGGCATTTTCCAGGACCAAACCCCGGGTCTGACGATTGCTGAGGTGTTCGGTGTGATTTTTGCGGGGGTCGTGCTGCTTGTAACGTTCCGATCGTTCCGCCCCACATGGATGCCCCTCGCCAGCGCGATTGTCGGTGTCGGCATTGTCCTGGGCATTATTTTTCTGATGACCCTGGGGGTCACGGTCTCCAGCTCCGCACCGTTGCTGGCGGTCATGCTTGGACTGGCAGTGGGAATCGACTACTCCCTCTTTATCCTTTCCCGGCACCGCGACCAACTGGCCAGAGGCAAGGGCGCGCTAGAGTCTGCGGCGACGGCGGTGGGAACAGCGGGTAACGCCGTTGTTTTTGCCGGACTGACCGTGATTATCGCCCTCCTTGGTCTCTTCGTCGTTGGAATTCCCTTCCTCAGTGTGATGGGGGCCTCGGCTGCCATGGCGGTTGCTGTTGCGATTGTCGCAGCAATCACCTTGCTGCCAGCGCTGATGGGCCTGATGGGCGAGAAGCTGCGGCCCAAAGAGGGCTCCAAAGCCTTCATTTTGGCCACCGCGTCTGCTGAGAAACCCAGTATGGGTAGGCGCTGGGTGCGCATCGTGATGAAGTATCCGCTTGCGGTCGCTCTGGTGTCGATTCTGGGACTCGGACTGATTGCGCTCCCTGCGTTGTCTCTCGATCTCAACCTGCCAGGTGGCGGACAGGAACCAGCCGACTCAACCCAGCGGAAGGCATATGACCTCATCAGCGAAGGGTTTGGGCCCGGGTACAACGGACCCCTGTTGGTAGCGGTGGACCTCACGGGTAGTGAAGACCTGATGAAGGACGTGGACTTCCTCCGCGCGGAACTCGACGTAGTACCAGGCGTTGCCTATGTGAGCCAAGGGTTCCCCTCCCCCGGCCTCGACACCGGCATCATCCAGGTGGTCTCCGAGTTCGCACCTGACTCTGTCGAAACCAAGAACCTCGTCGCTGAGTTGCGGGAGCGCGCGCCCGAGTGGGAGGAGTCCTACGGAAATGCGCTCGCGATTACCGGCGTGACAGCAATTGGCGTGGACATATCCCAGCGAATCCAAGACGCCCTGGTTCCTTTTGGTCTCGTCGTTGTAGGCCTCTCCATCATCCTGCTTCTGGCGGTATTCCGATCAATCGTTGTTCCCATCAAGGCCGCCCTAGGGTTTGTGCTCTCTGTGACTGCGGCGTTTGGAGTGGTAGTTGCCATTTTCCAATGGGGATGGTTTGCCGATTTGCTCCACGTAACTCCGGGACCGGTCCTCAGCTTTATGCCGATTTTGTTGATGGCGGTTCTCTTCGGTCTCGCCATGGACTACGAGGTGTTCTTGGTCTCAGGGATGAGAGAACAACACGTCAAAACGGGCGATTGGCGCTTTGCGATCGAAGAGGGCTACTCCCAGGGCGCGCGGGTCGTCACCTCGGCGGCGCTAATCATGTTCTTTGTCTTCGCAGCTTTCGTCCCCGAAGGCTCTGCCACGCTCAAGCCAATCGCACTTGGCCTTGCCATCGGCATCGCCTTCGACGCATTTGTCGTCCGGATGACCCTGGTGCCGGCTCTGATGGCGCTGTTCAAGAACGCAGCCTGGTGGTTGCCACGGTCTATCGATAAGCGTCTGCCCCACGCCGATGTTGAGGGTGAGGCTCTGATCGCGCACATCCACGACGTCGAATGGGCCCAATCAACATCGCACCTCATGGTCCACGCCCATTACGTGGTTCTCGGCGATGAGAACCGCAGGTCTGAGCCACTGAGTTTCCAGTGGAAGACAGGCGACCGACTTGACGTTGTGGGCGAGCCAGCCACCACTCGCCTGCTCGCTGCGACACTGGCTGGCGCCATAAACCCTGTCTCTGGCTCACTGCACGTCGGTGGGCATCCCTTCCCCAGCGAGGTTCGTCGCGCCCACGCAAAGGTCTCTGTCTGGAGCCCTCAGGACGCGGATGCGCTGACCCCCGTGGGCGTGGCTCTCGAGGAGAGAATGCTGTGGTCAGGCACCCTGGCAGACCTCGCACCTCGAGAGCGCAGGGCCCTAGTTTCAGAGACGCTCACGAGGATCAATAGCTTTGGTGCCGAGCGATTCCCCGGAAAGCCTGTTTCTGAGGACTCTATTCCAGGCCTCTTGTCGCCTGAACAGCGAGTGCTTGTTTGGGCGGCAATCGCCGTGGCAGATGCTTCGCCGCTCTGTCTTGTCTCCCCCGCCGAGCCCCTCACCGATGGCGAAGACCGTGCCCTGTGGTGGAGCGCGCTGCACACCTTCGCCTCTCCCGAGCAGACGGTCGCGCTGTTCAGCCTCCCCCCTGCACGAGCGCTCACATCAATTTCAACCCCGACGACAATCACCGATCTTGCCGCCGCTCACTCAGGAGCGCTGACACTGTGAAAAACATCTCCTCCGCTGCGCTGTGGGTCCTAGTTGCCCTCGTCACCCCCCTCGTCATCATTGGTGGCTTGTTGGGCGCTTTGTCATCGGCAGGAAACGGCCTGGAGCGGGTCCCGGTTGCCCTTGTGAACAACGACGAGTTGATCACGGAAACGAATGAGGACGGCGAAGAAAGCATCATCTTCGCGAGCAAACCGCTGGTGACCGAACTCGTGACCTCTGAAGACTTCGCCGTTGACTGGCTGGTCACGAACTCGGAACAAGCTCGGGAACTGCTCGCCTCGGGTGACGTTTACGCCATCGTGGAAATACCCGAGGACTTCTCTTTGGCGGTGACCACGCTGGATAGCGAGGACCCCCAGCAAGCGACCTTCACCATCATCACCGATTCTTCGCGGAGTTATCTCGCCGGTGTGCTCTCGGACCAGGTTGGGGCAGCGCTCGCAGCCGGCGTTAGTGACGAGTTCGGTTCCGGAATCATGGAGGGCCTTTTCGCTGCCATTGTCGATATCTCCGATGGTTTCCAGGAAACAGCCGATGCCGCCGAAACACTAGCCTCCGCCACCGAAGACCTCTCAGATGGGGTCGGCGAGCTCGCCTCCGGATATGAAGAATTTGACAATGGCCTTGGGGAATTCGCAGCGGGAACGCGCAGCCTCTCCGATGGACTCGATGCGCTCAGTGAGGGAACAGCACAGCTTGGCGAGCTCTCCACCGGCATTTCGTCCTACACAAGTGGCGTATCAACGCTCTCCGGCGGGCTCTCGGGCATCAAGGCAGGTTTTGGGTTCTCTGGTCATCCAGCAGAGGCCACCCTCAACACCCTGATCGACAGTCTCGCTGCAGCCGCCGGCGGCGGGAACACGCTCTCCTCGCAAGCATCGACCGCGCTCACCGGCGTTCGTGACGGCATTGTGGCCCTCGATAGGGGAGCCGATGCACTCGCGGATTCCAGCGTTGATTTAGAGACTGCTTCTGGCGATATTCGCGACGGTCTTGGTGCCCTGGCCGAGGGCACAGCAGAACTCTCGGATGGTTCACGTCAGTTTGCGGACGGCCTCGCTGAGGGCGCAGCCGAACTTAGTGACAACACCTTTGCCACGGCAGACGACGAGATGACAACGGTCCTGACAAGTCCCGTTGCCTTCACTAGCCAGGATCGCTCGGGTGATGTGTCCCTGCAGGAGACGTTCTCGAGTGTGCTGGCGCCGGCGGGCATGTGGCTGGTCGCACTCCTGTACTTCCTGGTGCTGCCCTCCTACTCGTCCCGCGTGCTCGGCAGTAGCGCGAGAACCTCAACCCTGCTCGGTCGCGCGCTTCGGCCGGTTATCGGCGTCGTCCTGGCATGGACCGCAATTGTCACGCTGATGATTCACACTCTGGGCAGTGTCTCGTGGGCGAGCGTCGTGATTACGGCTCCTCTCGTGGCCCTCACAGCACTGGCATTCGCCGCACTGCACTTCGCCATTTGGGCATGGAATCCACGATGGTTAGCACCGCTATCTCTTGGTGCTTTCGTCATCCAGATTGTGAGCCTTGGAAACCTGATTCCACTCGAAATTTTGCCAAGCTTCTATCAAGCGGTATCTGGCCTCACGCCACTCGGTTGGTCGATTGAAGCGTTGATTGCTGCTTTCGCAGGAGCCGAAGGCTCCAGGGTGTGGGCTCCGATTGGGGCGCTCGTTGTCCTAGGGGCAGTATCAATCGCGCTCTCGGCGCTGAGTCTCGAATCCAGGCGGACCGCAGGAATTAGGAGCGAGGTAATGCTCTCCGCTAGCTACCCCACTCGGTGAAACCAGACCACAGGGGTCTGATCGCCCGCGTGCCGGAAAGGCTCTAATTCCTCGTCCCACGCTCGGCCAAGCGCCAAACGAAGTTCACGGCCGATCTCCTCAGGGTCGCCCGCTGCGACTTCAAGGGCATAAACGATACGGTCCTCTGGAACAACCGTGTTGCCCAGCGCATCCATATGGGAAAAGAAGACACCCAAATCAGGCGTGTGCATAAAGCGGCAACCGTCAACGCCTGGTGATGCTTCTTCTGTCACCTCGAAGCGCAAGTGCTCCCAGCCACGCAGCGCGCTCGCCAGAGCCGCACCCGAGCCCACTGGGCCCTCCCACTCGTACTCGGCGCGAAGGGTGCCAGGCAAAACTGGCTGATCCCGCCACGAGAAGCTCACAGCGTGACCGAGCGCCTTGCCTGCTGCCCACTCCAAGTGAGGGCACAGTGCGCGAGGCGCAGAGTGCACAAAGAGCACCCCACGGGTCACGTGCGTGGACATCGTCTTCTCCCATTCCGTTGGTTCGACTTCCCCATCGACCGCGGAATGCGTGAGTGACTATGACGTCATGGCTTTCGCCTAGACCCAGTATGACCAGGTTCTGGCTGAAAAAACAAATGGGGCGTTGACCGCCGGGCCTCATTTAGCCGTGAAGCAGCGACCCGTCCTTAGCCATGACGTTCTTCTCGCCGGCCTCAATCGCGAAGGGAAAACGGTTCTGTGCCGGCGGAAGCGGGCAGTTAAAGGCATAGCTAAAGGCGCAAGGCGGAAGAATCGCGTAGTTGAAGTCGAGAGTGATCGTGCCATCGGGATTCGGGGCCAAGAACAGGAACCGGCCAACGCTGTAAGTCGAGTCCCCATTAGTTGCATCGGAAAAAACCAGTTGAAGTGCTCGGCCTGCTTTGAATGCGGCGATCGAGTACTCGACGCCCTCATGCGTGAAGCGGATCTCGCCTGGGACGACCTCGTCTCTGGAAACACCCTCGTCTTTGAGGTGCTCGAAGCCCACACTCTTTCCACCTGGAATTTCAGTCCACGAGCCGGTGATTACCCACGCTTCGTTGTAATCAAAAGCGTCAATAGTTCCAAACTTCTGGATTCCCTCGGACTGTGTGTCCCAGATGCGCAGGGCATAGCCGCCTTCACCAGCAATGACGTGACCGCTCACGCTCTCACTAAAGGTCACCGTAGAGGGTGCCTCATCGTCTTTGCCGCGCACGATGAAAGATCCTTCGACGAGCGCGCCATCGACATGGACCTGGTCCTCGGCTGTGGCGGTCACGACCAGGCCAGAACCGCCGTCAGTCCTTGGTGCCCAGGACCCTGGAACCCCCCAAATCGTCTGTTCGGTGTCAATCCACTGGGTGTTCGTGAGAGCCAGGGGACCCTGCGGCGCGATCGCCGCAAGGTTCCGTCGCTCACGGAATACCGCGAGGGCCTCTGCCGCGCCAGTCATTACGCCGTCAGTGCCGGGATGATGGCCCCAGCGAAAACCTGGTAGGCAAGCACAGTCTTTGCTACCAGGCTCAAGGTGATGTACATCCGCTCGCCTCGCAGGTAGTCCTTCCAGCCACCAACACGGTGGTACTGGAGTGCCTGGTTGACCGCGAAGGTGTTGAAGAAGAAGAACAGCGAGATGATGATTCCAAGGACAAAGTCGGGTGCCTCAACACCCGAAGTAGAGCCTGGGGCCAAGAAGTAGATCACAATAACGATCCACGGGACCACACCGGTCATTGAGCCAAAGACAAAGGGCAAGAAGCCTTTACTGCCGGGACTCTCATATTTTTCCTGCAATGCGCCGAACATGATCATCGATGCGTTGACAGCGAAGATGGAGAACAGTGCAGCCACATCGGTAATGCCGGTGATTTGGGCGATCAGCCAAATCATCACCGATGAGCTCAAAGAATATTCCGTCCAGCGGAAATAGTTGCGGTTCAGTTTGAGTCCAGCGGCATAGCGCTTGAAGAACAGCGGCGACGAAATTAGATAGTGGAAGAACGCGGACATCGCGAGGAAAGCAACCACCCCAAATCCCACGTTGATGTCAAAAAGCTCAACGCGCTCCGGTGGGATGGGGAACCCCGGAGGGCCTGCCAAGTAGTCAGCGGTGACTGCGTAGGTGACCTGTTCATCGAGCAAAGTTAGAACATAGCCCAGACCGATTGCCTGCAGAAGGTGGAGAGACCCTGCGACAACGTTGTAGATGCGGAGTCTGCCAATTTTCTGGTCAATAGTTCTCTCGGCTCGAGCCATGTGATTTCTCCTTTGGTGTGAGCCCTACGGTACTCGCACCCCACCCGAATCCGGTGGCGGCGAGCCGGAACAAACGACTTACGCCTAACCCTGCCCGTCTCGCCAGTTTTCGAGGGCAAGTCCTTGCACCGACTCGAAATGGGCAGTGTTTCCCGTGACCAACGTTGCCTGAAGGTAACGAGCGTGCCCGGCAATCATCTGGTCCACAGCCCCGGAAGGGCGCCCTCGCTCTTCGAGTTCGAACCGGACCTTTGCCGCCTCCCTCGCAGCACCGCGATCAAAGGGAACCAGAGGGGCAGCCCGCAGAAACTTTTCGAGCGCAGTGTGGGAACGCGGCGTGAGCTTGCCCTTCTCCAGGCCGAACTGGAGCTCGGCGTAAACCAGGGAACTAATAGCCCAAACGTCGCGGTCAAGAGCGCCCAGTCGCTCAAGGACCCTCGGGTGACCCATAACGGCCTCGCTGCAGATATCGGTATCGAGCAGGAACACTAGAGCCCCTCGTCGAACGATGATGTTCGTGGCGGGTCAGAACGGAGAGAAATCTCATCAAATCCAGCGTCTGGCCGGTATTCCTGGCCCTGCATAAAGTCAAAGAAGTCCTGGGTATCAAGAGGATCGCTCTGATTGAGATACACCCTGCCCGTGCGCTCGTCTCGAACGAGGGTCACCGGAGCCTCTGGGTTCAACCAACCCGCGGGGATGCGAAGGGCAACGCTTCCTCCTGTTCGAAACAGTCTGGTGGTGGTCATGTCCATCAGTGTCACCCCATTCAGTGTGTATATACAGAGTATATATGGTGGGGATGTGAGTAACCGATCTTTGGTGTCGCCCTGTGTTCAGGGAAAGGAAAGGTTGCGCTGTTACGCTCAAAACATCTAGGAGTCGTTCTTTGGTTCCTCATCGGCTGAGAAGTCAGTA
>CAYXSU010000007.1:44927-50343 GCA_964467805.1 uncultured Microbacteriaceae bacterium
CGCTCAAAACATCTAGGAGTCGTTCTTTGGTTCCTCATCGGCTGAGAAGTCAGTATCGAGCGAACGCAGGAACCATGTCGCAAGCAGTCCTTGACCACAGTCTCCCCCGGCCCCACGCCTACACCTCAGAGTTTGCGGAGCTTCTCGCGCAAATCAAAGAGCGTGGGCTTCTCTCCCGCTCAGTGGGCTACTACATCACCTTGATTGTGGTGCTTTCGGTGTCGCTCCTGTCCCTGTTAACGGCGATGTTCTTCATCGGTGATTCGTGGGCCCAGCTAGCACTCGCGCCCGTGATGGCGATCATCATGACCCAGTTTTCTTTTGTCACTCACGAGGCCGCCCACCGCCAGGTGTTCACCTCTGGAACGACAAACGACCGCACCGCTCGCATTCTGGCGAACGCGGTTGTAGGAATCAGTTACTCCTGGTGGATGGGAAAGCACACCAGACACCACGCAAACCCCAACACCGTGGGCAAAGACCCCGACATTGAATCCGACTTCATCATGTTCCAAGAAGAAGCGGCAGCAAAAACCACAGGCTTCACGAACGCGTTCGTGAAGCGTCAGGGTTGGTTGTTCTTCCCGATTTTGACCCTCGAGGGCCTGAACCTTCACGTTCAAGCCTTCAGGCGAGTGTTTTCCAGGGAGCCCCTCAACCACCGCGGCACGGAAATCACCCTGCTCTTGGCACGCAATATCGGCTACCCGATCATTTTGGTGGCACTGATGCCCTGGTATATCGCCGCCGTCTTCCTTGTCATTCACATGGCCCTCTTTGGCGTCTATATGGGCGCATCATTCGCCCCGAACCACAAAGGCATGCCACAAATTGCTGCCGGAGTGAAGGTTGACTTCCTTCGTCGCCAGGTGCTGACCAGTCGCAACATTCGTGGCGGCTTGTTCATGGACCACTTCATGGGCGGGCTCAACTACCAAATCGAACACCACCTCTTCCCCAGCATGGCTAGGCCCAAACTGGCCAGGGCGGCAAAGCTGGTGCGTGAGTTCTGTGCGGAAAAGAAGATTTCTTACACGGAAACCGGCCTGTTCCAGTCCTACGGAATCGTTATCGCCTACTTGAACCGCGTGGGTCTTGCCGCCAGGGATCCTTTTGACTGCCCACCCGCTCAGGTTCTAGGTCGGGCGTAAAGGCCTCAAGTCGGTCCTGCTGGTACTTCTCGAACACCGACCAGTACCACCAGAGAAGCCGAGGACGTGGGGTTTCTTCTTTCTAGGGACTCACCGCAAGGAACAAGAACGCCGCAAAGATAACAATGTGCAGCCCGCCCTGGAACAGGGTTACACGGTGCGAGGCCACTGTGACCGTGCTGACCACCAGGGTCAAGATAAACAGCACTATTTCCTTGTACCCAAGCCCAAAGCTCAGCTCAACATCGAGAACTAACGAGAAGATCGCAAGCGCTGGAATGGTCAGCCCAATACTCGCCAGCGCCGACCCGTAACCGATGTTGAAACCGGCCTGTAGGTCGCCGCGGCGTGAGAACCGAACAGCTGCTACGCCCTCGGGGAGCAAGATCACCAGGGCGATGATGACGGCAACGAGTGACAGCGGTAACCCGGCGTCCCTAACAACCCCCTCAATAGATGGCGAGAGAACCTTCGCGAGGCCAATAATGGCGCCAAGTGACACCACCAGAAGAATGACGCTCCAGACAAAAGTGCTCTTCGTTGGGGGAAGGTGAAGAGCCTGCGTTGGAGGTCTTTCGGTGTCTTCGAAGTGCTCGCGGTTGCGCACCGTGAGCACCCAGAGGAAGAGTCCATAAATCCCCAGAGAGGCCAACGACACAAAAACAAGTTGGGGTTGGGTAAACGTGGGGCCAGCGCTCCCGCTTGTAAAGGTCGGGAGGACAAGGCCCAACGTCGCAATCGTCGCAATCGCGCCCAGCGCTGCACCACTCCCCTCAGAGTTGAACGACGATGTTGACGACCGAAGGGTCGCAGCGACAACAGAAAAGCCAATAATTCCGTTGACAGTGATCATCACTGCGGCAAAAACAGTGTCACGGCCGAGCGTGGCAGCTGAGCTACCCGCTTCGAACATGATCGCGAGGATGATTCCGACCTCAATGACGGTTACTGAGAGGGCGAGAAGGATTGCGCCCCATACTCGGCCGACATACGCTGCCACGACTTCAACATGGTGGACAGAGGACACCACTCCGCCGGCGAGCACAATTCCCAGGAGAATCACACCCGTTAAATCAGGTGGAGTCGACCAGAACGCGACGACGAGGACCAAGGCCACAACCGGCCCCACAACGTGGAACAGCAGGTTGAGCCGGGATAGTGTCATAGCGCCATGGTACGCGCTCGTGCCTGAGCGGTTCGGAAAGAGCTAAGCCCCCAGGCGCGTAGTCACCAAGGGCTGCACGGGCTGGCGCGCCCACCGCACGAGAGCGATCACAGCGACAAGGGCGAGTGTCGGCAGAAGTATCTGAGTCGCGAGAATGACCGACGGAAATTCACTATTCCACTCAGCGGGGGAAATGTGCCGAGACAGGATTCCCCAGAACGCCCAGACCAGCACCAACGCATAGCTAGGCGATGAATTCACCAGCGCAGTGACCGAACCAATCACCACTGCAACTACCAACACCACAATGGTCCACGTTTCTGCAGAAAGCCAGAAGCCATCGCCCAGACCCCATTGGACTAGCAGGGCAGAGATGTTCGCCACCGTTGCCACCGTGACCCAGCCGAAATAGACGGCAAAGGGAATACGAATAGCGAACGTGCTCCCCAAAGCTGTCCGGGTAGCGGTCGTTTCCTTGTTGATCATGATCAACGTCCACAACAGCGCGGCAATAATCACTGCGGCGCCCCAGAGCACTTCGTAGTGCCAGGCAACAATCCACGCTCCGTTGAGCACGCTGCTGGCAATAAACCAGGGGGTAATCGCGCGAATCACCGCATTGTCGGCCACCAGCTGCACCACGGTATAAACACCGAGCAGGAGATAGATAACGCCCCAGATAGCAAAGGTGAAGCCGATTGGCGCAAAAAGAGTGTCGTATCGGTCAGAGATCTCGTTCGTGGCCTGGCCATTCAGCGGAAGGGTTGTGGCCAGCACGTTCATGACCAGCATGAAAGCAAAAGCAGCGAGGGCGATAAGGCGTGGCGCAAGGGTTTTCAGCATGTTTGAGTCAACCACATCTTCTTTCAATGGAGAGGAGGAAACCAAGTCGGAAGGTCGACATCTAGTGCGGCGAAGCTGCTCGGCTCAGCCGGTCACGGACCGCCGAAGCGAGCCCGTCACCATCTGGGGTAATCGCAACCACGCGGGACAGGCCCCGGCGATCTCCCTCGCGCAAGGCCTCATAGAGACCAAATGCAAACTCCTCCGCGTTTGCGGGGCTCAAAAGCCGATGCACTCCCGGCGGAGTTGGGTGGTTCGACAGAGCAATGAATCCATCCCCCGGGTGCGCTTGGGAGTCGATGACTAACTCGGCGCTTGGCGCATAGTGAGATTTCAGCGCACCACTGACCCGAACCTGGTGCGAGAACGCGACGAGCTCCAGGCCGGTGGCGTGTTGAACCATGGCGCTAGAGATTGCTCCTGGTCGAGCGATCGAAGGCCTATCTCCCGTGCAATCAACAATCGTTGATTCAAGGCCGATGACGCAAGCGCCCCCATCAAGAATGTGGTCGTCCGGCGTTAGCCGGTGAGCAAGCTCTGCCCGAACGGCCTCGGCTGTCGTCGGCGAAACCCGTCCGAACCGGTTCGCACTCGGCGCTGCAAGCGCGCCAGAGCCCCCTGCAGAGGCGAACTCGAGCAGTAGCTCTTGCGCTAGAGGATGGGCTGGGATGCGAATTCCGACAGTCTCTTGGCCACCGGTCACCAGCGGAGAGGTAGCAGCTGATTTCCGAAGAATGAGTGTCAATGGCCCCGGTGAATAAGCGCTAGCGAGCCTGTGGGCATATTCGGGTATTCCGTGTGCCCAGCGATCTAGCTCGTCGATGCTGGAAACATGAAGGATTAGCGGATGGCTTGACGGTCTGCCTTTGACTTCAAAGATTCTTGCCACCGCTGAAGCATGTGTGGCATCAGCACCAAGCCCGTAGACAGTCTCGGTGGGGAATGCAACGAGGTGACCGGACAGCAGCGCTTCGGCGGCCAGCCGAACTGCGCCAAGCATTGAATCGTCGCTCACCACTTGACTCCCCACGCTCGATTTCCTTAAGGATTACAGACGTCGCACCGAGCCGGATCGATTGATGCGCTCTCTCGGGGCAGAGCAACGCGATGGTCGCACCCTTCGCAACCCTCGATGTCTGCTCGGATCGCATCCCTTGAGATGGAGCCACAGGCGCCACATGGCACTCCGAACTGAAAGTCGACAACCCCCCAACCCCGAGTCTCGCACCGAGGACACAACCGGGTTAGGCGGCTCGCCAACTTCCACGCGCAATCTTCGATAATGGCCTGGCGCGATGGACACTCCATCGCCCGATAGTCAGTCTCAATGACCACGTCACTGCCCCCTCCGGCGCGACGGCACAAGTCAATGGCTTCAGCGAGCTTCTCGGGGGACCTGATGCCCTTGACAATGACGGGTTTCGCAAACCCCGCTGTCCTCACAATCACTGCATGACGGGGAAAATCAGCGCGCTGCGCGAGCGATTGGAGCGAGGTCTCCTCGCTCCAGGTCTCCGAGAGTGCGTGAATATCCGAACTGACCACTGATTCAACGACCTGATGCCCCGTCGCAACATCGACGAAAGCCACAAGCTCTCTCGTTACGGTCACGAACGGAATAGCCGGATGAGGTCCAATCGTGCCCTCACTGGCTAAACCTCGACTGACCCCCCGCCCCAACGCGCCAGCACGAGCTTTTGCCAACACGGTCTCCATCGGCGACAGTAACCGCGGGACATCTCCAGTGAAGGTGCCCAAGGAATCCGTGTCAAAATCAGCGAGCTCGACTGTCCATCCCAATAAAGACTCAAATGCCGGGCCCAACAGGCTCTCTTTTCGATGCTTGCTGGCGAGAGCAACAATCTCGAGAGACATCAGCTGTGGTCACTCCATCTGAGCGCGCCGCTGGTTCAGCACAAGCTCACCGCTACAATTCTGACCGACACAAGCTCCGTAAATGCCGATGGTTGGTTGGATATCACGGTGCCGTAGGGCGGACAGGACTTGAACCCGTGACCGGCAGATTATGAGTTTGGTGCCTAGGTATTTGCTGGTGTTAGCGGGTGTTAGCTGACGTTGCGGATGCCAGTAAACAGGCGAGGGTTAGCATGGCTGGTGTTGGGGTGTGTGAGATGAAGATGTGCACTAAATGTGTACTGGCCCTCTTGTTGAGACGGTCGAGGAGCTACGACTTGACCAGACCCACCATAAACGCCCCAACCTTTCCGAGCAACGCCATAAACAAGAAGCCCCACAC
>CAYXSU010000008.1:0-44945 GCA_964467805.1 uncultured Microbacteriaceae bacterium
CCACCATAAACGCCCCAACCTTTCCGAGCAACGCCATAAACAAGAAGCCCCACACCCACACTGAATCTGTCAGCACCCACAGCGCCACGGGATAGAGCGCAAGGTGAAGAACGATGTAGCCAACCTGCAGTGCCCGGGAACGCGTCTTCCAGAAGCTCCTCGTGGACTCGCTTAGATTGCTAACCCACCCGGCGCCAATGTCAAAGGCGAGCAGGAACACAACAATGTGACCCCAGCCCATGTGCGAGGTGGCTAGAGTAACAACCCCAGCGAGAGCCAATCCTGCAACCCCAGCAACCACGAGCGTTCGTTTCGTCGGTGTTATCCCCACGAGCCATGCGATGAGAGACCCCGGATAAGCGGCGTCATTCACCACGACTCTCCCTGCTCACGTCAGCCGAAGATCTAATTCGCTTGTCATGAACCGCGACCGCGCGCCGATGAGACTCTTCAAGATAGGGCTTGATCTCTTGCCAATTCCGCGCTGAAGGAGACAACATCTGGACCCACCCCATCCAGGCGTAGACCGGGTGAGGGGTCAGTCGATCTACCGCGGCGAAGTCGTGCTCCAGGTGGACTACCCTCCCTTTGCCGGGACGCGGGGGTCGCGGGCCAAAAAGGCCCTGATAGGTCGCATCCGGCAGGCCAAAAGCAACTCGAAAGACACCATCTCGATTTAGGTGGGACGCCTGATCATTCGGGCCGTCCTGTGCCTTGAACGACGCGAAATAGACGCCTGCAGGCAGTAATCCGGACGGGTTGTAGAACAGCACTTTTTCCCCATACCCGGCACGCTTGACCAAACCCGGATACTCCGCCAACAGCTGATCAGCAAGCTTCTCAGCCTGCTCGCGATCCGACAGGTTCACAGGGATACCCTACGAGAGAGGACCTTTCTCATTCGCATGATGAGATAGACGCTCACGAAAATCCCAAATGGCAGAGCGAACAACGAAATGATCAGCAACGGTGGGTTTCCCATCATGACCGGCGCAGGTGTCAGCTCCAAAACTCCGAGGAACGACAGGCTCAACATCGTTGATGCCCACGCGAAGTCTGCGAGGGCGAGGATGGCCCAGGCCATCACTAGCCCTGGCGCCCGGGATTCGTTGCCTCGCAAGTAGAGAGCAAGAAGGATGGCGGTCGTGGCGACGACGACGTCCAGGATTCCTGACACCAAACCGATTTCTGCGGGTAGTTCTCCCCTGAGGTAAGCGACGATGAGGAAGGCTCCGCCGAACCGATACGCCTGGGTCGCCACAAAGGCTGACGTGGGAATTTTGTCCAAGGCTTCTTTCACCCGCCGTACCCGCAGCGCCGCAATCACCAAGAGGGCGGCGGGCGCAAAAGCGAGCGTTCCGAAGATGTTGAATCCCCAGAAATCAGCTTCCTGCCACTCGGGGAACCCATGAAAGAGAGGAATCTGACCAACAGCAAGCGCAATGGTAATCCATCCAATCAAGATGACGCTTGCCATCCTCAACCGATTCCAGCAGTAGAGGGCGATGGTGAGCGCAGCGACGAGCCCCAATACACTCGGGCCAAAGGTGTAGAGCAGATCCATGCGGTGTTCCCTACATCGATATCAGCAAGCTCAGCCCAGTACCGAGCGTCGAGAGGCTCAGCACGATCGCACCAGCAGGAATGAGCTTCACCAAGGGACCTGCAGGACCATCAGCAGTCCTGGGAGCACCCCCAAAGAATCCGCCAGAAATCAGCAGGGGAGAAATGAAGAGACCAATCCGTAGAGCCCAGACGGCCCACTCATCGAACATAGAGAAATCCAGCACAAGTTGTCCCACTATGGCCAATAGCACGAGCACTCCTGCGTGAGCATGACCCGCGCGGAAGTAATCTCGCTGGACAGTAGTGAAATTTTCGGTTCCCACCTGACGGCGAAGAATCGAAAGAAGGAAATGCCCACCGAAGGCAATGGTCGGAAGTGAGATGAAGGCCAGCGCCACCATCCACCGTGTTGCGTCACTCATGTGTATCCCTTTCTCGTTACCTAGTTGCTAATGCTGGGGGTCTTGCGGAGCCAGTGCGAGGAAGCTGTTTGATCGAGAAGAAACCTCGCCACGGAAGACGACGTAATGGAAATTCCTATTCCCTGGCCAGTTTCACTGGAGCGCACGGGTTTCCAGGGGCCCTCCACAATGTTCGGTATGCGAACCGCCACCCATTCTGCGGCGCTGTTGCGAAGGGCCGCCTCCATCACGTTCTTATCGGCGATAATCGGCCGAAGCCATCCCAGGAACAGCGGCAGGATTACGCGGCGGTAGAACCAGGACCCGCTCTCCCCTGCCCCCACATTCGACATACACACGATGCGGGACACGGAGGCTCGCTGCATTTCCTCGAGAACGACCTTCACCGAGTCCGACACCACAGAAGTCGGTTTTCCCTTGCCTTTTCCGCCGATACCAAGACAATGGACGATCGCGTCAACTCCTTGGAGAGCCGTCCTAACGTCAGTATGGGAAGAGGCATCCCCCTCCACGACGGTAAGGCGCTCGTGAACCAAGGGGAAACGGCTCGCATCCCGGGTCAGCGCGACAACATCGTGCCCTTCGTCTAGTGCGAGGGCGACGGCCCGCGCACCCGTGAGGCCGGTTGCTCCAAACACTGCAGTTTTCATGGGCGAATCAGTTCTTCTCGGGCAACCGCGTTTTTCCGAGATTCGAAAGTGCTGCTTTGCCACGATCTCTGACGAGCGTGACGTAGGGCTCGACGAGGTCAGAAATCATCTGCGACCATGGCTTTGGTGAGAGGCCAAAGGCCGACTGTGCCGCCTCAGAGCTCATGACAAAGGGCCGGTCAAACTGGTATCCACCCTTGTTGAGCTCTCGAATCAGTGGGTTAAACAGTCCGAGCAGAGTCTCCATCGGCTTTCCCAATGCGCTTAGTCGGTAGTCCACGACACCCAGCTCGCGGGCAATGTCTACCACGACCTCTCGCTGTGTCCTCGGTTCGTTGCTCGGCACGTGCCACGGTCTTCCCCACCCAGAATCACTGTCGCTCAGGGTCATCATCAGGCGAGCGACGTCGTCCGGGTCTGTCCAGGTGTGCGGCTGGTCCAGTTCGCCGAGAAGTTGGACGGGCTTCCCCACGACGAGGTTCGGGATTACCCGGTGCCCCATCCTGCTTTGCTCATTCGCACACAGGTAATCCGACCCTCGCACCTCGGTCACGCGCAACCGCCCGGCGTCGTGGAGGGCCCTTGTCTCCTCCCAAACCGTGGCCCGGGCTCTACCGTTTGCCCAGGTAGCGAGGAGTGGCAGGTCTTCGGTGAGAACACTGTCGTTAGGCCCATACCCATACAGGTTGGAACACATGACAAGGTCAGCGCCTGCCTGCGTGGCGTAGTCACTAACCGCCCTTGAGAGCAGCGGCCACTGTCGATCCCAGGTGGTGTAGGGAGGGTTTGCGCAGTTGTAGACGGTTCGTGCCTTGGGTACTCCCTCAAGAAGCGACTGTGCCAAAGTTGCATCACCAGCCCGGTAGTCAATGCCCGAGCGATACTCGATACCAGAACCGGCAGGGACAGATCCCGATCGCGTGATCACGACGACTTTCTTTCCCTGGCTGGCGAGAAGACGGGCTAGCCTGCCCCCGATTGTTCCCCCACCAATGACGACGTGCGGATCGGTCAACGTCAGACCTTCCTCACGCGGTCTTTGTTGTCGCTGCTCTGAAGAGCAGCCACAGCCCAACGGCGAGGAACCAGAGCTGAATCATTGTGGTGCCCAGGACGATTACAACGGTGTCAGGCTCAAAGCCCGCGAGCTCTGTCGTTGTTGCCAAGAGAGCTGCTACGGCAACGAGTCCAAATATTCCCACCCACTTGGGCAGACCGTCTCGGAGGAAAGCGATGGACATCACCAAGAGCGACAGTGCTGCAAAGATACTGACCCCCAACACCTCGCCGACAGTTCCTCCGAATAGGTTGAGTGAGTCGTAGGTGACACTGATCGCGTAGCGCTCTTCGTCTGTTGCAGCGGTACTCCAGGATTCAGCAAGCTGGGGCATCGGCACCAGCCAGCGGACAATGCCAATCGAGCGCGCTGCCGTCGAAGCGATGGCAAAAGCAACAATGATTCCGACCACCGCGCCCATGGCCTTCCCGGCGCTCAGTTTCGTCAACATGAACATGGCGACAACGAAAAGGATGGAATAAATCAAATAGGAGATGTACCCAAACCTCACGGCGCTCTCTTGCTCAACAAGAGCGGGCAGCAGTTGCGACGCCGTGTAATCAAGGCTCTCCGGCCAGTTGATGGCTGCACCGAGGACAAAGGTCGGGACAAAGATGAGGAGACCCTGCAGGACGCTCACAAGCCCCGTAAGACCTAGTGTCCTCTTGCTGAGGTTCGGGTTGAGTGATTGCGCCATTGCCACCCTTTCGTTATGTCTATGTCGTAAACATACTAAGATGATGTATATCTTGTCAACATAAGGACTATGAAGAAAAAGACGTATCATCACGGGAACCTGGAAGAGGCCCTACTACAGGTTGGGATGAAAGAGGCTAAGGCCACGGGTTCCCGCAACCTCGGGGTCACCCACCTCGCGCGGTTGGTGGATGTCACCCCAATGGCCGTCTATCGCCACTTTCCGAGCGGCGAGAACCTCAAAGCCGCAATATCCCAGCAGGCTAGAGAGGCCCTTGCGCGGCGAATGGCAACCGCCGTTGCTCAAGAGACCGACGTCAAGAAAAGGTTTATGGCGACGGGGCGTGAATACATTCGCTTCGGCCTAGAAGAACCCGGACTCTTTTCCGTCGCGTTTGTGAACTGTAGTGAACTCCCTTCGCGCCCGGACGACCCGTCTGCGCGGACTATCCTCCACGATGCAATTCTTGATCTCTGTAACGAAGGTCTGGTGAAAACAGAAGAAGTCGAATCTGTGGCACATTTTGCCTGGTCCATTGTTCACGGCTTTACGATGCTCGCTGGCGGCGCCGATCCCTATCGGCCAGAGGCCCACGCGAAGGCAATCGAACAAGTTTTGGAGAGAGCGTGGCTTGGAATTACTCGGTATTCCAAGAAGTAGGAGCGGGTGAAGGAGCTCGCAGTTGCTCGGGCGACCCGTAGGGCGGACGGGACTTGAACCCGTGACCGACGGATTATGAGTCCGCTGCTCTAACCAGCTGAGCTACCGCCCCGTGCGCCCAACGGGCGCGCCCCGATTCTACTCGGGGGCCACCTGAATCCCGGTTGGCTAAAGGCCCATCACAACCGATGTTTCGGCTCGGTAACGACTCACTGCGGGTGTGTCCAGCTACAGGTTTGCAACGGAATCGGGCGCTATGATTTCCTACGGTTTAGAATTCGTTAACGTTGCGTTCACCTGTAGCGCCGAATTCACACCCGCTCGTTGTGGCCCATCGAAGCGCCACCGAGAAATCTCCGACCGGGCCCAAGAGGGCAGCAGTCGGGGTGCCAGAAATTGTCAACTACCCACCGACCAAAGGAGACCCGCGCGTGAAGCACGGTCGTCACGTTGCAAAGCGCAGCAGCCCACCCGCATGGGTGTCTGCTGTGGTGTTTGTGGTGTGGTGGTTGGCGGCGATGATCACGATCGTCAACGCCTGGGTCGTATGGAACTTTGGGCAGCTGGAGTTGCCCCAGTTCATTTACCACATTGTCAACATCGTCGAAGTCATCAAGCCGATGAGCATTGACTTCGTGATCGCATCTGCTGCTGCGATCATTCTTGGCCCAGTGGCAATCGGCCTGTTTGGTGTGAAGATCACCCGCCGGTTGATTCGAGGCGCCAAACGCGCCTTCCAGGACCATGTCGATCCAAAATCTGACGCACCCAGGAAGCTGTTGCGCTCTCGTGTGCTCTCCACTGGGTTGCCCGTCGGCCTTCTTGTTCCAGCGATCGTGCTGGGGTTCACGACACCCGCGTTTGCGGTGAATGTTGGTGTGGTCTCCTTCTTTCAAAACTCGAAGCCCTCGAATTTCATTGAGTCGTTCTATGAGTTCCCGGAGAACGTTCAGCAACCGGAGCAACCGCTCAACTTGGTGATGATTTATGTCGAGTCGCTGGAGAACACCTACAGAAACCCAGACCTTTGGGGCGAGAACCTTCTTGATTCGCTGGACTATCAAACTAGGGAGTGGGGGACGTTCCCGGACTTCACAGAGGTTCGCGGAACGGGCTGGACCATTGCTGGCCTTGTGGCCAGCCAATGTGGTGTGTTGTTGAAGGAAGAGAACCAGTTTGATATTCGTCAGCAGTTGGGCTTGAAGAGCATCAACCGCATTGGGGAGCGGGTTGACGAATTCATGCCAGGAATCACCTGCCTCGGTGACATCCTTGCCGATGCTGGCTATGCCAACCACTTCTTGGGCGGCGCCGACCCGGAGTTTGCGGGCAAGGGCAAGTTCTTTGAAGAGCACGGGTACCGCAGCGTCAAGGGTCTCCCCTACTGGGAATCCATCGGTGAAACCGAGTTCACGAAGTGGGGCCTGCACGATGACGACCTGCTTCGCTACGCGAAGCGAGAGTTGGACACGCTTCACGCGGCAGATCAGCCCTTCAATATGACCGTCTTGACTGTCGACACCCACCGGCCCGAAGGGCACCTAAGCCCTACCTGCGAGCGCAGGGGCGCGGATGGGCTGCCCGACATCGTTGCGTGCACATCGGACCTCTTGGCCGACTTTGTCCGATACATGGACAAGAAGGGCTACCTCGAGGACACCGTTGTCGTGATTACTGGTGATCACCTCTCCATGCCAAACGTTGTTCAAGAAACCATGGAGTTAGAGCCAAATCGTACGATTTACAACAGGTTCTGGTCGCCGCTTGGCTTCGAGCCCAATCGTTCCGAGTTCTTCCACTTCAGCATGCTTCCCACGGTGCTCGACTTGATGGGGTTCGACTATCCAGGCAATGAGATGGCGCTCGGTGTGTCTGGAGTTGGCGAGCGTGACCCCAGAAAGTTCACCATTTACGACGTTCGAAACCTCGACGACCAGCTCCGTCGACCCTCAGAGCTCTATGACGTTTTCTGGGACGTCAAAGAGACCGAGGGAAGCTAGAACCAATCTCTTCCTTGGCGCGCAGCGCTGAGGGGCATCTAGAGCAGGTTCGGAATCTTCTGTTCTTCTGCCACGTTGGCGCGCCGGAAAATCAGCGTCACCGCGGTTGAAATCAGGACGATGAACAGCGAATACAGGGCTGGGATCAACAGGATTGAATCCAGGCCGGGGTTGTCGATATACACGGCAA
Organism: uncultured Microbacteriaceae bacterium; assembly: GCA_964467805.1. Classification (GTDB taxonomy): domain Bacteria; phylum Actinomycetota; class Actinomycetes; order Actinomycetales; family Microbacteriaceae; genus Pontimonas. Next base: position 7,243 of record CAYXSU010000008.1, read on the forward strand.
CAATCACTGCAATCGCCAGTGGGCCGTTCTGAATACCAGTCTCGAGGGCGATCGTCCTAGCATTCATGGGGTGCAGGCGAATTGCCTTCGCGATGACGTACGCAACGGCGATTCCTACAACACCCAGGCCGATGGCCACCGCATAGGTGGGCCACTCGGTGGTCAGCAGCAACTGCCAGTTACGTGGCACCCAAATCGCAATGAGGAAGGGGATAAAGAGCAGGCCAAAGACGCCACCGATGAGTTCCAGGATCGCGCCGGCGTTGGCGCTGAGGCGTCGCACCAGCATTCCCAAGCCCACCGGTATCACGAGGCCCACGATGACAATGGCAAGCTCCGCAAAGTCAATGCTGAGCGACTCGTCCAGGCTCAGCAGGTTCGAGTAAATCCAGAGCATGAAGGGCGTCATGACAAAGGCCCACAGCGTTGAATTCACTGTCATTGTGACGCTCAAGGCCAGGTTGCCTTTAGAGAAATAGGTGAAGAGGTTGGACGTCGTTCCTGCTGGAACAGATCCCATGATCAGAGCGCCAAGGGCAATAAAGAGGACTTCTGGTCCTTGACTGAAGGGCAGGAGAACCGCAATGACCAGCAAGTAGGCGGTAAGTGGCATGATTCCAAACTGAGTTAGCCAGCCAATCACCAGACCCCAAGGGCGTCGCAGCGCCAGGCCAAAGTCTTTAGGCGTCAGGCCTGCACCAAGACCAAACATGATGATGAGGATGAAGATTCGAAGAAGCGTCTGCTCAAACTCGTTGACAACGGTTGCTTGATTGGCGCTCCCTTCGGCTAGAACAATCAGTGACTCAATCATGATTACGCGCCCTTCGTGGTGGTCGGAGCGGCCAAAGCTTGGTCGCGGAGCTGACGGCGAAGAATCTTGCCAATCGGGCTCTTCGGAAGCTCGTCAACGAAGACGACGCTCTTGGGAACCTTGTATGCGGAGAGGTGCTCTCGGCACTGAGCGAGAATCGCCTCAGTGGTGGGCGCAGGCGCTGTAGCAACGACATACGCGCGCACAGCCTCGCCCGTTTTCTCATCAGGAACGCCCACGACACCGACTTCGAGGACGCCTGGGACGGCGGCAATCTGCTCTTCGACCTCGTTCGGAAAGACGTTGAAGCCACTGACCAGGATCATGTCCTTCTTGCGGTCGACGATGGTGAAGTATCCATCGGAGTCCATCTCCGCGATGTCGCCTGTGTGGAACCAACCGCCCTCCATGGCGGCCTTGGTCTCTGCCTCTTTGTTCCAGTATCCGAGCATTACCTGGGGTCCCCTGGCGACCAATTCGCCAGGCTCTCCCACGCCAACCGGCTTTCCGGCCTCGTTGACGAGCTGGATGTCGGTGGAGGGAACGGGAATGCCAATGGTGCCATCCTTGTTGAGCCCCCCAAATGGGTTGAAGGCCAACGCAGGGGACGTTTCCGTGAGGCCGTAACCCTCGACGATCGGGGTGCCGGTCATCTCACGCCAGCGCTCAGCGACTGCGCCCTGCAAGGCCATACCGCCTGCTGCGGAGTACCGAAGGTGCTTGGGCGGGCTATCGGAGAACCAGCGCTCGTTCATCAGTGCGTTGAAGAGCGTGTTGACTCCAGTGAGCCAGGTGACCTTGTAGTTCTCGAAAGCGCGCTTCAGGTTGCTCGGTGGCCGGGGGCTGGGGAGCAGAAGATTCCTCCCACCCCGCTGGTAGAAGGCCAACAGATTCACCGTGAAAGCGAAGATGTGGTACAGCGGAAGGGCTGTTATGACGACTTCGGAGCCGGATCGAATGTAATTGCCAACGAAAGAGAGCAACTGCATGGTGTTCGACACCAGGTTGCCGTGCGAGAGCATGGCTCCCTTTGCCACACCAGTCGTGCCACCGGTGTACTGCAGAGCAGCCAGCGAGTCGAGGTTGATTCCCGTGAGGTAGTTCTTGGCGGCGGCAGGATTCGCCTTTTTGCGGCCCTGGGCCATGGCGGCTTTGAAGGGGGTGTGCTGGACTGTGATTTTTGGAAGCGAACGGCTCCAGACCTTCTGGACCAGCCGAATAACCCCGTGGACTACGGGAGAGAAGTATTCGGAAATGCGAACGGTGACGACGGTCTTGATCTGCGTCTTGGCCAAAACTTCCGGCAAGCGATCGGCAAACATGTCAATAACCACCAGGGTGGTCGCTCCAGAATCAGAGAACTGGTGCACCATCTCGGATGCCGTATAGAGCGGGTTGGTGTTAACGAGGACACACCCAGCCTTGAAGATACCGAAGGCCACGATGGGATATGCCAAACAGTTAGGCATCTGCACGGCAACCCGGTCGCCCTGTGAAAGCCCGAGTTCTTCACGAAGATAAGCGGCGAAATCGTCGGAAAGCGACTCGACTTGCTGGTAACTCAGTGAGGCATTCATGCCGTTTGGCATGACCTGGGTGAAGGCCGTCTTCTTGCCCCACTCGGCACTCGCCGCACTAATCAGGCCCGGAAGATTCTCGACTGAAGGTTTCTGGAGCTCGTGCTCAACATCGCTGGGATAGTGGGCTAGCCAGGGGCGTTCTGTCATCATCGCTCTTCCGCCGGAGGGCCACCGCCAGCCAGTACACCGACGATGGAGTGCTGAGGCAATCATAGTCACACTGGAGAGGCCCGAAACAAGCCGGGCAGGGCCAAACCCTCAACTACGCTGGAGACATGACGGTTCGCCCCATCCGCATTACAGGCGACCCCGTTCTTCACACCCCAGCACAGCCTGTTGTCGTGTGGGATTCGCACCTTCGCCAACTTGTTGACGACATGGTCGACACCATGCGTGCAGCGCCAGGTGTGGGGCTGGCGGCCCCACAAATAGGCGTTGGGCTTCAAGTTTTTGTGTGGGAATGGACTGACGATGACGACGTTCTGCATGAGGGCGTTGTGATCAATCCAACGCTGACGAAGGCGCGAATTCCCCGAGGAAAGCCAGACCCCGAGGCTGACCTGGAGGGCTGTCTTTCCGTACCCGATTTCCGTTTCGCACTGCGTCGCTCAGACGCAGTGGTCTTGCGAGGCAAGACGCTCGATAACAAAGACCTGGAGATCCATGCCAACGGCTGGCTAGCGCGCATTTTCCAGCACGAGTTTGACCACCTCCAGGGCACCCTCTATATCGATCGGCTTCCGTGGCGCACCATTCTGAGAGCCCGCCGGGAAATCAAGGAAGAAGGCTGGGCAAGGCCGGGCCTCTCCTGGTTGCCCGGTAGGGATAACTTCGAAGGCTCAGGGCAGGATGCCGAAGAAGCGTAGGCCTGCGGCCACGAAACCTGCGACCACAAGCACCACGAGAAACGGTGCGCGGTAGTAGAGCAGCACTGCCGCAACGCCCAGCGCTGGCAGCCTGGCATCAATACCAAGGCCATCACCGCTCTGCATTGTTTGGGAAACCACCAAAGATGCCAGCAACGCAACGGTCACAACCGCAGCAACCCTCGACATGACCGCGCTCTCGACGAAACGTTGGGGCACCACGTAGCCAGCGCTCTTCAGTCCCCACACAACGAGTGAAGCGCCAATCACCGCAAGCCAGAGAGTCATGTCATGCCCCCTCGGTGCGATCGGGCGCTTGCGGCGCAACACGGTGCCGATAGATGGCGACACCGATCGACACCACCGCAACCACCAGCACGGGAATACCGGCAGGCACAACGGGGATCAAGACCATGGTCACCACAGCCGCAACGAGTGCCACTGCAATGGGTTCGCGCGCTGCGAGCCGAGGCCACAGCAGCGCCAAGAACGCAGCAGCGGCCACAGCGTCCAGCCCCCAAGCCCGGACATCGCCAATGGCGTTTCCTGCGAGAGCACCCACCAGTGTGGCCAGGTTCCACCCCACATAGATGACAACGCCGGTTGTCCAAAAACCGTGCCTGGCAGCCCGAGTGTCGGTCTGCGCGATTGCAACCGCGGTGCTCTCATCGATGGTGAGTTGGGCCGCAGCGGCCCGCTTCCAGAACCCAGCGCCGACCAGAGGCGACATACGAAGCGCGTAGAGGCTGTTGCGCACACCTAGCAAGCCAGCAGACGCGATAGCCGCTCCGGCGGCAGCCAGACCACCAGAAGCGATGATGCCAATGAAGGCAAACTGCGACGCTCCAGAGAACATGAACAGGCTCAACACGGCAGTCTGCGGGACGCTAAATCCCAACGCCACCGCTAATGCGCCAAAGGAGATGCCATAGAGAGAAACAGCGACCCCGACTTGAACGCCTTGGGAACGCGCAGCGCGAAGGTGCGACGCGTCGAACTCTTTAGCCAACAGCCCGCTCGCCGGCCTCGGACCCCCGGGTGTTCACGCCGTGGACACCGTTGTGGAAGCGAAGCGTCGGAAACGCGGCAGAGACGCTGAAGCCAACACCTGGAACACGGTGGGCGGAGAACACACCGCCGAAGGTCTCGGTGCGCGTCTTCATCTCGCGCATTCCACGGCCGGAGAGGATTTCCACCAATGCAGCCTTGTCATCAGCGATTGTGTAGACGGCGTCGGATTGGAATCGACGCTTGGCACGTATCCCATCGTCATCGATGCGCAGCTGAAGGCCCTGGGCCGTCCAGGACATAGAAACCTTCACTGTGGTGCCCGGACCGCCGTGAGTCCTCGAGTTGTTGAGCCCCTCCTGCAGGATTCTAAAGATGGCCAGCTCAGCGCTTGGCGCAATGGCAAATGCTGTTCCGCTTTCTTCAAAGCGGACCATAATTCCCGACTCGTTCATGGCCTCGAACAAGTCGTTGATGGAGGTGAGACTTGGCATGTTGTCGGCCTCGGCAACGCCATCGCGAGCGACATTAACCACCCGCCGCATGTCATTCAGCGCCTGGCGGGCTTGATCCGCTATCGATGCAGCGGCTCTAGATGCGACCTCGGGGTCAGAGGTGGCGCCAAAGCGAGCGCCTTCTGCTTGTGAAATCAAGCCGGTGAGAGTGGCCGCAGCCGCATCATGAACCTCGGCAATGAGCCGCATTCGGTCTGCCTGTTCGGCTAAACGCAATTCGAGCTCAGCACGATCGGCAATCGACTGCTGAGTGTCATCGGCTCGGTGAACAAGGGCTGCTCTGGAGGTCTGGGCCTTACGTGCAAAGAACACCGCAGCGCCGACTGACGCCGCCGACACGACAACCATGGTGGAGATGATCCAAAGGAACTGTGTTGCCAGGAAATCCAGCACTCGCCCCTCGACTCTCCATTGCGACTAAGACCCGGGAGGCCCGGGCACTGTGGCTCCCCGACTTGGACTCGAACCAAGAACCTACCGGTTAACAGCCGGTTGCTCTGCCAATTGAGCTATCGAGGAATGCGATGCTACGCCCCGATGTTAGCAGAGCGTCTGGAGCCATTTTATGCCGGTACTGGAGCACACGACAACCACGGAAGGAAGAACCTAATCCTCCCGCAAAGCCCTGCGTTCAGCTTCTATGGCCACCAGCTGTTCTTGGAGAGCGCGGTATCCCTCAGCGTCCGCTGTGGCGTCGCTGCGCTGGAGAACGCTCATCAGCTCGGCTTTCTTGCGCAGAAGTTCTCGATCCAACAACGACGCGGTGACCCCTTGCGCGTAGCGCTCTACTTGATCGGGTTTTTGGGGCAATGGGGCGACCGAGAGTTGTCCCACGAGCGCGGAGAGCGCCGGTGGGGTCTCCTCGGTGACCTTGGCGACCCAAGCAGGAGTGTTGTAGTGCTCAAACGCTGAGACCATCGCGTCTCGCACCAGCGCCAAAGCACCGTGGGAGAAGTGTGTTCCGAGCACCGCTCGGGCGCGCTCTGCGCCAACCGCATCCGGGTGCTGCAACATAACCATCAAGCCGTCACGCTCTAGGAGCGTGACCGGATCATTGGACAGCGCAGAGAGGTTGTAGGGCGCTTCGGTGTCGGTTTCAGTCGCGGGCGTCGCGCTGGCGACGGCGCCGCTGTGCTGAGCCTTGGCCGCTTGGTTGATTTCCCTCGCAACGTCGACCGGGTTCATCCCGAGCCAGCCGGCGAGCTCCCTGGCATAGCCGTCCCGAATCACCCGATCTCGAATCCTATGAACGACGGGAACTGCAGCACGGAGCGCTTGCGTGCGCCCTTCGACAGTGTTCAGGTCGCACTGGTCCATGACCCGTCGGATCATGAATTCGTACATCGGGCGCCTCGAGCGGATCACTTCCCTCAACGCTTCGTCCCCCCGCGAGATGCGCACATCACAGGGGTCAAGGCCTTCGGGCGGCACAGCCACGAAGGTTTGGGCTGCGAAGCGTGATTCTTCGGCAAAAGCTCGAGATGCCGCCTTCTGGCCAGCTTCATCCGGGTCGAAGGTGAAGATCACTTCGCCTTTGCTCGCCTGTGCTGGATCATCGGAATCACCCAGCACCCGACGAACAACGGTGACGTGATCCGAACCAAATGCTGTACCACACGTCGCAATCGCTGTGGTGATGCCTGCCATGTGGCAGGCCATCACATCGGTGTAGCCCTCGACGATGACAACCTGCCTGGACTTCGCAATATCTTTCTTGGCCAAATCGAGCCCGTAGAGCACTCTGGACTTGTGATACACCGGGGTCTCCGGGGTGTTCAAATACTTGGGGCCTTGATCATCATCGTGCAGCTTCCTTGCGCCAAACCCGATAGTCGCGCCAGAAACATCCCGAATTGGCCACACCAGTCGGCCTCGGAAGCGGTCGTATGTTCCTCGGTCTCCCAGGGATACAAGGCCGGCTTCGGTGATTTCGGCGATGGTGAACCCAGCGCCGGTGAGCTTCTTCGAGAGCGCGTCATAGGACTGGGGCGCATAACCCACCCCAAACCGCTCAGCCGCCAGAGCATCGAAGCCCCGCTCCCCCAGGAAGACGCGGCCTTTTTCGGCCTCCGGGGTGAGCAATTGGGCCCTAAAGAATTCTTCGGCCAACGCGTTCGCCGCCAGTAACCGGGTTCGGTTACTGGTGTCGGCGGCCTTGCCGCCTTCTTCATAGTGAAGGGGATAGCCGATAGTGCCGGCTAAGCGCTCGACCGCTTCTTGGAAGCTTATGTGGTCCATTTTTTGCAGGAATGTGTAGACATCCCCGCCTTCACCACAGCCGAAGCAGTGGTAGAACCCTGACTGGCTTCGAACATGGAAGCTTGGGCTTCGCTCGTCATGGAAAGGGCACAACCCCTTCATCGACCCCACGCCAGCGGACTTGAGCGTCACATACTGGCCAATAACCTCAGCAATGTTGACGCGCTGGCGCACTTCATCGATGTCACTGCGCTTAATCAACCCCGCCACAGCCCAAGTCTAGTTAGGCGGTGGGAGCTGCCACACAGCTCCCCCAATCCTGTGGAGAAGAACTAGGAACACAGGCGCTCGTGGAGCACGGTGGCCGACTGGTCGGTCAGCGAAGCCACCTGGTCCACGACGACACGCTTTTTCGCATCAGCGGTGACAGCACCCGCCCAATCGCTTCCAAAGACCGGGTCCAAGGACTCCGGGTGTGAGTACAGCTGCTCAGCCAAAGCAATCAACATGCTGCGTTGCGCCAAATAGATGGGTTGACGCGCCGTATGAGACATCACGTGAACGGAGACAATACCCTTCAAAACCGCGATTTCCGCCGCAGTCTCCTCGGGCACCACAAGCATCCCGCGGGCTTCATCAACCCAAGCGCTCAAGGCGAAACGACCAATCAGGGTGCTGGTCAGATTCTTCAGCCCCGCCAGTTCAGCGCGCTGTGGTTGGAAGGACCTCACCCAGCCGGACACTCCGGTGAGCCGTTCCCACGCCGCACCGAGGGATTCGGCTTGGTCCTGCCCCACCCACGAGACCATGGTGTGGAGTACCTCGTCACGGTGGGACGCTTGCGCCAACAGGCCTGGATCGATAAATCCGTTGACAATCGCGTCTTCAAAATCATGAACCGAGTAGGCAACATCATCGGAGAAATCCATGATCGTTGCCTCGAGACTGAGCGAACGCTCTGGCATACCGCTTCGCACCCAGTCGAAGACATCGCGGTCGTCTTCGTAAAAGCCAAACTTGTCACGACCGCTCGGGTCCACCTCAGCGCTGGTGGCGTCCCACGGATACTTCATGCTTGCCAGCAAGCTGGCCCGGGTGAGGTTGAGGCCCCTGGGCACCCCGTCGCCATCGACAATCTTTGGCTCCAGACGGACCAGTAATCGGAAGGTTTGAGCATTGCCCTCAAAGCCGCCAGCGTCCGCCGCCCACTCGGCGAGCGCTCGCTCGCCGTTGTGACCAAAGGGTGGGTGGCCGATGTCGTGGGCCAAGCAGGCCGTCTCGACAACATCCGCGTCAACACCGAGGCGACTAGCGAGCTCTCGCCCAATCTGGGCGACCTCCAGGGAGTGTGTCAAGCGATTTCTTGCAAAATCCAATCCTTGGGTGGGCGAGAGAACTTGAGTCTTAGCCGCAAGGCGCCGCAGTGCCGAGGAGTGCAGAAGACGTCCACGGTCCCGCGCAAAATCACTGCGCCTGGACGAGTGCACTTCCGGAACAAAGCGTTCAGTGTCCCAGGGGGAATACTCCCTAGCCACCGCTGTGGTCCAGTTCGGCTAAATGCAGCGAGGTTCTCTGGTCATCGCTTAGCTCTTGGCTCTCCAACCAACGATCCGGTAGGGCAGGGCGCTTGGGAGTCCCCTGGCGGCCCCTGGGGCCTTCAACACCCTCGCCTGGGTAAGGCTGGCTTCGATCAAGTTCGCCCAAGAAATCATCAATTTGTTGCAGCGATTCAACGGTGGCCAGTTTGGCCCGAACTTCCCCGCCAACCGGATAGCCCTTGAAATACCAGGCAACGTGCTTGCGGATATCCCGGCACGCGTGGTTCTCGTCATCATCAAAGAACTCCACTAACAGCTCAGCGTGGCGTTTGAACGCATCGGCAACAGCGCCAAGTCCAGGCTGAACCTTCACCTCTTCACCCCTAAATGCTGCCTGTAGGTCGGCGAAGATCCAGGGTCGCCCCAAACACCCGCGTCCAACGACCACCCCGTCACAGTCGCTCTGCTTGACCATGGCAATGGCGTCCTCAGCACTCCAGATGTCACCGTTACCCAGCACAGGGACCGAAGTAATGCTGCTCTTGAGCTCCCCAATGGCGTCCCAGTCCGCGTGGCCGGAATAAAACTGCGCCGCAGTCCTGGCGTGAAGAGCAATCGAGGCAACACCGGCGCCCTCGGCGGCTTTGCCCGCCTCTTTATAGGTCAGGTGGTCTTCATCGATGCCCTTGCGCATCTTCACGGTGACAGGAATGTCACCAGCAGCACCAACCGCACCTTCAACAATCTGGCGGAACAAACTCTTCTTCCAGGGAAGGGCGGCACCGCCGCCCTTCTTGGTGACCTTCGGAACAGGGCATCCGAAGTTCAAGTCGATGTGATCACAGTGATCTTCGTCCACCAGGAACTTGACGGCCTCGGAGACCGTCTTGGGGTCAACGCCATAGAGCTGAATGCTGCGGGGGGTTTCTGACTCGTGGTGTTTGATCAGGCGCATGCTGGTGGGCGTGCGCTCCACGAGAGCCCTCGAGGTGATCATCTCGCTGACATAGAGCCCTGCCCCATATTCGCGACACAAACGGCGAAACGCCGTGTTTGTGATCCCCGCCATGGGAGCCAGGACAACCGGAACGCTCAGCTCCAGTGGGCCAATGCTCAGGGGTCGCTGCGCCGTGGCGCTCGCCTGAGACATGACTAGGCCCCCACCAGCGCTTCCGCGAGATAACCCTGGATGCGATCGAGCGACACCCGCTCTTGAGCCATGGTGTCGCGCTCACGAATAGTCACGGCGTTGTCCTCGAGCGAATCGAAGTCAACAGTCAACGCGAAGGGCGTGCCGATTTCGTCGTTGCGACGATAACGCCGACCAATCGCACCAGCGTCGTCGAATTCTACGGACCAGTACTGCCGCAAATCCTGGGCAATCTTCTGCGCCAATGGCGAGAGGTCTTCGTGGCGCGATAGCGGCAACACAGCGACCTTGACTGGAGCAAGTCGCCGATCGAGGCGAAGAACCGTCCGAGTCTCTACCCCGCCCTTGGCGTTCGGCGCCTCATCTTCCGCATACGCATCAACCAAGAAGGCCATTAGCGAGCGCGTAAGTCCAGCTGCTGGCTCAATGACGTAAGGCGTCCAGCGCTCCCCCACGGCCTGGTCAAAGTAGGACAGGTCCGTGCCGGAGTGCTTACTGTGGGTCATGAGGTCATAGTCGGTGCGGTTGGCAACGCCCTCGAGCTCGCCAAACTCTCCCGAGCTAAAGCCAAAGCGGTACTCGATGTCGACGGTGCGCTTGGAATAGTGCGAAAGCTTCTCCGGCGCGTGCTCGTATAGGCGCAAGTTGTCGGGGTTGATGCCCAGGTCCGTGTACCAGCGGAAGCGCTCATCAATCCAGTACTGGTGCCACTGCTCATCTTCGCCCGGCTTCACGAAAAACTCCATTTCCATCTGCTCGAACTCGCGAGTCCGGAAGATGAAGTTGCCTGGCGTGATTTCGTTGCGGAAGCTCTTACCAATCTGGGCGATACCGAAGGGCGGCTTCATTCGTGCGCTGGAGACCACGTTGTTGAAGTTCACGAAAATGCCCTGGGCAGTTTCAGGGCGCAAGTAGTGCAAGCCGGCTTCGTCATCGAGCGGGCCCAAATAGGTCTTGAGTAGCCCACTGAAGGCACGGGGTTCAGTGAACTTGCCGCGGTTGCCACAGTTCGGGCAGGCGATGTCTGCCAGGCCATTCTCCGGCGCGCGGCCCTTCTTCTCTTCAAACTCTTCAAGCAGGTGATCGGCACGGAAGCGTTTGTGGCACTCGAGGCACTCCACCAGGGGGTCGGTGAACACTTCGACGTGGCCAGAGGCCTCCCACACGGCTTTGGGCAAAATCACTGCCGAGTCGAGGCCGACGACGTCGGCCCTCGAGCTCACCATCGAGCGCCACCACTGGCGCTTGATGTTTTCTTTGAGCTCAACGCCCAGGGGGCCGTAATCCCACGCGGAACGGGAACCGCCATAGATTTCGCCGGACTGGAACACAAAGCCCCTGCGCTTGGCCAGCGCAATGACGTTGTCTAGTTTGCTCGATTGAGCCACGCTTTAGCTCCCTTATCCAGCCCTGTTAGTGGGCACAGACCTCTTATCTTAGCTAGCGCCTTGGTCTTTCCCGGCAGGGGCGTCCACAGCCCCACCAAAACGCCTAGTGCGGCGCTGGTATTCGGAAATCGCATCCCACAGCTGAACTCGGGTCATCTCGGGCCAGAGGGTTTCTAGAAAGACCATTTCGGCATAGACGCTCTGCCAGGGCAAGAAATTACTGGTGCGCTGCTCTCCGGAGGTCCGAACAAACAAGTCAACATCCGGGGCATCGGGAACATAGAGGTGCTTGGCAAGCGTCTTTTCTGTGATTCGCTCGGCTGAGAGCTTTCCGGCCTTGATGTCTCGGCCGATGCCGCGCACGGCATCGATGATTTCAGCCCGGCCACCGTAGTTGACACACATCGTGAGAGTTAGGGCTGTGTTCCTGCGGGTCACACGCTCTGCGGTCTCTAGGTCGGTAATCACGCTCGACCAGAGCTTGGGCCTGCGACCAGACCACCGAATCCGAACGCCCCACTCGTTGAGTTGATCACGACGCCTGCGCAAGACATCACGGTTGAAGCCCATCAAAAAACGCACTTCATCGGGCGATCTATTCCAGTTCTCCGTGGAGAACGCATAGACCGACAGGTGGCTGATGCCAGCCTGCAGGGCACCGGCAACAACATCCAGTAGGGCGGCCTCACCCGCGCGGTGGCCGTCAATACGGGGCAAGCCCTGCTGGTTGGCCCAGCGCCCATTGCCGTCCATCACCAGCGCCACATGCCCTGGCAGCCGGGATTGATCGAAAGCGGGTGGGTACTGCTTCGTCCAATCCACCGGCAGGAAAGCCGTTTCGGTCACGATGTCACCTCGGCTCCTGATCGGTCCAGGTGCACGAGTGATTTCACGTGGCGCTCCAAGTGATACTGCGTGTGGGCGGCGATGAGGCCGGAGGCCTCCTGTTTGTTCTTTATCGGGGCCGACTCAACCACTGGCCAGTTCCCCTCCAATAGTGCGGACAGAACCTCTTTCGTTCCACTGGCAAGCCGGGGCGACCCCGCCGGTGCCACCTCGTCAGAGACGATGCCCCCGAGGGACACTACAAAGGCCCGGTGGTCACCGGGCAGGCCTGTCACCGCGCACTCGTCAAGGCTTGGTGCCCAGCCCGCAAGCGAAAGTGCCCGCATCAAATAGCTATCGACGGTAATTCCCGGTTCGTGCTCGCCGGCGGCAAGGGAGCGCAATCCGCCCTGCAGAAGGGTGTAGTGGGAGGGCTGAAAGTCGTGTTCCGTGAGACGATCCGCAGTCTCCACCATCACCATCGCTGCGGTGTAGCGGGGATAGTCGTGGCTAATCGCCTCGCTATACGAGGCGATGGTGTCGGCCTGTTGGACGATGTCGAGGCTTTTCCCTACATAGAGTGACACCTCAACGACGTTGAAGGGCTGAAGGCGCGAGCCAAAACGACTGGTCGTTTTTCGCACACCCTTCGCTACAGCCCGAACTTTGCCCTTGGACTTACACAACAGCGTGACGATCTTGTCCGCTTCACCCAAAAGATGGGTGCGCAGGACAATCGCATCGTCGTTGTAGCTTGGCACCCCTCTAGTATCGCCGCGAATCGGTAGTGCGGGGATGGGCCACGCCAGCTGTGGTGGCGCCTTGGCCTAGAGCGAGGTAGCTCGCCGCCGGTTGGCGAGAGTAAGACCCACTCCGACCAAAGTCGCCAAGGTAGCCGTCGCAAGTCCCCCGAAAACCAGCGCCTCATCGGGACCGGTTTGGGCGAGGCCACCCTTGACCGTGGGAACAGGTGTTCCAATCTGAGTGAAGGTTCCGTTCGTTCCGATCCGAAATGATTGGGTGAGAACCAACGATTCGCCGTTCTTGCCAATTGCAGAAAGGGTGATGGTGTACGAACCGGGTTTCAGATCGGCAGGAAGCGACTCAACGTGACTAAAGCGGCCACCGGTGTTCGCGGTTCCCGACCTGATTGTCCGAGCCGGCTCTCGAAGCACAAGTGAGTATGCCGAGCCAGGCCGTAAACCTTCTCCTTCCATCAGCACTGGGGCGCCAGCAGCTGTCTGGTCAGTATTCCTTTGGAGGTCAAGATGAATAGCTGGATTCGAACCACCCTCGCTCGCACCCCCGCCTTGAGAAATGGGCGTCCATAGCGCATACAGCACGGTATCGGAAACAGGAAGAATAGTGCTTCCCGGAGAGAATGTGGCACCGGAACCATCTGCCCGAGTGTTCCAACCTTCAAACGTGTATCCCGCCCTCTCAAGTGCGGGGGAACCCGTGTTGCCGGCTACCGTGATGGCGCTGCTACTTGTCGACGACGTGGGGACCCCGCCTGCGCCTGAGTTTGCATCGTAACTCACTGTAAAGCTCGGCCTCGTCACGCTCGAGTCAGTTGTTGCTTGAGAGAAAGAAGACAACAAGAATTCGAAATCAATCGACATGCTGCCGCTTTCGTAACTGCCTGTCTTGATTCGTAGTTCCGACACAGTCGCAAATCGAGCTTGAACCCAATGTTTTTCTCGTTCGCTGAGGGAATCCAAGGAACTCGAGGAGCCACTCGCAAAAAAATGAGCCGAACCCACGGGCACGGAGGCTGTCAATGCGGTTGTGTCGGAATGGGTGAATGAGGCGGTCCCTGCACCGGGCCCTGGCGGGCTGTAGGCGACGACGTCAGAGGAAGCCCGCGTGGTAGCCAAGGTGTAGGAGGACAAGCCACCAAACTGTACAAACTGGTTATTGTCTACGTCGGTCACCGTCATTGCTACGTTCTCGAGAACGACGGCTTCTGAATTGTTGTTCACGAACTGGATATCAAAGACCACATATCCGAGCCCGGGGGTGGCGGCCGAGTTATAAAAGTCCAATTCAATAGCAGGGTCCGAGTCATCATCGTCTATTCGATCTAGCTTGTTATCCCCTGCACCGGACGCTGATTCGGAATTGACAAGCTCAATGATTTCGACGATTGCATCGATTTCGACACCACCGATTGAAATCACGTTTTCAAAGCGATGGAAGCCCCCTACAATTCCTTCGTTGAGGACCTCCGCAGTTTGGGCAGGCGGAGGGGCAATAAACGAGAGCTGGTTGTTCGCCGCGTTATAACTGGGAGTCGATGCAATGGCGGTATCGCTTGGCACTGCAACCACAAACACCAAAACAGTGGCGAGAAAGACCATTAGCTGCCGAGAGAGCGCCATCCCCGCAACGGAAAAATTGAACACCCTAAGATTATGGCAAGACCACCACGCAACTAACGGCACGATTCTAGACTTTCCTGGAAACTGACTAGCTAGAGTGACAGTTTCAAGGCGGATTTTTCACCTAAAGCTCTAGCTCATCAACGAGCTAAGCGAGGGCTTGTTCGCAAGACGCACCGCCCTATTCACCGCGGAAACGATTGCCTTCAACGAAGCCGTGGAAATATCAGCGTCGATGCCGACACCCCAGAGGGTGCGGCCATTCACTTCCAGCTCGACATAGGCAGCAGCAAGAGCGTCGCCGCTGGCGCTGAGCGCGTGCTCGACGTAGTCGAAGAGTCTCACCGCAACCCCGTGGCCAGAGAGGATGTTCAAGAAGGCAGCAATCGGGCCATTACCCTCTGCTGAGGCCTCTTGAGTGTCTTCACCCGTGCGCATCTTCACATCGAGTGACACTGTGCCATCCATGTCACTGGCAGTTCTTGTGGAGAAGAGCTCGTAGTGGCCCCACTTGGCTGAAACATCAGTGGAGGGCAAATACTCGTCTTGGAAGATCGCCCAGATTTCATCACTGGTGACTTCACCCCCCTCAGCGTCGGTCTTGGCTTGCACGACCTGAGAGAACTCGATCTGGAGTTTTCTCGGCAAATCAAGGGCGTGGTCAGTCTTCAAGAGGTAGGCGACGCCGCCCTTGCCAGACTGCGAGTTCACACGGATGACGGCTTCGTAGCTGCGCCCGACGTCCTTCGGATCAATCGGCAGGTATGGCACTGCCCACAGAACGTCGTTGATGCCGACGTTGCAAGCAGCGGCATCCTCCTCCATCGCTTCAAAGCCCTTCTTGATGGCATCCTGGTGAGAACCACTGAAGGCCGTGTAAACGAGGTCGCCAGCCCACGGGCTGCGCTCGTGGACGGCGAGCTGGTTGCAGTACTCAGCGGTGCGCTTCACCTCATCGAGGTCGCTGAAATCAATCTGCGGGTCGATGCCCTGGGTGAACAGGTTCAAGCCCAGGGCAACTAAGTCCACATTGCCGGTGCGCTCACCATTACCAAACAAGCAACCCTCGATGCGATCGGCCCCGGCCATATACCCGAGCTCCGCGGCAGCAATGGCTGTTCCGCGGTCGTTGTGTGGGTGCAGGCTGAGAATGACGTTCTCGCGGTGGTTCAGGTTTCTCGACATCCACTCAATGGAATCCGCATACAGATTCGGTGTGGCCATTTCCACGGTGGCTGGCAAGTTAATGATGACTTTGCGATCAGGTGTTGGTTCCAAGACATCCAAGACCTTGTTACACACCTCGAGCGCGAACTCGAGCTCAGTGCCCGTGTAACTTTCTGGCGAGTACTCGTAGTAGATCTCAGTGCCTGGAACCATCGACTCCATGGACCGGCAGAGCCTGGCGCCCTCGAGGGCAATGTCGATAATGCCCTGCTTGTCGGTCCTAAACACCACCTCGCGCTGCAACGTGCTGGTCGAGTTATAGAGGTGAACAATCGCTTGCTTTGCGCCGACCAGAGACTCGTAGGTGCGCTTGATCAGGTGCTCACGCGCCTGGGTCAACACCTGAATGGTGACGTCATCTGGAATCAAGTTCTCGTCAATGAGCGTGCGCACAAAATCGAAATCGGTTTGGCTCGCTGAGGGGAAACCTACTTCGATTTCCTTGTACCCCATGCGCACCAACATCTCGAACATGATGCGCTTGCGTTCGGGACTCATAGGGTCGATGAGAGCCTGGTTGCCATCGCGCAAATCCACCGCGCACCAGCGCGGTGCCTTCGTAATCTGGGCGTCGGGCCACGTGCGGTCGGGCAAATCAATACCCAAGGTGTCGCGGTAGGCGCGATATTTGTGAATCGGCATTCCCGATGGCTTCTGGTTGTTCTTCATGAGAGCTATCCCTGCTTCGTCGTTATGTGTGAGAGTCGGCCAAGATGCCGGTGAGCCGCGACGGGGGATGGCCTAGAAAGAGGCCCCGGCGCGGCTAGGAAGGAGGAGAAGCTCTGTGCTCACAAAATCAGGGTAACACCAAGGCCCCTGATGCGCCAGGGAGGGAAGCCCAAGCGTTACAGACCCAGGCGATCAATCTTCTTGGAGTCGCGCTGCCACTCTTTGGAGACTTTCACTTGAATGGCGAGGTGAACTCGACGGCCCAAGAAGGCCTCGATTTCAGCCCGTGCCCTCTGGCCGATGTCCTTGAGTTTCTGGCCGCCCTTGCCAATGATGATGCCCTTCTGGCTGTCTCTCTCCACCCACAGATTGGCGAAAATGTTGAGGAGACCGTCCTCGCGCTCGTTCATTTCATCGATGGTGACGGCGATGGAGTGCGGTAGCTCATCAGCAACCCCTTCCAGCGTCGCCTCTCGGATCAACTCTTGAATACGAACTTCGTCGGTTTGTTCCGTATTCGAATCGGCGGGATAGAGAGGGGGCGATTCCGGCAAGAGGGCATGAATCTGGTCCATCAACAACTGAAGTTGGTCGCCCTCCAGCGCTGAGACGGGGATGATGGTGGCCCAGTCCGCCAATTCATTGACCTCGAGCAGACGCTCGGCAATCATTTCTGGGCCTGCCGCATCGGTCTTGGTGACCACGGCAATCTTGGTCGCCTTTGGGTAGCGCTCGAGACTCTCCACGATGTAGCGGTCGCCTGGCCCAACCTTGTCGGTCGCGGGAATACAGAGCGCAATGACATCAACTTCGGAGAGCGTGTGGGCGACCAGGTCGTTCAAGCGTTGGCCCAGTAGCGTGCGGGGTCGGTGCAACCCCGGGGTATCAACGATGACAATCTGCCCGTCGTCGCGGTGGACGATTCCTCGAATCGCGTGACGGGTGGTCTGAGGCTTGGAGGAGGTGATGGCGACTTTCTCTCCAACCAGAGCGTTCATCAGCGTCGATTTGCCCACATTGGGGCGACCGACAAAGGTGACGAACCCGGCGCGCGAGGGCCCGCTACCACTCATGGAAGGTTGATCTCTCCGGTGATGGCCTGATCGATTTCCGCGCGAAGGGCGGTGCGCTCTATCCATGCGTCAGTCGGTGACACATGAATCCAGGCAACCCTCTTGGGCCTGCCCTCAAGCTTTTCTGCAACCAAGATGAGGTCATCCATCTCGGCCCGCGAGCCCAGCACCGGGAGGCGTCCCACATACTTCGTGAGTAAGCCGCCAACAGTGTCGACATCGTCTTCTTCGATGTCGATGTCGTAGAGATCAGCAAGGTCAGCAACCGCAAAAGTGGCCGAGACACGATAGGTGTTAGAACCAAGCTCGTGAATGTCGACGACTTCTTCGTCGTATTCGTCCGAGATTTCCCCCACAAGCTCTTCCATGAGGTCTTCCATGGTCACGAGGCCCGCGATTCCGCCGTATTCATCGACGACCATCGCGAGGTGATTTTGTTCCCGCTGCAGAAAACGCAACGCGTCATCGGCCTTCTTGCTCTCCGGCACGAACAGTGGCGGCTTGGCGAGGCTGGAGATCGGAGATTTCTTGGCAAGGGCGGGTTTCTCATGTTGAACCCGGGCAACGTCGCGCAGATAACAAATACCAATGACTTCGTCGCTGTTTTTTCCAATCACCGGGATGCGCGAAACGCCTTTGTCCAAGAAGACTGCCATTGCATCGTGCACGGTGTCATCGGCGTCAAGGGTGATCATTCCGGTGCGAGCCACCATCACTTCTCGAACGATGGTGTCGCCAAACTCGAAGACCGAGTGCAACAGTTCTCGATCCTCTTCTTCCAACATGTCCTGATCAGCCGCTTCATCAACCCAGTGGCGGAACTGATCCTCACTGGTAATGCCCGCTTTGGCTCCACTCCCGGGCGTCACAATGTTTCCCACCACAATGAGCGCTTCAGCTAAGGGGCCAAGAGCGATACGGACGAGGCGGACAAAGCGGGCAAAGAAACGAACTAGGAACCGCGCGTTTCTCACACCCACCGACCGCGGGCTTGACCCCACCACGACAAACGACACCGCGGTCATGATTCCCGTGGCCGCCAAGAGCACCTGCCACCACTCAGGAAGCCAGATAACAAGGGCGAGAGTAATCAGCGCCGCGGCGACTGTCTCTAGAAAAACCCTTACAAACCGAAGGGCTGTGATGTGAGCTTCGATGTCGGCGGCGATCTTGTGAAGGGCTTGGGGCTTACGAACCTTCTCGGCTTCCTCGAGCAAGTCGTTGCGCGAGAGAGTGGCAAGGCTCGCGCGAAGAGCCATCGTGAAGCCGCCGAGGGCAATCAAGACTGCTGCAATGACAACGAAAGCAATACTCACGCGCTAAGTGCCTACCCGGTCCTGGTACTTCTGCAAAATGTCAGCCTGCAGACCAAACATCTCTTTCTCTTCCTCTGGCTCCGCGTGGTCATACCCCAGGAGGTGCAACAGGCCATGGATGCTCAGCATGGAGAGCTCTGCCATCACCGAGTGGCCGGCTGCCTCTGCTTGCGTCGCTGCGACCATGGGACACAACACAATGTCTCCCAGAATGCCTTCTGCTGAAGTCTCACCGTCGCGGCCGGGTCGAAGCTCGTCCATCGGGAAACTCAACACATCTGTCGGACCTGGTTCGCCCATCCACTGCAGGTGAAGTTGCTCCATGGCGGCCTCATCAACCAGGACAACGGCGAGCTCAGCATCGGGATGAACCCTCATCTGGGCCATGCCAAACACAACGACGTCGTGGAGCTGCTCTTCAGCGACCTCGACGCCGGATTCGTTGTTCAGCTCAACGGGCACCTTTTTTCACCCCTTTGGCATCAAAACGCGCATAGGCATCGACGATGTCCGACACCAGCGAGTGGCGCACAACATCCTCGGCGGAGAGGTAGTGGAAGTGAATATCGTCGATGTCCTCCAGAATGCCACCGACCAGCTTGAGG
Source organism: uncultured Microbacteriaceae bacterium (assembly GCA_964467805.1). Classification (GTDB taxonomy): domain Bacteria; phylum Actinomycetota; class Actinomycetes; order Actinomycetales; family Microbacteriaceae; genus Pontimonas. The sequence continues at coordinate 26,397 of CAYXSU010000008.1, forward strand.
CCGCTAGCCCCGCCAGGAAGATCCACCTGCGTCACATCACCGGTGATCACCATGGTGGAGCCAAAGCCAAGCCTGGTGAGGAACATCTTCATTTGCTCAGGGGACGTGTTCTGGGCCTCATCCAAAATGATGAACGACGAGTTCAGTGTGCGCCCGCGCATGTATGCCAGCGGTGCCACTTCAACAGTCCCCGATGCCAACAGTTTCGGAACAAGCTCTGGGTCCATCATTTCGTGGAGCGCGTCAAAGAGTGGCCTGAGATAGGGGTCAATCTTGTCGGTCAGCGTGCCAGGAAGGAATCCGAGGCGCTCCCCCGCCTCCACAGCGGGTCTTGTCAAAATGATGCGGTCGACTTCCTTGCGCTCCAGGGCCTGCACGGCCTTCGCCATCGCCAAATACGTCTTGCCCGTTCCGGCTGGGCCTATTCCAAAGACGATGGTGTGGGAGTCAATCGCCTCCACGTAATTCTTCTGACCAAGCGTCTTCGGCCGAATCGTCTTGCCTTTGGAGGACAGAATCGGTTCGCTCAGAAACGATGCCGCGCCTTTGCCCGTCTGCGCTGTGATGCGAGACGCCCTCGTCACATCCGCAGCCCCCAGGTCAACACCGGCTCGCGCTAAGGCCACAAGATCGTTGATGAGCGCGTGGGCCTTGTGCACCTCAGCCTGCGATCCAGACACGCTGATGCTGTTACCCCTCGCGACGACAACGACACCTGGGCACTCTGCTTCAACCTGGCTAAGGACACGGTCGTGAACGCCAAGAACACGGATCATCGCCACGTCATCAACGTCGATAGTGATCGACACAGAATCGCCAGAAGAGCGAGGTTTAGCCGGCAAGAGAACCCTCATCAAGTCCACCGGTCAGGACATGGGCGTGGACGTGAAAGACCGTTTGGCCAGCGGTTTCTCCCGAGTTGAAGACCAGACGAAACTCCCCATTCGCGTGCTCGCTGGCAAGCTCCTGAGCCATGCCAACAACTTCCGCGAGAAGCTGGGGATCCCCCGCAGCCAGCTCAGCAACGTTTGCATACTGCTGCGTTTTGGGCACCACAAGAAGGTGCACGGGCGCTTTCGGGGCAATGTCCCGAAACGCGATCAGACGATCGTTCTCCATCACGATGTCCGCGGGAATTTCGCGGGACACAATCTTCGAAAAAATCGAGGGCGCAGAAGAGCTCATATCTTTAGTGTAGGCCGGGTCAATCTCGGGCGCATGGGCTATCACCAGCGACCAAGTGTCACATTGAGAACAGCCAGTGCCGCCGGTCCAGCGCTCGAGGTGCGCAGCACGCTCTCCCCCAGCTTGCGCCTGGTGGCCCCGGATTTCTCGAGAGCGCTCAATTCCTCGGGAGCCAATCCCCCCTCGGGCCCCACAACCAGAAGAATCGGCCGGTCACCGGCTGGTCGAAACTCGGACAACCCTTCCGCGGCCAGTGGATCCAAAACCACCATCTGGCACTCGCCAGCAAGAGCGCAGAGCTGTGCGGTGGTGTGGGGAGGAGTGACCTGAGGAATAAAGGCGCGAAGCGCCTGTTTGGTTGCTTCTGTGACGATCTTGGTCCAGCGGGCAACACCCTTCTCGACTTTGTCGCCCTTCCAGGTGGAGATTGACCGCGACGCTTCGTAGGGAATCACGCGATCGATACCAAGCTCGGTGGAGGCCTGAATTGCCAGCTCGTCGCGGTCGCCTTTTGCTAGTGCCTGAGCCAGCCAGACTTCCGGCGTCACTCGAGACCTGTGCTCTATCGAGGTGACCCTCAGTACGACTTCGGAGCCAGAGACAGAATCCACCGAGGCAGAAGCCATAGCTCCGCTGCCATCACTCACCGCTGTTGTCTCGCCAAGGGCCAGCCTGCCGACCCGTGCAGCGTGGTGAGCTTCATCGCCGGTCAGGGTGAGCGTGTCGCCGACCGCCCACGGGCCAGGGGTTGCGCTCAGATAGAGGTGCGCCACCGGCTAACCGCCAAACAGGCGGTCACGGAACTTATGGAACATGCCTTGCTGTGCGCCCGCGAGCCGTGGGCCCTCGGCTTTGCGCAGTGCTTTGAACTTCTTCATCAGCTCGGTCTCTTGAGAGCCAAGCTTGGTGGGTGTCAACACGTGGATTCCAAAGCGCAGGTCGCCTCGGCCGTTACCGCGAAGTTTTGTCACACCGCGGCCCTTCACGGTGATGACATCAGCACTTTGAACACCAGGCTTTATCACCACGGTCACATCGCCATCGAGTGCCGGCAAGGTCACTTCGGTGCCAAGCACAGCATCGGCAACGTCGAGCTCGATCGTGGCAATAATGTCGTCGCCCGAGCGGGAGTAGATGTTGTCGCCTCGAACCGTGAACTCCAGATAAAGATCACCAGCTGGGCCGCCGCCGTGGCCAACTTCACCTTGGCCGGGAAGGTGGATGCGCTGGCCGGTTTCGATACCACCTGGGATATCCACGGAGAGCGAGCGTGTGGCGCGCACCCGACCCTGTCCAGCACACGTGGGGCACGGGCTGTCAATGACAGATCCAAACCCGCGACAGCTACCACACGGGCTCTGGGTCACCATGTTCCCGAGCACCGAGCGGACCGTGCGCTGCAAGCTTCCGCTACCCCCACAAATGTCACACGTCCTGGGCGATGTACCAGGAGAGGCGCACGAGCCCTGACAGGTTTCACACAGCACCGCAGTGTCGAGCTCAAGAGTCTGCGTCACACCAAAAATCACATCAACGAGGTCAACATCGACGCGCACGAGCGCGTCCTGCCCGCGCTCCTGGCGCGGCCTCGGCCCGCGCGACCCCTGCTGGCCGCCAAAGAAGGTTTCAAAAATGTCTCCAAAGGGACCAAACCCGCCAAATCCTTGACCACCGCCCATGTCATAGTTGGCCCGCTGCTGCGGATCAGAAAGTACCTCATAGGCGTGGGTGACCTGTTTGAACTTGTCCTCGGCGCCCTCGTCGCTGTTCACATCGGGGTGCAGTTGGCGCGCGAGCTTGCGGTAGGCCTTCTTGATGTCTTCGGCGCTAGCGTCCTTCGAAACGCCCAAAACTTGATAGTGATCTACGCTCACGCCTTAGTTTCTTTCCTGGTTGTCATCACCCAGCAGACGAGAGAGGTAGCGGGCAACAGCCCGCACCGCCGTCATGTTGCTCGAGTAGTCCATTCTGGTGGGCCCCACAACCCCGAGGGTCGCCCTCTGCTGATTGCCGCTCTGATAGGAGGAGGCTAGAACTGCAGCCTCGGAGAGGGCGCCTTCATTTTCCCGTCCAATACGCGCCTGAACGTCTGTTGCGTCAAGTTGCATCTCAGTAAAGAGCTTCAACAGCGTGACCTGCTCTTCAATCGCTTCAAGCACCGGATAAACGCTGTGGGCAAAATCGTGCTCGGTGCGCACCAAGTTAGACGCGCCCGCCATCAGCAGCCGGTCAGTTCGATGACCCTCAATGGCGTGGGCAAGTGCATCAGCAATCGAGGTCGCAAGCTCGACGCGCTCAGGTGAGACGCTGCCCGGCAGGGTGGCAAGCTTCTCGCCCAATGCCGCCACCGGAACGGTGGCCAAGAGTTGGTTGACGTGTGCGCGCAGTTCCGCGATCACCACTTCATCAATCGGGTTCGCGCACTCGACAATGTTCTGATCCACCGAACCACCATCGGTGATCAACACCGTCATGAGGCGGTGCGTACCAAGGGGCAACAACTCAACGTGACGAACTCGGGCACTACTGAGACTTGGATACTGAACGATCGCAACCTGGTTCGTGAGCTGCGAGAGCAAACGAACGGTCCGGGCCAACGTGTCATCGAGGTCCGCTGAATGACTCAAGAACTCTTCGATGGCGTGACGTTGGGCCGCGCTGAGCGGCTTAACGCCAGCCAATTGGTCAACAAAAACCCGATATCCCTTGTCGGTGGGAACCCGTCCCGCCGAGGTATGAGGAGCGGTAATCAGCTCTTCCTCTTCAAGGAGAGCCATGTCATTACGAATCGTGGCAGCTGAGACACCAAAACCGTGACGATCCGCGATTGCCTTGGAAGCCACCGGCTCTTTGGAGTCGATGTAGTCCTGAACGATGACTTTCAATACTTCGAGTGCGCGCTCTGAGACCACGTGTCTAGTCACCCCCGAACCCTGATTTGGCAGTCTTACCCATCGATTGCTAATAGTAGCGAGGGAAGCTCGATTGCGTTATCAGGTGAGTTCGCGAACCAGGTGGTCAGCAACAAGTCGGCCCTCCCTGGTCAACACCAGGCGACCGGCAATCGCTTCGCGGCCTTCCACAAGCCCTCTGGCAATAAAGTCAGCGATTAGCCGCCCCTTGGTGGACTCAATCCAGTCCTTCGGGATCCCTTCCCGAAGGCGGAGCCCCAGCAGGACACGTTCGAGCGCCTGGTCTTCGGGCTGAAGCACCTCCCTGGCGTGAGCGGGCGAAACCCCCTCGGCTAAGCGCTTGGCGTATGCGCTGGGGTGTTTGACGTTCCACCACCGCACACCACCGATGTGGGAGTGGGCCCCTGGCCCAATCCCCCACCAGTCCTCGTTGCTCCAATAGCTGCGGTTGTGAACCGATTCACGCTCCGGGGACCTCGCCCAGTTGCTGATTTCATACCAGCTATAGCCGGCCTGACCGAAAGCTTCATCCGCCAGGACATACATTTCAGCGTGCAGGTCATCATCCGGCTCAGGCAGCTCGCCCTTATCGATGCGCCTGGCCAGTGCCGTTCCTGGCTCAACAATCAACGAGTAGGCAGAAATGTGGTCGGGTTCAAGCTCGATTGCGGCATGGACCGTAGTCGCCCACTGCTCGAGAGTCTCACCGGGGCTCCCGAAAATGAGATCCACGGAGACGGCCAGGCCAGCTTTCTTTACGGCCGCAACAGCCTGTGGCACGCGCTCCGGGGTGTGAGTGCGATCCAGCGTTGCAAGAACGCCCAGCACCACGGATTGGACGCCCACTGACACTCGGGTCACGCCCCCCTCAGCAAGAACGTTGAGGTCAGCCTCGCTCACGCTGTCAGGGTTGGCTTCGATGGTGACCTCAGCGCCCGGAGCTAAACCCCAGAGCGCTGTGGCGTGCTCGAGCACCCGAAGCAAAGGCTTCGGGCCGAGCAACGTGGGCGTACCACCACCAAAGAAGACGCTGGAGAGTTGCCGCTCGGGCAAGCCAGCCTGAGCGAGGACACCGTCGGCAAAATCCAACTCGAGCAGCGCGCTATCGGGATAACTATCCCTGGAAACGCCGTCTAGCTCATCAGCGGTGTACGTGTTGAAATCGCAGTAGCCACAGCGCACCGCACAAAAGGGAATGTGAACATAGAGCCCGAAGTTCCGATCCTGCGCCCCGCTAGAGACGCCCTTGGGCAATTGTCCATCGCTCGGCGCGGGGTCACCCTGTGGCAGTGAACTAGGCACCGGTGTGAAACCAGATCTCATTCATCCGCGCCACCATCACGGCCACCGAAACCCCCACAACACCGAGAATGACGTTGGAGATTACGTTGCGCTCGACCACCGCCCAAATCACCGCAGCGGGAATCATCATGACCGCGGTAATCAAATACATCCAGAACTCGAGGGAGTCGCCTGTTGGCTCATTACCCACAAACGGTGCGACGATGCTGACCACAATCTGGGCGACCAAGAGCACGCCAATGAGGACAGTGCCGAGCAACGTGTAGTCATTCGGCGTTGCTTTTCTGGCTGCGAAGCCAAAAGAAACCAGTCCAATGAGGGCCGCAAAACCAACCTGAAACCAGGCAAACCACTCAATCACGGCGACTTCTCTCTGTCTTAGGCCTCTGGAACCCCCATCAGGATACGGCTGCGGCCTGCAGAACACTCGATAATCGCCACTAACTGCGCAGAAGCCTCGTCTATGGCGGCCAGAGGGACACCCTCTGGCCAGTCTTTCGCTGCGATGGTACGACCGTGACGAATGTCCTCCACCTCTCTCGCACCCAAGGAAACCGGGGTCATGACCAGCGCCGCAGATTCAGCAAGCCCACGGAGCCCAGCTGCCTCGATGCGCTCATGAGAGAGCGCATCCACTACGCCGAACGGGCCAACCCGGGTGCGCCGCAGGGCGACCAGATGTCCGCCAACGCCCAGCGCCTCGCCGATGTCTCTGGCGAGTGCTCGGATATATGTTCCAGAAGAACAGTCAATCGAGAGCTCCACATCGACATGTCCGGAATGCCGCTGCGGTTCACCGCGCTCCAGCCGATAGACGGTGACGGGTCTCGCCTTCAGCTCGACCTCAGCCCCCGAGCGTGCAAGGTCGTAGGCCCTCTTGCCCTCCACCTTGATCGCGGAGAACATGCTCGGCACCTGAGAGATGGGTCCGCGAAACCGGCCAAGGACATCGTCAAGGGCTTCGATCGTCACGCTTGCGAGATCGCCCCCTGGAAAATCGATGCGCTCACCTTCAGCGTCATCGGTGGTCGTTGCATAACCCAAGCGGAGCGTTGCCACGTAGGTCTTATCAAGCCCCACCATGTAGGTAAGAAGCCTGGTTCCTGCCCCCACGCCCAACACCAACAGACCTGATGCCTCCGGATCAAGGGTTCCCGCGTGGCCAACCTTCTTTGTGCCCAGCGCCTTCCTGGCCATCGACACCACCCCGTGAGAGCTGACCCCCAGGGGTTTATCAACGAGCAGAATTCCGGAGGTCACCTAACCAAGGGCCTTTGTGTGCCAAATGGTTTTGATTTCGGTGAACGCGGTGATTCTTTCAAGGCTGCGATCAGGAATCCCCTCGCAGGGTGGAACCACACGAGCAAGCACACCCGCAGCATCGCGTGCCCAGGACACCCAATCCAACGCAGCGCCACCAGCAAAGTCGAAGGCGTTCACATCCGCGTGAGACGCAAGCCACGGCATTACTTCAGCGGGATTGCCGCTGATGATGTTGACCACACCTCCTGGGACATCGCTGGTGGCCAGCACTTCTGCCAGCGAAAGAGCGGGGAGCGGCTGTTGGTAATGGGGCATGACCACGACAGAGTTTCCACTCACCAGAATCGGTGCGACGACCGAGGCGAACCCCAGCAAACTCTGACCTTTGTTGCCCTGGGGTGCCAGGGCAACAACGACACCGGTCGGCTCTGGGACAGAGAGATTAAAATACGGGCCAGCGACCGGGTTACCGTTACCAGCAGCCTGGGCGTATTTGTCCGCAAAGCCCGCGTACCAAACCCAAGTGTCAATCGCCCGGTCGACTTGAGCGTTTGCTTGAGCACCAGAGACACCCTCGGCGGCACGGATCTCTGCAACAAACTGTTCGCGGCGTCCCTCGAGCATTTCGGCGATTCGGTAGAGGACCTGGCCGCGGTTGTAGCTGGTTGCTCCGGCGAAACCGGGCTGAGCTGCCCTGGCAGCAACAACCGCGTCCCGGGCGTCTTTGCGGCTGGCCTTAGCGACATTGGCTAAGAAGCGTCCTTTGTGGTCGAGCGCTTCGTAGGTGTGGCCGCTCTCGCTACGCGGGAACTTTCCCCCAATGAATAGCTTGTAGGTTTTCGCAACGGCGATTCGAGCGCTCACTTGACGCCTCCCTTCGAGCTACTGGATTCCAGATACGCGGCGAGACCGTGTTTGCCGCCCTCTCTGCCGTAACCGGATTCTTTGTACCCACCAAATGGACTAGCCGGGTCGAACTTGTTGAACGTGTTCGCCCACACAACACCAGCGCGCAGTTTGTCAGCGATGGCCAACATACGTGATGCCTTCTCCGTCCAAATGCCAGCACTCAAGCCGTAGGGGGTGTTGTTGGCCTTGGCAACCGCCTCATCGGGCGTCCTAAAGGTCAAGATGGAGAGCACGGGTCCAAAGATTTCCTCCCGGGCAATCCGGTGACTGGTCTGAACTCCGGTGAACAGTGTTGGCGGGAACCAGAAGCCCTTCGCCGGAAGTTCGCAGGGCGCGCTCCAGCGATCCGCGCCCTCGCTGGCGCCGCTGTTGGCAAGCTCAGTAATGCGCTGAAGCTGGGCTTTCGAATTCACCGCACCAATATCAGTGTTCTTATCCAGTGGGTCGCCGAGCCGCAACGTCGTCAGACGCTTTTGCAGCCTCGCGACCACATCGTCATGGATGTTTTCTTGAACTAGCAACCGTGATCCCGCGCAACACACGTGACCCTGGTTGAAGAAGATTCCGCTCACAATTCCCTCGATGGCTTGGTCGATAGCGGCATCGTCGAAGACGATGTTCGCTCCCTTTCCACCAAGCTCGAGAGTTACGCGCGTGGGGGTCCCCGCCAGGGTCTGGGCGATGCCCCGGCCCACTGCGGTGGAACCCGTGAAAGCGATCTTGTTGACATCGGGGTGTGCCACGAGCGCAGCGCCGGTCTCACCAGCGCCAGTCACAATGTTCACCACGCCCGGGGGCAGGTCTGCCTGCTGGCAGATTTCTGCAAAAAGCAGCGCGGTGAGAGGCGTTGTTTCAGCAGGCTTCAACACGACAGTGTTGCCAGCGGCAAGCGCTGGCGCAATCTTCCAGGCCAACATGAGTAGCGGGAAGTTCCAGGGAATGATTTGGCCCGCAACACCGAGCGCACGAGGTGCTGGTCCAAGACCGGCATATTCCAATTTGTCGGCCCAGCCCGCGTAGTAGAAGAACCACGCTGCCACCAAAGGAATATCGACATCTCTGGTTTCACGAATGGGCTTGCCGTTATCGAGCGTCTCAGCAACGGCAAGCTCACGCGAGCGCTCCTGGATAATCCGGGCGATGCGGAAGAGATACTTGGCTCTTTCGCTCCCTGGCATCTTCGACCAGGTTCCGCCAAACGCCTTCCGTGCCGAGCGCACTGCGGCGTCGACATCGGCCTCGGTTGCCGTGGCGACCTGGGTGATGGTCTTTTCACTCGAGGGCGACACGGTGGCGAAAGAGCCACCGTGTCCGTCGACGAATTCGCCACCGATGAAGAGCCCGTAGGACTTCTTAAGGTTCAGAATCGAAGTGGATTCTGGTGCTGGGGCGTAATCAAGGAATGCCATATCAGTCCACCGTCACATAGTCGGGGCCACTGTAGTGACCGGTTCGCATTTTCTGTCTCTGAAGTACTACGTCGTTGAGCAAACTTGAGGCGCCAAACCGGAAGAGGTGTGGCTCAAGCCACTCTTCCCCAAGAGTCTCGGCCACTCCTACTAGGTAGCGCAGGGCATCCTTGCTGGCTCTGATGCCACCAGCAGGCTTCATGCCGATCTTCTCGCCGGTAAGGCCGTGCCAGTCTCGGATGACCTCAAGCATGGTGACCGTCACCGGCAGCGTGGCTGCCGGTTGGACCTTGCCGGTTGAGGTTTTGATGAAATCTGCGCCAGCCAAAATGGCGAGCCAGCTTGCTTGGCGCACGTTATCAAGCGTTGCAAGCTCACCCGTCTCAAGGATCACTTTGAGGTGGGCATAAGTGCCATCAGATCTCTTGCACGCTTCCTTGATAGCAACAATCTGGTCAAAAACCAGACCGAGGCGTCCCGAGAGAAATGCCCCGCGGTCAATGACCATGTCGATCTCGTCTGCTCCCTCAGCGACTGCTAGCTGGGTGTCCAAGATCTTGACCGGCAGGCTGGCCCGACCACTGGGAAATGCGGTGGCAACGGCGGCAACGGCGATGCCATCGGGGCGCTTGGAGACGTGCCACTCACCGAGCGCTTCAATAGTGTGACCCACCATGTCGCCATAAACACACACCGCTGCAACATGAGGGCAGGCCGGGTCACTGGGGTCCGGCACAATGGCTTTTCTGGCTAGCGAACGCACTTTTCCAGGGGTGTCAGCGCCTTCGAGGGTGGTCAAATCCACCATCCGAATGATGGTGTCAAGACCCCAGGCTTTGCTGGCAGTCTTTATCGATCGGCTCGCAAAGCCTGCCGCTCTGGCCTCAGCGCCGACAACGTCAACGCCGGGAATTCCGTTCAAGAACTTCTTGAGCGCTTTTTCGGTCACAGAAGCGCCGAGAACCGTGTTGGCCCTGGCTGTGGCGTGGACCGCTGTTGTGGGGGTCATGGTTATGCCGCCTTCCCTTCAGGAACATCAAGCAAAAACGCTGCGGTGTCTTCATCGGTAATCAAGACGGTGGCCAAACCGCTGGTCACGATCGCTTTAGCAACCGGATGCTTGTCTCTGCCGGCAACCACCGCAATGCTTCGCTCGGCCTGCCTCAGACGAGCCAACGAGAGGCCCAGTGTGCGCTGATCAAGCTCGGGGTCTGCGATATCGCCATCAGAGGTGATGTAGCGCCCAAGCACATCACCGACGGCGCCAAGCTTCTGGAGCTTGGCGATTTGGGCACCATCGACATATCCCGAGTGAACGTGGATGCTGACCTCAGTGGCGGGTCCAGCACTAAAGAGGTACGTATCCGCGGTGTTGGCTTCCTCCAACACCGCGCTCACCGAGCGATCTGCTTCGATCGCGTTCTTTGTTTCCACATGCTCCAAGATGGCGGGGGTTGGCATCAGGGTGACTTCACCCCCGGATTTGGCGGCAATCATGGTGGCAGTAGCGGCTGCTAAACCCGGGGAAGCGCTCTTGGTGACACCGCCGTTCACCTGCACCACGCGAACCGGCGTTGACCACTGCGTGGGCAAGGCCGTTGCCAGGTGGTGCAGAGTGTTGCCCCAACTCACACCGAGGGTGTGGGTTCTCGGCCGCATACTCACGAGGTAGTCTGCTGCGGCGCTCGCCACCCGCTCGGTGATGGTGGAGTCGGATTCCCTCGGCACGACGACCGCTTGGCTCAGCCCATAGTGTTCGAGTAGCGCATGCTCCATACCCACCCGTCTGGCCTTGGGGTGGGCAATCTCGATGCGGACAATTCCCTGAGCCCTCGCGGCGTGAAGCAGTCTGCCCACTTTCCACCGAGTGATGCGCAAGATGGAGCCAATCTCGTCCTGGGTCTTGTTCTCTTCGTAGTAGAGCTCTGCAGCACGAACAGCCAGCAACTCGTTATCGAGCTCGTTGCTTTTGGCGACCATGAGAAAAGCCTAAGGCTTCTGCAACAAATGTTGAGCCCATTGCTCATATGAGCACTACGGCCGCGGCTCTCGCAATTCGTCATCCACCAGGCGCTCGCGACGCAAGATCCACACCGCCGGGATTTGCAACAGGCTTAGGGCGACCAGCGCCATCATGCTGATTTCCCAGCCGCCAGTCAGCTGATAACCAAGACCAACCAAAAGAGGGCCAATAGCGGCGAATAGATACCCCGCGCGATTCACATAACCACTGAGTTGCAGCGCCGAGAAATGATTCTTGGTGCGCTGGCCAATGAGCGTGAGAGACAGATGGAACGTCAGCGGCGCTATGGCAAGCAACGTGACCCAGAGATAGAGAAGGGTGTCTGGGAAGAGCAGCAGACCCGACCACCCGACGACGCCGTTCAGAATTGCAAAGCCGACCAGGAGCCCGGCTCGCCCAGGCTTGACGGCCAGAGGTGGAATCAGCAAAGACAAAGGTAACCCCATAATCGAAAACAGCCCGAGGGCGAGCGCGGCTTCAGTCCGACCCAAACCACTGACATCGCTGAGTATCAACGGCAACAGCGAAAAGGCTGTGTAGGCAGTGGCGCCTGCCACACCGAAGATCAGCATGATGGACAGCGCGGTCGGCGACCGCGACAGAGACACTGCAGCGAGTGGAATGGGCAGCGTCGCATTGAGCTCGGCCTCGGCAATTCCTCGGCGCTTGGCAAATGGGATCACAATCAGCCAAGGAAGTGCTCCCACGAAACTCACTAATGCCCATGTCGCAAGAGAAAGGCGCCACCCAAATGCATCCGCCAACCACACTCCAGCAACGGTCGGTGCTGTGGCGCTGATCGCCATGGCGGTCGCATACGCCGCCGTCACGGCACCCACCGCCCGGGGCGCATAGAGCTTCACGAGTGCCGGCAGGATGACATTTCCAATGCCAGAGGAGAGCATCAACACGATGGTGGCGATGAAGAGCGATGCGTAGTTCGGAGAAAAGCCACGCCACAGGTGGGCAATGATGGCCAACACGGCAACCACCACCGCAGCTCCCTCAATTCCCACCCGGCGGGCCAACCATGGAGAGAACGCCGCGGCCAAAGAGAACGCAAGGGGCGGAATCATCCCCAGCGCACCGAGTGGCAAACCCACTAGAGGAACATCAAGCTCGATCGTTGTCGCCAATGGCGACAGGGCCGCGACACCCGTTCTAATGCCAAGAGCGGTCAGGATGATGCCGGTAAGGGCGAACACTACGACGGAGCGTGGTGTCATGGGCACTGCCCAATCCTACGCCGAGGCAGAAGCCTCCAAGATGGTGCGAATCACCCCTTCGTCCAAGCTCATCTGGTGAGCGAGCGCATCCGAATCCGGGAATTTCTGCATCCCTCTGATGAATTGCACGAACTCCACCGTGATGACTTCGCCATAGAGGTCAATCGTGGTGTCGAGAAGGTGGGACTCAATGGTCCGCTCAGACACGTCACCAAACGTGGGGTTGACCCCAATGGAGGTTGCAGCCGGATACCGGGTTCCCCGGTGTGAGACAAAGGTCGCATAGACGCCATCCGCTGGCGTGACACCCTCAAGGTCACCCGACAGGTTTGCGGTGGGATAGCCCAGCACACGACCTCGTTGGAACCCAGATCCCACGACACCGCGAACCCTGTGGTACCGACCCAAAAGATCCGCCGCGTCGGCGACTCTCCCACTAGTCAGGGCTTCTCGGATCATGGTGGAAGACACTCTCGCCCCGCCAGATTCGCAGTAATCGGCCACAACCTCAACAGTGAACCCGTGGGTTTCACCCTCGCTACGAAGGGAGGACACATTACCCTCTCCCCCGTTGCCGTAGCGGAAGTCTCGGCCGACAAGAACGACAGCGGCCGACAAGCCAGCGACGAGAACCTCGGCACTGAAAGCCTCATGGCTGAGTGACGAGAGCCGATTATCAAAGGGCAACACCACTACCCTGCGTGCTCCTGCTTCGCCGAGGAGCTCAACCTTTTGGAACTCGCTCACCACCGGCGTCGGCACATCATCAGGGCGCACAATCGTGTGAGGGTGGCGATCAAAAGTAACTACGGTGGGCTCCAGCGACGCCTCGTACGAGCACAGTTGCTTGATTACCTGCCGGTGACCGCGGTGCACGCCGTCGAACTTTCCAATGGTGACTGCACGGGGTACCCCGTCATGCGGTAGGGCGTCAAGCCCGTAGTTCAGCTCGGGTGTGCTCACGAACGGCTCCCCCGGAGCAGCCACCACAGGCCAACAATCGGCAAAAAGAGCGGAATGAAGATGTACCCAGCGCCAAACTGCGACCACACCGTGGCATCAGGGAAAAGCTCAGGACGAATCAGGCTCAATCCCCCAATGCCAAGAACGCCGATGAGCTCGAAACTGATTGCTCCAAGCGCGATAGCTCTCGAGCGTGGCCTGGAGCTCAGTGCCACAGCAACTGTTGCCAGCACATAGACAACAGCGGCCACACCGGAGAGGGTGTACGCCAACGGGGCCTCGTCAAACTTGGTGAGGATTTGGTAGCTCGAGCGCCCGAGTGCCGCAAGGCTCAAAACGGCATAAAGGGCAACGACGGTTCGGTGAACTCCTGGTCGGTTCATCCCCTGGCTCGCCACGTTTTTAGCGTAGTCGGCTTCCACGGCATCAATCCTTTTTCTTCTCCACGTCACCAGAGAGCGCGGCAATGAAGGCTTCTTGGGGCACCTCGACACGGCCCACCATCTTCATGCGCTTCTTGCCCTCTTTTTGCTTCTCCAGAAGCTTCCGCTTACGGGTGATGTCACCGCCGTAACACTTGGCCAACACGTCCTTGCGCATGGCGCGAATGTTTTCGCGAGCAATAACCCTGGCGCCAATGGCTGCCTGGATGGGCACCTCAAACTGCTGACGAGGGATTAGCTCGCGCAGCCGCTTCGTCATGAGGACGCCGTAGGCATACGCCTTGTCTTTGTGCACAATCGCGCTAAACGCATCAACCCGGTCGCCCTGCAGCAGGATGTCGACCTTTACCAGGTCGCCCTCCAGCTCACCCGCCGGCTCGTAATCAAAGGATGCGTAGCCAGCAGTCTTTGACTTGAGCTGATCAAAGAAATCGAACACGATTTCCCCAAGAGGCATCGTGTAGCGGATTTCGACGCGGTTCTCGCCGAGATACTCCATGCCCTGCAGAATGCCTCTCTTGGACTGGCAGAGTTCCATGATCACGCCGACATAGTCCTTCGGTGCCAACACCGCGGCATTCACGACCGGTTCCATTACCTTGGCAATTTTTCCGGTGGGGAATTCACTGGGGTTTGTGACCTCGCTCGAGCCACCATCGTCAAGCTCCACCCGGTAAATGACGCTGGGGGCAGTGGCAATCAGGTCGAGGCCAAACTCACGCTCAAGGCGCTCGGTCACAATCTCCAGGTGCAAGAGCCCCAGGAACCCACAGCGGAATCCGAAGCCCAGAGCTACAGAAGTTTCAGGCTCATAGACGAGCGCTGCATCGGAGAGCTTCAGTTTGTCGAGTGCCTCCCGGAGGTCGGGATAGTCGCTTCCATCAATCGGATAAAGGCCAGAGAAAACCATCGGCTTTGGCTCTGTGTACCCCGGTAGAGCCTCTGTCGCACGGTTCTTAATCCCGGTGACGGTGTCGCCGACCTTCGATTGGCGGACATCTTTTACACCGGTGATGAGATAGCCCACTTCGCCAACACCCAACCCCGCACTTGGAGTCGGCTCGGGTGAGCTCACACCAATCTCCAGCAGTTCGTGGTGCGCCCTAGTCGACATCATTTCGATGCGCTCTCTGGGCGAGAGCGAACCGTCCACCATTCGCACATACGTCACTACCCCGCGATAGGCGTCATAGACGGAGTCAAAGATCAGTGCTCTAGCTGGAGCATCCGCATCTCCGGTCGGGTGGGGAACCATGTCCACCACTCGGTCGAGTAGAGGACCAACGCCCATGCCAGTTTTGCCGCTCACGCGAAGAACATCATCGGGGCTTCCCCCAATGAGGCTCGCGAGCTCTTCGGCATAGCGCTCGGGGTCAGCGGCCGGAAGGTCAATCTTGTTCAGCACCGGGATGACCACCAGGTCGTTCTCCAAAGCCAAGTACAGGTTCGCAAGCGTCTGGGCCTCGATGCCCTGGGCTGCATCCACCAACAAGATGGCGCCTTCGCAGGCAGCCAGCGACCGGGAAACCTCATAGGTGAAATCCACGTGACCAGGCGTGTCAATCATGTTGAGCGCGTAGGTCTCGCCGTCTTTGGTCCATGGCATCCGAACTGCCTGGCTCTTAATGGTGATTCCGCGCTCACGCTCGATGTCCATGCGGTCCAAATACTGCTCGCGCATAAGGCGCTCATCGACCACGCCAGTGATCTGAAGCATGCGATCCGCCAGGGTCGATTTGCCGTGATCGATGTGGGCAATGATGGAAAAATTCCGCAGGCGCCACGGTGCAGTGGCTGCCGGCTGGATATCCCGGGACGAATGAACAGACATGTCCGATGATTCTCGCACGCTAAACCGTTGGCGCCCTGCGGTAAGTGCTGGTATCGTTGCCACTTGGCTCACCGAGCGACGGACCCTCTCTCCCGATCTCGTGCATTCGTTCTGATTTTCGCCTCTTGGCCCCCACCGGAACGACCATGGGCTCCATCACAGCAAAAGGACACAGCGTGGCAAATATCAAGTCGCAGATCAAGCGCAACAAGACCAACCAGAAGGCGAATGAGCGCAACCGTGCGGTCAAGAGCGAACTCAAGACCACCATTCGCCAAGCCCGCGAAGCAATCAGCTCCGGCGACAAGGACAAGGCGCAAGCAGCCGTCAAGGTCGCAGCCACCAAGTTGGACAAGGCCGTCAGCAAGGGTGTTCTTCACAAGAACCAGGCCGCCAACCGCAAGTCCGCTATCGCCAAGCAGGCGGCAGCGCTCTAAATCTTAGAAACTAAGGGCCCCGCCGCAAGGACGGGGCCCTTAGTTTTCGTCAGACCAGATCGAGCCTCGCCTCGAAGAGGGCTCCCTTAGGGAAACCGCGGTCGTCATCCACTTTCACTTCTTGCAATCTCGACAAACCTCATTCGAAGAACGGTGCGCAGATTTCGTTTATGGACTGACCAACTGCGGTTTGACCTTCACGAAACTCGTTAGTCACACGCTCCACCTCATCCAAGTCATCTAGGGCGAACGTCGGCATGGCCACAATCCATTCATTTCGCAACTCAGTCAGCTTGGCAGCCTCGTCAGCGAGGCGTGACATTACTTCGCTTGTCTCTGCACCTAAGCTCGCAGACCGGTTCCGAAGCTCGTTGAAATCGTTCTTATAGCTCGCCATGTCGTCGATGGAAGTCTCGTTCCAGTCTTTGAGATACAAGTCTGAACACGCATCGACCACGAAAGCCCTTCCCTCCTCACTCAGGCCGCCCGACGAACACGACGTGATAAGCACTGGGCTGGCAACAAGGGCAAGTATGACTGCGATTCGTTGGTTAAGCACCTGATGATCTCCGTTCAATTTTGCTTGGTTGGGCCGAACCGAAACGCCACACAACCTCATGGATCACCTTCGGGTCGCAAGTATTCTCGCACCTCATCTTTCGTAGTTTGCGGAACCTCTCCGGTTCGCTCTTTTGGAGAGCTGCTCTGAACCGCCGGCACAATAGGTGTAACTCCTCTGACACAATGACGACCATGTTTGCGTGCTCGTTTATCTTCCGGAAGAAGACCTACGACGATGAGTTTCATCGTCTCGATGCTTCGATTGATGCCTATGCGCAATCCCTAGACGGCTACCTAGGAGTCGACCGCTGGTTTTCTGAAGACGGCAAAGCCCAGAACTCCATCTACTACTGGCGTGACATGGAGGCAGTCTCTGTTTTCGCCAGATTTCCCGACCACCTGGAAGCCAAGGAGAAATATGCCCAGTGGTATGAGGGGTATCAGATCGTGATTTCTGAAGTGACCGCTAGCTATGGGGATGGAAACATCCCCCACATCACCTCAGCGAAGTAACGGCTCTTTGCCCCGCTGCGACACAATCCTGACCATTTTCTCCAACGCGTAGTGGGGGTCACGGCCTTCGCCCTTAACCGCTGCGTCTGTGTTGGCAACCTCAACGATGGAGCGACCGAGTCCTGCCTCATCCCACCCCTGCAGGCTGCTCCTGGCGTTTCTCACCTGCCACGGCGGAAGGCCCAGAGCGCTCGCCACTTGGTCAACACCGCCTGATGCGCCGCCAACCTGCGCCATTTGTCGCAACTTCATCGCAAATGCAGCAACCACCAAGACTGGCTCGGCGCCAGAGTGAAGTGCGTGACGCAGAAGGATTAGGGCTTCAGCACCTCGGCCGGCAATAGCGTGATCGGCGATCTGGAAAGTGGTGGCTTCAACGCGGCCCCCGTAGTACTTCTCAACGAGTGCTGCGCTAACAGCCTTGCCATCAGCATCAGAAATGAGCTGGGCGCATGCTGCGGCCAGCTCCGCAAGGTCGGTGGCAAACGCATCGGCAAGCGCCCTCTTCGCCTGGGGCTCAATGGTTGCGCCAGCTGCCTGGAACTCTGCAGAGATGAAGCCAAGACGCTCGTCGTCTTTCTTGATCTCTTTGCACTCGACAACCACCGCGCTCTGCCCTGCAGCGCGGAGAGTGTCGAGGAGCTTCTTGCCCCGGTTTCCACCACCGTGACGAAAGACCACCACGACCTGAGGTTGTGGCGACTCAATGTAGGCAAGGGAGTCTGCCAAGAACGCGTCGGTGCAGTTCTCAACGCCCGTGACCCTAATCAGCCTGGGTTCACCGAAGAGGCTGGGGCTTGCTGCATAGAGAAGCTCGCCATCGGAATATGTGCTGGCGTCGAGGTCAATGAGCTCAAGTTGAGGGTCGACACTGCGCATCCGATCCTGGAGGATCTGCAGCGCACGGTCTGCGAGAAAAGATTCGTTACCGCTGAGGAGAACCAGGGCCGCTTCTCTAATTCCATGCCAGGGCACGACGGGGGCGGCTGATGCCATGACTCCCCCGTTCCTAAGCGACACCTAGCGCTCTGACCACATCACGATACCGCCGTCTCCGCTCCGCTGGAGCGTCGCCGTTCCGTTGAGGTCAGTACGAAGCACGGTCGTCGCGGAAGACAGGGTGTTCAGTATCGAGGGCGCAGGGTGACCATAGGTGTTATCCGCTCCCACTCCAATCAGGGCGATGCTTGCGCCAAGCGCCTCGTAGAGGGGATGGTATTGGTCAGCCGAGCCGTGGTGACTGACTTTGACGACGTCGACCGGCTGAAATCCCTCCCTCGCCGCCAGTATTTGCTGCGCTCGCTCTCCGAGGTCACCTAAGAAAACGCCGGAGAGGCAGTCTTTGCAGTCTTGGCCTGGTCTCACCTCCACAACGACGCTCGAATCATTGCCTGGTGACCCGAGTGGCGCTCGGTCAGGCCAAACCACCAAGAGCGAGTAACCACCCAGCGACGCATAGTCCCCCTTGGCTACTTGGCGATGGGCTGCCCCTCCCACTACGAGGGCATCGATGATTCTCTGGTCAGCCTCGTTCTCGGGCGGACCAGTCCACAGCTCTCTTGTCTTGCCCAC
>CAYXSU010000009.1:0-1959 GCA_964467805.1 uncultured Microbacteriaceae bacterium
TGAACGAACCCGCCGACCGGGTCGCAGGTGAGGCCAAGGTTGTGCTCCATGGCGATCTCTGCGGCGTTCTCGATCTGTTCGGGCGTTCCTCCCAGCAGTGCGGTGAGGCCCGCTGCAGCCATGGAGCATGCGGAACCGACCTCACCTTGGCAGCCCGCCTCAGCTCCCGAAATGCTCGCGTTTCTTTTATAGAGGCTGCCAATCGCGGCGGCAGTGGGGAGGAAGACGCTGACAATGTCCTCGTCGGAGATGTTCTTGAATTCTTTGGCCCAATAGGCGACGGCAGGAATGATTCCAGCAGCCCCGTTGGTCGGAGCGGTCACGACCCGGCCGCCATTAGCATTCTCTTCGTTCACCGCGATTGCGTATGCCTGAAGCCATTGCGCGGAGAGGTCGCTCTGGTCATCAGCCCCGGCAAGCGAGGCTGCCATGGCGTGAGCGCGGCGCTTCACAGTAAGTGGGCCTGGCAACACACCCTCTGTTGCGAGGCCACGTTCAATGCAGCCGCGCATGGTCTCCCACACAGCACGAAGTTTCTCTTTCACCACCGCCTCACCGTGGATGGCGGAGTCGTTCGCCATAGTCAGTTCGGCAATGCTGAGACCGCTTGTGTGAACGTGCTCGAGAAGCTCCACTGCACTGCGGAAATCAAAGGGAACCGCTTGGACTTCATCTGGCGCTGATGACTCGCCCTCGCCTTCGATGAATCCACCGCCCACCGAGTAGTAGACGCTCTCGAGAAGCACCTCCCCGCCGTTTCCGAGCGCCTGGAACTTCATCCCATTGGAGTGCTTTGGCAACATCGTGAGGGGATGAAAAGAAATGTCCCCGAGAGCGAAGGGAACAGAGCGGCCGAGAAACTCCAGTTGACCCGAGGAAACCGCGTCATCAAACGCGGTGCCGAGCACCTCAGGATCACACGATTCTGGCTGATCACCGGCGAGACCTCGAACAAGTGCGTTCGTGGTTCCGTGCCCGGCGCCGGTGGCACCGAGTGAGCCATACAAGCTGATGTGGACCTTGGCGACCTCGGGCGTGAGGCTGAGCGAGTCGACCTCGCGGGCGAAGGCGAGGGCTGCCCTCATTGGTCCCACCGTGTGGGATGAGGAAGGGCCTACTCCTATGCGGAAGAGATCAAGAGCGCCGACGTGGGTCACGGTTTTCCTTCTTGCTTCGGCTTCTGGCTAAAGGACAGTGCGGGCCGGGAATTCTCCCGACCCGCACCGCGCTGTTACGCCTGAGTTAGAGCTCGTTACGAGCCTTCACGGCGTATTCCTCTTCTGGGGAGAGCACCAAGCGGTGGCGACCCCAGAGTCCGAATCCGGCCAACATCACTACGTAAACCACCGCGATGGCGATGATCGCTGGCAAGAACGCCGGGTTAATCAAGAACCCGATGAACGTGATGCCAGAGATGATGAGAGCTGCCCATCCACCAAACACACCCCAGGGAGAAACGTAGGGGCGCTTGAGGTTGGGGAGCTTCTTCCGGAGGATCAAGAACGCTGCTGCCTGCATACCGTAGGCGAGCATTGCACCCCACACGGCGATGTTGAGCACCACTGCGCCTGCCACAGCACTGGCGCCTTCGGCACCGAGAGCTGCGAGAGCGTCAATGAGGACCAGCGCGCCGTATCCGATTGCTGCACCGACAATCAGTGCAACGAGGGGCGTGTTCTTGCTGTTTGTGACCGAGAGGCCACGAGGGTAGTAGCCGGCGCGGGAGAGCGAGTACATGTTGCGCCCGTAGGCAAACATGATGCCCTGCAGCGAGGCAAACAGGCCAATCAGAGCCATCAAGCCCAGAACTGCGGCCAGCTGGTCATTCTGAAGGATGACGCGGAAGCCATCGAGCAGAGGCTCACCCGAGACGCGAATCTCTTCGGCACCCACAACACCCGTGTTCAAGAACAGCACCAGCAAACCGGTGAGGATCAGGGTTCCACGAGCCCACACACC
>CAYXSU010000009.1:2059-19637 GCA_964467805.1 uncultured Microbacteriaceae bacterium
GGAAGCTCAGCTCCCGTGAGGGCTCCGAGCACGCTTTGGGCGTAGGCAGCGGAGAAGAACACCACAACAGCGGTGGTGGCGACATAGGTGATGGTCTCAGCGAGGCCGGTAATGAAACCTCCCCATGGACCCATAGCGCTTCGTCCAAAGGAGTAAGCGCCACCGGTGTGTGGCATAGCGGCCGACATTTCTCCGATGGAGAAGATGAGGCCGTAGTACATCACTACCAGAATGAGGAAGGCGATGAAGAGCCCTCCGAATCCTCCGACGTCCAGACCGAAGTTCCATCCCGAGAAGTCACCCGAGATGACCGCAGCGACGGCGAGACCCCAGAGGCCCCAGACGCCAGCGGCGCGAGTCAGTTGGCGTTTGTCGAAGTAGGTCTTGTCGACCTTGGTATAGGTGACGCCTGCCACCTTGGTGTTTTCACTACTCATGTTCGGTGTCCCATCTGTCGATGGAGACCCTCCGGCCTACGCTGACCGGAGACCCTCCCCACGACGTTGTGAAAAGGAAATTGCGTGGTCAGCGTATCGAAGTTAAAGGACAGATTGCTAGACCATTGACAAATTAATTTTTCGGGCATTTCCCAGACAATGGTTGTCGCGCACAGGGCACAGGTCCAATTTTGTGCCCAGTGCTTGACATTTACCCTGATGCCCAGTTGTCTAAAGGTTGAAAAACCTACCTATTGTGAGGCGGCCTTCCGATGACGACAACAGGCTTTATTTCTCAGAGCGACCTTCAGCGGCTCTATGACTCGGGTGAAATCGACACCGTCGTGATGGCGTTCACCGACATGCAGGGTCGACTGATCGGAAAACGTGTTGCCGCCAGGCACTTCTTGGAGAACATCTCGCACCACGGTGCTGAATGTTGCAACTACCTCTTGGCTGTCGACGTCGAGAACAACACGATTCAGGGTTATGAGTTCTCCTCCTGGGACACCGGTTATGGCGACATGGTGATGGTCCCCGACATGACCACTCTGCGCATGGCCCCCTGGTTGCCGGGCTCGGTGATTGTCACCACAGACCTCGAGTCCACCAGTCATAAAGAAATCGCGCAGTCGCCACGGTCCATTTTGAAGGCCCAGATCGCGAGGCTCGAAGCAATGGGCTACCAGGCCTTTGTGGGCACCGAGCTCGAATTCATCGTCTTTGATGACACATATCGCGAGGCCTTTGCGAAGGGTTATCGCGACCTAAAGCCCTCCACCGACTACAACGTCGATTACGACCTCCTTGCGTCCACCCGGGTTGAGCCCCTTCTGCGGGATATTCGGAACAAGATGGACCAGGCCGGAATGTATTGCGAGGGCGTCAAGGGCGAGTGCAACCTAGGCCAGCAAGAGATCGCCTTCTTGTATGACCAGGTGTTGCGCACCTGTGACAACCACGGGATTTACAAGGCTGGCGCCAAGATGATTGCCGACGAACACGGCAAAGCCATCACGTTCATGGCTAAGTACAACGAGCGAGAAGGCAATAGTTGCCATATTCACATGTCCTTCCGTGGACTCGATGGCTCGATGGTCTTTGCCGATGAGAAAGACCCCCGCGGTATGTCGGCGCTCTTCAAGAGCTTCATCGCCGGCCAGATCGCACACACCAAGGAACTGACCCTTCTCTATGCGCCCCAGATCAACTCCTACAAGCGCTATGTGGAGGGCAGCTTCGCGCCCACCGCTATTGCGTGGGGCATGGACAACCGCACGGTGTCCTTCCGTGTGGTTGGTCATGGTGCCGGAATGCGAGTCGAGAACCGTGTTCCCGGTGGTGACGTGAACCCCTACCTCGCCACAGCGGCCATGATTGCCGCTGGTATCTCGGGCATTGAGCAGGGCCTCACACTGGAGGACATCACCGAGGGCAATGGATACATTGCTGACAAGCCTCGGGTTGCCACGACAATGCGTGAGGCCGCGAATCTCTTTGAGACCTCGACGCTCGCTCGCAGCGCGCTCGGCGATGCTGTCGTCGACCACTATGTCCACTACGCCCGAACCGAAATGAAGGCCTACGAGAGCGTCGTGACCGAGTGGGAGAGGATGCGCGGCTTTGAGCGCCTCTAAACCCCTCATTGGCGTCACCACGTATCGCCAGCCAGGCACCACCGGTGTGTGGTCTGGCGAGTTCGCCATGATTCCGAGCGATTATTTGGAGGGTGTTGAACGGGCCGGGGGCACCATCGTGCTCTTGCCACCCCAGGGACTAGACGCCGAGGGCGCCGCACGCATGGTTGCGGGTCTTGATGGCGTCATGCTCTGTGGTGGACGGGATGTGGAACCCGCTCGGTATGGTCAGGAGCCGCTAGAGACGACAGAGCGCTCCGACACCCGCCGTGACAACACTGAAGATTTGGTGCTGGGCGCGGCGATCGCAGCCGGTGTGCCGATTCTCGGTATTTGTCGCGGAGCCCAGATGCTCAACGTGCACCGGGGTGGCACCCTGATTCAACATGTGCCCGATGTGATCGGTGACACCCGCTATCAGCGCGGTGGTGGCGAGTACACAATGATGGACGTTTCACTGGTTGAGGGGACCGCGCTCCACGCTCTCTATGGTGGCCGGACCTCGGTTGGCCCGTGTGCGATGTATCACCACCAAGCAATCGATCAGGTGGGCTCCGGAATGGTCGTCTCGGCGTGGAGCCCCGATGGGTTGATTGAGGCCGTTGAGCTTGAGAACTATCCCTTTGGGGTTGCCGTTCAGTGGCACCCAGAGAAGACCCTGGAGGACCTCACGCTGTTTGAGGCCTTGATTTCTGCTGCCACTACGTATCGAAAGAAGAACTGATGAGCTATCAACTGGTCAATCCGGCAACGGCCGAGGCGATGGAAACCATCGAGCACACCTCGCTCGAGCAGACCGATGACGCCATCGCCAAGGCCAAGTCGGCCCAGCGCCGTTGGGCTGGTCTTGCTCCTGCGGAGCGCGCCGAGATTCTTCGAAGCTTCGCTGACGCAGTGGCCGGAGATGTTGAGAATTTGGCGGCTCTGGAGGTTCGAAACTCTGGACACCCCATCTCGCAGGCTCGCTGGGAAGCACACCACGTGCGCAACGTCCTTGAGTACTACGCCGCCGCGCCGGAGCGCCTTATTGGCAAGCAAATCCCGGTCGCCGGTGGCATTGACATTACCTTCCACGAACCACTCGGGGTGGTGGGAATCATTACGCCGTGGAACTTCCCCATGACCATTGCCTCCTGGGGGTTTGCGCCCGCACTTGCTGCTGGTAACGCAGTCATCGTGAAGCCCGCTGAGTGGACACCACTCACAACCATTCGTCTGGGAGAACTCGCCCGCGAAGCCGGCGTGCCAGAGGGCGTTTTCCAAGTCCTTCCCGGCAAGGGCTCGGTCGTGGGTAACCGGTTTGTGACCCATGAGGACGTTCGCAAGGTCGTCTTCACCGGCTCCACGGAGGTGGGCAAAACGATCATGCGCGGCGCTGCTGATCAAATCAAGCGCGTCACCCTCGAGCTTGGAGGAAAGAGCGCCAACATCGTGTTTGCCGACGCGGATGTCGACAGGGCTGCCGCTTCCGCCCCCTCCTCAGTGTTTGAGAATGCTGGTCAGGATTGCTGCGCGCGCTCGCGCATTCTGGTGGAGGCCTCGGTCTATGACCGCTTTATGCAAGGGCTTGAGAAGTCTGTCGCAGCCTTTAGCGTGGGGGACCCGACGAAGGACGAGACCGAGATGGGACCTCTGGTGACCAGCGTTCACCGCGATAGCGTGGCCTCCTTCGTCGAAGAGGACAAGGTTGCTTTCCGCGGAAGCGCCCCGACTGGCCCTGGCAACTGGTTTGCCCCGACCGTGCTGGCGCCGAGCTCTCTTGATGATCGGTGCATGCGGGAAGAAATCTTTGGACCCGTTGTCGCGGTGGTCCCCTTCAAGGACGAGGCTCACGCGCTCGAGATCGCTAACTCCACCGAGTATGGGCTTTCGGGCTCGATTTGGACCCGTGATGTTGGTCGCGTGATTCGCGTTGCCCGAGGAGTTGAGAGCGGCAACCTGTCGGTCAATTCACACAGCTCGGTCCGTTATTCGACACCGTTTGGCGGCTTCAAGCAGTCGGGTCTCGGTCGCGAGCTCGGACCGGATGCACCTCTGCACTTCACGGAAGAAAAAAACGTCTTTATCCCCAACGACTAACTAAGGAGAAACTATGCCGAAATCCACAATCGACCTCACCCAGCGCCTTGCTGGCAAGGTGGCGGTGATCACCGGTGGAGGAAGTGGCATTGGCTTCGCCACCGCCACCCGTATGGCGGCCGAGGGCGCCACCATTGTCATTGGCGACATGGATGAAACCTCTGGCAAGAAGGCGGCCGATCAATTTGGCGGGCTCTTCGTCAAGGTGAATGTTGCCGATGAGGCGCAGGTCAACAACCTTTTTGACACTGCGATGAAGACTTACGGTCGCATCGATATCGCGTTCAACAACGCCGGTATTTCGCCACCCGATGACGACTCGATTGAAACCACTGAGCTTCCCGCCTGGCAGAAAGTTCAGGACGTGAACCTCAAGTCGGTCTACCTGTGCTGCCGGGCAGCCCTTCGCCACATGGTGCCCCAGGGATCAGGTTCGATCATCAACACCGCGTCGTTTGTTGCAGTGATGGGCTCGGCTACTAGCCAGATCTCGTACACCGCCTCTAAGGGTGGGGTGCTGGCGATGTCTCGTGAACTTGGCGTTCAATACGCCAGGCAGGGCATTCGAGTCAACGCTCTCTGCCCTGGCCCGGTCAACACGCCTCTGCTCCAGGAGCTCTTCGCAAAAGACCCTGAGCGGGCGGCTCGTCGACTCGTTCACATTCCTATCGGCCGCTTTGCCGAGCCTGAAGAGCTTGCCGCCGCTGTGGCATTCTTGGCCTCCGAAGACTCGTCCTTCATCACCGCATCGACCTTCCTGGTTGATGGGGGTATTGCTGGCCACTACGTCACACCGATCTAGGGATGAAGGTGTCAGGGGCGGAGCCGACCAACGACCTCGACGGTCTTGGTCGTGCCTCTCTGCTCCTGACTCCGATTCCCGGGGGCAACACTTACGAGCAGACGGTCGAGCGTTTGCTCCAAACCGTTCGTATGGGGTTGGTCAAGCCCGGGGAGCGCCTGCCCTCCGAGCGGGAGTTGGCCGTCATGCTGGACGTCTCGAGGGACACCATCAGGGATGCCACGGCATCCCTGGCTGATGCTGGCTTCCTGGATATTCGTCGCGGTCGCTATGGCGGGACTTTTGTTTCTGCGACGCTTACTGATGTCCCGGGCCAAGACTCCTTGTGGCGGGGACAGCCGAGCGCTATGGGGCCAGAGGACATCAAGGACCTTTTGGTCTTCAGGGAGGTACTCGAGGTCGGAGCAGCAAGAACTGCGGCGACTCTCGAGCTCACCAGCGACATTCGTGATGCTCTCTGGAGAGCTCACGTGGATAGTTCAACTGCCTCGCCGGAGAATTTCCGCAGGCTTGATTCCCGGTTTCACCTGCTGATTGCCCAAATCACGGGCTCCAGGCGCTTAATCGGTGAGGTTGCCTCCACCCGAATGCGAGTCAACGAGCTTCTTGACGCGATTCCGCTGTTGAGTCCGAACATTGAGCACTCGACCGCGCAGCACGAGGAGATTGTCTCTGCAATCCTCCGCGGCCAACCCGAGCTGGCTGAGATGGCCATGCGAGATCACCTGGAGGGTACGGCCGCTCTTCTTCGGGGCTTCCTCGGCTAATTGAGGGCGCCAGTGGAGGCGAGCCCCGGCGTGTAGCCTGGAGCCTCCCACCACTTGGATTGTTGGAGCAGATATGTCCCAGGAATTGACCGACATCGCCATCGCTTTGGCCCGCGAAGCGGGCGAGCTCGTGGCGCTGCGCCGTCAAGGTCATATTGAGGTGGCCAACACCAAGTCATCGTCGGTTGATGTGGTGACCGCAGTGGATCGCGAATCAGAGGCGCTACTGCACAAACGCCTAGGCGAGCTACGGCCGCATGACGGTTTCGTAGGAGAAGAGGGGCAGGCTCGGGATTCGAGTACCGGAATTACGTGGGTGGTTGACCCGATTGATGGCACCGTCAACTTTCTCTACGACCACCCGCATTACGCGGTCAGCATTGCAGCGGTCACCGGCGAGCCAACCCCTGCCACCTGGCAGGTTGAAGCCGGTGCTGTGTTTAACCCGGTCACAGGCGAGCTCTTTCACGCGACTAGGGGCGGGGGCGCTTTCCTTGGCGATCGTCGACTGAAAATTGGCTCTCCGCCGGCGATGTCTCAGACCTTGTTGGCCACGGGCTTTGCCTACGCCAAAGCCGTGCGCCGTGAGCAAGCCCGCGTCATTGCATCTTTACTGCCAGAGGTGCGGGACATCAGGCGTGCTGGCACCGCGTCTCTGGATCTTGCGTATGTGGCAGCCGGGCGGCTCGATGTGTATTTCGAGCGCACGC
The DNA here is from genome assembly GCA_964467805.1 of uncultured Microbacteriaceae bacterium. GTDB lineage: Bacteria > Actinomycetota > Actinomycetes > Actinomycetales > Microbacteriaceae > Pontimonas. The sequence continues at coordinate 8,492 of CAYXSU010000009.1, forward strand.
TGATGCCCTGGGATCATGCCGCCGGTGAACTGCTCGTCACCGAGGCTGGTGGGGTCATCGAAGGCATCGCCAACCGGCCTCCGGGGCACGATGGAATCTTTGCGGGGCACCCAGAGCTTGTTCACACCCTGAAGGCACGAATCTCTCAGCTGGGTGGCGACATACTGTTAGCGGAGATCCCTGGATGGGGTTTGGCCGAGGACTAGGTGTCGGCTAAGTTAATCAAACTGTTACTTTTGACTGAGGAAAGTGTGGTGGCCGCACAGCGGTTGCAAAGGGGGTGAGTCGGTGGCTGAAGACAACTACTCGACCACCCAAACCCTCACCCGCCGACAGCTTCGCGATCAAGAGCGGCTGAGAGTATCGGCCCCCACCACTCCCGTTGTTGTCACTGAAACGCTCCCAACTCCGCAGAAGAGCGAGCCAAAACCGAGTTGGGGACGCCGGCTTCTGAGTTGGGGCACTGTCATCGCCACCCCACTGCTGTTCATCGGTGTTTCTCTTCCGGTCAATCTGTTCTATGCGACCAGTGACTTCACTCCGGCGATCGCCGGAGCTGGAGAGCCCGGCGAGGCCGGCAGCAACTCACAGTCCTTCACTGTCGCCTCTAGTGACTCTTTGGAGGGCGGCGTCCAGCGCGAGTCCTGGAGTGTGACCTCTTACGCCGAGGTGCTGCGCGCCCGGTATGGAAGCAGAAACTTCTCCTATTCGACCAGTGGGACAGGAAACATCCGGTGGCCGTTCCCCACCGCAGTCCCGATTAGCTCCGGGTTTGGTGACCGTGTCGCGCCCTGTCGCTACTGCTCCAGTAACCACCGGGGCGTGGACTTCACCCCTGGTCTTGGCGCCCCTATTTTTGCTATTGCAGATGGTGTCGTGACGGCCGCTGAGTTTGGTGGGGGTTATGGCCAGTACGTCTACATCGAGCACGACATCAACGGGCAACGAATCCTTTCGGTCTATGCCCACATGCAGCGTGACAGCAGCCCGCTCCGAGTTGGTGACGAGATAGAAGTCGGCGATTTCATAGGCCTTGTGGGAAACACCGGAACGTCAACCGGCGCCCACCTTCACTTTGAAATTCGCATCAACGATGAATACGTTGACCCTTTTGCGTGGCTTAAGGAAAACGCCTTCTAGCGCGCAAGCTTGACCCAGGCGGTTGTATCGCCTGGTAGTTGGCCATCAACCAGCGGGCCTGAAGTCGCGAGGACTTCGCCTGCTGGCAGTGCAATTGGCGCTTGGCCTACATTGCCAATGACGGCGACGCCAGAGTTCTGGAATGCCACCGTTGAGGCCGGGAAGTCCGGTAGCCACGCGAAATCGCCGGAGCCAAGACCGTGGTTCGCGCGCAGGCTCAGCAGTTTCCGATAGAGCTCCAACGTGGAGGACTCAACACCACTTTGTTGATCTCTCGCGAGCTCCCCAAACACTGCGGGCTGAGGCAGCCAACTAGCGCCCGAGTCGTTGAAACCAAAGGCAGGCTTGCCTGCCTCCCACGGGATTGGCACGCGGCAGCCATCTCGCCCGTACCGCTCGCCGTTGGTGCGGAAGAACGTGGGGTCGTTCCGGCGGTCATCAGGAATATCGATGACCTCCGGGAGCCCGAGCTCTTCACCCTGGAACAGATACGCGCTCCCTGGCAGGCCCAGCATCAACGCAGTCGCTGCGCGGCCACGCCAGTGGCCCAGTTCCTCATCGGGCTTGTGTTCGCTCTTGGGGCCAATGCCCATGGGCTTGCCTTCAGAGGCGAACTTGGTCGCTAGACGACTACGGTGCCGAACCTCGTCGTGGTTGGAGAGCACCCAAGTACTTGGGGCGCCAACCCCACCAAACGCTTCAAGGGACTCGTCGATGACCGCGCGGAGCACGGCTGGGTCCCATGTGGCAGAGAGGTAACCAAAGTTGAATGCCTGGTGCATCTCATCGGAGCGCACATAGTGGGCCATTTTGGATAGTGGCATTACCCACGCCTCAGCACACATCATGCGGTCATCGCCGTATTCGTTGAGAATCTTGCGCCACGCCCGGTAGACCTCGTGGACACCGTCTTGATCCCAGAATGGGCTGCGCGCCCCAGGCGCGGGCGGCCCGTTGCTGAGGTCCCGATTGGGGAGGCCTGCTTCCTTGATGAGGCCGTGTGCGACATCGACGCGGAAGCCATCGACACCGCGGTCCAGCCAGAATCGGAGCACACCATCGAAGAGGCTCCAGATCTCCGGGTTCTCCCAGTTGAAGTCGGGCTGGCTCTGATCAAAGATGTGGAGATACCACTGGCCAGGCGTCCCATCGGGGTTGGTGATCCTCGACCATGCGGGACCGCCAAAGACTGACTCCCAGTTGTTGGGAGGAAGCTCGCCGTTTTCGCCCAGGCCATCCCGGAACATATAGCGCGCTCGCTCGGGAGAGCCCGGTCCCGCGGCCAGGGCCGCCTGGAACCACTTGTGCTGGTCGGAGGAGTGGTTGGGAACCAAGTCAACAATGATGCGCAAGCCCAAGTCGTGGGCCGTGGCAATTAACTTCTCCGCGTCAGCGAGCGTTCCGAAGACGGGGTCAACGTCACAGTAATCGGCCACGTCGTAACCGGCGTCTTTTTGCGGCGAGCGATAGAAGGGTGACAGCCAAATTGCGTCGACGCCCAGATCGGCAATGGCGGGAAGCCGGCTGATAATGCCTGCGAGATCGCCAACGCCATCACCATTTCCATCGGCAAAAGAGCGGGGATAAATCTGGTAAATGACGGCGTGACGCCACCAGTCGGAGGGGGAATTGGCCAGTGTTTTCGCAGGAAGCATGCCTACAACCCTAACGAGAAATCTGATTAGCGCAACCGGTTGCGCTCATATCGAATGTAGTGCTCAATCGGACCGCCCTAGGTGTTCGTAGAAACCGAAGTCGCCAGCCGAGTCGCTAGGCTGCCCGGCTTGGCTTTATGGCCCGGTAGAGCTTTGCGGGGATGAGCTTCTTCCATCGCCACAGGATTTCGTACGCAAGGCTTTGCAGCAGAATTCGACCGACGGAGGCCCAGCTAGGCGATTCGGACCGCCAACCGCTTCCCAAGAAGATTGGGGGCGCGCCGGGGACGTTTCTTCCAATGTCCAAGGGGTGAGGTAACTCAGGATGGTGGGGCCTCCCTGCCTTGAGAGCGGTCTCGAGGAAGTCCGTTCTGACCATGGTCAGTTCGAAAGTTCTGGGGATTCTCATTCCCGACCCAAAAAGTTTGGGCGAGCTTCCGCAACAGTTGTTCGGGTGGGCATGGATGACTGTGAATGCTCGACGCAGTTTCTTGAAGGCGTCCGCGGCCTTTTCCTCAAAGAGATCAGGGTTCGAGAAAATGTCGTCCAGCTTGTGGAGCTCGATGACGATGATGCGAAACCGTCGCAAAACCTCGAAATCGACATCCGCGAGGATCGGCCATTCCGCTCCCTCGATATCGATTTGAAGAATCAGGTCCTTGCTCGCGTCGGGTTCAGTTGCCGCAATCCATTGGGCGAGCGTGAGAGTGGTTTCGTCACTAGCCACGCCCAACCACTTTTTTGTGAAGGTGTGCATGCCCTTAATGAGAGGCGTGGAGAATTTTTCGAGGTCGCTGCTGAAATCGAGAAGATGGGAGCGAATCCCGTGTTGATGGGCTAGCTCGTCCTCGAACTTTTTAGAGTTCCGGACACCCGGCGAAAAGCAAGCAGCGATGCCGCCGAGGGCTTTTGGTACAAGGTAAGCTCCGTCGGTGCTCCCACCGAGACGAATCAAGTTCCAGGGGTGGGGTTTGGGCCGCAAGAACTCGAGCGCATCACGGATCTCCGGCGGGCACGCAGCAAAGTCGAGGGAATCGAACGTTCTAAAAAACACCTGACCACTCTTTCATGTTGGATGACGCCAACCCTATGGTGGACGCACTCTCTTCGTCCATCCCGCGGGCTGGTTCTCGGTGGACAGTTGCTACTCTGGTCACAGATTACGCGCAGTCACGACTTTGCCGGGAGGACTCGCGAGGTGCTAATCTCGGGGCTTGGTCCTGCGAAGGCAGGCCTGCCCCGATAGCTCAGTGGTAGAGCACTTCCATGGTAAGGAAGGGGTCGTCAGTTCAATCCTGACTCGGGGCCCGGGTGGCGATCACCCAACGCGGCGGGGTAGCTCAGCTGGTCAGAGCGCACGGCTCATAATCGTGAGGTCGCGGGTTCGAGCCCCGCCCCCGCTACCGCATTTTTCCTCTCGGGCTTCCGGCCGGGCGCTTTGCTGTGTCTGCGCTTCCTGATACCGTCACGAATCGACACGCCGTAACCACTACATATTGGGTAATGACAGGAATGTCATTACCGGTATATAGTGGTGGTCCGGCACTCAACCGGAACAGAATGTTAAGGAGGCGGCCATGAACGAGGACAACGTTGGAGGCTACGCAGTACCCGTGGATCCTATGGATCTGCTGCAGTGTGACAGCTGCCAGTAGCCCTATGAGCTTGTAAAGACCCCTGACCACCAGTGACGGTGGGCGGGGGTTTTTCATTGGCCAAACATTCCTAGGAAAGGCACACCGTGCGGATAGCACCATCCAGGCGCCACGGTCTGGCCTCCGATGCAGAGGTCTTGGACCGTGTGAATCGTGTGCTCGGCCCGGTTGAGGTTGCCGAAGACCTCACTGCCCAACCCCTCGTTGCTCGCGTGCTCCGGGTCAAGACGCGCTCCGATGAACATTCCATTGTGAAGTGGTATCAGGCAGTCGCGGATTATCAGCGCGAGCTTGATGCGCTAACCTCCTACACACCATCGCTGGGCTCTGATGCGCCAAAGCTCATCGACCACGATGATGCTTTCCAGATGTTGCTCCAGAGCGAAGTTCCGGGGGACCGCGCGACAAGCTTGGGACAGGACTGGGACCCCCTCATTCACTACCGCGCGGGTGTGCTCATTAGGCGTCTTCATGAGTCGGGTCAACCCGTTCGATCTGATCAGTTCGCCAGGCAGTGCGCCTCCAGATTCGAGGATGCCGCAGGCGCGCTCGATGGCGTTGTTGAATCGCATCTTCTCTCCGAAGCCCGGTTGTTGATTGCCCGTGCCATGGATCTAGAAACCATGGTGTTGGTCCCCACCCACCGGGTGAATCACCCCAAGAACTGGCTTGTGGACCCAGGTGGACATGTTCGCCTCATCGACTTTGCTCAGAGTGAATATGACCCGTGGATTGTTGACGTCTTCTTGCTAGAGCAGGATTACTGGCGAAGCGACCCCAATCTGAAGGTTGCGTTCTTGAGTGGCTACGATCGGGAGATTTCCGCGGAGGACAACACGATGCTGCGCGCCCACCACGCCGTGATGGCGGTTCGCGCTCTTGCTTCCACCACCGGATCGCAGGCGACCAAGGCTGAGAAGATGCGCGCCAGAGACATGTTTGACCGTCTGCTGGGCGCCACGCTGTTCTAAGCGACGAAGAGCGCCAGGAATAGACTGGCTCTATGAGCGTCAACCCCAACTTGGTCGACTTGGCTTTCGAGCCGACCGCGAGCTATGTGGTGGGGCGCGAAAAGGTCCGTGAATTCGCTAGGGCGGTTTTCGCACGCGACCCTGTGCACTTCGACGTGGGCGTCGCACAATCTCGAGGATTCTCGGACGTCGTTGCCCCCACCACCTTCCCCGTGGTGATCCAAGACATGACTCTCCACCAACTGCTCTCGCACCCGGAGGCTGGCATCGACTTTTCCCGCGTTGTCCATGGCGACCAGAAGTTCGAGTATTCGCGTCCGTTGGTTGCTGGCGACGAGGTCGTGGCCCAGTTGAGGGTCACCAAGGTTCAGAGTCTTGGCGGACACACCATGGTCACCTCGGAAACCGAGGTGACCACCCTTGATGGGGAACACGTCGTCACGGCGACCTCGACCCTGGTGATTCGGGGGGATGAGTCGTGAGCGAGCGTTTGGACGGTCTTGCCGAGGGCGATCACATCGTCACGAAGACGTTCGCACTCGATCGTGAGTCTTTGGTCCGCTACGCGGGGGCTTCCGGGGATTTCAACCCCATTCACTACCGCGACGATGTCGCGAAGGGCGTCGGGCTGGAGGGTGTTCTCGCCCACGGAATGCTGACCATGGGACTTGCGATTGGTCCTTTGGCGGAGTGGTTGGACGGGGCAGGCCACATCAGCAGTTACCAGGTTCGTTTCACGAAGCCCGTTTATGTCCCAAGCCAAGGATCCGTTGAGGTTACTGTGGCTGCCTCCGTGTCAAAGCGCGATGTTCCGGAGGCTGGCCAGGTGACCGTGGCACTCACCGTCACCATCGGTGACGGGGTCACTGTTTTGGGTAAAGCGCTTGCGGTGGTGTCACCGGCGTGACCAGCTTTGCTGAGCTGACCACCATGCGCGTGGGCGGAGTGATTGAGAACTATCACCCCTTCACCACGACTAAGGCCCTCGTTGCTGGCGCCAAGAAGATCTGGGCCACCAGCGATGACTGGATGGCGTTGGGGTCTGGTTCCAACCTGGTGGTTGGTGATGGGCCCTACCACGGTGATGTTCTGCACATCAAGACTCGCGGCGTCACGGTCAAGAAGGCGACCGGCAAAAAGGTAGAAATCCACGCTGAGGCCGGTGAAGACTGGGACAACTTTGTGGCCCACACCATCGCCCAGGGCGTTCGGGGCCTCGAAGCCCTCAGTGGTATCCCCGGTACCGTTGGTGCCTGCGTGATTCAGAACATCGGCGCCTACGGCAGCGATGTGTCAGAAACGATCGTGTCCATTGATTTTCTCGAGTACCCCAGCGGGACCCGTCGAACGGTGATGGCCGATGAACTGGCATTGGGGCTTCGCACGAGCGCTCTGAAAACGCGCGACCTCCGTGGAATCGTCCTTGGTGTGACCTTCTCTCTGGAGGCCGTTGATGCCTCCAGAGAAAGTTCGCCTTTGGCCTCTGACCAATTGGCCACGGCGCTTGGGCTATCACTAGGGGACAGAGCCCCCATCGATGTCGTGCGGGACACCGTGCTTCGCGTTCGCGCATCCAAGGGCATGGTTCTCTCGCCGGATGACCCGGATTCGGTCAGTTCAGGATCGTTCTTTTTGAACCCGATTGTCCCTGAACGCGTTGCAGTGTCGTTTTCGCCAGAAGCCCCTCGGTGGTTGATGGAACCAGAGCCCAAGGCCGTTGTGGTTCCACTCGATGGTTCAGATGTTCCAGCACCTCCCCCAATGGCCGAGGACGATGTCATGGTGAAGCTCAGTGCGGCCTGGCTGATTGAGTACTCGGGCCTTCACAAGGGCTTTTCGTTGCCGGGCTCCGGGGCCGCACTTTCGAGCAAACACGCGCTTGCCATCGTCAACACGGGAACTGCCACTGGGGAAGACGTTGCGGAGCTTGCGCGATACATCGTCACCACAGTTGGTAATGCCACTGGCATTTACCTCGTCCCTGAGCCCAACATTGTTGGGCTGGAGATTTAGCGCCGGAAGAACTTCTGTAACCTGGCGATTCCCTCGGCCAGGTCCGCATCACCTAGGGCATAGCTGAACCGGAGATAGCCGCTCGGGCCAAAGGCCTCGCCAGGCACTGCGGCGACTTCGCATTCATCCAAGATGATGTCGGCAAGCTCCAATGAGGTGTTTGCCATGCGCCCGGCCCACTCTTTGCCAAGTAGGCCACTGACATCGGGATACACGTAAAAAGCACCCATGGGTTCGGGGCAGTTAACTCCCTCGATGGCGTTCAAGCCATCAACAATCACGCGACGTCTCTTGTTGAAGGCCTCGCGCATAGTCTTTGCGGCTGTTTGGTCCCCGGTCAGGGCTGCGAGGGCGGCAAGCTGGGAAATGTTGGAAACGTTGCTGGAAAGGTGAGACTGCAGGTTTGCTGCTGCACTCATCGCTGGTTTCGGTCCGACCATCCAGCCCAAGCGCCAACCGGTCATCGCATACGTTTTTGCGACACCGTTAACCAAAATGCAGCGATCGGCCAGGGCCGGAACGGCCTCGATGATGGACACTGCGTGATCAACGCCTTCGTCGTAGACGAGGTTCTGATAAATCTCATCGGCGATCACCCAGAGCCCGTGCTTGGCAGCCCACTCGCCAATCGCTGTCGTCTCCTCCAGGTTCATCACTGCACCGGTGGGGTTAGACGGTGAGACAAACAACAGCGCTTTGGTCTTGGGGGTTCTCGCCGCTTCGAGTTGGTCGACGGTGACCTTGTAGTCCTGGTCTGCCCCAGCAAAAACTTCGACTGGTACCCCGCCGGCTAACGCAATCGCTTCGGGATAGGTGGTCCAGTAGGGGGTCGGGACGAGCAGCTCATCACCGGGATCAAGGATGGTCGCGCAGGCCTGGTAAACGGCCTGTTTTCCACCGTTGGTGACAACAACTTGACTGGGCTCAACAGCCCACCCGCTATCGCGCAGTGTTTTGGCAGCGATTGCTTCGCGCAGAGCGGGCAAGCCCGCTGCTGGCGTATAGCGGTGGTTCTTGGGGTCCTTCACGGCGGCAAGGGCAGCCTCGACGACGTGTGCGGGGGTTGCAAAATCGGGCTCGCCAGCGGCGAAACTAATGACTGGCCGACCTTGCGCCTGAAGGGCCTTGGCCTTCGCATCGACCTTGAGGGTTGCGGATTCTGCGATGGACGCAATGCGTTTGGAAATGGTGGCTGGCTTCGAACTCACGCTCACAGGGTACACAGCTCTGGTGGGTAGCAGGTATACGCCTTTGCTAAAGAACCACCGCCCACCTACACTGGTGGGCGGTGGTTGAAATCTGCCAAGCTTTGCTGTGCCCGGAAAGTCTTTTCAGGATGGTCACCAGCGAGGCCTCTGACGCCAGATTTTGCGCTGTAGGGCGGTGGCTCAATTGGTAGAGCAGCGGTCTCCAAAACCGCAGGTTGCAGGTTCGAGTCCTGTCCGCCCTGCGAACTCGCTCCGGTAGGAGAGAGTCCCCAAGTTATGACACAAGAAGGAACACCGTGAGCAATGCACTAGAAGAATCCGGCGAAGACCTCGTCGGTAAAGCTAAGCGCGACCGCGACAACCGTCGCGGAGGCTGGGCTCGGTTTGTGTTGTTCTTGCGCCAGGTCATCGACGAGCTTGGCAAAGTGGTCACCCCGACTAGAAAAGAACTGGTCAACTACACCCTGGTGGTGTTGGTGTTCGTGATCATCATGATGGCCTTTGTTTCAGTATTGGACCTCCTCTTCGGTTGGGGAGTGTCATGGATTTTTGGTGACGGTCGCGCCCTCTTTGGGTAATCGACCGCAGATTAGTGAAGAAGAAAGAGAACACAGTGTCTGAAGATATGGCCCGCGACATCGACCTTGCGACTGCAGCAGAGCAGTCCTCTGAAGAGGATGAGGCTCAGGAGGGTATGCCCCTGCAGGAACAAGAGGCTGAGTCGGCCGCCGCTGAGAGCCTTGCCATGCACGTCATTGACGACTCCGAAGTTGACGTCGATGAAGCGTTGGAAGCCCTCGACGACGCCATCGACCCGGAGGCTGACGCTGTCGTCGAAGACGCTCTCGACATTGATTCCCCGGAAGAGGCGGATGCAGCTGCGGAGGCCACGAATGACGAGGCCAACACCCACGCTGATGACACCGCAGCCGAGGAGGACCCCTACGCGGAGTTCCGCGCAGAGCTTCGTCGCAAGCCTGGCAAGTGGTACGTCGTGCACTCCTACGCCGGTTTTGAAAAGCGTGTGAAGCAGAACATCGAGAACCGTCGCACCTCCCTTGGCATGGAGGACTACATCTTCGAAGTCCAGGTGCCTATGGAAGACGTCGTCGAGATTAAGAACGGTCAGCGCAAGCTCGTCACCCGTGTTCGCATTCCCAGCTACGTGCTGGTGCGTTTGGACTTGAACGAAGACAGCTGGTCTACCGTTCGTCACACGCCCGGGGTGACCGGGTTTGTGGGCAACGCCCACAACCCGACCCCCTTGCGGTTCGAAGAAGCCTTCACCATGCTCAAGTCCACGGTGCCGGTTGCCGATGTCGCACCCATCAAGGGTGCTGCGATTTCTGTGGGCGGCGGCGTCTCGCGCATGCTCCCAGCAGAGGTCGACTTCGAGGTTGGCGAAACCATCACTATCAAGGAAGGGTCCTTCGCTGGGCTTCCTGGAACCATTAACGAGATCAAACCCGAAAGCGGTAAGCTCACGGTGCTGGTCTCGCTCTTCGAGAGAGAAACCCCGGTTGAGCTTGGGTTTGACCAAGTCACCAAGCTCTAACACAGACCACCGCACACCGGATTTGCCGGATGCGCGGGAGCGCATGACCAAGTCGGTCATGCTCGAGAAATAAAGGAAAAACAATGGCAAAGAAAGTAGTGGGCTTAATCAAGCTCCAAATTCAGGCAGGCGCTGCTAACCCCGCGCCCCCCGTGGGACCGGCTCTCGGTCAGCACGGTGTGAACATCATGGAGTTCTGCAACGCCTACAACCAGGCAACGCAAGACCAGCGCGGAAACGTGATTCCGGTCGAGATCTCCGTCTATGAGGACCGGTCCTTCAGCTTTGTGTTGAAGACCCCTCCCGCAGCTGAGCTCATCAAGAAGGCAGCTGGCGTGAAGAAGGGCTCTGGAGTCCCTCACACCAACAAGGTCGCCAACATCACCCCTGCGCAGGTTCGCCAGATCGCAGAGCAGAAGCAATCTGACTTGAACGCCAATGATATCGAGGCTGCGGCCAAGATCATCGAAGGTACTGCCCGCAGCATGGGCATCACTGTCGGCTAACGTCCACCCTTTTTCTAGCGGGAGAGCGTGCCACGCTCAGATACCGCGAACTCGAGTAATCGGAGATACACAATGGCAACAAAATCTAAGGCATACACCGCGGCCAAGGCCCTGATCACCGAGGGCGACTTCTACGCCCCGAGCGACGCAGTAGCACTTGCCAAGAAGACCAGCTCCGCCAAGTTTGATTCCACCGTTGAGGTTGCGATCAAGCTCGGTGTTGACCAGCGTAAGGCCGACCAAATGGTGCGTGGCACCGTCAGCCTGCCTCATGGAACCGGAAAGGTGGCTCGCGTTCTCGTGTTCGCAACCGGCCCCGCAGCAGAGGCAGCTCTGGCAGCTGGCGCTGACGAGGTCGGTGGCGACGAGCTCATCGAGAAGGTCGCCGGTGGTTACACCAACTTTGATGCAGCTGTCTCAACCCCTGAGCTCATGGGCAAGGT
>CAYXSU010000009.1:19737-27530 GCA_964467805.1 uncultured Microbacteriaceae bacterium
TCTTCCTCGAAGGGTCGCTACATCCAGAAGGCAGCTATGTCGACCACCTTTGGTCCTGGCATTCCTTTGGATGTGACTGCGCTCTAGGAAACTCAGTGTCGGTGAGCATTCGGCGGGCAACCCCCGCCGATGCTCCTGCCCTGGCCTCTGTGGCGGCTGCCACCTTTGCTCTGGCGTGCCCTCCGGGCACCACGCAGGCGAACATCGCGCTCTTTATCGAGACGTCGTTGTCTGAGAATTCTTTTGAGCGGTATCTCGCAAGCCCCGCTCACCGTCTGTGGTTGGCAGAAGAAGCTGGGCAACCTGTGGGTTACGCCATGGCCGTCCACGGTGAACCCACCGACCCTGATATTCAGTCCGCGGTCGTGGTGCGTCCGACTGTGGAGTTATCGAAAATCTACGTCCGCGAGTCACACCACGGCACTGGTGTGGCCGAAGCGCTCATGGACGTAGCAATTACCGAAGCTGCGAATTCTGGGGCTGAGTCCGTGTGGCTTGGGGTAAACCAACACAACGTCCGAGCAAACCGGTTCTATGAAAAACAGGGGTTTGTGCTGCGCGGAACACGCTTTTTTCAGGTGGGAGACTCCACGGAAGCCGATTACGTGAGGGAGAGACCTCTGGGGTCGCAGGGCACCTAGGTTTGCATCTAGGCCTGTGGTGTCGTAGGCTTACCTAGCCGAAGACCGCTGGTCGTAGGGAAGAAGAGATTCGTCCTCACCGAAGCATCGAGATGGTTTACCAGCTCGAGGGCCCGCGCAGGTGTATGTAAGTTACGTTCTTTTTCAAAGACTTAGCTCCGTGCGCCCGCGCCGGAGCTTTTTTCATTCCCGCTCCTTCGGCACCACCACACGTCAACCAAAAGGAGCACCATGGCGAACAAGGAAGCAACTATCGCCGAACTTACGGATCACTTCCGTACGTCCACGGCTATTGTGCTGACTGAGTATCGCGGTCTGAGCGTGGCACAGCTGAAGAAGCTGCGTCGCACCATTCAGGCTGACGCTACCTATGCCGTGGTGAAGAACACGCTGACCAGAATTGCGGCCAAAGAGGCAGGCATCGATGCATTCGATGGCGCCCTCGTTGGTCCTTCTGCTCTGGCCTTCATTCACGGCGACGCCGTGACCGTGGCCAAGAGCCTGCGTGACTTTGCCAAGGAAAACCCCGCGTTGGTGATCAAGGGTGGCTATTTCGATGGCGCCCCCATTTCACCCGCCGAGGTCATGCAGCTTGCCAACCTCGAAACCAGAGAGGTCCTGCTTGCCAAGCTCGCCGGTGCCTTCAAGGCTTCGCTGTACGGCGCTGCATACATGTTCAACGCCCCATTGGCTCAGGCCGTTCGCACCGTCGACGCCCTTCGCCAGAAGCAGGAGTCCGCTGGTTAACACCAGCGGTGTAGTACACGAAAAAACTAAGGAGAAAAAATGGCCAAGCTCACAACTGACCAGCTCATCGATGGATTCAAGGATCTATCTCTCATTGAGCTCAGCGAGTTCGTTAAGAAGTTCGAAGAGGTCTTCGAAGTAACCGCAGCAGCCCCCGTGGCCGTTGCCGCTGCAGGTGCACCTGCAGCCGGTGGAGGCGACGCCGGTGGCGCCGCTGAAGAGAAGAGCTCGTATGACGTTGTTCTCGAAGCTGCTGGTGACAAGAAGATCCAGGTCATCAAGGAGGTGCGCGCACTCACCAACCTCGGTTTGGGTGAGGCAAAGGCACTCGTTGATGGCGCTCCCGGTGTTGTGCTCGAAGGCGCAAACAAGGAGACCGCTGACAAGGCTAAGGCTGCTCTCGAAGAGGCTGGCGCAACCGTCACCCTCAAGTAGTCAACTGCTTGATTACTGTGGCGCTCTCCTTCGGGAGGGCGCCACAGTCATTTGCAGGCTCTATTTTGGGGGCGGTGCGGTGCTCGAGCGCACAGTCAGCTCCACCTGGAGCTCGAGGTGGGCATCGTCCTTCTCGTCCCACTCGTCACCGAGCTGGGCCAAAGCTTGAGACACGGCCATGCTTCCCTGGATTGCCGGGTGTTGGTCCATGGTGGTCAGGCCGAATGTTTCCCCCAGCGGATGTCCGTCAATTCCGATTACGGATAAATCTTCGGGCACGCGAATGCCGAGTTCCCGGGCTGCGGTAATCACACCAATCGCGATCTCATCTGATCCAGCAACAATCCCTGTTGGCCTGCTTTCTGGATGCGACAGCGCCTTCATGGCACTCCGATAGCCCCCTGAAAGGTCAAAGTCATCACCGAGAAAGTCGTTCTCGTGGGAGAGGCCAGCCGCCTTCAAGGCTTGGCGGAATCCAGCGAGGCGATTGGAGTGCACCTCAAAGTCGAGTTGCTTCTCTTGATCACCACCGATGTGCATGAGTTTCGTGTGCCCCAGACTGATGAGGTATTCCGTCGCCCGCCTCGCTGTCGCCACATCGTCGATCGAAAAAGTCGCGATGTTGGGGATGCGCCCACCAATTCCCACGATTGGCTTACCGAGGTCCCTAAGTCGCTGAACCTCTTCATCATTAATGAACAAGGTCAGGGCAATAACGGCGTCAACGCCCTTTCTGACCAAGAAATACTTGAACAGCGCGGTGCGCTGTTCTCTATCGTCTGTCAGACGATAGAGTGTCAGGTCATATCCGGCTCCAATGAGCGCTGACTCCACGCCGTCAATCACTTCGGAATAGAACCAGCGGTTGATAAACGGTGTCACAACAGCGATATTCCGTGAACGCCCGGTGGCGAGGCTCTCCGCTGCGCTCGAGGCCACAAAGCCGAGTTTCTCGGCCGCTGCAGAAACCCGCGCTCGTGTCGTGATCGAGACAGAACCGCGACCAGAAAGTGCACGCGATGCGGTTGACTTTGAGACCTTCGCGAGTTTCGCGACGTCGGCCAAAGTGCTCATGCAACAAGCCTAGTTGTGGCACCCGAATGTCGACGGTGTGCCCGTTGCTGGAGGTGCAATTATTCAGGGTGCCTGGGCGGCCAAATTGTTGAATCTGTTTTTCGTTGCAGAGGGGGAGCCGGGACGTGCTTGACTATGCACGATAAATTTCCCTGGAGGGGCCATGATTGTCATTGAACCGCTGGGAGGGCTTGGAAATCAGCTCTTTGTCTACGGAGTGGGCCTTGCTGTTTCAAAGCGTTTAGCGGTGCCTTTGGTTGCCGATCTAGTCCGGATTAATGATGACCCCAAACGCGAGTTTGAGCTATCTACGTTCCGGAATTCTTTGGTTGCCACCAGACCCGAAATCCCAGTTCCGAGCGGCCCCGCGTTTCATCTTCACCGCCGGTTCCGGGTGGGACGGGAGAAGGTTGGGCATTATCGCAACTTTCACTTCGAAACCCACCAAGGTTTTGACCGGCGGTTCCTAGAGCTTCCGGACGGCAGCCGACTCAGAGGATATTTCCAGTCTTGGAAATATCTAGAAACTGTGGCTCATCAGTTGCGGAGCGAGCTTCGCGACGTGCGCAGTCCCTCCCCTTGGTATGAGGAAAATAGGAGACGACTAACCTCAATGGACAGCTGGGTCGGGGTCCATGTGCGCCTCGGTGACTACAAGAACTGGCCGGGGATGCTGGTGGAAGAGATTTACTACGAGCGGGCCCTTGAGCTGCTCGCGGACCTCGGCGTTGGGCAACGGATCATGGTCTTTTCTGATGAACCCGAGCTCGCTCGTTCGATGCCAATTTGGGCAAAGTTTCCGGGGGTGTCCTTCATCGCGGGTGGTCCGAATGCCAAGCCAGTGGAGACGATGTTGCTGATGTCGCTCGCAGACCATCTCGTCATCGCTAACAGCACTTTCAGCTGGTGGTCGGCGTGGTTAGGGGATACCGAGGGTCGCCGGGTTGTCTTTCCCAGGCCTTGGGGTGACAACCTTTACGAGAACCGAGATCTAGTTCCACCGGATTGGATAGGAATCGGCCGTGAAGCCGCAGATTCCGCTTTGTAGCTCTCGATGATGGACCCTGTTTTCGCAGAAAGGAGGGAACCTGCGATTCCGATTGTGAGCGAGTTGCGATTCGTCCCAGTCGGTCGGGGCTAATCGGCCGATCACCGCAGTCGCCCGATGTCGGGGATGAAACCTTTTTGTCGCGGTCGTTTCCCTACCGTGGCCCTAACAGCCGACCTTCGATGTCGGAGAAGCCTTCCCTGTTTCGTGTGTAGGAGCCCACGGGCGAGGCGAAAAAGTACTTCTTCGCCTGCAGCCGGTTCCACAGGACGTCGCTTTTGCCCTTCCGGTTGCCTCGTTGGAGGTCGGAGACACCTTCGGTGAACAAGTCTCCGATGACCTTTGTCATATGAGGCTTGACTACGTAACAGACTGTTCCAACAAGACCGACCACAATCCGAAGGTTGTCCGAGATGCGGTGTGATCCGCCGCGAGCTCGGCCATAGAGAGCCAACACGTCAATGTTCGGATTATCCAGGAATTCCTGAATCGCCACGGCGACTGTAGCTTTGTCGACCAAGAACTCGACGTCGTCTTCGCAGATAAGTAGAGCCTCGGCATCGTCCCACCCCGCTTGCTCGAAAGCCTTCACGTGGGAGAGCGAACACCCGATGGAGCCCGAATAAAAAGGGTCTAAATCAGGGAACTCTTTGCGCCCGTCCACTGCGGTGAGCCGTCTCCACGAGCGAATTCCCAGGCGACTCATTTCGTCGGTGAACTCCTCGAGACGGTCTGGTCGAGAGTCGAGATTGATGACGACGATGTCCAGTCGTGCAAAAACCTCATCCGGGTCAACTACTGGTGTCGTGGCGACGGGGGACGTCTGAGCTCTCGCTTTCCAGCGTGCTTCTAGGCGCGCTCCCCGAGCGCGCCTAGCTAGCAGGTTCTGGGTGGCTAGCGCCTTGCGGACAAGCGTCCTTAACGGTCCAACAGTCACCCCATCAGCGTAACGGGAAGCAGCGAAGAGGCTTGGTCGATTCGGGAACAGGGAAGATAACTCTTCGGACAGGGGGATTAGCTCTTACGGTCTAGTCGGGCGTAAAGGCGATTCACAAAATCCGGATCGACCGACGTGTCACATTTTCTTGCAAAGAGCATGCCACTAGCCTCAACCATCGCTAGGTCCTCTGTGCGGAGAATTCGGGGATGCTCAGGCCCCGTTTTCCAGTCGATGTATCGTCGTGGGTTCTCCAGAGAGAGGCCGGGTTGCGCGCAACTCTCAATGGCTGTCTGAAAGAAGACCTCGTCTGGGCAAAATGTTAAGCGGAAGCGCTTGAGGAATTCTTTGTCGGTCCGGACCAAGCGCAATATCTGGTTCACAGTGTTTGCGGTCAGATCCATCCACTGGGAACCCCAGCGGAAGCAATACTCCATATTGCGTCGAACTCCGGCGAGTGACAGCAGCGCGTCCAACCGCCGGCTTAGGTCGGTGGCGAAGGTCGTTAGCAACTGGCTGAAGCTCCGACGTGGGAAGAAGTGGAAGCGACTGATTCTGGTCAGGCGAGATGCTTCTGCGTCAGTGAAAGGGTTGGAGTCCACGAAGTCTGTTTTCGGGTGCTGGGAGAAAAATGCGGATATCTCCGCGTTTGTTTTCAACGGGAGGTCCTGCCCGGAGATCAGTACATAGCGGTCGTAACCGGGCCCACTCGAGGCGAGCGCTAGCAGCTCTAGCGTTGCGCGCACGATTCCGAGGCCCCCCCATGTGGCTCTAACTTTCTTGATGACCGTTGTTCTTGTGAACGAAGTGAAATCGGAAACACGGATGTCGCTGCGTCTATCGAGATGGACGAAGACATCGAAGTCAACCTCAAGGTGAGCCACTAGCCGCTTAAGTTGAGCAGCGTTCGCGTGGGCCAGAATCAACACGGCAACTGTGACCGGCAGAGCTGTCACTGGAGCCTCCTCGCAAGTCTCCCAAGACCCTTAGCGTGCCCGGCGATCCAACTCGTTTACTGTGGCTAGTCTAGCTTGGAAGTACTCGAGCGCTGGAGTAAGCCCTGCGTTTGTGGCACAGAATTGAGGGGCAAAGTGGAAGTTTTCAAGCACTTGCGACGCTCACGTGTGCTCATGTCGAGGGCCGTCGATCGCGCAGTGTTGCCGCTACGTTTTTGGAGCCGAACTCTGAGTCCGGTGCCTGGCAATCGGGCGATTGTCGGTGTCGACGCCACCTCCATTCCGGTGCGCTTTATCAACCTTGCCTCTCGCCCCGACCGTCTTCGCGACACCGAGGTCGAGTTTGCGCGGATGGAGCTCGTCCGAGTTTCTCGATTTGAGGCCGTAAAGGAGGAGAACGGGGCGCTCGGTTGCGCACTGAGCCATGGACGACTGCTGGAGAGCGTCGACGACCATCAACCTGTTGTCATGGTCTGCGAGGACGATATCGAATTCCTTGTGAGTCCTGAGGAATTACGGGCCCTCTTGGAGGAGTTCCTTGCGAATCCTGCCATCGACGTACTGTGTTTGGCGTTCAACCTGATTGCTAAGGCCCACCCTGTGTCGCCGCTACTTGCAATCACTGCCAACACTGCAACGACCGCTTGCTATGTCGTCAAACGCCCTGCTTTGGAGCGCTTGGAGAAATCGTTTTTTGAATCCGCACGTCTAATACAGGAAGGTCAGCCGCTGGGGCTTGCTGCCGCAGACCAGCATTGGAAGAAGTTGCAACGGCGAGGTCTGATTTTTGCTGTTCCTCGCACGCGGGCAGCTAGGCAACGAGCTTCGTTTTCGGACATTGAAGGCCAAGAAGTCTCTTACGGCGTGTAGTACTTACTGCCGGGCTAGCAAGATGAGCCATGCACACCCAGGGGATGTTCGCGGAGGATGGGGGATTCGAACCCCCGAGGGCTTTCACCCAACACGCTTTCCAAGCGTGCGCCATAGGCCACTAGGCGAATCCTCCGGTGCGATGAGAGACCTAGGTCGACCAGCGCGTTCCTCATCCTAACGATAAACTCAAGGTGGCTCCTCGCGTGGCGCTAACTTGGCTAACTCCCCTAGGACGGAAACGTAGCAAGGGTAACTGGGCTCTGGTGGGTGCGCGAGGAGTCTTCTCTTTTCTTCGGAGTCCGCTCGTGTCATCGGTGGCGCCCGGTAGGCTCCAGGTGTGGTTCATGCTCTTTATCGCCGGTATCGTCCAGAGACTTTTGCCGAACTCATCGGCCAGTCTCAGGTGACTGATCCCCTGCGCCATGCGTTGACTACAGACAGGGTCAATCACGCCTATCTCTTTAGCGGTCCGAGGGGCTGCGGTAAGACTACCTCTGCGCGAATCCTGGCCCGTTGTCTGAACTGCGAGCAGGGCCCCACCGATACGCCGTGCGGTGTCTGCGCCAGCTGTGTTGAGCTATCTCGTGATGGGGGTGGCTCGCTCGACGTCGTTGAAATCGATGCCGCCAGCCATAACGGCGTTGACGACGCTCGCGAACTTCGCGAGCGGGCTGTCTTCGCCCCGGCCAGGGACCGCTTCAAGATCTTCATCCTTGATGAAGCCCACATGGTTACACCTCAGGGTTTCAATGCGCTTCTCAAGATTGTTGAAGAGCCACCCGGGCACGTGAAGTTCATCTTCGCGACAACCGAACCCGACAAGGTGATTGGGACCATTCGGTCCCGTACGCACCATTACCCCTTCCGCTTGGTCCCACCAGCCGAACTCCTTCGTTACGTCGAGCAGATGTGCTCAAGCGAGGGAGTTGCTGTTGAGGAGGGGGTTTTGCCGCTGGTTGTTCGTGCCGGTGGCGGGTCCGTCAGAGACACGCTGTCGGTCCTCGACCAACTGATTGCTGGCTCACCAGATGCGACCGTGACTTATGACCGCGCAGTTGCTCTTCTCGGTTACACCCACGGCG
>CAYXSU010000010.1:0-12332 GCA_964467805.1 uncultured Microbacteriaceae bacterium
CTACTTGACAGGTCGATCGCTCAATTGGAGCGTAATCGCTGACGAGCTTTCCCAGGCCGCCTCCATGGCGCGATCTGGCCACTTGGACTAACGGAACCACCAGCCCGGCGGGCTAGGATTTTACTGCCGAACCGCAGTAACCCCGGGCTCCATCATTAGCCGCTTCGAGCGGCCTCGCGCCGAGAGGCGTTCTGCGGTTCGGCTCTCTTTACTGTGTTGCCGGTGGTTCGTGTGTTTCGACCGCAACGATTTGCGGCGTGGGTGTTTCCAGCGAGAAGTGGATCACACTGAAGCTGCCAACGTTCAAACTCGCTGCCTTCTGGAGGCTCTTGCTGGAGCCGCCATGGCCGATTTCTGCGGCGGCTGAGACCAGCTGGGGAAGGACGGGGCCGTGAGAGCAAAGGATGGCGCCTTGGCGCTTTGACACGCGCTTCTCGACTGCGGCAAAAGGCTTTGTGCCCTTGGATTCATAGGCGTCCTGGCTGATTCCCGCAGAGGTCTTCAGCTCGAGCTCGCTCTTCTCGAGGAGTGGTTCGACCGTGGCGATACAGCGCGCAGCTGTGCTGCTGATTACCTTGTGTGGCCCAAACGCGAGAATGCCACCGGCGACCATGCGTGCCTGGGTGAGCCCTCTGTGAAGGAGGGGCCTGGTGTGGTCTGGACCGTCCCACGATTCGGCAGGCACCGCCTTGGCGTGGCGCAAGAAGATTATGGGGAAGGTTCTCGCCCGCCCGCTCTCGTAGAGTGAATCGAAGTTCTCGAGAATGTCTGCGTCATGCTCGTAGGTGAGCTTCTTCATCGCCTTCTTGATGGGCATCCACTCGAGGGCAAAGATTTCGTCATTGGATTCAAACGGTGAGCGTTCCGCCGCGCCCGGGTCAACCTCGGCAGCCCAGTAATGGACCTCCTTGGGCTTCTTGCTGGGAAGCATGTAGTCGACCCGACCCAGATAGGCACCGAGGGTGATGTGGAGGCCTGTTTCCTCGAGGATTTCACGCTGGGCTGTTTCTGGGACCGTTTCGCCTGGGTCGCATTTGCCTTTGGGAAGAGACACGTCTTTGTGCTGGGTTCTGTGCACTAGAAGAACCCGCACTTCGTTATCGACGACCTTCCAACAGACTGCTCCGCCGGCGACCACCGTCTCCGGGGACGGACTCATCGGGGGGCGGCTCCACGTTTTCTTGTCATGATTTCGGTCATCGTCTCATTCTGGACATCTAGGAGAGGATTACCGTCCTTTGCCGTGGAGTGTCGAGCCCATTCGCCCGAAGACTGCAACGACCACGATTGCACGTCGTCGCTCATTCCTCGGGTGAGCTGGCGGTCGATTTGATCGATGTGTGCGGGGTCCGTGATCTGCAAGAGCGCCTCAATCCGTCGGTCTAGATTGCGGTGCATCATGTCGGCGCTACCGATATAGACGGTCGGCTCACCGCCGTTGTCAAACCAGAAAACCCGTGAATGCTCGAGGTAACGACCGAGCACACTTTTGACAGTGATGTTCTCACTGAGCCCAGTCTTGCCTGGAATGAGCGCACAAATTCCCCTCACCCAGATTTCGACAGGAACGCCGGCCATACTCGCTCTATAGAGAGCATCGATAATCACTTCGTCGACCAGTGAGTTGAGTTTGAGCCGAATCCTCGCCGGCTTGCCGGCCTCATGGTTCTTGATTTCCGCGGAGATGTGACGAAGGAGCCCTTCGCGCAGATAGCGGGGGGCGACCAACATGCGCTTGTATTTCTTTTCAATCGCATATCCAGAGAGTTCATTAAACAGCCTGGTGAGTTCTTTACCGACCTGCTTGTCGGCGCTGAAATACCCGTAATCTTCGTAAATCCGGCTGGTCTTGGGGTTGTAGTTTCCTGTTCCCACGTGGGAATAGTGCCCAAGCGTTCCGTCATCTTCCTGGCGAATTACCAGGGCCAGCTTGCAGTGGGTCTTGAGACCGACGAGGCCATAGACGACATGGACGCCGGCCTTCTCGAGTTTTCTCGCCCAGGAGATGTTGGCCTGCTCATCAAAACGAGCTTTGATTTCTACCAGCGCCAACACCGACTTCCCTGATTCAGCGGCGCGAATCAGGGCTTCGATGATGGGGCTGTCACCGCTCGTGCGATACAGAGTCTGTTTGATGGCGAGCACCTGAGGGTCGACAGCTGCCTGCTCCAAAAATGCCTGCACGCTGGTGGCAAAAGATTCATAGGGGTGATGAACGAGGACGTCACCAGCCCGGATGGAGCGGAATATGTCCGGTTCCTCGGTGGGCTCTGAAGGCAATAACTGTGTTGCAGTCACTGGCAGGTGTGGCGCGTACTTGAGGTCTGGCCGGTCGAGTCCGGCGATGTCGAACAAACCTGTAAGGCCTAGGGGAGCTGGAAGCCTAAAGACCTCGTGGCTGGTGATGCCAAGTTCGGTGATTAGTAGCTCGAGGGTTACCGGATCCATGTCATCGGTGATTTCCAGACGAATCGGAGGCCCGAATCGTCTGCGGAGTAGCTCCCGCTCGAGCGCCTGAATGAGATTCTCCGATTCGTCTTCATCGACTTCTACGTCCTCGTTGCGGGTGACGCGGAACTCGTGGTGCTCGAGCACCTCCATGCCCGGGAACAGCTCACTCACGTGCTGGGAAATAAGGTCTTCGATTGCGATGAATCGCAGGCGACCGGATCCATCGTCTGGCAGCGGAACAAAACGAGCCAGAATGGGCGGCACTTTGAGCCTGGCAAAATCCACGCTGTCGGTCTTGGGATTTCTGATTCGCACCGACAGGTTCAAGGAAAGGCCTGAAATGTAGGGAAAAGGGTGTGCTGGGTCGACAGCGAGTGGCATCAGTACCGGGAAGATTTGCTCGGTAAAGAACTCGTCTAGTCCTTCCCGGTCACTCTCGGCAAGATCAGCCCAGGTCTCAATGTGGATGTTCTCCTCGTCAAGGGCCGGCTTCACGAGTTCCCGGAACGCTGTGGCGTGCCGCTGTTGGAGCGCTTCAGCGGTAGCAAAAATGTCATCCAGCACCGCTTGCGGGGACCGCCCTGTGTTGGTTGGTAAAGCGATGCCGGTGACTATGCGCCGCTTGAGGCCGGCAACACGGACCATAAAGAATTCGTCGAGATTGCTGGCAAAGATAGCCAAAAAGTTGACGCGCTCGAGCAACGGAATCGTCGGGTCTTCAGCAAGCTCAAGAACTCGCTGATTAAAGGCCAACCAGCTGATTTCCCGATCGAGGAAGCGCTCAGCCGGTAGGTCGTCGCTCGGTGGAGCCTCTCCCTCGTCGAAATCGTCGGCAAAGTCACCACCCACACCGGTGGAGACGTCATAACCCGGACGCAACTCGTTCACGCCAGTCATTGTGTCACCCCGGGGCGCCCGGGCACTAGGAAAAAGGTGAACAGGAGGTTACGAGCCAGAAGTGGATGAGGTTGCATCGGAGGCTGATTGCTCCTTTTCCTTGACCTCGTCTGAGGCCTCAGCAACCGTGAAGCGGTAGCCAACGTTGCGCACTGTGCCAATGAGCGACTCCATGTCACCCAGTTTGGCCCGCAGGCGCCTCACGTGGACGTCGACGGTTCTTGTGCCACCGAAGTAGTCATATCCCCAGACTTCACTGAGCAGCTGCTCTCGCGTAAATACCCGTTGTGGGTGCCCTGCGAGGAATCGCAGGAGCTCAAACTCCTTGTAGGTGAGGTCAAGGGCTTTGCCATTGACCTTCGCCTGATAGCTCACCTCGTCAATGGTGACGCCAGAGGCCGAAATCATTTGGTCCTCAGGCCCTGGTTGGCTCTTCGTGGTAACCAGGCGAACTCGGGCGTCCACTTCCCCGGGGCCGGCGGAGGTGAGCACGATGTCGTCGAAGCCCCACTCGGAGTTCAGCGCTGGCATGGCGGCCTCCGTGACCACAACAATGAGGGCTGCGGAAATACCGGTGGTGGTCAAAATGCGACAGAGAGCCTTGGCTTGAACCAGGTCACCTCTAGCGTCCACCATCACCACATCGGAGTGAGGTGCGTTCACAAGAGCCGCCGGCTCAGCGGGGATAGTGCGAACGCGGTGGTTGAGGAGGCTCAGTGAGGGCAAGACCTGCGAGGCATCGTCGGGGCTCAACACAAGAATGCTTGCCACTGTGGCATCACCCCCGCACGACTTGGTTCCAGCCTCCAGTGTAACCGCGCTCTAGCATGGTGGTGTGGCCAAGCTATTGATTAATGTCGTCCCCGTCTGGGTTGTGACCGGTATCGGTGTGGGCTTGGTGGGTGTCCTCGTGAGTGAAGACAACCGGGTAGCCAGCATGGTTGCCGTCCTGGCGGGGTCGCTTCTGATGGCGTTTATCCTTCAGGTTTTTGCCTATCAATCGGAAGGGCTTGTTCGGAGGCTTTCCTTAGCGATAACAGGGAGTGCGCTGTTAACCGGTCTTGCTGCCGTGGTGTTTCAAGTGCTCACCGTCGTAGACTAAAGCCATGCTTCTCGCCATCGAAATCTTTTTTCTCGGACTTCTCGTCCTTGCAGCTCTTGCAATTGCCTGGGTGTCGGGAATTGTTCTGCTGAACCTCTACCGGGGTCAGCGCTAATCACTGACGTAACGCTCGAGGTGATCACCAGATGACAGGTGAGCATTTCGGTGACATTCTCGGCGAGATGAGAGCGCTCGCCAGAGGCGACTCATACGTCGACGTCTCCGACCGCGAGATTGTTCAGGTCTTAGGCCCCGATCGGTTGGTGTGGCTGAACAGCTTGATTACTCAGCTCGTCGTGGATCTCGCGCCGGGTGTGACGAAGGAAAGCCTGATCCTCGATCCCCACGGTCACATCGAGTACGCGTTCCTGATTCAGGACGATGGCGAGTGTTCCTGGCTCTTGACCGCGCCCGGCCGAGGAGCAGCGCTCTGTGCCTGGCTTGAATCGATGAAGTTTCGTATGCAGGTCACGCTCATGCATGAGCCTGGTGCTTGGTTTATCGCAGCGGCGAGTAATCAGATTTTTGGCGACGAAGCGCCTCGTGTTCGATTTGTTGATCCGTGGCCGACAGTGGGTGAGGGCTCGATCGGTTACGCATCCGAACCTCACCCGGGCGCCGATTTCACCATGGCATACCACGTGTATTCGAAGGCCGAGGCGCCGAGCCTTCACGGTACGAGCAAGGCTGGAACCCTCGCCCTGACCGGCGTTGAGATTGCCGCTGGGCGACCATCGCTCCATGAGGTCGATGAGAAGACCTTGCCGCACGAGTGTGACTGGTTGAGGACTGCCGTGCACCTGAACAAGGGTTGTTACCGAGGGCAAGAGACGGTAGCGAAAGTCCATAACCTCGGTCACCCACCCAGGCGTCTCGTTCTTCTTCACCTCGATGGGTCCGAGTCATTGATTCCCGTGACCGGAGATCGGGTCATGGTGGGGGAGCGGGACATCGGATTCATTACCCGAGCGGCGTGGCACTACGAGCTAGGCCCTATCGCTTTGGCCATGGTGAAGCGCTCTGTGAACACAGATGTTGAGCTTGAGGTTCTCACTGGCACCACTCGCATCCCTGCAAGTCAAGAAGTCTTGGTGCCGGTCGATGCGGGTGCGACGAGAGCCGTGCCTCGGTTGCCTCGGTTGGGTAGCCGTGGCTAATCGGTAGGCTTGAGCCATGGCTCATACCCTCATTCTTCTTCGCCACGGTCAATCCGAGTGGAACAACAAGAACCTGTTCACCGGTTGGGTGGATGTTCGCCTGACCGATCAGGGACACAAAGAGGCAAAGCGAGCCGGGGAGCTACTGGTCGAGCACAAACTGCTTCCCGATGTCGTTCACACCTCGTTGCTCTCTCGTGCGATTCAGACCGCCAATGGCGCCCTGGACGCTGCGGATCGCCTCTGGATTCCCGTCAAGCGCTCGTGGCGACTGAACGAGCGCCACTATGGCGCTCTACAAGGCAAGGACAAGGCGGCGACCCTTGCTGAATACGGCGAGGAGCAGTTCCACCTGTGGCGGCGGAGCTTCGATGTCCCCCCGCCCCCGATTGACCCCAAAGACACCTACGCGCAACAGGGTGACCCCCGATACGCGGACATTGAAGCTTTTGTGCCAAAGACCGAGTCGTTGAAGCTTGTGATTGACCGCATGTTGCCCTACTGGAAGTCAGACATTGCCTCCGATGTTGCCGTTGGCAGAGTCACGCTCGTGGTTGCACACGGCAACAGCCTCCGCGGGCTGGTGAAGCATCTCGAGGGAATTAGTGACGAGGACATCGCCGAGTTGAATATTCCGACCGGAATTCCACTCGTCTATCACCTGGACAAGAACATGAAGCCGACGAAGCCCGGCGAGTACCTCGACCCAGCTGCCGCCGCTGCGGGAGCCGCTGCTGTGGCTAAACAGGGAGCCAAGAAGCGTTAGTGCTTGGGTGGGTTCCACTCACCGGTGGCGAGATACATCATCTTCTTGGCAATCGACACAGCGTGGTCGGCAAAGCGCTCGAGGTAACGAGATGCGAGAGTGGCATCGACGGTTGTCTCCGTGCCCTGCGACCATGAGTCGCTAAGGACCGTCTCGAACACCGAGAGGTGGAGAGCATCCACTTTGTCGTCTTCATCGCGGATCTTCTCAGCGACGGCAACATCCTCGGTTTTCAGAAGAACGACAAGCATCTTCGCGAGCTCGATGTCGAGCGAGCCCATCTCTTTGAAGATGGGGCGGATGGTTTTGGGGACAACCTTCTCAGGAAACCGGTAGCGGGCAAGTTGAGCGAGGTGCTCTGCCATGTCCCCCATGCGCTCGAGCGATGCGCTGATGCGCAGCGCGCTGACAACGATGCGCAGGTCCTTCGCGACGGGCGCTTGCCGGGCCATGATGGCGATAGCCAGCTCGTCAAGGGCGACGACGGCGTCGTCGATCTTGTTATCGCGAACGATGACAGATTCGGCCAGGGTTACGTCTGATTTGTTGAAGGCGTCAACAGCGTCGGTAATGGCATCGACGACTAGTTCTGCTATCTCAACAAGGCGGTCTTGAACCTCGTGGAGTTCTTGCTGGAAAAGCTCGCGCATGGTGCTCCTCAATCGAGCGGTATTCGGGTGGTCACAACTTCTCGCAGTTGGGTTAACAAACAGTGAGATTTCGCTTAACACTCGCTTCTTTCGGCCGAGTTTAGCGCCGGAGGAGCTTCTTTGGTCGGAGCGCGCACCGTAGGCTTGGGGCATGGAGCCCTTATGGTCACCCGCGTGGATGCTACTTCTTGGCATCGCTGCGGGGCTTGGGGTCGCAGCTTTGGTATGGGCTGGGGCCGGTTGGCATCGGCGCGCCGAGCAGGTACTCGAGCCTCCGGTGCCCGATGGCGTCGACACCGCCCTTGAGGTAATCGGCGCTACGGGCGTGGTCCTCGATGCTGACAACAGAGTCCTAAGGGCGTCAAAGTCTGCCGTTGCTCTGGGCATCGTCGACAACCGCGACATTGTGTACCAGCCAATCCTCGACCTGGTGAAAGAAGCCAGAGTCGAAGGTGAGCCCGCCTCGCGAGAATTCGAACTTCCAGGAGCGGGGCGCGACGCACCCCCCGTTCATTTGCTGGTGAGAGTTGCGCCACTTGGGCTTCGGCTGATGTTGGTGGTCGCCGATGACCGCTCTGAGATGTATCGCCTGGATGCTGTTCGTCGTGACTTTGTTGCCAACATTTCCCATGAGTTGAAGACACCCATTGGGGCCGTGTCCTTGCTGGCAGAAGCGCTCCAGTATTCAGCGGACGACCCAGAACAGGTTCGCGCCTTCGCTGAAACTCTTGAGCGCGAGGGTCACAGGCTTGCCGAGATGACCAACGACATCATCGAGTTGACCCGGCTTCAGTCTGTGGGCACCATTCAGGACCCCGATGTTGTTGCGATTGACTCGGTCGTCGAGCAGGCCATTGCCTCCAACTCTGTTCTGTCGAAGAAGTCAGGCATCACCGTGGCGGTCTCAGCCAGCACGGGCGCTTACGTGTTGGGTGATGGGACGTCGTTGGTGACAGCGGTGCACAATCTGGTGCGCAATGCGATTACTTACTCTCGTGGACCCTCTCGCGTTGGGGTTGGGGCAGTGGTCAAAAACGGAATCGTCGAGATTTCCGTCACCGATCAGGGTCAAGGTATTGCCAACAACGACCTGGAGAGAATCTTTGAGCGCTTCTACCGAAGCGACCCAGCCCGGTCCCGCGAAACCGGGGGAACCGGACTTGGTCTTGCCATCGTGAAGCACGTCGTCAACAATCATCAGGGCGACGTCCGGGTGTGGTCGCAGCTTGGTAAGGGATCAACCTTCACCATTCGCTTGCGCGAGGCGCCTGCGGATGTGGTGAAGGAACATCTCAGCCAGACCGGGCCGATTTCGGAGCTGAAGCCCAAGAAACTTCCGCGAGCGGCCGAATATCTCGCAACCGATGAGATACCGATGCTTCGTGTGGCCGACGACGAGACATCATTGAGAGGCAGCGCATGACGAGAATCCTCCTCGTAGAGGACGAAAAATCCCTCAGTGAGCCACTGTCTTACCTGCTGCGCAGGGAAGGCTATGAGGTGCAGGTCGTCGATAACGGCCTGGCGGCAGTGACTGCCGTTGAGGCAACGCCACCAGACCTCATGCTCTTAGATCTCATGTTGCCAGGTCTTCCAGGCACCGAAGTCTGCCGCGAGGTGCGCCAGCGCTCGTCGGTGCCGATCATCATGTTGACGGCGAAAGATTCCGAGGTGGACATCGTCGTCGGTTTGGAACTCGGTGCCGATGACTACGTCACAAAGCCCTATTCCTCGCGCGAGTTGCTGGCGCGAATCAAGGCTGTACTTCGGCGCCGGGCTGAGGACCCCCACGCGTCACAGAGCATCTTGGAGTATCACGGCATCGTCCTGGATAGCGATCGACACCAGTTGGTCGTGCGGGGCACACCGGTCTCGCTACCTTTGAAAGAGTTCGAGCTTCTTGAGCTCTTGATGCTTAACGCCGGCCGAGTTCTCACCAGGGGCCAAATCATCGATCGCGTTTGGGGTTCCGACTACTTCGGGGACACCAAGACCCTTGATGTTCACATCAAGCGTTTGAGATCAAAAATCGAAGACAACCCTTCGGAACCGACAATGATTGTCACGGTTCGAGGGCTTGGATATCGCTTCGAAGCCTAAGGAACCAGGAGCTCGTATTCGGGCAGTGTGCCATCGAGTACCGGGACAAACACGAGTTCGCCAGGGACGCTGCCGTACTCGAAGTAGACGGGGAATAATCCGCCAACGACCAGTTCGGGTCCGGACATGAGGATGCCCGCGCTGGGGTCATCGCCAACACGTGTGCGCTCCGGAACAGCGGGGAGCTCAAGAGACTCTGTAACGCGAGCAGTGCCGTCATCGAATTGAACATTCAGAGTGATGTCTTCACCGCTGGTGTTCACCACCGTCATCACGAGGTTGGCTTCACCAGCGTCGTTGCTAATCAAGAGGATGTTTCGAAGCGCGAGGTCAGCGAAGTCAGCGCTCACGCCGTCCGAGGGGTCATATTCCTGCATCGTCGCAATTTCGGCGGACAACGTGCACCCCGTCGTTCCAGTAATCACGGCGGTAGCGAGAACAAGTGGCGCAAGGAAACGGCGTCGCACGAAACATCCTTCCGATGGCTGGTGAGGCTTACCGCCTTCAGTGTCCACTGCGATGGTGAACACTTCTAGCCTACTGGAATGGGC
Source organism: uncultured Microbacteriaceae bacterium (assembly GCA_964467805.1). Classification (GTDB taxonomy): domain Bacteria; phylum Actinomycetota; class Actinomycetes; order Actinomycetales; family Microbacteriaceae; genus Pontimonas. The sequence goes on from CAYXSU010000010.1 coordinate 9,675, forward strand.
GCCTAGACCGGCGCCAACGGGCTCGTCTGGAGGGCAGAAGCCGGGGTTAGCGGGGGTATGTCACTGTGCTAAAATGGAAAGTTGGGAAAGGTTGGCAAGCATGCTGTTTGAAGTTGGCGAAACAGTCGTATATCCCCACCACGGAGCGGCTACCATCACTGAGGTCAAGACTCGCACCATTCGAGGCGAGAAAAAGATGTACCTCAAGCTCAATGTGAAGCAGGGTGATCTCACTATCGAGGTTCCCGCCGAGAACGTCGACTTGGTCGGGGTTCGCGACGTTATTGGCAAAGAGGGCCTCGACAAGGTGTTCGAAGTCTTGCGTGCACCATTCACCGAGGAGCCCACGAACTGGTCCAGGCGCTACAAGGCAAACCTTGAGAAGCTCGCCTCCGGGGATGTCATCAAGGTCTCTGAGGTTGTCCGCGACCTGTGGCGTCGCGATCAAGATCGCGGTTTGAGCGCCGGTGAGAAGCGAATGCTCGCCAAGGCACGCCAGATTCTGATTTCAGAACTTGCTCTTGCCGAAAAGACTGATGAAGAGAAGGCTTCGACGGTTCTCGACGAAGTTCTCGCCTCCTAGGTCGAACTCAAAGGCCACGATCAGTGACCACTGCGGTAGTCATTGTCGCGGCCGGCAGCGGCACCCGGCTTGGCTCTAACCAGCCGAAAGCTTTTGTTCCACTGGCCGGGGCGACGCTCCTCGAGCAGTGCGCCAAGGGTGTTCAGGCTTGGTCCAGACCATTCTCTTTGGTTGTCGTTGCCCCGCCAGGATGGGAAACTCCTGCTCGTCAGCTGTTGTCACACCACGGTGATGTGACTGTCGTGACCGGCGGCGAAACCCGCACTGACAGCGTTCGGGCTGGCCTTGCGGCCCTGCCGGCTGGGACAACCACAGTGCTGATTCATGATGCTGCTCGAGCTCTGACCCCGGTTTCCGTGTTTGATCGAGTATTGGATGCCCTTAACGGTGGTGCGAAGGGCGTCGTCCCTCAGATTCCGGTGGTGGACACACTCATTAGTGTTGACCGGCCGTCGATGACTACGGGTGATGCTGTGGACCGCTCTGTCCTCGGTGCCGTCCAGACACCGCAGGGGTTTCAGGCAGCGGCGCTGATTGCGGCCTATGACGCGATTGAGGGCGATTTCACGGACGATGCAGCGGTTTTGCGGGCAGCCGGACACGACGTTGTCGCCGTGGACGGCGATGCCATGAGTTTCAAGATCACGTATCCGGCTGATTTGCAGCGTGCGGCATCCGTGTTGGGCGGTGCTGGCGGCCACCGAGTGGGAACCGCGGTGGATGTCCACCAGTTCGACCCAGGCGTTCCGCTCACGTTAGCTGGCCTGGTCTGGCCTGGGGAAGACGGACTTGCTGGCCACAGCGATGGAGACGTTGTCATCCACGCAATCGTCGATGCGATTCTGCAGGCGGCTGGCTTGGGCGATCTTGGCACCCACTTTGGCGCCGATCGCCCAGAGTTTGAAGGCGCAAACAGTCGGGTGTTCCTTCTGCACGCACTGAACCTGGTCCGAGACGCTGGTTACATGGTCAGTTCCGTGGGGGTGCAGGTCATCGCACAGAAACCCAAGATTGGGCCACGCCGGCTCGAAGCGCAGACCCTTTTGAGTGAACTGGTGGGCTGCCCTGTAGCGCTCAGTGCAACCACGAGCGATGGCCTTGGCTTTACTGGTCGTGGCGAGGGCGCTGCAGCCTTGGCAACGGCCGTCCTGGTCGCCATTTAGGCTCGCTTCCTCCTCGGCAGGCCGACCGGGCTAGGGGGCACTCTCTCGCTACCATGAAGCGGTGGCCATCAGACTCTATGACTCGAAACGCCAGGACGTGGTGGACTTTGTCCCACTCCTGCCAGGCCACGTTTCGCTGTATGTGTGCGGCCCGACTGTTCAGTCGGCACCACACGTTGGTCACCTGAGAAGTGCTCTGGTCTATGACTTGTGGTCGCGCTGGTTTACCTACCGCGGTCTGCAGGTCACACTCGTGAGAAACGTGACCGATATTGACGACAAGATCCTGGAAAAGTCAGGGGAAACCGGAGAAGCGTGGTGGGCGCTCGCCGAAAGAGTGGAACGAGAGTTCCACGACGCAACCAGTGCGTTGCGCATCCTTCCGCCCACCCGTGAGCCACGGGCGACCGGAGACATCCCCGCCATGGTCGAGCTCATCGGTCAGCTGATTGCCACCGGGCACGCTTATGCCACAGACGATGGGTCTGGCGATGTCTATTTCGATGTCGCCCGCTGGCCTCGCTATGGAGAGCTCACCCACCAAAGTGTCGAGAACCTTCGAGGCGGCAATGATGCTCCTGGTTCAAAACGTAATCCCGAGGACTTCGCTCTGTGGAAGGGTCACAAGACGGGCGAGCCAGCCACCGCCTCGTGGCCTGCACCGTGGGGCGCAGGCAGACCCGGCTGGCACATCGAATGCTCAGCCATGTCGATGCGATATCTCGGTGGCGAATTCGACATTCATGGTGGCGGGGTTGATCTTCGCTTCCCCCACCACGAAAACGAGTTAGCACAGTCCGCTGCTGCTGGACACGGTTATGCCAGGCACTGGGTGCACAACGCCCTCGTCGTGGTGGGCGGGCAGAAGATGTCTAAATCACTCGGTAACAGCGTGTATGCCACGGACCTTCT
>CAYXSU010000010.1:12432-15888 GCA_964467805.1 uncultured Microbacteriaceae bacterium
CTTGCCGTTGTTCATGAGACCGTGAGGGCTGGGAACAACGCTCTGGACTCGGGCGACCGCGCACTAGCGGCGTCCTCGGCGAGCGAGGTCCGCGCAATGGTGAGAGTCTTAGGTATTGACCCGCTTGATCCCGAGTGGGCGCGAGGGTCATCGAGAGGCGATGGGGCATTGGCATCACTAGTGGAATCAGTCATTGAATTGCGCTGGCATGCAAAAGCGGAGAAGAACTTTGAGCTCTCCGATGCCTTGCGCGATGTCTTGGACCGCGCGGGTATTGACGTGAACGATGGCGCCTCGGGTAGCACCTGGAGTATTCGTGGCTAAGAAAGGTCACCCCGCAGCGCGAAAGACAAAGAAGACCCCGACCGTGGGCACCGGCGGCCATGGCCGCCAAGCCTTGGAAGGCAAAGGGCCCACGCCCAAGGCCGAAGATCGATCATGGCACCCAGCCGGCAAACGCAAGGCCGCCAAAGAGCGCTTGGCAAGCGCCAAAGCGAGGCACGGGGCCTCTGCTAGTCCGGCGCCGGTCAGGCGCACGGTCAGACCACTCAGTGCCGACACCGAGCTCGTGACTGGTCGTAACTCTGTTCTAGAAGCTATGCGCGCGAAGATTCCGGCAGTGAGCCTGCACGTGGCGACCAAAATCGATATGGATGACCGCGTTCGCGAAACTCTGGCGCTGGCCAACAAACGCGGGTTGCCTCTCCTCGAGATTCCCAGGCCCGAGCTAGACCGGATGACTGGTCCCGACACGGTGCATCAGGGCATCGCACTCAGCGTTCCGCCCTACAACTACGTGCACCCAATGGAGTTAGCGGATAAAGCCGAGAGACACACCGCCACGCCGATTTTTGTTGCTCTTGATGGGGTGACTGACCCTAGGAACCTTGGCGCGATTGTTCGCTCGGTTGCTGCGTTTGGTGGCGCCGGTGTGATTGTTCCGAAGCGTCGCTCCGTCGGTGTGAACGCTGCGGCGTGGAAAACATCCGCTGGTGCGATTGCTCGCACCCCAGTAGCAATGGCCGCGAATTTGACCCAGACACTCAAGGCCTTTCAAGAGCGCGGATACATGGTGGTCGGCCTTGATGGTGGCGGGGATATCCCGACACCCGGCATGGATTTTGGCAAGGCGCCGGTTGTCTTGGTGGTGGGAAGCGAGGGGAAAGGCCTCTCGAGGCTGATCACCGAGACCTGCGACGCGATTGTCACGATTCCCATTAGTTCTAATGCTGAGTCGTTGAACGCTGGCATTGCTGCCAGCGTTGTTCTCTATGAGATTACGAGAGGGCGCTTCCTCGCCGGCAAGACACTCTAGATCCGATCCCGCCAGTTGAGCTCAATGGTCGGGTTAGGCATTGTGATCGCCTCAGTTGGCGGACCAGTGACCATCGCCTCGTCTCTCCGGTGTTGCAGCACTTCGTCGATGTAGGACGCGACGCTTTCTTCGCGCGTGATGTCGCGGTCCTCCTTCTGCGACCGCGCGGCGCGGTGCTCTAACCACTGGTGGAAGATTTCTGCCGGTTCAAGTTTTCCCCGGTATTCCTTGGGGATGGAGCGAATGACTGGGTCATAAACCTCGCTGAGCCACTCGTGGGCAACCATTACCTCGTCGACGTCGTCTTGCGGGTAGTGGAACGCGCGGTAAGAGTCGAGGTCGTTGAGCAGTCGCCTCGCTTGGTTCTCGCCGGCATCAATGCCGGTAAGACGCAACAGGCGTCTAGTGTGGTGTCCCGCGTCGACGACTTTCGGTTGAATCTGGAGTTTGGTTCCGGCTTCATTGCTCGAAATCGTGAGGTTTTCGATGTCGAACCCTAGTTCGTTGAGGCGGTGGACGCGCTCTGAGATGCGCCATCGCTCGGACTGGTCAAAGCTTTCCCAGCCGGTCAATTCCTTCCAGAGCAGCCGATAGGAGTCAATAATCGACTGCGCGACAACGACGGGGTCGATGTCCTCATCGAGACGACCGCCGGCTTGGAGGTCGAGAAGTTCGCCTGCGACATTTACTCTGGCAATTTCGAGGTCATTTTCCCTCTGCCCATCCGACAGGCTCCCCGGCATCATTTCCCCGGTCTCGGCATCAACAAGGTAGGCGGCGAAGGCCCCAGCGTCCCGCCGGAACAGAGTGTTGGAGAGAGACACATCTCCCCAGAAAAATCCAACGATGTGAAGGCGCACCAACAAGACGGCTAGAGCATCAGCGAGCCTCGTCGCGGTGTCGGGGCGGAGAGTTTGCGAATAGAGCGCCCTATACGGAAGCGAGAAACGAAGATGCCTAGTGACCAGCGCTGTCGGGAGGGGAGCACCGTGGCGATCGGTGCGCCCCGAGACGATGGCCACCGGCTTGACGCAGGGAACCCCGCGCTTTGCGAGCTTCTTGAGCATCTTGTATTCGCGAACCGCCAGCGCTTCGGTGGTCTCCTTGATTGCAACAATGTGCGCCCCCATATAGATAAAGCGCACGATGTGTCGGGAAATACCCTTGGGCAGAGCAGCGACCGTTTTGTCGGGCCACTGTTCTAGAGGTAAGTCCCACGGCAACTCGAGTAGTTCAGGACTCGCCACAGACGCGGTAATCGAGAGCGATCCGCTCATGACCCTGCCTTCGTTGTGTTGTGTGGGGAGGAAGCTGTCCTCCCCACACGAACCACAGTTTTAGGAACCAGCGGAGATGGCTTCCTTTGTGAGGCGCACTCCGGTTGCCGTGTCAAACACGTGCATGTGGTGCTCGATGGGCAACAGGGAGACTTTGTCTCCTGCGACCGGGTGGTTTCTGCCATCGACTCGCACGACGACGTCGATGTTCTGGCCGTTCACCTGGGTGCTGCCATAGAGGTAACCATCGGCTCCGAGCTCCTCGACTAGCTCGACGGTGGTCTGCAGACCCTCGCCGGTCTTTGAGACCGTCAAGTCCTCGGGGCGAATCCCCACAGTCACGCGCTTACCCGTGGCGCCCGAGAGAGTGTTGCGATCAACCTTGACAGTTGCGGTACCAAACTGAACGCCACCCTCAACAATGTCGGCGTCAAAGAGGTTCATCGCCGGGGAGCCAATGAACCCAGCAACAAATGAGTTCGCGGGGGCTTCGTAAAGATCCCGTGGGGTTCCAACCTGCTGGAGGACGCCATCTTTCAATACCGCGATGCGATCACCCATGGTGAGCGCTTCGGTTTGGTCGTGGGTCACGTACACAGTGGTCACGCCGAGTCGACGCTGAAGCGAGGCAATCTGCGTGCGGGTCTGAACGCGAAGCTTCGCATCCAGGTTCGACAGTGGCTCATCCATCAAGAACACCTGGGGCTCGCGAACAATCGCGCGGCCCATGGCGACTCGCTGGCGCTGACCACCGGAGAGCGCTTTTGGCTTGCGGTCGAGGTAGGGCTCAAGGTCAAGAAGCTTGGCTGCTTCAACTACTCGGGCGATGCGCTCGTCCTTGTTGACCCCGGCAATCTTCAGCGC
>CAYXSU010000010.1:15988-19007 GCA_964467805.1 uncultured Microbacteriaceae bacterium
TTTCTCCTTCACCGGCAGGTACGTGCCGGACGATCCGTTGTGAATGGATGGTTCACATCATCACTGTGAACCAATTGTCAGTATGCCAGGTTATGGAGCTCCATTTTTTTCGAGTTAGCTATGCCCCAGCTTTCGGGGTTAGTATTGCCCCTTGGCACCTCTTGGCTCCCGCCAAGGAAATTTTTGCCAGTCTGGGCTAGAAGCCCGAGACAGACGATGTCGCTGAAAAGAGAGTTTCGATGAATTCTGAATCGCGTCCGACCAAAAATCAAAAGCGCCAGGAAGCCAGAGACAAGGCTCGCACCCTTCGTGAGGCACAGTCGAAGAAAGCGAAGCGCAACAAGGTCCTCATCCAGAGCTCGCTCGCTGTGGGTGTCCTCGCCATCATCGCTGTCGTGACCGTCTTCATCATTTCCTCGCTTCGTCCCCCAGGTCCTGGCCCGCTGAACATGCAAAGTGATGGCATCAAGATTGGCGAGGGATTTGTTGCCGTGTCGACCCCGGCGCTCGCCGCTGAGGAGGAGCCAACGCCCTCCGCCGAGAACCCTGAGGGCATTCCTGCGATCAATATCTTTATCGATTACTCGTGCCCAGCTTGCGCTCAGTTCGAGTCCATGTACGGCCCGCTCTTCCGCACCTGGCTTGAGAACGGAACGGCAACGGTTGAGTACCACCCGCTGGCCTTCCGTGACGCTCAGACGGCCGGCACTCGCTATGCAACCAGGGCCGCCAACAGCGTTGCCTGTGTTGCTGAGCACTCCCCCAACAACTTCTTTGACTACAGCGAGCTTTTGCTAGCAAGCCAGCCCGTGCCGCCTGCCAAGTATGAGCTCACCGACGACGAGATGGTCGAACTGGCCGGCTTTGCTGGAGCATCGAACCTCGAGCTGATTGAGTCGTGCGTCAAGGATGAAACCTTTGCGAACTGGGTGTCCTCCGCCACGGCGCGCGCGATGAGCACGGGCCCTCTGCCGGTTCGCAACTCCGAGATTCCTCTGGTGATGGGGACCCCCACCGTGTTGGTCAACGGTAAGGAATACCAGCCTGAGATCCACGGCGACCTGGCGAGCTTCGTCGCCTCCTTGGAGACCAGCGGATAGTTCACTACCCGCGGTAGTGTTGTCGTTGCTTGGTGGGTAACCACTAGCGTGCCGGCTTGGCGCAATTGGTAGCGCATCCGACTTGTAATCGGAAGGTTGCGGGTTCAAGTCCCGCAGCCGGCCCCGTGGGGTTGTCTAGGAGCGCGAGCGTTCGCGCACGCTCGCGATAGCGAGTACGAGTGAAATCACCCAGCTCGCCCACAAAAGACCGAGCTGCCAGCTGAACGGCCTCCGGATTGTTTGGCGCAGAAGCCCGATTCCAGCGGCCACGGCACTCAGCATCGAACTGCTGAAAAGAAACGCTCGCATGTCCTCCACCATACTCTGGCGACTCTGGGTCCTGTGGGCGGAAACTTTTTGACGACTCTCCCACGGTCACCTCGGAGAGCCGTTGCTTGTCGATATCTTTGGACGCATGCGCCCTCTGCCTGCTCTGCCGATGGCAGCACGCCGTTGGCTCATTGCCCTCGCCGCCCTTCTCGTAACGGCCTTGGGTGCTGGTGGTTCGTTTGCGCTCGGCGCTGCGATTCCCGAGGGTGGGCTGGATGAGGGGTCCTTAGCCCCAGAATCTGAGGTTCAGGTCATTGATGTTGGTCGTGCTAAGCCAGCCACAATGCCCGTACCTCTCCGAATCAGGACGTGTTCGGTCGCTGACGCTGCGCTAAACGAAGACTTGGCTGAATTCTCCGGGGTCGTGGTCGATCCCTTTACTGGGGATGTGTTGTTTGCCAGAGCGTCCGACGATCTGGTTCCACCGGCGAGCGTCATGAAGATCGTGACCGGTGCGGCGGCACTGACTGTCTTGGGTGCAGAGACCCGTTTTGCCACGTCTGTCGTGACCACTGATGACCCAGCCCGTGTTGTGCTGGTCGGTGGTGGCGACTCAACCCTCAGCCGCTTGGCAACGGGCAACCCCAGCGTGTACGCAGGCGCTGCCACCCTGCAGGATTTGGCAGAAAAGACGATCGCAGCGGCCCAGGCCGGTCTGCCTGAGGGCGAGAAGGTCACCATTACCGAGGTTGTGGTCGATGCGTCATTGTGGCCGACCGACGACGCATTCGACGCGTCGTGGTCGAGAGATGCGGCATCGAATGGATTTGTCTCCAGGGTCACCGCCCTCCAAGTCGATGGCGACCGCGACAACCCTCAGGTGGAACTGAGTCGACGAGGCAGCGATCCTGTTCGCCGTGCGGGCGATGAGTTCGTCAAGGCTCTCCGCGCAGCGGGCAACGCTGGGCGCTATGTGAAAGTGACCACGGGGGACGCGCCAGTCGAGGCTGCCGTTCTTGCATCCGTCGAGTCACCCCCAGTGTCTGAGCTCGTGCGCTACATGATGAAAGAAAGCGACAACACGCTGGCTGAAATGTTGGCCCGTCATGTCTCGCTGGCGCAGGGAGCTGGTGGTACCGCCGCGAGCCTGGCTACCGTGATTCCTTCTGTCATCGCCGGCCTTGGACTCCCCACAGAGGGCTTGATCGTTCAGGATGGCTCCGGTCTCAGTCCCCTGAACCAGGTCAGCCCCTCCTATATTGCGATGTTGCTCTCTGAAGTCGCGCGCGGTGACGGACCGCTTGCGGTGCTTCGTGATTCTTTGCCCGTTGCAGGTGTTGATGGATCGCTCGATGACCGTTTTGCAGGCGACAACGCCATTGCCCACGAACGGGTTCAGGCCAAGACAGGAAGCATCACCGGCGTGCGCTCCTTGGCTGGATTTGTGACGGGTGAGGATGATGAGCCACTCGCTTTTGCCTTCTTCTCCCAGGGAATAGTGGGGGATGAGACCAGAGTTGCACTCGAGAGCCTGGTAACCGCTGTGTATGGGTGCGGGTCTAACCTGGCAGACTTCTAGTACACAGGCTAGGAAGGCTTCTGGTGCGCGGGTTACTCATTGTTGATGTGCAAAACGACTTCTGCGAGGG
>CAYXSU010000011.1:0-12985 GCA_964467805.1 uncultured Microbacteriaceae bacterium
TTGTGGACAGCTAGCGCTGTGTGGCCAACACACTGGCTCGCTCGCCAGTGCCCTGCCAGCCGTTACCGCGAGGCTGGTAGATGAGTCCGTCATCCGAGAGGAGACGAAGGCCTGGAACCCCACCGATGGTTCCCACCAGCGTGGCGGGCCTCGTTGGTCGACCGAGCGAGGTCGAACGACCATTAGTGTCAAAAACAACGACCTCGCCCGTACCGGACTGCGCATCCTTGACGACCACGGCGACACTCGAATCATCGACCCACGCTCCGTCGACCGCGCTACCCGTGAGAGGTCCAAGCTCCACGAAATCGCCGAGAGACTGGGGCAAGCAATCGACGTCCCGTTCGACCGCTGTCAGCAGCACGCGGACACCAGTTGCTGTCTGCACCAGGAGCAGAAGCCTGGTGTTGTCCCGAGCGAGTTCGAAAGAGACTAACTGGGCTTCGTCGCCCAGTTCCATCAATAGCGGCGTTACCTCGCCGTTCTGGGAAATGATGTTCGTCATATCGGGGGAAGAAACCGACGTCGACGACCAGATATAGCCACAACTGTCGATAATTGGCCTGATGAGATTAGTGCGCTGGTCAATAAGTGCCGCCGATTCGCCCTCGCGCACTAACCAGAGGCCATCGAACCGTGTTGCCGCAACCTGGTCGAACGCCGCCGAATAGAAAACACTGCGAGGAATCAATCGTGCAACCTCGGATGACAAGCCCTCGAGTTGCTCAATTCGCCCGGCCTGAACATATCCAAACCGACGATCCAAGAGCACCGCAATGCGCCCATCACGGCCGCTAGCGAGAGAGGGGCCCTCATCGTCAAGAGGCGGAATGACCAACTCGACTTGGTTCACCGACAGCCGGGCTGAAGAAATACCCTGCACCTGAGACAAGCTGGCGCTCAGCTGCAGAAGCATGCGTGCCCGGGTGACCTCGTTCGCGCTCAACACCGACGTGGTCAAGTCCACCTGGGCCACGCCGTCCGTCACAGGGATAGGTGTGAGGGCGAGTTGGCTGCCCTCTGGAAATGCCGACACCGTTGCACCCTGGTTAAGCCAGAAGGAGGGCTCCTCGAGCAGTGATCGGACGATCTTCGTCGACACCTCGCCTCGGCTAGCAAACCACCGAACGTCAGCGACGAGGTCTCGATATCCCGCCGAGAAGTAATAGAGCCGGTAGCTGGAAAACGCCTCACGGAAAGCAGGTTCGCTCAACACGATTCCATCCGGCGCACCGCTGATTCGCCATTCGCCGGATTCTTGGACAAGTTCGAACTCCAACCGCTGATCCGTCGACGAGGCTGCACTGGAGTAGCGCCCAAACTCATCAACATTGGCGATGACCGGAACTGTGTAGAGAATCGCGGTCTCCGACGTCGCAGTCACCACGGGCTCCCCCGCGCGAATCGCCACCGAAAGGTTGGGATTCCAGACATCGAGCAGGCTTTCTGCCAAGTAGCTGCGGGCAACGCGGTAGTTCTCTTGAGCAGCGGTGCCTGCAGCAATGAATCCCTGAACAATCTCAGCGGGTGTCGCGCCTGCAGACGGGCCGGGCGGCAAGAAATCAACATCCGCATTACTGAGCCCGGTGTCAATCTCAGCGGATTGGACATCGCCGGAGCTAGGAATCGATGTGCACGAAGTCACCATCATCATCCCAGCCAGAAGAGCGATCAGCATTCTCCTCATCGGAGGGCCTCCTCGGTGGAGTCGACCACAATTTCACCAGACGCTGGGGATACCTCGGGAGGGAGCGGCAACGGGGAGACGAACCACGGCGCGAGCGGGCTGCGTGGAATAGTCAGACGGAAACACGTGCCCTCGCCGGGTCTGCTCCACACATCGATGCGCCCGCCATGCGCTGCCGCATCCTCCGTAGCGATAGCAAGGCCAAGCCCAGTTCCACCTGTGGTGCGCTGGCGCGACGGGTCGGCGCGCCAGAAGCGGTCGAATACGCGGTCCACCTGGTCTGGTTCCATTCCCACGCCCCAGTCCCGGACTGCGATGGAGACTGCCTCCTCGTTGGAATCGATGAAGGTGACAATCGGATTGCCCTCACCGTGGTCAATCGCATTGCCCACAAAGTTCAACACGATACGACGAAGGCGACGCTGGTCAACCTCACACTCGCCGTACCCACCGCGCACTTCAAGGACGAGATCAGATCCCTTTTGCTCGGCCAACGGACCCAACTGGTCAAGGCAGTCTTCGACGAGGGGAACAATGTTGACCTCGTCCACCTCGAGCGCAACGGCGCCTGCGTCATAGCGGCTCATCTCCAGCAGGTCTGTCAGCATGCTCTCGAAGCGCTCGATCTGGGTGATGAGCAGTTCGACCGTTCTAGCGTTTTCTTTGCTGAAGGAATCCTTCTGGCCATACAGCACGTCCCCAGCCAGCCGGATTGTCGTTAGCGGGGTGCGGAGCTCGTGCGACACGTCAGAGACGAACCGCTGCTGCACCTTCGAGAGGTTGGCCAAGCGCACAATTTGGCGCTGCATGCTATCGGCCATCTTGTTGAAGGAACGGGCAAGGACGGCGATGACGTCTTCACCCTGTTCTGTGATGCGCTCTTCCAGGAAGCCCTCCGCCAGGCGCTCGGCGGTCTTTGCCGCCTGGCGCACAGGGCCGATTGCCAGACGGACCACGAAGAACGTGACAACACCAATTGTCACAACCAAAGCCAACGAACCCCCCACCAGCACCTGCTGGATGAGGGTCAAGGTGGCCTGAACGTCGGAGAGGTCATAGATCAGGTAGAGCTCATACTGGCCAGCGCTTGGCACCTGAAACGACGACGCCGTGACGATGCCGGGGCGCTCAACCCCCTCCACCGTCAAGCTGACCGATTGGTAATGGATACGCTCCGGATCCGTCACGACGGCCGAGCGCAACGGTGCCGAGACAACCGAAATGTCGAGTCCCGCAGTGGAGGTGGAGGTCATTGTTTGGGGCGTTATCTGCCCGGGTGTGCGAAGAATGGCAAAACCACTGCCTCCAGGGCTCGACTGGGCTGAGCGGATCGCAGTCTGGGCTGCAGTGTTAGCGGTTTCCACGTCAATCGCGCCCGCAGCGGTGACCGAGTTGTCAAAAAGTGCTTGCGCTGTGCTCGTGGCACGGGCTGTTTCGCTCAAGATTTGGTTCACGCGGCCGGAGAACAGGCTGTCGGCAATGGTGAGTGACATATAGCCGCCAATCACGGTCACTGCCAGCCCCGACAGGGTCACCGTAATTGCCACGGTCCTCGTGAGCAGTGAACTGCGCCACAGACGAAAGGGGGCCCCCAGCAAGCGCAGGAAGGCCTGCCAGGCCGATGCGATCATGAACCCGAGTCAGCAGGCGCTGGTGTGCCACCAGCGCGATACCCAATGCCACGAACTGTTTGAACAATGACCGGGTTATCCGGGTCCAGCTCAACCTTCGCGCGCAAGCGCTGAACGTGAACGTTCACAAGCCTTGTATCTGCCTTGTAGTGGTACCCCCACACCTGCTCGAGCAACATTTCACGGGTGAAGACCTGCTGGGGCTTCAGGGCCAAGGCCAGCAACAAATCGAACTCCAGCGGGGTCAAGCTGATGACACTCGTTCCGCGCCGCACTTCGTGTGCGGGGACATCGATGGTGACATCGCCAACACTGATGACGCTCTGCGAACCTCCAGTGGAGGGTCGCAGACGGGTCTTGATGCGAGCCACCAGCTCTTTCGGGTTGAAGGGCTTGACGACATAGTCATCAGCGCCACTTTCCAGCCCGCGAACGACATCCGTGGTGTCACCTTTGGCGGTCAGCATGATGATGGGAACTCCACTGGTTTCCCGGATGCGGCTGCAGACCTCGATGCCATCAAGGCCCGGGAGCATCACATCGAGGAGTACCAGATCCGGTAGCGAGGCCTCAATTGCTGCGAGCGCCTGCGCGCCATCAAAAGCTTGGACGGGCGTGTAGCCCTCACCGCGCAGGACAATGCTGATCATTTCAGCAAGCGCAACATCGTCATCGACGACCAAAATGCGACCGGACATTGTCACCCCCACTGCCTAACGGCATCGAAAGGTTTCTCGATGGTGCCTAAGCCTAGCCGAGAGCAGCTGGGGCCTAGTAGCGGTAGTGCTCGACCTTGTAGGGCCCTGCCTTTGGCACACCGATGTAGGCGGCTTGCTTGTCACTGAGCTCTGTGAGCTCAATTCCCAGGGCCGACAGGTGCAGGCGGGCCACCTTCTCGTCCAGGTGCTTGGGCAACATATGAACACCCAGCGGATACGCGGAGGCGTTCGTGAAGATTTCAATCTGTGCCAAGACCTGGTTAGTGAACGAGTTGCTCATAACGAAGCTGGGGTGGCCAGTGGCGTTACCCAGGTTCATCAAGCGGCCTTCGCTCAGCATCAAAATGCTCCGGCCGTTTGGCAGCTGCCATTCGTGGACCTGAGGCTTGATTTCAACGCGGGTGGCGCCAGCAAGGCTTTCAAGGCCCGCCATGTCGATTTCGTTATCGAAGTGGCCAACGTTGGCAACAATCGCTTGGTGCTTCAGAGCCATCAGGTGGTCGACCGTCACAACGTCCACGTTTCCGGTGGCCGTGATGAGGATGTCAACCTTGTCGATGACGCTCTCCAGCTTGGCGACCTGGTAACCATCCATTGCAGCCTGGAGGGCCAAGATGGGGTCGATCTCCGACACAATCACGCGAGCACCCTGGCCGCGAAGCGATTCGCAAGAGCCCTTGCCGACATCTCCATAACCGCAAACGAAGGCAACCTTCCCGCTCATGAAGGTGTCGGTCGCACGGTTCAAACCGTCAATCAGCGAGTGGCGGACGCCGTACTTGTTGTCAAACTTCGACTTGGTGACCGAGTCGTTCACGTTGATGGCCGGGAAGAGAAGCTTGCCCTCTTTGAAGAACTCGTAGAGGCGGTGAACACCGGTGGTGGTCTCCTCGGTGACACCCATAATCTGTGGGGCAATCTGAGTGAAGCGGTTTGGCGTTTCCTGAACGCTGCGGCGCAGCACCTCGAGAACGACCTTCCACTCGGCCGAATCCTCATCGGTCGGCTGGGGCACAACGCCGGTCTTTTCATACTCGACGCCCTTGTGGACGAGCATGGTGGCGTCGCCACCATCGTCAAGGATCATGTTGGGACCGGAGGCGCCATTCGCACTCCAGTCAAAAATCTGCTCGGTGCACCACCAGTACTCTTCGAGAGTTTCACCCTTCCAGGCAAAAACTGGGGTTCCCGTGGGGTTTTCTGGGGTTCCGTGCCCAACAACAACAGCTGCGGCCGCCTCGTCTTGGGTGGAGAAAATGTTGCAGCTCGCCCAGCGAACCTCGGCGCCCAGCGCCACCAACGTCTCGATAAGAACAGCGGTCTGGACGGTCATGTGGAGTGACCCCGCGATGCGGGCGCCCTTCAAGGGCTGGTGGGGGCCAAACTCTTCACGAAGAGCCATCAGGCCTGGCATCTCGTGCTCAGCGAGGCGAAGTTGGTGGCGACCAGCCTCCGCAAGGGACAAGTCGGCAACACGGTATTGAAGTGGGGTGGCTGTCAGCATTGTTCTATTCTGACAGGGTTTTGCCTGAACGACCGCCTGGAATATCGAGTGAGTTGGCCTAGCTTCGAATCAAGGCCAATACGGCGTCTCGAATTTCAACCATGCGCGCCTCGGTAGAGGCCTCTACGTTCAGGCGCAGGAGCGGTTCAGTGTTGGATGCCCGCACGTTTACAGACCAGAATCCCTCTTCGTCATCGTCCCAGATGCTAAGCCCGTCCATGCGATCGCTCTGGGCGCCGGGGAAATGGGCTTGGACGCGCTCCATCACCGCAATTTGATCGGAGACGACCGAATTGATCTCGCCGCTCTCGTGATAACGGGAGAATTCAGCGACGACTGATGACAGCGGTGCATTACTGAGGCCCAATTCAGCCAGTACATGGAGGGCTGCGAGCATGCCATTATCAGCACCCCAGAAGTCCCGGAAGTAGTAGTGAGCAGAATGCTCACCGCCAAAGATTGCGCCGCTGTCTCGCATGGTGTCCTTGATGAACGAGTGTCCGACCTGGGTACGCACAGGAAGCGCGCCGTTCTCGGCGATGACTTCGCTGACAGTCCTCGAGCAAATGAGGTTGTGAATGACCTTGATGGGGTCGGGCTCGCCAGCTTCTCTCACCCGGAGAATCTCGCGTTTCGCGACCAGGGCTGCAACCGCGCTCGGGCTAACAGGTTCCCCGCGCTCGTCAATCACGAAACAGCGGTCTGCGTCGCCATCGAACGCCAAGCCAATGTCTGCCTTGTGTGTGATTACGGCAGCCTGAAGATCGACAAGGTTGGCGGGATCCAGCGGGTTAGCTTCATGGTTTGGGAAGGTGCCATCCAGCTCGAAATACAGAGGAATCACGTCGAACGGCAAAGCCTTGAGGCCTGCGCTGTCACCCAGGACTGCTGGAACACTGAGACCCGCCATGCCATTGGCGGCATCGACGACGACGCGCAACGCTCTGGAGTTCTCGAGCGGAACAAGAGAGCGCACATAGCTGGCGTAGTCGGCGAGCACGTCGTGGTGAGTGAGAGTTCCAGCCAGACCGGTGAAGGGCTCAGCCGATCCCGCCTCGAACACCTCGGCACGGTCTCGGATATCGGCAAGTCCGGTGTCGATACTGATGCCCTGCGCCAATCGTCTCGAGAACTTGATCCCGTTGTAACTGGCCGGGTTGTGGCTCGCGGTGAACATGACTGCTGGCATGTCCCAGGAACCGGATGCGAAATAGACCATGTCAGTCGAGCACAAACCAATGTTTCGGACGTGCGCGCCGCGAGAAAGGGCGCCCTCGATGAACGCCTCAGCCAACACTGGTGAAGAGTCACGCATGTCGTGTCCCAGCACCAGAGCCTCGCCCGCACCCACAATCACGTCGACAAATGCGGCGCCTAGAGCCCCAGCGACCTCGGGCGTCAGTTGAGTGGCGACTAAACCACGAACGTCATAGGACTTGACGATGTCACGCAATACAGAGGACGCCATGCCACCAGCCTAGAGCCCACTAGATTGCATCGGGATAGGCGCGATAGCGAACAATGTGCCAGCCGACGGGGGCAGAGAGACGCTCTGAATGATCGGCGCAGAGGTCATAGCTGTGCGGCTCTTTACGCTCTGCGAGTGGCCCAACGACGGCCTGCGAATCTGCATAAACGTAGGTGAGGGTCGCGGTGGCATCCTTCGAACACGAAGTTTTTGAGCACAATCGAGGAACTGGGGGGCGGTAGGGCATAGCCCAACCAGACTACGACTGCCCTTCGAGCATTACGCTTGCGACATGGGCATCCACCGCGTCAATCGACACAAGGCTCCCTCAAACGCGGCGCTCGGGCCCATAGCTGGACCCCGGCTTCGCCGGGGTGACGAATTCACGCACATCGTCGGGGCCACACTCGACTACTTGAAAACCCAGTGGCCCGATGAGTTAGCGACTGTGCGCATTGAAGTTCACTCGATGCCTCATGTGGGCATCGCAAGTGCCTCACTTCCTCGCTGGACAATCTTCCGTGACAGGCGCACCATTTGGCTCTACCGGGTGCCCATAGAGCGCCTGAGCCGCCTCCACCGAAACGACGCCTGGCATCGCCGCGTGCTGATCGAGAGCTTTGTTTTCTCTGCAGTCGCGGAACTGTTGGGAACTGATCCGTGGCAGTTAGCGCCCGAGCGGTTCCACCCGCACTAACGAATCGTCATCACCACAGGGTCTTGCGCCCTGGGTGCTGGCAAAACCTGCAAGTTTCCGATTACCGCCTCACCGCGGAACGAGACAACGGCATAAACCGGACCGTCGGAAGAGAGACTGAAGGTTCCCCCGCCGAGCGGCCGAGCGAGAATCCCGCCAGCAGGGACAGTAGCTGAACGGCCATCAAGAGAAATCTGGACATCGGTCTCCCCCGGGTTGACAAGGCTCAAACGAATCTCGCCAACGGCCGGAACGGCCATGACCGTGTCACCTTCCAGCGCATAAGAACTCCCTACCCAAGTGGTGTCAGTTCGCGCATCCGTTCCGACACTGTTTCTGACACCCGCGACGATCGGCGCACTCGATTGCAGGACTAGGCCGTAATCGCCGGAGCCGAGCTCATCGAGCGAGAGATCACCGACCTGACCAGCCTCAAGCTCTAACCTCGTGGTGATGTCGCTTTGCCCAGGGCGAATCACAGTGACGGTCACCGATGCCGGACCATCGGGCGAGAGCACTCGAAGTGCACCACCAACATCGGTGAATCCCTCTTTGCCTCGAATGGGGCCGATAACTTCTGAAGGGGGCCCGTAGAGACCGGGGATGACGCGAACCTCGCTGGGAGGCGCCTGGCCGGTAATGACGGACAAACCATCAGCATCGAGACCTCGAACAATCGACGTGTGCAGTGCTGCGACAATGCCCGTGCCAGAACTCGTCACGCGAAGAACGGGTCGTGCCTCGTTGGGGGCTAATCCGGCCAGAGTGATCACGCGCTGTGCACCGGGTTGAACCAGGATTCCCTGCCCCAGGGGCGAAGTAATGGGTCCGCTCTGGCCCCAAACATCGACATTCACCGTGGCAGCAACGCCGCCGGGGTTAGACAGACTCACAACACCTTGACGACCAGTGGTCGTGTCACCACCGACCAACCACGTCTCGGCTCTGGGCTCCTGGCACTCCTGGAGGGCTAGGCCTCGAACGTTCAGGTTGTCCAACTGCTGATAACTCGCTCCTGCCAGCAGGCCGGCATCGGCGGGTTGAGTGAGGATTGTGGGCGGGGTCGCCACAACAGCGTTCTCCAGCGAGAACGCGTCCTGAAGATCTGTTTGCGAGATTCGGGAGGTCTCTACTGCAGACCCCCCCACCACATCGGTCGGTTCGCCATAACCCACGGGGGAGGAATCTTGTCCACTAAAGGCGATAGCCGGCCCCATACACACCAGTACTCGATCAGGCTCCACGGGTACGACTTCGAGCGCTGCTAGGCCGGGATTCGCGCCCTGGAAAGCCCGCACCAGACCGCTCGGTAGCCCGAGTGCCGCGACCGCGACGGCGACCGCCAGCGACAGTGTGGCCACGACGGCAACCACTGTGCGCGCAGCGAGGTTGCGCGGTCCGTGAGCGGGAGTGTGATCAGACGTCATCGGAGGTCTCCTCTCCGAGAGAAGGCAACGCATCGTCGCGCACCCTGGAGCTCGCCTTCGCTCGTCGCTCGGTGGGCAAAGCGAAGATGCCAGCAATGGCAATCAGGAGCCACAGCAGCGCCGGCGCTCCTTGCCCCGCGGCCGAGGCGGGCGGGGATGCAACGCTGACGCCCGGCACCTGCCACAACTGCCTGGTGTCATCAGAACTTGCGCCAACGAGCTCCGGGCGCTGGGCAAGTGTCAGCGCCGCTTCACTGTCGCCCGGGGCCTCGAGCAGTATGAACCGGATGCCATAGGTCTGCAGTAGACCTGCTGGGTCGGCCGCACTCGGTCGGACCAGCGCCCCAACGAGGCGGGCGAGGTCCTCATCGCGCGGAGTGAGCTCGGTGCCACGGGCTCTGAGAAGACTTGAGCCAGAGGTTAGGGTCGACCCGGATCCTCGCTCAACAGCCACCTGATAGGACCCATCGACCTCGGTAATGACGAGCGTCCCGATGGCTGGGTTTGTGGCCGCCTCGGCGGCCACAAAGGCCGGAAGAGCGCGCCCTGTGGCACTCGGAGTAACCGGGGTTGAGCCAGTCCACGTGGCCATGACAAAAGGCACCACCTGAATGACTGTCATCGCGGCCAGCGCCATTGTTGCAAGACGAGCTAGCCAAGGGCCAGCTCCGGAGAGCGCGTTGCCCAATGAATCCTCGAAGTCAACGTGATCGAGTGTGGCACCGGCGCCCAACACAAGGCCCAAGTAGAGCAGCGAGACGCCACTACCCGCCCAGACCACCACCGGCTCGAACCCTTCGTAACCAGAAAACAGCGCGGTGGACGCACTAGCGGTCAGTAACCCCAGCACCACAAGCCCCGCGAACGTGGCCCCAGCAAGCGGTCTTCCGAGGGCAAGAGCGAGAACCGCGGTGACAACCAGAGGAGCAGCAAAAACCAGAACTGCCCAGGAGGGAATCGCAAATCCTGCGACCTCCGCAACAACAGGGCTCGGCCACCCGGCCGCCATTTCCCACCAGGCCGCTGGCTCATAGGGATGGGCCTTGCCAGGATCAGCGAGGAGAACACCCCAGCTCTCCCACCACCGGCCATCAACGCTCTGCCACCACGCGCTAAAGCGAGGGAAACCCATCACAATCGCGGGTGCCAGCCCCAGCGGCAGGACACCGATGAACATGCGCGGCCCGTGGGACCAAACTCTGGCAAGCCCGACGGCAACATACCCAAGGGCAACGGCCGGCCACAGCACTGGCGCTGAGGCCAAAACGACAAGGGTGGCAAGCGATGCTTGCCCCACGCGCTGCCACGACTCGTGAGCGCTCACCAGGGAGGCAACCAGCCACGGCAGAGCGATATGGGCAATGACCGCCCCGATACGGCCCTCAGAGAGGGAGATCAGAAGCGTCGGGCTTAGCGCCCACAGCGCTGCTACGACACTGGCGGCCCAGGCCCTCGAGAGGAACTGAGCGGCCGCCCACCACGCAATGGCTCCAGCGATGGGAATTGCTGCCAGGAACAGTGCAACCACTGCAAGCGAGGGGGACCACCACGTGAGCGACCCGAGCACCGCCAGCACGAAATTGAAAGGATCCGCCGGGATGGCCTCCACATCGAGGCTCAGGGTCGTCGGCATAATCCACCACGCCTGCGACCACAGCTCATCGAGCGAAGCCGGTAGGGGAACAAGTCCGCCGCCGACCAAGAAGGGGCTCCCCCACCAGCGCCCGTGGGTCAGCCCAGCAATCACAGCCAGCGCAGCGATGGTCCACGGGAAAGCTGGAAGAAACGACGGTCGTGGAACCTGCAGAGCTTTTTCTTCTTTTGCCGCCAGGCGGGACTCAGCGGCAATCGACCGCCGCTTCCGAACATCAGCCGGCCCCATGCGCAGAGAATCAATGACATCCCAGGAGGTCGTCTTCGAGCGCCCGAGCACCGCTCGTGCTCGGAGGACATCAGGAACCTTGCCAAGCGCCCATAGAGCAGCGACGACCTCGGAAAGACTTCGCTCCGGATGTTTTGCCACTGTGTGCCACAGGCTCCGCGCGATCGCCCAGGGCAAAGCCCACACAATGAGCGCGAGCAACGCCCACGCTGGCGCATAAACAAATCGGCGGTAGAGCCAGGCCCGTCTTGAGAAATAGGCCTGCCCGATTTCTGACACGCTGCGGCCGGTGTGCCAGTCGGCTGGGCCCGAGCCCACGTCAACGATGGCGCGCGGCAACACCACCACGCGGTGGCCTGCCAGCCGTGCGCGGACGCAGAGATCGAGCCCTCCATCCAGTGGTGAGAGCGCTGGGTCAAAACCTTCCAAAGCCTCAAGGGTGGGCGCGTGAACGAGCATTCCGGCTTCGCCGACGGCGAGAACATCGCTCAGCCGGTCGTATTGTGCTTGGTCGAGTTCTCGCTCGGCCATTGCGATGCGCTCGCCAAAGCGCGTCATCGTCTCGCCCATCTCACGAATCATGAGAGGACGATCCGCCACGCGCTGCTTCGGGCCTGCAATCCGAACGAGGGGCGCCCCCTCAACACTGAGGGTCAGATGCTCGAGTGCGGCATTTCCGGGCACCGTGTCGCCGCGCAGCAACCACAACCACGCCTGCTCGGGAATGAGGCCGCCCGGATAAAGGGTTTCCGTTGCGTCACGGATTGCCTCAGCCCAGCTGGTGCCAAAGGGCAGGACGAGGTACTCGTACGTTGTGGACCCAAGGACAGAATCAACCTGGGCCCGAAGCGTTGAATCCGCAGACAGGTCAATGACGCAGATTCGATCGGCTGGTCTCGTCTGATCGAGAAGACCACGAAGGCTTGCCTCTAGGTGCTCTCCACCGCGGCGAACAACCAGGACCGCGTCGACGCTCGCGCGCATGACGGCCTACTAGGCGCGTCTGCGCAGTCGACGCCGCTCGCGCTCTGAAAGACCGCCCCAGATGCCAAACCGCTCATCGTTTGCCAGCGCGTACTCAAGGCACTCTGCCTTGACCTCGCACTGGGTGCAGATCTTCTTAGCATCGCGGGTCGAGCCGCCCTTTTCTGGGAAGAACGCTTCGGGGTCGGTCTGGGCGCAGAGCGCATCAGCCTGCCAAGCGAGCTGACCTTCCTCGTCGTCTGGTCGTCTAATCCCAGGAATCCCCAGTCTTACCGGGTCAACGAACCAGTTATCGGGTACTTGGTTCCGATACTCGCTCACGCAGGTGCTCCTCTACCGCCGTCGTCCGGCCTCAGACTTGTGGCCTGACCAATTACACCGGTGTAATTCACTTTCGTCAAGTCCTAGAGCGGAGAACCCTCAGGCGAGGGTTTAACTTAACGCCGTTTAGAAAGTGAAAAGTTTTTTGATTTCGGCGGCCAGGGTTGCGGCTGAGTGCGACCACCCAGCTCGTTCCTCAACCAAACGCCGCGCATTGCCGGTAATCAGCGCCCTGTCGGCGGAGCTCATCGAGGCAACCGATTCCAACGCCGCAGCAAGGGCGCCGGAGTTCCCGACCGGGAATGTCCATCCCGTAAGGCCACCCAGAATCCACTCTGCACTGCCATTGGTCAGCGATGTGACCACCGGGACACCGTGATGCATCGCATCCATCACGGTGACCGATGTGCCATCGGTGCGGGTGGTCACCACAACAGCATCCGCGATTGCAATGACCGGCTGGAATTCCTGGGGCGATCGCACTGGCAGCCACACAATGTGATCGGCGAGTCCCAGGCTTGCGAGATCACCCTTCACGACATCAACCATCGAACCGGATTCCACCAGTACAGCCTTGGCGCTCGGGTGCTTGGCAACAAGGTGTGCAAACGCATCGACAAAGACTTCTGGTTCGTAGTGGGGCTCCAGGCTCCTGGGGTAGAGAA
>CAYXSU010000012.1:0-5624 GCA_964467805.1 uncultured Microbacteriaceae bacterium
GACGCTGCGGTCTCGTTCACCGTCTGGCGCCGGGCCCAGGAAAACATTCCAGAGATGGTGGCCCAAGGCGATCGAGTCATTGCTCGAGTCAAGCCGAGCTGGTGGGTCAAGGGCGGAACGCTGAGTATGAACGTCCTCGACATGCGTCACACCGGCCTTGGCGAGATTCTCGAAAAGCTCCAGAAGCTCAAAACCCAACTCGCCTCGGAAGGGCTCTTTGATGAGTCGAGAAAGAAGCCGCTCCCCTTTTTGCCCGGCACCATCGGCCTAGTGACGGGAAAAGATTCAGACGCTGAAAAAGATGTCGTTCACAACGCCAAGCTTCGCTGGCCCGATGTCTCCTTCCGCGTCGAATATGCCGCGGTCCAAGGCGACCGCGCGGTCGCCGAAGTCATGCAAGCGATGACCACGCTGGACGCCGACCCTGAGGTCGACCTCATCATCGTCGCTAGAGGCGGTGGCGACTTCCTCAACCTCCTTCCCTTTAGTGATGAGCACCTCGTGCGCCTCGCTGCATCTCTCAACACCCCTCTCGTTAGCGCAATCGGCCATGAGGCCGATCGTCCTCTGCTGGATGAGGTGGCTGACCTTCGCGCCTCGACGCCCACCGATGCGGCGAAGCGCGTTGTGCCCGATGTTGAGAACGAACGACGCATCATCCAGGAAGCCCGCTCACGCCTGGACCAGAGGATTGCCTCAATGCTCGAGTACGAGTCAGAACGCCTCAGCGCTTTTCGCACGAGGCCGATCCTGAAGGACCCCTTCACGCTCGTGGACATCAAGTCGGAAGAGATTCTGCAGTTGGTGGTCAGGGGAGTTGATCTCGCCCACTTAGCAATCGAACGTGCCACCTCCCAAGTGACCACGCTGAGCGCAAACCTGCGAGGTCTCTCCCCCACCAGCACGCTTCAGCGGGGTTATGCCATTGCAAGAAAGCGCGATGGCAGCGTGGTCACCCGTGTTGCGGATGCATCCCCGGGCGATGAGCTCAGTGTCACCGTTAGTGATGGCACCATCGAGACTCAAGTCCGCTGAGCGCGCCCCTAGAAACTAGACTGGGTCACGTGACTAGCGAGAAGAACACCGACATCGCCAAGCTCTCCTATGAGCAGGCCAGAGACGAGCTTGTCTCTGTTGTCACTGCCCTCGAACAAGGCGGGATAAGCCTCGAGGAATCAATTGCGCTCTGGGAACGCGGCGAAGCTCTTGCTGCCAGATGTGACGAATGGCTGGTTGGCGCTAAGGCCCGTCTCGAAGCCGCAAAAAAGAACCGAGAGGCATAAAGCGATGGCTGGAAAAGCCCCCCGCGAGGTCGCCGGTCTAGGTCGGCCAGAAACCCCCCAGGAAAAAAGCGAACGAATCGCCGCTGCAAGGGCCGAGCGTAAAGCTCGCCAGAACACCAGGAACCTCGTGTGGTCGCTGCTTGCCTCTCTGGGAGTTGTTGCGCTGCTCGTAATCCTCGTGGTTCGACCCGACACCAACCTTGTCGACGAAGTCGACTGGGTTGAGGTTGCAGCAGAGGCTAGAGACCAGTTGCCAGGCGAACCGATTGTGCCGATGCTCTCTGACCTGTGGAGTGCAAACCGGGCAGAGGTCACCGCTGAGCCAGGATCGACCGCAACGTGGTCAATTGGTCTCCTGGGACCCGAACGCAGCTATGTGTTTGTCGACCAAGGCTTTGATGCCGATGCGCTCTGGCTCGCCGAGCGCACTGTGCGCTCTGAATCGACCGGATCGGTGACCTATGGTTATGGACGCCCCAACGAGCTGGTCTGGAAGGAGTATGACCGTCGGGAACAAGACCCGACTGGCAACAAGGCTTACGTCGTCATACTGGAGAGCGAAACCTTCACCCTTGTTGTAGGAGGGACCGACGAACGCGGTGTTCGCGAGGTTGCCAACGACATCACCTACCAGCTAACCCAGGGACGCAATCCGTGAGTGCCCACAACCTGACACCCTCCGAAGCCTGGGAGAGGCTGACTGCCGGTAACGACCGGTTCATCAAGGGAGAGCCACAACATCCCCGGCAGGACGTGGAGCGCCGGAGCGAAATCGCCGGCGCCCAATATCCAGAAATCGCTCTCTTTGGCTGCGCGGACTCCCGCCTCTCCGCTGAAATCATCTTTGACAAGGGTCTCGGCGACCTCTTCGTTGTCCGCAACGCGGGCCAGGTGATTTCCTCGTCTGTCATTGGCTCATTGGAATACGCGGTCGAGAAACTCGGCGTTGCGCTCATTGTGGTGCTCTCCCACGACCAGTGCGGTGCTGTTCAAGCGGCAATTGATCAGATGGTTCCAGATGCCACCCCGTTGCCTCCCCACATCAAGGACATCACTAACCAGATTGCGCCCGCAGTCGAACGAGTGCGGCTCGCTCACGGCCTTCAGACCGTCGAGGGACTCGACGTCTCAGAGGTCGGGCGAGAGCACTTGCGCGACACGGTCTCGAGTCTTCTGGCAGCCAGCGAACTCATTAGTCTGGCTATCGCCGAAGGTAGGCTGGCTGTGGTGGGGGCGAACTACACCCTCGCTGAGGGACGGGTCACCCACGACGTGGTGATCGGCGCCATTGATGCAGAACTTCTGACCACTCACTGATCCAGAACGACGAGGAACCGGGCATGACTACGCAGTCCGACACAAACGACTACCGCATCGAGCACGACACCATGGGTGAGGTTCGAGTGCCCAAAGACGCGCTCTATCGGGCGCAGACTCAGCGCGCTGTAGAGAACTTTCCTATTTCTGGTCGCGGACTCGAACCGGCACAGATTGTTGCCCTCGCCCAAATCAAGCGGGCGGCCGCCTTGGTCAATGCCGAACTCGAAATTCTTGATGCCTCTGTTGCCGAGGCAATCGTTGGGGCTGCAGAATCCATCATTGCTGGGAACCATCACGACCAGTTCCCCGTCGACACATACCAAACCGGCTCTGGCACCTCGTCGAACATGAATATGAATGAGGTGTTGGCGACTCTCGCTAGCACCGCATCTGGTTTGGACATTCACCCCAACGACCACGTGAACGCTTCGCAATCCTCCAACGACGTCTTCCCCACCTCCGTCCACGTGGCCGTGACGGAAGCCCTGGTCAACACCTTGGTGCCAAGCCTGAACCACCTGGCCACGGCCCTCGAGGCAAAGGCCAAGCTCTGGGCAAAGACCGTCAAGGCCGGCCGCACCCACCTGATGGATGCAACCCCTGTCACCCTCGGGCAAGAATTTGCCGGTTATGCTCGCCAAATCAGGCTGGGGATTGAGCGCGTGCAGGCTGTTCTGCCCCGAGTAGCCGAAGTGCCACTGGGCGGAACTGCGACCGGGACCGGTATCAACACTCCTGTTGGCTTCTCTCCCAAAGTGATTGCCGAGCTTGCGAAAGCAACATCACTGCCGATTACCGAGGCGCTTGATCACTTCGAGGCCCAAGGGGCCAGAGACGGCCTTGTCGAGGCCTCAGGTGCGCTACGCATCATCGCTGTCTCACTAACCAAGATCTGTAATGACATCCGCTGGATGGGCTCAGGCCCGAACGCAGGCCTCGCAGAGCTTCACATCCCCGATTTGCAACCGGGCAGCTCGATCATGCCCGGCAAGGTCAATCCCGTCGTTCCAGAAGCTGTCCTAATGGTGTGTGCCAGGGTCATCGGTAACGACCAAACCGTGGCATGGGCTGGAGCCTCAGGAAACTTTGAACTCAACGTGGCAATCCCCGTCATGGGAACCTCGGTGCTTGAATCCATCCGCCTGCTCGCAAACTCGATGCGGGTGCTGACTGACAAGACCATTGAGGGTCTCACCGCAAACGAAGAACACGCGTTGGCCCTGGCTGAAAGCTCTCCTGCGATTGTGACTCCTCTCAACCGCGTGATCGGTTATGAAGCAGCGGCCAAGGTCGCTAAGTACTCCGTCGCGCACAAGAAGACCGTGCGCGAATCAGTCATCGAGATGGGTTTCGTCGAGCGTGGCGAAATCACCCTCGAAGCTCTCGATGCCGCACTGGACGTCTTGAAGATGACGTCGCCTGGCCTCTAGAGGCCTTAGGCGACCTGGTTACCTTCCAGTAGGTCCGTCACCAGAGCTGCAATCGCGCTGCGCTCTGAGCGCATCAGCGTCAGGTGAGCGAAGAGCTGCTGACCCTTGAGAGCTTCGATGACGCTGGCAACACCGTCGTGACGCCCCACCCGCAGGTTGTCGCGCTGTGCAACATCGTGGGTGAGGACCACGCGCGAGTTTTGACCGATGCGGCTCAGCATCGTCAGGAGCACATTGCGCTCCAGAGACTGGGCCTCATCCACGATGACGAAGGAATCGTGGAGTGAGCGGCCACGGATGTGGGTCAGCGGAAGAACCTCCAGGAGGCCCCTGGCCATAACTTCTTCGACCACGTTGTGGGAGACCACTGAGCTCAAGGTGTCAAAGGTGGCCTCAGCCCAGGGATTCATCTTCTCCGCCGCATCGCCTGGCAGGTAACCAAGGTCTTGGCCGCCAACCGCGTAGAGCGGGCGGAACACCATGATCTTCCGGTGAACCTGGCGCTCCAGCACCGCTTCGAGCCCAGCGCAGAGAGCCAGTGCCGACTTACCGGTTCCAGCCCGTCCGCCAAGGGACACGATGCCAATGGTGGGGTCAAGAAGAACATCAATGGCGAGTCGCTGTTCGGCTGAGCGCCCGCTCAGACCGAACAGGTCGCGGTCACCGCGGACAACGCTGATTTTCCCGGGGCTTGTCACCCGGCCAAGCGCTGAGCCGCGCTCGGAAGAAATGACCAGCGAAGTGTTGACCGGGATGCCAGCAACAGCTTTCGAGGAGATGACCTCGTCGTCATAGAGGCTCGCCATCTCTTCAGCACTGATCGCCACCTCGGCGATTCCGGTATAGCCGGAATCAGGGGCAAGCTCAGCGCGATACTCCTCAGCGGCCAGACCAATCGATGCCGCCTTCACGCGCATGGGGAGGTCTTTCGAGACGACCGTGACAGCCATACCCTCGTTGGCCAGGTTGAGTGCCACAGCCAGAATTCTGGAGTCGTTGTCGCCCAGTTGCAGCCCGCTTGGCAGGACAGTTTGGTTGGAGTGGTTGAGTTCAACGCGAAGGGATCCGCCCTTGCCCACGGCAATCGGAAAATCTAGACGCTCGTGCTCGGCGCGCAACTCATCGAGGTTCCGCAGAGCCTCTCTGGCGAAGAACCCAATCTCCGGGTCATGGCGCTTCTTCTCAAGCTCTGAGATGACGACCACCGGCAAAATGACCGCATGTTCCGCAAAGCGGAACATGGCCTTCGGGTCGCTCAGTAGGACTGACGTGTCGAGTACGAACGTCCGCTCCCCCGTTTTCTTGTTCTTGCTTGTTGACTTGGTGCTTGCCGGAGTTGCGGATTTTTCCACTGAGGATCCTTAGCCGTTTGAGGGTTCGAACCGTTGGGAAAAACTTACGCGCGCACCACAATCCCGGCCCTTAATGACACGCCACAAAACTCCCATCGCAGGTTAACTTTTGGTGGCGGACTAGTGCCCGTACCTTCTTTGCCTGCGCCCAAAGTCACGCAGTGCTCTGAGGAAGTCGATTTCCCGAAGGTCTGGGCCGAGCGCTTCCACGAAGTAAAACTCGCTGTGGGCGCTCTGCC